>CANQXE010000058.1 GCA_947627725.1 uncultured Clostridia bacterium | reverse complement strand
AGCTCCGCCGCTCCGCACCAGGCATAATTGATATTTCTGGCGAATGTGATGCTGAACCCGAAATCAAACAGCGTCGTAATTCCCGCGATGCTCTGAAACACTCCCCACAGCCCGTACATATCCTCGCTGAGGTAGTGTAGCACAAACGGCAGCAGCACCGCGCTGCTGCCAACGGATACCAACACGCCGATATAGCTCCAGAGATAGTCTTTCATGTTGAGCCGAACTGCCAAATTAAAGCCCTCTTTTCACGCTAATAAATCAGAAAACCCTTGTCCAAATAATTCTGTACATAATCCGCAGCGCCCTCCTCTACGCTCATAAACGGCGCATCATAGCCTGCCCGCCGCAATTTACTCATTTCGGCTTTCGTATAATACTGATATTTCTCGCGCAGATGCTCGGGCATAGGAATGTATTCGATATCTGGCTCAAGCCCCAGCGCCCGGAAGGTGGCCTCTGCCAATTTGCAAAAGCTCTGCGCGCGTCCGGTGCCCACGTTGAACAGTCCGCTTACGCTCGGGTGCTTCAGCAGCCACAGTATTACCCTGCACACATCCTTGACATAGACAAAATCCCGCAGCTGCCCGCCGTCTTCATAGTCGGGATTGCATGAACGGAACAAACGAACTTTTCCTTCGCTTTGGATCTGCTTATAGCCGTGATATACCATACTGGCCATACTGCCCTTGAAATATTCGTTGGGACCGTAAACATTGAAAAATTTCAGTCCTGCATACTGCGGCGGGAACGCCGTCGCCTGATGCTTTACCCACAGATCGAAAAGCTGTTTTGAGTACCCGTATCCGTTCAACGGCCGAAGCAGGTCGATGTTACCCTCGTCGTCGAAGCCGCAGGAGCCGTCTCCATAGGTAGCCGCCGAGCTGGCATAGATAAACTGCACGCCGTTTTCGGCGCACCAATTCCACAGGGCTTTTGTATACTCGAAGTTATTCCCGTAAAGATAATCGAAGCAGCGCTCAGTAGTCGAAGAACAGGCACCCATATGAATGACCGCCTTAACGTCTTTAAGCATAGGCAGTCTTTCCAAAAAGCGGTCTTTATGGATATACTCCAAATAGCGCTTGTTGCGAAGATTCAGCCATTTATCCGTTTCGGCGATGTTATCGACCGCAATGATGTCGTCGATTCCCGCGTCGTTCAGCGTGCGGACCACGCAGCTGCCAATGAACCCGGCGGCGCCGGTAACTATGTAAGCCATATCACTTTCTCCTTAATAATCTATTTCCGTTTTTAAATGACAGTTTTTTTACCTGCACATTTTTCAGCCCTTGAGTAAATTCATTACTATATGCTATCATGGCAAGCATCATAAACATAATATGCATTGCACCTGCTTCTACCAAAAATCTTACCGCGAGTACTATAAGACCGATAACCATGCAGCGATAAAACAAGCTGCTTCGAGCAGGCTTAGCGTCTCTGCAAGCGCAAATAACCGTTAAAGAAAACAAAACCACCGCGACGATACCGCCGTAAAACATTAACATCAAGAGCCAATTATGTGCGCTTAAAACCATGGTATTCATTAATTCATTGTATTTTTCGCCTGTACACAAACCAAATCCAAGCAACGGTTTTTCCTTTATTCTTATCAATGCACGATCCCAAAGCAGGGTTCTTCCTGTTATAGTGACATTTCTGCCAAGTGCAGAAGCAATGGGTGCAATTATACTGCTTCTAAGCAAAACTAATGCAACAAAGCCTCCTGCAATTACATACAGCACATATCTTGCCTTTAAAAAACGTCGGATCCATTCAAATTGATACCCCAAAACAAGAACTGCCCAAATTATTTGGCAAGCTTTACCTGTTCCGATATCCCGATAAAAAGTAAAAACAAACGAAGCCCCCCACACCAAAAAGCTCAGAACAGTAGCTTTCTTTGAAATACACTGTGTATATATCATAGCTACTGTAGAAGCAACTATATAATAGATATATCCTGAGTTATCCTCGCCCAGAAACCAACATACCCATATTCCTCTGTTATTGGCATACATAGCGTTAGGAAACAAAAAAATTGTCGCCGTATTAATTAGCACACATGCCGAAAAATAGATATACATACTTTTCAAACCTGTATACGGATTATGTAACGCGATTTCTCCTGTCAGAAAACATATGCCCAAAATAGGAACAACCGTGCTTATATAGTAATACAGCGAGGCGTATTTTGAAATCAACGTGGACAGCAGCAGCTCTGCCAGCAAAACAATCAGCAAAATATTGAACGGCTTTTTCAAATGCTTCTTTATGTCAACCATAAATAAAGCGAAAATCATAATAAATCCTGCCAGTTTTAATGCATCCAAGGCAAGATTGATGACAGCGATCCTGCCAAGATACGCCGGCGGAAAGAAAGCAAACAACAGCAATATAATTATCAGTTTTGAATTTAAAATTTGTTTTTGCAAAGCCATTTATTCTATCACTCCTGCTTCCCGCGCGTGATCGATCGCCGCCATCACGTCGTCAGGTGTGATTTTGGACAGGCAAAGGCAGGGCTCCCCGGCGTTGCACTGCGCAAGGCACTCTGCATTACCGTAGCCGTATCTTTTTTTGGAAGCACATCCATAGCAATCCAAGGTATCAACCAATGTATCCTTTCTGTATATACAAATCGGAGTTTTTGTATTTTCCATTTCGCTCAAATGATACGGCATAAATTCCATTCCATGCCATACGCCTGTAAGGCAAAAAGCCTGTGTGCCAACAGATG
>CANQXE010000057.1 GCA_947627725.1 uncultured Clostridia bacterium | reverse complement strand
ATGATACAGGACTACACCCAGCTTGAGGAACTTGACCGTCCCACCCTTGTCCGGCTTATCCAGAAAATCGAGGTCGGAGAAAAATATCAGGTGGACGACCACATGGAACGGGACATCAACATCTACTACAATTTCGTAGGCTTTGTAGAACTGTAAACCCGTCATGCTTTATGCAAGGTTGACTAACGAGTGGTATGCTAAGGACACCTCAAAGAAAATCAAAGCCGCTTTAAAGACAAAGTTTCAAGAGGGGGGTGAGCTTTTGCACATATGCTCCGTTTGGCTACAAAAAAGATCCGAGCGACCATACAAAGCTCATCATAGACAAGGAAACCGCGCCGATAATCCGCCATATCTTCGACCTTGCCTTGCAGGGATACGGAACAGAAAAAATTGTTAAGACCTTGATTGCCGAGCAAATTCCCACTCCGTCCTGGTTCAACTATTCAAGATACGGAACATTCGCTCAATTCTACAGGGAGTCCGAGGACAGAAAGTGTATGTGGACGCACGCGCAGATGCAATTCATACTTAAAAATGAGGTATACATCGGCAATATGGTCCACAACAAGCAGTCCACGATTTCTTTCAAAAACAAAAAGAAGAAGCGAAAAGAAGCTTTCGAGTGGATAAAGGTCGAGAATACTCATGAGCCTATCATTTCCCGCGAGGACTTTTACAAGGTGCAGGAGATGATTAAATCAAGGCGAAAGACTACCGGAAGTGGCGAGCAGCAAATGTTTGCCGGATTGATAAAATGCGCAGATTGCGGATTCTCACTGAAATATTCTTTAGTAAAAAAGAAAAAAGGTAGTCGGAGATATTTTTGTTGTTCGACTTATTCGCAGTATGGCAAAGAGAGCTGCTCATTTCATTACATCAATTACGACAACCTTTATGGTTATGTTCTTTCGAGGTTGCAGCACTGGTCAAAGCTGTGCGAAGCCGACGAGCATGAGATGCTCAAGTATCTTATAAAAGACGGCGAGAAAAATTCCGCGGATTCATATGCTGAAAGGGAGCTGAAAAAGGCACAAAAACGACTGAAAGAGTTGGACGGCTTATTAGCAAAGCTCTATGAGGACAGGCTATCCGAGAAAATCACGGAGCGAAACTTTGACAGCCTTTGCGCCAAATTTCAGACTGAGCAGGAACAGCTTGATAAAAGAATCATCGAACTGACAGCAGAGGTAAACGCCAAATCCGACAGGCAGCAGAACATCAGGAACTGGGTCGAAACTATCAAGAAATGCTCCGATCCAAAAGAACTGACCGCAGAGATGCTGAACGCTTTGATTGAAAGGATTGCAGTCCACGAAGCTGAAACGCTCGAAAACGGCGAAAAACGCCAGAAAGTAGACATCTATTACAGGTTTATAGGAAAAATCGACTGAGATTAAAAAGGGCTCTTTATTGAAAGCAAACAGGGGGGAGTAGCCTTCCCCAAACCCTGCACGTCGTCGCAAGCTCCATATCCCTCGCCCTGCCTAAATTGGGCAGGGCTCGCTCATTTTGCGCAAAGACGCGATTACTTCTCCGCAAGACGACGAGAGAAGTCGAGCGGCAAGAAGTAACGCTTCTTTTGCCTCCTTTTCCCCACAAAGTCTTACGTCTTTGCGGGAGTCCATAATCATAACCACCGGCCGTGCCGGTGGTTTGCACTGCCCCCTTGGGGCATGTTGTCGGCAGAGCCTATAGGCTCGTCGAAAGATCTGCCAACCGCGCGGTCTTCACAAACATGCCCCTAAAGGGGCTTCTTATTTGTTTTCTTCTGCCGGCTTACCCGTAAACGGGTCTATATACTCCTTGAAGCTTATTTGGTCGTCTGCGTAATCCTCTTGAAGCTGATTCCTTATGTACTGCGCTATTGCCTTTTTGTTTTGTCCTACCGTACTTACATAATACCCTCTGCACCAAAAGTGTCGGTTCCCATATTTATACTTCATATTCGCATATTTTTCGTATATCATTAGGCTGCTTTTCCCTTTGAGATATCCCATTATCTGCGATACACTGTACTTTGGCGGTATACTGAGTAACATATGAATGTGGTCGGGACAGGCTTCTGCTTCAAGTATTTCTACTCCCTTGTACTCGCATAACTTCCTGAGCATTCTTCCTACGTCTTCTTTTATTTTCCCATATATTATTTTTCTTTGATATTTCGGGGCAAATACCACATGGTATTTGCATTCCCACTTTGTATGTGCTAAACTATCTGTATCAAGTTTCAAGACTTGATTCCTCCTTTGCTTTTTTGGCGGGTTGGCAGACCTCGCTCTTATTTTAGCAAAGGAGGATTATTTTTTCTACTCATAGCTAAAGCTTTTTGGAACCACCGGCTCTGCCGGTGGTTTTCTTTGGACAGTCATAACCACCGGCCGTGCCGGTGGTTTGCACTGCCCCCTTGGGGCATGTTGTCGGCAGAGCCTATAGGCTCATCAATATTCTTTCAACTGCGCTAATTGCCCTACTGCTATTAAAATAGCAGTTTTCAGTTTAACGATAATTTGCGACAATTTAGCAAGTTGCTTGTTAGCAGTCCTCGCTTCGCTCGGATATTTAACTGGGCAAAGCTAAAGCTTTTTGGAACCACCGGCACTGCCGGTGGTTTTCTTTGGACAATAAAAATCGCCAATGCATAATCCTCATTGACGATTTATTTGTTTAAATGTGTTCAGTCCGCCCGCGACCGTATTACACCGACACCCACGAGCTGCCGCGGACGCCCCCGAGGTCAAAAAGGCTGCACCCCGCGAGCACCATCCACACGGCAACCATTCCGGACGCGGGGCAGTAGCCCGCTTTGCCGTTTTTGTCGCGACCGTGCGCTATCACAGCGAAGTTTGAAAGCTCTAAAAGGATCTCCTGAATTTCTGATTTTTCTAATCCTGTTTCTGCGCAGATTTCGTCAAC
>CANQXE010000056.1 GCA_947627725.1 uncultured Clostridia bacterium | reverse complement strand
TTTAAGAGGTGAGAAGTATGGCAATAGAGCTTTTTGAACATAACCTGAAGGCGTATAACGCCGCCGTTGCTATGCTCGCGTCAACCGGCAAAGCCGCCATTATTCACCCCACCGGAACAGGCAAGTCTTTCATCGGCTTCAAACTCTGTGAGGACAACCCCGAAAAGACAATTTTGTGGTTATCCCCGTCGGAATATATCTTCAAAACTCAGCTTGAAGCTCTCAAAAAGGCTTCGGGATATGTGCCCGAGAACATCGAGTTCTTCACCTATGCCAAGCTGATGAATCTATCGGATGCAGAAATTTCTGACTTGCACCCCGACTATACTGTCCTCGATGAATTTCATAGGGCAGGCGCGGAGATGTGGGGTCAGGGAGTTCGAAAGCTGTTGAACGCATATCCCGATGTGCCTGTTCTTGGTCTTTCTGCGACGAATATCCGTTACTTGGACAATCAGCGGGATATGGCTGACGAGATTTTCGAGGGAAACATCGCTTCGGAAATGACCCTCGGTGAGGCAATCGTCCGCGGAATCCTGAATCCTCCGAAATATATACTTTCTATATACAGCTTCCAAAAGGATCTGGAAAGATACGAGCGCCGCGTAAAGCTTGCAAAGAATAAAGCCGTCCGCGACGCCGCAGAGAGATACCTGGAGGCTCTTCGCCGCGCTTTAGAAAAGGCGGAAGGTCTCGACGTTATATTTGACAAGCATATTGCCGACAGAACCGGAAAATATATCGTCTTCTGCGCCAATAAGGAACATATGGACGAAATGATATCCCTTGTTCCGGAATGGTTCGGAAAGGTAGACAGGAATCCGAAAATATATTCGGTCTATTCCTATGACCCGGAAGCAAGCCAAAGCTTTGCAGACTTCAAAGCAGATAACAGCGACCATTTGCGCCTTTTGTTCTGCATAGACGCGCTTAACGAGGGCATTCACGTTGACGATGTCAGCGGAGTGATTCTCCTAAGACCTACCGTTTCACCTATCATATATAAGCAGCAGATAGGCAGAGCACTGAGCGCAGGGAAGTCAAAGGAACCCGTCATCTTCGATGTAGTAAACAACATCTCCGGACTTTACAGCATTTCTTCCGTTCAGGACGAAATGCAGGAGTTCATCAAATACAACCGCTACCTCGGTGAAGGCGAAAGCATCGTCAATGAGAACTTTGAAGTCATCGACGACCTCAAGGACTGCAAGAAAATCTTCGACGAGCTTGAGACCGCGCTTTCCGCGAGCTGGGAGTATATGTTCGATGAGGCAAAAGCCTATTTTAAAAAGTACGGCGATCTTCTTCCGGGCAACGACTACGTCACCGAGGACGGCATGAAGCTCGGAAAGTGGCTGGTTACGCAAAGAATCAATTACCGAAACGGGTCGGGAATCACCCCATCAAGAATCGAAAAATTGAACTCCATCGGTATGGATTGGCGCACCCTGCACGAGCGCCAGTGGGACGAGGGGTATGCGCTTGCAAAGGCGTATTTTGAGCACCATGGCAGCCTTGAAACGAGTGCGGAAATGCTCCCAAAATTGTCAAACTGGCTAACTAAGCAGAGGCAGCGACAGCGCGAGAACGAAATGCCGTATGAACAGTTTGAAAAGCTTTCAAAGCTCGGAATGGTCTGGGAGTTTGAAGACACCTGGGAACAGAAGTTTGAGCTTGCAAAAAAGCATTACGCAGAAAACGGCAATTTGGATATACCCGCAGCATATACGACCGAGGACGGTACAGCTTTAGGCGCATGGCTGCGCGGAGTTAAGAATCAGTATAAAAGTGGAAATCTCTCGTCTGAGCGAATTGAAAAGATTGAATCTATCGGCGTCGAATGGGAATCCGTGCTTGCCCGAAACTGGGCGAACTATTATGAATTGGCAAAGAAATATTACGCGGAACACGGCGATTTGAATGTTAATGCACATTACGAGATAAACGGCGCAAAGCTTGGAACTTGGATTTCATCACAGCGCGAAAGCTACAAAAAAGGGCGTTTAAGCGAAGAGCAGATAAAAATGCTCGGCGAAATAGGAATGTCCTGGCACCGCTTTTCCGGCAAATGGGACAACGCGTATGAATACGCAAAGAAATATGCCGATGAACACGGAGCACTTGACCCTCCTGCCGAATATAAGGCTGAGGACGGCTTTGCGCTCGGAGCTTGGGTCGCAAGTCAGCGTGCAAAGTATGCCGACGGAAAGCTGAAGCCTATGCAGATAAAGCGCTTAGAAGCATTGAAAATATCCTGGGACGTTTTACAGGAAGCTTGGCAGAACGGCATTGACCACGCAAGAGAATATTATGCAGAACACGGAAACCTGAATGTTTCGGGTCAGTATGAATGTGAAGACGGCTACAAGCTCGGAGTATGGATTTCAAATCAGCGGTCAAAGTACAGATTGGGAAAGCTGACTGAAGACAGAAAGAATGCGCTTGAAGCTCTCGACATTAAGTGGGACAGCAATAAAGACCGTTGGCAGACAGGATATGAACACGCGCAGGCATATTTCAATGAACACGGCGATCTGAACGTTTCGCAGGACTATGTTTGCGACGACGGATACACATTGAACAACTGGATAGCCGCTCAGAGGAAAGCATATAAAAACGGCAAACTCTCGGGTGAGAGGATTGATCTTCTGAACGGCATAGGTATGGTCTGGAACCAAAACGACAGCAAGTGGGACAACGGTTACAGATATGCCTTGAGCTATTGCAAGCGCGGCGGAGGCTTGCCGATTCCGCAGACCTTTATAACGCAGGACGGGTATCCGCTGGGCGAATGGGTTCGTTCACAAAAAAGGCGCTACCGCAGCGGCAGGCTGGAATCCGACAAGGTCCGCAAATTGGCGGAAATAGGGGTTAGGCTGGACGGAAGTGCGGGATAATCCCCAAAAAATTCGTCTGAATGACGAGGTGAGAAAATGAAAGAAGAAATTAACGGTACGCTTCTTTTGGAGCGCGAG
>CANQXE010000055.1 GCA_947627725.1 uncultured Clostridia bacterium | reverse complement strand
GGAGATTTGAGTATGTCTATACTACTCCGATTCTGTAGAAGATTTCATTTTTTTGATATAGTCGAGTTTTCTTTCAGCTAACATCTTTCGCCGGAGCTCTCGCAGCTCTTGACAGTTTCCGCTTATACAGTCTTTTCTTTGGCAGTTTAAGCAGACGTTTACAAGCTCACGGTCTACCGATTCACCTATAGCCTTAAATGCCTTGTCTTTCTGTAGCCAATGTTCCCTCATCTTTTGGTTATAGGCGATATTTGCGTTTCTTAGCTCTTGCCTTTTGAGGGCGCGGTATTCGCGTTGATATTTTCTTTGGTATTCCCGGTAGTGTTCAAGGGATTCGCCTGTACGTCTTTTATACATAAGGTTAAAACTCCTCAAGTCCTGCCGCCGTCAACCTGTCCCAATAGCTGAACATGGCGGGATTATTCGCTGTGCGTTCGTAGATTTCACATAGGCTATCGAAAGTGTTAAGTAGATGTTCATCGTCCGTCTGTCTCGCCTGATATGCAAGTGCTCTATAGGCTCTTGCGTTATCGGGATTCCCTGCGCTTTGTTCTACATCGGCTTGTTTTTCGATTGCCTGTCTTAGTAGTCTTGACATCGTGATATTACCCTCTTTGATGTATCTGTTAAGCATATTAACATATTCGTTATATTTCATTATCCCCGATTGCATGAGCGTGATTGCCCTTTCGTCAACCTGTTCGGGCGTGGCAAGGTTGTTATCGGCGATTTCCTTTGCAAGCCTATTTCGGAGCGCCATTATCTCCGAGGTTTTACCCTCGCGGAGCGCTCTTCTTGCTTTGTTAAATGCGGATTGCTTTTCAAGATAGTCAGCCTTTGCCCTTGCCGCCTTTGCCTGTGATATAGGGTCGTTATCGTATCTCTCGCCGTTCTTCTTTTCGGCTTGCTTATATGCCCTCTCTGCTTTGGTGTATTCCTCAAAAGAGCTTTGGCAAATATTGTTAAATTCTTCCGCGATTTGTCTGTAGTTTCCAATAAATAATTATTCCTCGTTTCTTAAAATATTTAATATTCCGCACCCATTATCATTATGTAGTGCGCAGGTCTGTTGACAGCTCTGACGTGCCAAAGGGCAAAACGCTCCGAGCGTGTCGGCGGTTGGTTCTTTGCCGGATAAAGATAGGATACATTTATCTGACGAATAAAACGCGCATTTATCCTCGCGGCAGTTAGTTCCGAGTATCGGGCATTCCCTCTTAGGCTTTTCGGGTATCTCTTTCATTTTGATAACGCTGGATTCTGGGATTATCCCTGTGCCTGTTGTAAAGTTCGGGGCTATTTGCCTCATACCGCCGCCCAAATCTTTGTATAATTGACCTTTACCGTCTAATTGCCATTCGCTCATTTCCTCACCCCCTTTTTATAATTCTGATAAAGGCTATCGGATATAAAGTCGATAGTAAATAGCGGTTGATGTTCGCCCGCGTGGGCTTTGAGGATTTCGGCGTTAGCGTCTGATGTAGCACCGAAAGCCGGGAGTATTTGTTGTTCCCATAGGTCTTTACTGATTTTGCCAAAACAATGTGGGCATTGTCGTGCCTTGTCATCGTGCCAATTATCACGACCGTAAACTTCCCAAAAGCTGCCGCAGTTATCGCAAAAAATTCTCATAAACATTTTTTAGTTACCTCTTTTCTTTATGCTGGATATTTTCTTTGATTGATTATGCCGTCTAATGCGTATCGCACGGCGTCAATCGTGTGGTTTCCTTTGTCTGGCAGGTCGTTTGTTACTTCGCCATCGCGATTGATAATGTATTGATATTCTGAAAGCTCTTTTAGGGCGTGGGGCGTTCTTTTCGGGTCTATAGTTATAGTCCTATGCTGTAGCCAACTAACGCCGTATCGCACCGAGCCGGGAAATTTATGTGCGCCTATAGCCCGGATTCCCTCAAATTGTAAATCGCTTATGGATTTCGGTTCTGCACTGTCGCAAAAAATTGTTTGTTTTTCGCCGTAGTTAGCATATCCCCCGATAGCTCCGAGCCGCCTTTGTACCCCTGTAACATCGTAGCCCTTTTCTTTAATCAGATTAGCAAGTTCCCTGTTACTTAGTCTTGTTTGATAGATTTCGTCAAGCAGATAAATTATTTCTCGTTTGCGGTCGTATGCAAGCCGGATAAAAGCGGCGGGGTCTTGAGAGTAGCCAAAATCAAGCCCACAATAAATAAAATCGCTATGGGTGTTTATTTCCTCGTCTGACAGCTCCCGCACATCAAGGTTATCAAAAACTTCTGCGCCTGTGCCTACCGGGATTCCGTGATATTCATGCTCATAAGCTGTTGGATTAACAGCCCTTAACCGCTCTGCTTCATCTATAAAATCTTGCCCGAGCCATTCTCCCGGCAACATCTCATAAGTAGTAGAAAATACAAGGGTGTTGTCATCGGGCGATAGAATATATTGATTAACCCAATTTATTTTTGACTGTGGGGGATTAAAGGTGTTAAAGCTGATACATTTTTCCGAGCCGCGTATAATGGACTGTCTGACATTTCGGAGGGTGTTTGCGCCGTTGATTTCGGATAGTTCCTCAATCCACAAATATTTGAAATATCCTTTAGCGGGTTTAATTGACTTTAGCTTTGTAGGGTCATCAAGCCCACGAAAATATATTCTCGCGCCTGTAGGCTTATATATAAGGCTTAAGGGGCTTAACGTGCTTTGCCATAGGTTATTAGCATTGAGCGCGGAGATAGCCCATTGTAGTTGACTGTAGACGGATTCTCGCAGGGTGTTTGCGTATTTCCTTATAACCATCGCGTTTGCCGTGCCTGTGGGGTCTGCCATTATTCCGTCTATCAGTTCAAGACTGACAAAAGAGCTTTTCCCGCTCCCTCTGCCGCCCGGAAGAAAATAGTTGCTATGATTGCCCGCTCTTATATCCTGTAGCAAGTCTTTATAGGCAGGGGCTATGCAAGAGCCTATAGGGATTAGTGTATTTGTCGGGGTGCTTGTAGCCGCGTATTTTTCAGCTTTTGCCCGCAGACGGTCATAGAACATTATTATCCGCGCCCTCTATCTTGCTAAGAATATCGACTATTTCAGTCA
>CANQXE010000054.1 GCA_947627725.1 uncultured Clostridia bacterium | reverse complement strand
GCAAACATATGCTTTTTTCAATATTGATCGTCCTCATCTTTCTTTGCCTTGATTTTGAGAACGAATGCCGCAATCGCGCCGCCGAGAGCAACAGCGCCGAGCCCGATCCAGAATCCGTAATTTCTCTCATCACCTGTTTTGGGAGTTGAGTGAACAGGCATATTGATAGTAACGGTTTGTCCTTCATCGTCAATATCGGTGTGTACGGCAATTTCAACATTATCACGGTAAAGCGTTTCAAATACAACAAGGTCGGTGCTTTCTTTAATATACTTTGAATCAAAGGTAAATGAAACAGTAACCTCGCCGTTGCTCTTTTCGGGTGTAAATGTTACTTCACTTGTAACAGGCTTTCCGTCAATCTCAAACGGCTTTTCTGTTAATTTCTCCATAAGAACGCCCTTGATTGTATATTCCTTGTTGGGTGTAAGGTTGGTATATTTTACTGTATCGTCAATGATAATTTCACCTTTAGCCGTGATTTCCTTTTTGCCGTTAGCCTTTGCCGTTGTCTGAATTTCAGGCACTTTCACGGTTATTGTCTGTCCCTCATCTTCAATATCAGCGTGTACGGCAAGCTCTTTTGAATCCTTGTAAAGCGTTTCAAAGACTACAATATCCGTATCAGTCTTAATATATTTTGAATCAAAGGTAAATTCAACCTTTGCCGTCCCGCTCGGCTCTGTCGGAATAAAGGCGATTTCTGCTGTTACCTCTGCTCCGTCAATTATCAATGCTTTTCCCGTTGTCTTATCCATAAGGATACCTTTAAGCACATATTCCTTGTTCGGAATAAGATGCTTGTATTCAACCGTATCGGTTAAGGTGAATACCTCTGTCGCACAGATTTCCTTTTCACCGTCTACGGTTGCCGTAGTTTTGAGTTCAGGGATTTGATCATTAACAGCATTGATTTTGATAATCTGTTCATTATCAGTAACTGTGATATGGTGAATATCATCACTCGGCAGATAATTTTCAGCCGGCTTTAATTCTTTTACAATCCATTCACCGAATGGGATATTATCAAAAGTAAATATGCCGTTTGCATCCGATTCGGCGGTAAGAATGGCATTTTTCTCTGTAAATTCGGTTTCATCTGATCTGAACAAACCGAATAAAGCGCCCTCAATGGTCTTGCCTGTTTCTCTGTCGGTTTTCAGTCCTTTTATGCTGCCGTAGATGAGGTTGTTTTCTATCGGCTCACCGTTGTTGATATTGATTTCATAAGTGTCAATATCCTGTCCTTTGTATTCGGTTTCAAATTCATACTTTTTATCAGAGAGGATATAATGCTCATCTGTTGCCGTTTCTTTTGCGTAGAACTTGTAACCTATCGGCAAATCACAGTTGAAAGTAATATTGCCGTTCTCATCACAATTTGCATAGGTGATTAGAGCGTCTTTCGGTATAACCGAGCCGTCTGCCGCCGTTATTTCTTCATTTGCATAGATGCCGAACTGAACAGAGAGAATTTCGTTATTCATACCAAGATTAAAGATTTTATCCTGTTCCAAAATTTTCGCAAGTGAAACAGATACTTTCTGTCTGTCATTGAAAACTGAAAAGGCAGTAGAAGTCACCTTAATGTCCTGACCAGCATAGGTAAGTTCAACATCATACTGTTCATTTGCATTTACGAATATGTCGGGAGCGGTCTTTTCAATCACGGTATATGTGCCGAGATAAAGCTGTTTTGATTTTGCAATGCCGTCTTTTCCTGTTGTGATTTCGTCAACCAATTCGCCTTGTTGATACCTGAGTGTTCCGTCAAGGGTTGTAATATCTTCGGCTGCGTAAATCTGAAAGACAGCATTTGCAAGGTTTACTGACTTATATATCGGAGAGTAGGTTATCGGAAATTCAATATCATTTCCGTTTTCGTCAATATATCCGCCGCCGAGTATACCGACTGACGAGAATATTTCGCCTGTTTTTGTTATTTCGATAACGCCTTTCTGCGCAAGGTCTTTCGCTTTTACCATAACAACCGTAACGCCTGTGTCGGTTGAACTGTTTTCCTGCGTTATGCTGAAAGGAATAAGGGTTGAATCAAGCACATAACCATAAGGTGCTTTTACTTCCTTGAGGAAATAATCACCGTATGGAAGTTTTTCGGGAGTTATTAAATATCCTTCGCTGTTTGTATAGAAAGTGTGAATTGAAGTAACTTCAGGATAGGTGTACTGCATTGAAATTCTATGATTATTACTGTCATAAATTTCAAAAGCTGCACCCTCATAGGCTATCTGCTTTCCTGTTTCGGCGTCTGCTTTTACAACCTTGAGATAGCTTTCAAAATTCCTGTTGTTAATGAGAAATTTATAGGTCTGATTATCGGTCTGAATATACACATCAAAATCGGCTATCTTCTCTCGACCTTCCCAGCCTTTAGTCTGATGCACGGTATAAACACCGTAGGGGAGCAGCTTGGAACTTGCAAAGCCGTCTGAATCACATACGATAGTATCTCTCTCGTCCTTACCGGCTTTTGAATAGCTGCCTGATGATTTAAGATAAATCTGAAATTCAGCGCCTTTTTCGGGTGTTTCAATTTGCGTTGAGCCGTCATCTGTATGCTTGATAATCGCAATTTTCCCCTTAATGACCTGTTCTATCACATCATTTGAGGTGTCGTTGTATTCAACAATATATAGCTTTGGATCAGCGCCGACCTTGTGTACGGTTTCGTCAACAAGATAGCCTTCGCTTGCAGAAATCTCTCGGATCGTCCAGTCTGTGTCACAGACATAGTATTTTGTTGTGAATTGTCCGTCTGCGTCTGTGGTGTAAGTGTCTACAAGTTCTCCGTCTTTGTATATGCCGTAAACTGCTCCCGCAAGAGAAGCGTCACCCTGCGGCTCTCCTTTTTCTGCATCTCTTTTCGTAACGGATACACGGAACTTTTTGAGAATATTCTCAAAATCTCTGTTTGTTACCTTTTCCCATTCAATAGCTGCCGTCTGATTATCGGGTACTACATAGCGGATTGCGGTATCGACTTCCTCTACGGTATAGCCTGTGCCGATGAGAATATCTTTAAAGGTTGCAATACCCTTTGCGTTGGTTGTTGCGTACTCGTCTACCTTAATTCCTGCAAGGGAAGTGCCGTAAAGATGAAATCTCATTCCCTCAACAAGACCGTCCTCAGATGTCTTTGTAACCGTTAAATCTCCACGCTTTAAAACATTGCTGAAAGACACTGGATGTATACTAAAAAAGTAGACAAGTATGATAAAATAGAGGACAAGGAAAGGAAGGAAAAAATGAGTAATAAAAA
>CANQXE010000053.1 GCA_947627725.1 uncultured Clostridia bacterium | reverse complement strand
ACTATAAAAATCACTACTGACATTTTTACTAATTATTTGGAAGAAAAAAACATGACATTTTCACTAATTATTCACATATTTTGATATATTTTAGTTTTTTCTGTAAATAGATATAACATCTAGATTCAAACAATCAGAGTTTTTATCATATATAGTATTATCAATAATTGGGACCATGTGATAATAATCTTTTTTATCGTAACAAAACACAATGTATGAATCTTTATCCATTTTTAAATCTTTGACTTTAATATCTTCTTCAAAAATAATTTTAAAAATATTATTATCTTCCATATATTTTTCAAATACTGGTATATCATTAAATGAAGAGCAATTTAATTCTTTTGAAATTTCGCATAATCCGTTATAAACTTCTTCATATTCTTTATTTAAAATCTTACATAAACTTCTTATTACACAATTGCTTTTACCATCATTATCTGATATATAAAACTCTTTAAATGTCATATTAATCTCCAATCTTCTTTATATTTGTATACATTCTTGAATGATATCCATTTTTATCATAAAACTTAATAGCATTATCATTATAAGCAAATACATCTACTAAAATATATTCACAACCCAATGATTTAAAATATTCTTCCATTTTATTCATAAGAATATTGCCTATACCTTTATTTCTTACATTTTTAGAAACGATTAATTCAGTTATTTCTCCTTCTTTAGGGCATTTATAGTCTAGGTAATCATATTCATCAAATTTAATTATAGTTCCCATAATTAAACCTACTACTTTATCATTTTCAACTGCTATATAGCATTTACCATTATTATTTTTAACTTCTTCTAAATCTAAAATTGCCATTTTTTCTCTATATTCTGGATGAACTTGATCTAAATTATCTTTATCGATTGAAACAATATACTCTTCAAGTTCAACTAACAAGTCTTTAACATCTTCCAAATATTTATTCTCGTATTCAATTATTTGCATCTCTCTACCACCTCAAATATTTCAAATATAATTTTTGTATCATCATTAAATGTAGAATCTATTTTGTTAAAGTAATCTTTATGAACTTTTCTCCAACCTTCTAATGAATTATTTTCTCCTTCTAATTTTGCTAAATCCCAAGTAATATTCGTAAATTCAGTTATAATAACCTTTTTTGTTTTTAAAATACATATATCATTATTATTTGAATCAGTTAATATTGATAATTCACCTATTGTAGGTAAACTATCATATTCATACAAAGATGTTGTTGCTGTCTTTTTACCATCTAACACAAGTTTCACTAATTTATCTTTATCTATTCCAAATGTCCACCTATTAATTGAATTTAAATTATTATTTTTTAGTACATCTAAATTATTAATATAGCAGTTAAACTCTTTAAATGAAATATTGTTATCAATTTTATAAAATTCTGTTATTGGTCTTAATATTCCTCCTGACAACTTAATATAATAATCATTAATTGTTTTTAATGCTTCTTGTTCATCTTCATATTCATATATACCTATTCTATACCAATTTGGATGTTCAATATGATAAACTTTATTATCAATAAAGCATAATATGAAACAATGCATATGTTCTTCTTCATCTAGCTTATTAAAATTATTAGGCTCATATATTCTAGTTGCAAACATTTTATTTTTAATATTTATTTTATTTAATAAGTAATTCATTAATTTAACTTGATCAATACATGTACCAATACCATATTTTAATATTTCATCTATAGATAAGGTTCTATAAAGTTTCCTAAAGTTTTTCATATTTCCAATATGGATTTCATTATTAATATCTAACCATCCATATCTTATATTATTTTTCAGAAAATCTAAAATATCATCTATAGTTTTTAAATTAGAAGTATCAGGTATTATTTTATCTGTCTTAATTCTAACAATTACTCCATCTACTATATTATCAAATTTTTTCCAAGTAGTTTCTTTATATACTTCAAATCCAATATCAAGGAAAGCTTTTAAAGTATTTTCTCTATCTTTTTCAAAAGTATCATAAAGATATTCTATACCATTTTTATTAGCTTCTTTTATTAAAAGTCTTAATGCATCTTTTGAATATCCTTTACCTCGATATTTACTTTCAATTAAAACACCACATTCATAAATATCATCATTTTTATTATATTGGTAATTAACATATCCAACATATCTATTAATAGTACAATCTTTTATATAAGCAAAATACTTGTTTTCATTTATTCTCTTATTATATGTATCTTTCCATTTTTCTTTTGGAAAATCTATACAACCAGTATCATAATGATATCCAAAGTATGATACATTATATCCTGCATTATAACTCATTGTTTTAGGATCACTTTCAAGTTTTTGTTCATAAGAATACTGATTTAATTTAGGAATAACTAATTCTATATTTTTCATTAAACTCTGCCTTTTCCCCACCAATCAGGAATTAATTCTTCTAATCTCACTATTTCTTTAGTATCAATATCTTTTAGTATCTCAATATCTTTACTATTTTTAGAAAGTTGCATCATATATTCTCTACAAGCACCACAAGGTGATCCAACATTACCTTTAGAATCAACACATACTAGTTTTATAATCTCATTTTCTCCATTCGTAATCATATTGGCAATAGCATTTCTCTCTCCACACATACCAAGTGTTGATGCAGTATCAATACATACTCCTGTATAAATATTATGATTTTTAGTTAATATTGCTGCACCAACCTGTCCTGCACTAATCATACCTGATACATCTCTTGGATTTCTAACACTCTTTGCCTTTTCATATAATTCTTCCCAAACACTATTTTCACTATATAAATATTCTATATGAATAGCGTATACACCATTTATCTTAATGGCATCTTCATATCCATCAAGTTTACTTACATTTCTAATTGCTTCTTCTTTATCATTAGTAGATGAAGTTGTGTATCTAGTTCCTTCTAAAGTAAAAAGTTCTTCTAATGAATCATAATGATTTACTTCTTTAACCTTAACATAAAATACACCTAAATTATTGCTAGCAAATTCTATAATATCATTTTGTTTTAATTTACTATAATCATGTTCACTTTTTTCTTTATTTGCTCTAATTTCTACTCTTTTAGTATTATTTTTGATAGCTAGAGCTGCTCTATCATTGATATTTAATTTCATTATCATTTTAATATCCTCCTAACAAAAAAATTCTGCATTATGCAGAATTAATTTTATAATCTAAAAGAATATTCCTAAAAGTTTAATAAATTAGGAGTAGTGATTAATTCTGCATTATTAATAACTTGTAAATTTTTCATCTTAATCACGCTCCTTTCTTTGAATAATTTACATCTATAATATATCATACTTTAATCATTTTGTAAATTACGTTTTTATTTCTGATAGTGTTTCCAAAGTGGGGAGATTTATAAAACTAACCATTATAAATAAAAAAAATGGTTAAAACCTTAAAAATG
>CANQXE010000052.1 GCA_947627725.1 uncultured Clostridia bacterium | reverse complement strand
CGATTGTAGACCAAGTCCTCTTCCTCCTGCTCGCCCTCCTCGTTTGTGAAGGTGAGGGAAGACTTTTTGCCAAAGGGAGGGTTGGTCATAACGTAGTCCACCCGGTAGCCGGGGTCGGCCAGCAGGGAGTCGCCCTGGGCCACGGGGACATTGCCATAAATGTCGCCGATGTTGTGCAGATAGAGGTTCATCAGGCACAGCTTGAACGTGACAGCCACCAGCTCGTTGCCATAGAAGGTCTCGTTTTTCAAAAACTCCTTCTGCTCCCGGTCCAGTTGATAGGTTTCCGCAATGAAATCCTGGGCTGCCAGGAAAAAGCCACCGCTGCCGCAGCAGGGGTCGGCAATGGTCTTCATGGGTTCCGGGCGCAGGCATTTGACCATGGCACGGATCAGGGGCCGGGGCGTAAAATACTGCCCGGCGCCGCTTTTCACGTCCTCGGCGTTTTTCTGCAGCAGCCCCTCGTATATCTCGCCCTTCACGTCGGTGGACATGGAGACCCACTTCTCCTTGTCGATCATCTGCACGATGCGGTAGAGGATGGCCACATTGCTGATCTTGTTGATGGCTCCCTTGAATATCTTTCCCAAGATGCCGCCCTGCTCGCCCAAGGTTTCCAGCGTGGACTTATACTGGCTCTCCAGCGCCGCGCCGGTCAGGGTGTTCATGTCCGCCCAAGTGCAGCCCGCCGGGATGCCGCTATCCTTATTGTAGGGCGGCTTGGAATACTCGTCCGCCATCTTGAGGAAGATGAGATAGGTGAGCTGTTCCAGATAGTCACCGTAGGATATGCCATCGTCCCGCAGCGGGTTGCACATGCCCCACACGCGGGAGATGATGGTGGAAGTCTGTTCAAGCATGGAAGCGTTTTTCACCTCCCGCATTATCAGGAGCGCATTTTTCTGCGGCATCGTTGAGCCTGTTGCTCAAATATATGTATTTGTTCCGAACCGAATTGTCGGTTGTTGAGTCAAGAACACTTTGGACGTATTGACAGACTTCTGCGATTTCCTTCTCATGAGACTTGCGATTCATCCAATAAAACGTAAAACAGTATTCTAACACGTAAAACCCATCATAGTCTCGAAACAAGATGCCATATAGCGATTTTTTCAATACTTCATCGTTGCCAGTATAGTTATCAATAAGACTTTTGGTTAATATGACTCTCGGAACTATGGCGTTTTTACTTTCCAACAAATATGCATTTACCAATGCTTCTCCAAATAGTATTTCATCATCTGCATATAATGTTCCTTTTGAAATGCCACCTCGTATCAAGACTGGAGGGTAATGCCTCAGCATTCTAGCCTGAAAGAATGTGCATATATAAATCAATGAAGGCAAAGAATTTGGAATATCCGAATATATGTAGATACATATTGTATCAGACATGATTTTTATATGCATATCAGATATATCAAATAACGGTTCAACTTTATCCTCCGTTGTCATCGTTATTTCATACTGTTTCTTTGCTTCGTTATATATAGATAATATTTCGTCGCAAGAGGCCCTCCGCACTATGTTCTTAAACCCCAATATATCCATAAATGCAAAATAGCAATCTTTATACTCGGCCATTACAATTCCTCCTCAAATGCTTTCTTCAAAATACTCTGTCGCAAGGCATCAGCCTGCTGCAATGCGGCATCTATGGTCTGCTCGATGCTGTCAACGACAGACATACGAGATTCAATTGCTTGAATTATTGCCAACTGATCCTGATAAGGAAATACAGGGATGTGGAGATTTGATATCTCAGTAGAATTGATATTATGAACCCCGCTGGTAGATTTAGCTTTGTTTTCGATATAGATACGAGCAGAGTGGGACTGTAAATACCACAGTAAAAACCGGGGAATAAGGTCATGGTGGTTTTTGATTCGTAATCGCATCAAGTAGCCAGCAAATGTCCCATTGGTATCAATATCATTTACTATGGCCGCACGACCAACTAAAGAAACACTGCCATTGGACCGGATTATCAAAATGTCATCCTTGCAGAGAGTGATTCCATCCAGTTCTTGCGGTGTAAACAAAGCAGATTTTATGTCGTCGTGATCAATATGACCGACTTTATAGTCTATATTCGGTATACGATAGACTGGAATTGCTTTATCCAACACAGTATAGTCACATTTTTTTGATGTACCATATCGTGGCTTTTCAATGAATTCTGCCAGCGTTTGACGGGAAGTTGTTTTTGAGCCAGACAGTTTGCCTTCAAACGCATCTTTCAGCACCGACTGCCGGTACACCGCCAATTGCTGCTTTGTCTTTTTCAGAGTCTCCACACCGCTGTCCAGTTCGGAGAATAACTCTTCGATTTTGGCGACGATGCGCTCCTGCTCTGGAAGTGATGGAACCGGTATCTTTGTTGCCATGAATGGCCCTTTCGTAATATGTACCATACCGGACCCGTGAGTTTTGGAGTACAGTGCAGATACGACATTGAGCAAGTAATAGTATAAGTAATCCCGATGTACGCCGTCGTTAGGAATCACTTTAAAAATATGTTGATTCAGCCACGCGTCTCCACCCTTCCAGATATGCGCGCCAAGGGAAGCAGACCAAGCAAACAACAGGTCCCCGTTTTTAACCAGGAAGCGTTTATCATGTTCCACCGATGAATAATTAAATTTTGCCGAACTATCAGTTAGATTCTGTATTCTGATGATGGGACGCCCGGAAGTTTCCCACTCGTCCGGTTTAAATGCTCGGCCGTTTATATAAGTGGCGACAGTTCCTAATGTTTTTATCTCCATCATTACGCCACCAGTTCAATGTTCATTTCCCGCAGCACCGTCTCATAGCCCGGGCCGAAGACCTCATAGAACCGGCCAAGGCCGCCCTTGCGGTCAAAGGGGCTCAGGTCCAGGTCGCCGGGCTCGATGCTCAGCGACGCGGCGATGTGATCCTTTATCAGCCGCAGCCAGTCCATCTGTTCCTCGGTGAAGTGTACCGCACCGGTGTTCTTCTGGAACGTCCAGCGCATGAAGTTGTAATTCACCTTATCGGCAAAGGGGGCCAGTTCGTCGGCATAGCCCATCTCAAAGCGGACCAGGCTGACCAGATCGGCCAGCTTTGCCACCGTGCCGCGCCTGACCTTGTCCGGCCTTCTGATAGCGTAGCAGTCCCAGAGCCGCTCCACGGTGATGCCTCGGCCCTTCAGCTTCTCATACAGCGCTTTCAGCTTTTCGATGGCCATGGGACGGTCCCTGTACTGTTGGTCATAGATCACGCGCAGGGCGGTCAGCTCGTCCCGGTTTTCCTCAATGAACGCCCGGAAGGTCTGGATGGTGCGGTCGGCGTCAGACTGCTTGTCCGTATCAAAGCCCGCGAACAGCACCGTGTCCAGATTCACGCTGTCGATGATCTGCTCATGGCTGCGGCGCACGTCCTCGATATAATTGCGCACGTCCGGGTCATAGAAGGGCTTGACCGCCTC
>CANQXE010000051.1 GCA_947627725.1 uncultured Clostridia bacterium | reverse complement strand
CTCATTCTACCAGAGACTGCAAACCGTGTCCCTTTTTCTGCCTATTCCTTTTTGCGCAACTTATTCTACACTACCTATCTAAACGGGGTGCAAGCAGCTCCCCGGAAACAAAATTGGGGAGCTGAAACGCTCCGATCTATATAAAAAGGGCCCAGAGCACCACCAACTCTGACCCCTTGTAATGCAACTTCATCCACTGTATCGTGAACCGTTGCACCTCTCATGCCACTCTTTCTCCACGAGGACAGAAACAAAAAAGCGCCCGAAAGCAATAGCTTTCAGGCACTAAATAAAACAGAAAACTGTCAATTGCTATAGGCAATTCCTGATACTGACAGTTTGATTATACCAGCATTTGGAGTCCTTTGCAAGACGATTTCAGCGAGGAAAGTCTTCATAGAAAGTTATTTACAATACTTCCCATAAAACTCTGCTACGGTCATAATTTGGGCGTCCTGCGGATAGTGCTTCATATTCCCTGTGACAAGGACTGCGTCACAACACTTTGCGACTTCGAGAAACTTTCTGTCACTCTCATCGGCAAACGGGATATCGATCAGCGGCTCAGGGACGACAGATAACCCACCTCTCACGATTGGCTCCAGCAGATAATCTACTTCCCAAGGCAGGAAGCCAAACTTTGCCCGCCGAAGCACTCGCTCATACTCATCCAATATTCTGTAGTCATAGCAGGCGGTAAACCGACCTGCTATGACAGCATTTACTACATAACCTGGCTTACTATCTGACGACCACAGAGCTGACACAAGAACATTCGTATCCAGCACAATGTTCATCTGTCAATCCCCATTTCGGGCCGCAGCGATCTCAGCCTCGATCTCATTCTCCGACATAAAACCGCGAGCGGCAGCCTTTCGCCTCATATTGTTGAACGCGATCATGGCGCGTGCTTGACGAACCGCTTGTACGATGTCATCAAAACTGCCTTCTGGAATATCGATCATCAGTGCAGACGGCTTTCCGTTATTTGTGATGACCACCTCACCACCTGAAGCCAGATTCTCCCATACGCTCTTCGATTCTGTGCGCAAATCTCTTACGGAGTAGAAGTTCACTGTCATGCCTCCTTTCTGGCAACATTATTATACGCGATTGTATCCATATTGTCAACGAATTATGTCACAACAGCGATTCTACCGACATCGCAAATAATATTATGTTAACTATTCTCACCTTTTTTCAGTTCGATCTGGGCCTTATGCTTCCTTCCCACGTTTCTTCCCGCGCCTATGGCCCCAGCCCGCATGATGGTGTCCGCACCGTACTTGTCCCGGATGACGTCCATGGCCTTGTCCAGCTTCCGGGCCTTCTCCTTCTTTTCATTGTCAAAGAGGGACATCTGGACCGCCTCTCCCCTGACCAGGTCTGTTAGGGAAACACCCAACAGCCGGAGGGGCGTCCTCCCATCCCACAGTTCCGCGAACAGCTTTTTGGCCACATCATAGATCTCCCCTGTGGCGTCCGTGGGGTCCTGCAGCTTTCGCTGGTGGGAGCGATCATGGAAGTCATTGCCCCGGATCGTCACCGCCACGCACTGGGTCTTCGCTCCATCCGCCCGCATCCGGGACGCAACACTGTCTGAAAGAGCAAGCAAGATGCCATGTGCAGCATCTGTGGCGGTCACGTCCTCCTCCAAGGTTGTGGAGTTTCCGTAGCCTTTCAATTCCTCCGGCTGGCTCACCACTGGGGAGTCGTCGACGCCGTTGGCATAATCATGCAGAAGCTTTCCCAGTTTCTTCCCGATCAAGGCCTGCACGCTCTCCAGGTCCGCCTTGGCCAAGTCGCCGATGGTGATGATATAGGCCCTCTCCAGCTTCTCTTTTGTGGCGTGGCCCACCAGAAACAGGTCTCCCACCGACAGGGGCCAGAACTTCTCCGGCAGCTCCTCTCGGAACAGGGTGTGGACCTTATCCGGCTTTTCAAAGTCGCTGGCCATCTTGGCCAGTATCTTGTTCTCCGCCACGCCCACGTTCACCGTGAAGCCCAGGGTGTCCCGGATCTCGTCCTTCAGCCTGCTGGCGGCGGCGACGGGGTCCGGGTACATGTGGCCCGTGCCGGTCATGTCCAGAAAGCACTCGTCGATGGAGAACTTCTCCACCGCGGGGGCGTAGGCCCGGCAGATATCCATAAACGCCTTAGAGCTGCGCTCATAGAGCCCGAAGTCCGGCGGGGCCAGAATCAGGTCCGGGCACTTGCGCAGCGCCTGGGCCACTGGCTCCCCGGTCTTGATCCCAAAGGCCTTCGCCGGGATGGACTTGGCCAGGATGACGCCAGTGCGCTTCTCCCGGTCGCCGCCGATGGCAGAGGGGATCAGGCGCAAGTCATCTTCCCCTTGGGCCACCCGGCGGGCAGCCTCCCAGGAGAGGAACGCGCTGTTCACATCCACGTGCATGATAAGCCGCTCCACCGTCTCGCCTCCCCTCCGAAGTAGTATAGCACATGAGCGGTGGAAAGTCCAAAAAGTACGCCTGCTAGAACTGCAGACCGCACTTCACATCCCGGCCACCTGGACAAAGGCATGGAACAGTTTTCTGCTGTTTTCATCCACACGGAAGGAAAACTCCGGGTGCCACTGGACAGCCCACACAAAGCGCTCGTCCGGCATATACGCCGCCTCGATGATCCCGTCCGGGGCAACGGCCATGGCGGACCATGTCGGTGCCAGTTCCTTGACCGCCTGATGGTGATAGCTGTTGACAGCGAACGCCCTATCCCCCATCAGCGCAGCAAGTGGTGTAGACGAAATCGGCGCTACGGTGTGTACCGGCACGTCATACGGCGGACGCTGGTGATGCTCTATCGCCGATGGATGCTGGCTGGGCAGGTCCTGATACAGCGTCCCGCCCAGCACTGCGTTGATGAACTGTATGCCCCGGCAAATACCAAAGACGGGCTTATCATGCCTCAATACGGCGTTCAACAGTTTCTCTTCCATGGCATCCCGCTCTGGGCAGCACTCCCCGCAGGCCGCATTCTTTTCCTCTCTATAGATGGATGGATCTACGTCCTGCCCGCCGGTGAACAGGAAACCGTCGCAAAGTGCCATAAGCTGGTCGATCTGCTCCTCCTCGTCCGTAAGCGGCAGCATGATGGGCAGGCCACCGGCCTCTGCCACCCCATCCATATAACCCGGCAGCATCCAATAGCTTTCCCGCTGAATGTCCACCAGAGGCACAAGCCCAATAACAGGTCTTTTCATACCGATCTCCCTCCCCAAAAAAGCGGCAAAGACGCCATGGCCCTTGATCCGACGTCTTTGCCGTACTCACATTAAAACGCTTTTCCGTTTATCTGTCAAGACTCACCCGGTCCTGTCCAATATACTGCTCCCTACCTAGATTGCATCCGTCTATCTTGCATTTTCTATCGCCGTCAGAACCTCCAGCCAGCAGTCCATCTCCTTCGCCGGAGCCGACCACAGTCTTATGGACAATACCGCTATCGCCTGCTCCCGCAGCCGATAGTACTGCCGTGATGACAGGTCCAAGCGATAAAGCAGCTCCGGATGCGTGAGTTTCTCCGGCGAGATGTAGGTCAGGTAGATAAGATCATATAGCTTTTCCCCATCGCCTGGCTTTTTCCGCAGGACCGTCAAAGCTTCGTTCACACGATCCATCAGCAGTCTGGTATGCTGAACACCCTCCAGCCTGCTTTCCAGCTTCCTGTTTCCCATGCAAAGCTCTACATCGACATGATCCAGAAGCGCATCGGTCCTTTCAAACGGCCGCTCCAATTCTTCCGCGATGGTATCCGGGAAGCATTCCACTATCCAGGCTATCGTCCGATAGTTCTTGAGCAGCATCATGGTGTTGTGGTAAGAGAGTTGCTTTTTGCTCCGCTGCACCTCCCTGATATGGGCGTCCTTGATCTTCTTATCCTCCAAGATACCCCGCTGGGTCAAAAGTTTGATGAAGGCCTCTGTTCTGGCCTTCATCTGTTCTTCCTGCTGTTCATATATCG
>CANQXE010000050.1 GCA_947627725.1 uncultured Clostridia bacterium | reverse complement strand
ACGGAGCAATGTCCCAGAAAATCTCGGATGTACACAAGGTTCACGCCGGATTGAAGCAAGTGCATAGCCTTGGTGTGGCGCAGGCAATGACATGAAATATTGTCCGGTACTATCTCCGGGCATGTTTTTCTGGCCATAGACACATATTTATTCAGAATGTAGGCTATACCCGCGCGGGTCAACTTCTCGCCGCGTTTATTCTGAAATAGTGGATGCGGCCGAGCCTCAGATTTCAGAAGATTATGCTCCGTCATATATCGCTTCAACAGAGATACCTGCGTGTCCATCATTGGAACGATTCTGGTTTTGTTTCCTTTCCCAGATAAACGAATCGTGGCAGGCCTCTCAAAACGGACACACTGTGGTGTTAGATCGGCAATTTCCTGTACTCTGGCCCCAGTGTCATACATTAAAGACAGTAACGCCAGATCACGGCGTCCACTTCTGGTCGAAGTGTCCGGCATACTAAGCAACAACTTTATCCCATCCAGAGAAAAGTAATTCAATGCCCTCTGCTCTGCTTTCTTGAATGGGATCGCCAATACATTCTGGCATAGATCCAAACATTCCGGCGCTTCGTATTGCAGATACCGAAAAAAGGAATGGATGGCCGCAAGCCGGACATTGCGGGTTGCGGCGGTACAATGCCGTTGTGTTTCCAATTGATCCAGGAATGCAACAAAGCACTTTGAATCCAGATCCGTTAATCTAATTTTTTCTGCGGGGACGCCATTTTCCTCTTTCATATAGCGAAGATACAGAACAAAGGTGTCCCGGTATGAGGATACCGTATTGTAACTGGCTCCCACAACACCGGGTAAGTACTTTCCCAGGAAAGCAGACAAATAATATGAAAAATCACACTTCATCCTGGTTCACCTCCGGGAAAACATACGCACACAGCTGGTTGGATTGGTGTATCAGTTCCGGATACATTTCCGCTGTCAGCCGTACATAGCGGTCGGTTGCCTCCAGAGATGCGTGTCCCAGGTATTTGGACAGAATGGGAAGTGAATAATACAGATCCAATCCCTGAGATGACATCTCCGCAAGTGTATGGACTGAGAATGTATGCCGAAAGTCATGGAGCCGGGGACCACTTTCCGTATGCGGTATTTGCGCACGTACCAGTATCCTTCGAAACTGCTCACGGGCCACGCTTGTGCTCCAGCAGGTATTCCCTGCATTTGCGAAGAAATATCTGGCATCCCGGCCGAAAATCTTCTCCCTGTACGAGCTGTACTGCCGCAAGGCAGCTCCGACAGAGTCGGCAAACGGGATCATCCTGTCTGAATTGTTTTTTGTATTTCTCAGCAGGACATAGCCGTCTTCCAAGTGGACGTCCTTTGTTTCCAAATGCAGCGCCTCACTTATGCGCAGTCCTGTCCCATATAAAAGGCGGAATAAAGCGGGAGTGGTATAAACAAATTCAGTTGGATACCTCTCCCAATTCAGATTTTTGTCACACGCCGCAAAGAAGCGGGAGATCTCATCGTGTGTGAAAATATATGGGGCAAAGCCGGATTTTTTAATAGGAATATTTCTTGGACAATAGGACGCTATCCCCAGGTCACTCAAGAACCGGGAGAAATTGATCAATTCATTGACCCGGCGGTAGCGGTTGCCCTCGCTTTCATTCATGGTCGGTTTCATCCATTTTTCAAACAATTCCTTTGTAAGTCCTACATGCTCACAACTTTCTTGAACAGCGAATCGGTCAAATACCCGAAAGCGGAATTCAGCACCCTTGTATTTGTAACCCAAGCTGCGTTTGAATGTAATATACTGCAATATAAATCCACCATAAACGCTCTCAAATTCTACCATACGCCGTTCCCCCTGTTGTAATAGTCAGGGTCGAGTCCCGGCACATTCAGGGCACATTTTCTCAAGGAGTTTAAATCTATTCTAAGATACATCTTTGTAGTTTCAGGGTTTTTATGACCGAGGATCCCTGTTATGACAGGCAGTGGTGTGTTTTGCTCCAGCAACACAGCGGCAAGGCTGTGCCGTAATGCGTGTGGACCATGTTTACGGTTGCCTTTGTGCGTAATACCAGCCCGACGCATCCCTGCTTTAATCGCGTTTGTAAATGCCGCACCAGTTACACAATCATATGGCGGCATATGCTTGAGAAAAACAAAAGGCAGTTCAGACTGAGGGCGCCCATATTTCAGATAGTCAATAATGGCCTCCCCCACATCGGTTAGCAACGGGAGTTCTATTTGAGCGCCTGTTTTCTTCTGCTTTAGTAATATCCTGTTTTGTTTCCAGTCGAGCTCTGAAAATCTGAGTTGACAAATATCTGAGCTTCTCAGGCCAAGTCGGGACGCGATGAGGATCATAGCATAATCCCGTTTCCCCTTGGGATCTGCGCGATCCATAACGTCCAACAGCCGTGTTATTTCTTCTTTGGAATAGATACTTGGAATCTGCTGCGGAGGCCGTGCGCCACACTTGGGAACGATCAGTGAGAGGTTTGACTCGGTTCGTCCTGTTTCGTGAAGATAGAAGAGAAACTGGCGTATAGATGTAAGCGCATGTCGGATCGTCGGCTGCGTAAAGCGCGCCATCCTTTCCTGGATATATTTCAGGATCACTGCTGTAGTGATTTGAGACACATCAGAGATCCCTTCCTCATACAGATAGATGTTAAACCTGAGCAGATCCAGCCTGTACTGCTTCCATGTGTTTTCTGCCTGAAGCATGGATCTCCTGTATTCCATGAATGATTCAATATCTTCCTTAAGACCACCCTGAATTACTTTCTCCGCTTTTTTGCGCCGGAATGTATAACTGCCTGTCTGCTGAAATTCATACAGAGCTGTGACGCAATGCCAGCGGCGCTTTAAAAAGCTCGAAAGCTCCTCATAGCGGCCGTCATTGCCAATATGTTTGATGACCGCAGCATATACTTCCGAAGTATAAGATCCATACCCGTTGTCCTGCATATATTCGGTAAGCCAACGGGCATGGTCCTCGTACTCCCGCACAGAGCGTTCTGCATAACCTCTGCTACGCAGATAATCCAACAGTTCACAAAATGGGATCGGCATCTTTATGTGTTTTCGTTTTGTCATTTGTTTACCTCCAATATTTTTCGGCTGTGCCGTATTGTTATCTTAATTGGAGGTTCAAGGTAATGTAAAGTCATGAGAGTAAAATCTGTTGTAATTGCCGTTATTTTCTCGCGTTTTTACATTACCATTTGCTTTTCATAAATGGTGTTATGCGAAGCTTCGCATAACGCGATCCAACGGTTTCTGGCGGTGATAGCGAATCTCTTTGGCGCGGACTCAATGGGCGGGTACATCGTCCTGTCGTACTTGTCCGCGTTTACCTCACGGCCCAGATAGGCCAGAACGAGGACAGACTCGATTTGTGGGTATTTGCCTTTCAGCTCCCAAACCACCGAGGCCGCTATGCGGTCAAAGTCCCCATACCCACCGAGGTAGAACGTGTCTGCACCTTCCGCAATAAGAGCCTCAACACAGTTGGAAAGCCACGCCCTGAGCTCCGGGCTGTCAGGACAATGCCTGTGTCCACAAAATGTAACCACCAAAATGCCACCCGCTCTCATGGTCTATTTGGATTCACTGATGAGCCATATTATACACCATAGTCCATCTAAAAGAAACACTATATTTCTAATAGGTGGACTTATTTTCAAAAAAGATGCCCCGCTTTCGCGGAGCATCTACCGTCTTTTCCATTATTTGTTTTCAGAGAATTCCGTAATTACCGCCTCAATGATCCGAAGGGCGCTTCTCTGCTTGTCGGCGGGGAGCTTCTCAAGCATTCGAGCCACCCTGGATGACTCTATCACAGGCCCCCGGTCAAGGTAGTCCACCAACAGTGTATTTGCGTCTATGTTCAGAGCATTGGCTATATCAACAAAGGTGTCCATGCGGGGCATACGAAAACCGCACTCAAGATTGCTGAGATATTTGGGCGTCAAATCCACCATTTGTGCCAGATCCGCCTGCGTCAGCCCCTTGGCGATACGGGCGTCCTGCATCCTTTTACCTAACGCTTTTGAATCCATCGGTATTCCTCTTTTAAGAGAGATTATCCATCTTAAAGAAGTATAACCGTTATTCGGAAATACATAAATCCACACGGAGTTATACTATCTGCCGGGAAGGTGGAATCAGCTAAAAATTACACGCTTCTTGAACAGTTAGAATCATCATTGTCCTCTTTGAAAAAC
>CANQXE010000049.1 GCA_947627725.1 uncultured Clostridia bacterium | reverse complement strand
ACATTGCATACCTCAAAGACTTTTTCAGAGCATACAAGGAATTTAATGATGAACAGCTTGATACGCTTGAAATCATCATAACCAAGTTATACAAGAATTTCGGCATAACAGACTACACAGATTATGATAAACTGAGCAAAACAGACTATCCGATTATGTCAGACCTTTATGAATTACTTGAAAAGGAATACAAAGGCTACAAACACGATCAGAAGAATATCTACAGAGAAAAGACCTTACAGGAATTATGTCTCGGCTTGCATTCTATGTGCATCGGAACGGAAAGCAAATATTTCAACGGACACACGAATATCGTTGATGATAAATTCCTCTGTTTCGGTGTTAAAGGACTTATGGACACGAACCGCAGACTCAAGGATGCAATGCTTTTTAATGTTTTGTCCTATATGACAAACGAATTGCTCGGCAAGGGCAACACCGTTGCGGCTATTGACGAGTTATATCTCTTCCTTACCAATATGACTGCCATTGAATATATCCGAAACGCATCTAAACGAGTGCGTAAAAAGGAGAGCTCGGTTATTCTGGCAAGTCAGAATATTGACGATTTTCTGATTGACGGTGTAAAGGAATACACAAAGCCGTTGTTTTCTATCCCGACACATCAGTTTTTATTCAATGCCGGAAATATTGAACCTAAGATATATATTGATATCATGCAGCTTGAACCGTCAGAATTTGAACTGATTAAATATCCCGAACGAGGCACTTGTCTTTACAGATGCGGAAACGAAAGATATCTGCTTCAAGTTATCGCTCCCGAATTCAAACAGAAAATGTTCGGTAAGGCGGGTGGAAGATAAACATTGTAAAATCTGTAATTATATGCTATAGTATATTTATTATGTATGAAGGAGATTAAATTTGAGCAGAGCAAAGAGTAATATTATTTTAAGAGATAATGATATAATAATTTACAGAATGAATCATCCTTCATGTGTAACATCATTTATTCGTTGTGTCAATCTTGCAATAAAAAGGAACAGAAGAAAATTAAATATCATTTGTAAGTGCGAAAAAGGAACAATTTTTCCGGATGCCTGTTTACCGATTTCTGCATTGTTACAGAGTTATAAAAGACTATACAATATTGAATTTAATGTGATAATTGATGATGATAAATATTTAACAAAATGCAATTTTGAAAACCCGTTGGATTTAGATGTTCAGGAAATAAGAAAATGCAAATATCCACTTGATAAAGTGTTTATGTATTCATCAGAAGATGGACATCAAGGTCAAATTGCAGAATTAGTGCAGTCTTATGTAAATTGTATTAGTAGGGTTGCTAAATGTGAAGACGGAGTAATTGAAGGTCTTATTTGGTGTATCAATGAGGTTATGGATAATGTGCTTGTCCATAGTAAAGAAAATACAGGATATATCATGGCGCAATATCATAGCAGAAAAAAGATACTGGCTATATGTGTATATGATTGTGGAATAGGAATATATAATTCGTTATTACAAGGTAACCATAAACCTGCTTCTGAAATTGATTCTTTAACAATGGCAATACAAGAGGGCGTTGGTGATGGTAAGGGACAAGGAAATGGATTATACGGATTGTTCCAAATTGTAAATGATAATAATGGCAGACTAACGATATCATCCGGTCATTCTGCAATTATGTTAAGAAATGGTGATTTGAAAAAATTTTCAAACAATGTTACTGTTTCAGATAAAAATCTTGGAACAATTGTTGACTTTCAGTTGGATTTATCAAAGAAAATCGACATTAAAAAAGCATTAAAATCCATAGGTGGATTTGATGGATTTGATATAAGAATCGACAGTATGTTGGATGATAATAATTGGTTAAGATATAATGTTTATGATAATTGTTCAGGTACAGGAACAAGAATAGCAGGAAAAGAATTGAGGAACGATGTAATAAATACAATGAGGCGTGCTAATTCTCCTGTTATTTTGGATTTTTCTAATGTTCAAGCATGCAGCTCATCATTTATTGATGAATTTGTTTCAAAATTAATTGTTGAAATGGGTATACTCGATTTCAATAAATTAGTAAAAATAGAAAATATGAATGATTTTGTATCCCATTTATTTGAAAGATCAACCATTATGCGCATGCATCAAGAGTGGGAAAACAAAAATCAAGATGTATAATATTTGCTTTATTTGTCACTTTATATACTATATATTGTAACAATTGTAAATTTACCGATTTGTAATGATTTTTATCAAAAAGTGGTTTACTTTTTGATAAAAATCGTATAATATTATATATAGAAGTTCATAGTTTATATAACTTCTATGCCGTTGACACTATTGTTCAGCTATAAGAATCAAAAGTCGAGGCCTTCATATGGTTTAGCATGAGCCGGTTTATAGCTATGTCTTTAAGACAAAAAATGCTTAGATGATTTTAGTAATCATCTATTTTACTAATAGATGAAAGGCAGGTATATACTTGCCTTTTATTTATTAGCTAAAAATAATATTAAAAAAATTGTATTAGTAATAATTTTTGTTTTTAGACTTGCAAATGCAGGTCTTATTTTTTGTAAAGAAGGTGAGAATCATATGAGTGCAGAAGTTGCAGCCGCAAAGGCTGTCGTTGCAGTTGCATCGGATAAGCGCGGCAGAATTGCAATAGCTACAATTCTTTGTTCGGTAATCATGTTGTTTTTTCTGCCCTTGATTGCGTATATGGGTGTTATGAGCAATATCGGCGAAATTGAAGTCGATACCGCACAGGCACAGCAGATGATCGTTCAGAATATGTCAGCAGAAGAAAAAGCAAAGCTCAGTCATCTTGAATCGGTAATGACAGGAATAGGCAAAGAATTTCAGAAAAGAAAACTGAATAACCTTACTATCAAAAAGGCACAGGCGTTGTACGCTTGTGCCTTATATAATGTCGAGAAAACCGATCCCGACTTCATAACAAAATATGCAGATTGCTTTGAACGGGCAAAAAACGATGACGATTTGAGAAACGCAGTTTTTTCTGCCTTTGGCGTTGCCATAGATAAGGATGAGTTCAACAACCTTATGAGCGTTATTAAGAATACAGTCATTGACATTGATTTGACGGATACAGATAAAAACAATCTTGATTTAGTCAGGTGGGCTGAATTTGCCTATGAGAACAAATGGGGGTATGTATGGGGATCGCACGGTCAATTGCTGACAGAAAAAGAACTGAACAGACTTAAAGGTGTGTTCGGTTCTCATGTTACGGACAAGGAAGCGTATATCCGCGAGCATACGCAGTCAGATGTTCTTCTGCCGAGCCAAGACACGCTGAGAAGAAAGCTGAACGGGAGGCCGAGCGTGGCGATCACTATTACCGTCAGAGGAAATGCGAGGTCTGCGGCAAGGAGTATTGGCCTACGCATAGCCAACAGAAGGTTTGCTCCGAGGAATGTCGGAAGAAAAAGCATAACATGGTGACTTTGGAGATTTATCACAGAAAACAGGCCGAGAAAAAGCTGCGGGAGGTGGTATGATTTGCTCTTTAATCGGTGAAAGCAAGAGGGCAAGAAGTTTTAGTGTCTCATCGTAGAGGTCAAAATCACAAAGGAGAGAAGTGCTATGGAAATCAAGTACAAAAAATCAGTCATTCATCAATCGGTCGGCGGCGAGGATATGGAAACGGAGGTGTTTCTGCCGGACTTCGGGGACGGGCAGGAACAGCGCCCCATTGGGATATGGGGACAGCGGCACCTGCGGTACATCAAGGAATACCGCAAGCCGCTGTATATGGAACTGCTGACGAGCGGTAAGCTGAACGACTACCTTGCCGGACTGAACGAGGAAGCCGAGAGTATGCTTTCCCGGCTGGTAAAACAGCTTGCCGAAAAGGAAGGAGCTACCGAGGCGCTCAAAGCCGAGAACGGTATGAAGTGGGTGCAGGCTATGAACAACATCCGCAATCGTGCCGAGGAAGTGGTCTACAACAATTTGATTTACAACTGATACACGTCTCACGGGGAATTACCGCTGTCAACTGATGGCGGCTTTTCCTTTTCATCAGGCAGTCAAGAAGTCATAATGTCGGCAGTATAGTCGAAGGTGGTATTCCCGCTGAAAAATCTTTGTTTGTGGTAGATTTCTTCACAATTCGGGTGTATAATGATAACTGTTGAGTGGGCGACTGTTCAACAAATCGGTATTTTGTCCGAAGCATGGCGATCTGAGCCCCCGGCAACAATTTTTGTGGCAAAAAACGGTGGCTCAAAGTTCAATCATGTAAATAAGGAGTGAGTTTTGATATGGAAGACAAGAAACCGGGAAATAATTCGTATTATCTTATGTGCGAGAGAAAAGCGATTTATCATGTTTTAATGGTTGTAGCCGGATTCTTCGGCGCGTACACCTTTTTGCTCCGAGGCAATGTATTCTGCA
>CANQXE010000048.1 GCA_947627725.1 uncultured Clostridia bacterium | reverse complement strand
CGGCGGCACTGTTGCCGAAAGCATAGAAGTTAAGACCGGCACCGGTTTGGTGAGCATCGAAAATATCTCCTGCGGCAACATTCACGCCAAAGCCGACACCGGGTTCGTGAGCCTCGAAAATACCGCCTGTAACGACCTTCATGCCGAGACCGACACCGGAGGCATCGCGCTCGAAAACGTAGTCGGCAGCGGAAAATTCGAGCTTATAAGCGATACAGGACATATAGGTCTCAACGGCTGCGACGCCGCCGAGCTGTATATCGAAACCGATACCGGCAGCGTAAGCGGCGAGCTTCTGACGGATAAGATCTTCTTCGCCGAGTCGGACACCGGCAGAGTAAGCGTGCCGAAGTCTATGACCGGCGGCAGATGCGAGATCAAGACGGATACGGGGAGCATTGAGATGGAAGTAAGAGGAAAGCAGGAATAAAAGGGCTTTACCGAACGGTATGATTTTTGAAACCGCTCGGGCTTCGAAGAGCTTGCGAATTGAGTCATTCTATAAACTTCCAGACGGGTCGTCAGCCCATTTTCCCCTTGACACCTCCGCGTCAGCGTGATAATATGATAAAAACAGCAGTTTTCGCCCAGATATTTCGCACGGTATCTAAATATTCTTCATTATATCTTTTTCCATAATTGTTCCTCATTGAGACAGGGTTACTTATCCGGGTATATCGGTAACCGCAAAATCAGAGTTTTGTCGAAATAAGACTTTATAATGTCATATTATACAACCTTCCATTCAGTACAAAATGCCTCATGCGGCTCCGGAGGAACAAGCTTTTCAAGCATTTCTTCTATCTTCTTCTCGGGGACCACCGCCATTCTTGAGCTGTTTCTCTTGAGAAGCTCTTCCCAACGCGTTTCAAGGTATATCATCTTTACCGCCGCTTTATATGAAACGAACTTTTCCGTAAGCTTTCTTCGGGTGATGTCCGTGATGTTTGTGGCATTCCAGATAAACGGGGTCTTTTCGCGGAGCAGGGCGGAGGCTCTTTTGTTTGCTTCGTCTATCACCTTGCCCTGAGGCTCGGTTGGAGATATTCTGAGCTCGGTTCGTATATCATCAAGGGATATAATCGGAAGATTGCTGAGATTATCTTTTATAAAAGTATCCTTTCCGGTTCCAGGCAGTCCCGACATCATGATGACGGTTCCCCATGTGTCGTCGTAGAGCTCTGCGTCGCACGGAATGTTTTTGCCGTTCATATAAAGATATTCCGTATAGCGGTTTGAAAATCCGTACGGAGCAGTAAAACAGCCGATTTCTTTAGCAAGCTCAGCTCCCATAAGAACGCGTTCGATATATTCGCTGCGATCATCTGCGATCCTGCCCCTTGCGTCTGCTTCCGAAAGCAAAAACAGCATTTCGAGATTATAGCCGTCAATTATCTCGCCCATCGAAGCTGTTTTAATAAGCCGGCGTTCGCCGTCGGCGTCGGATAACACATTCGGGGGCATTGAATGGCTGCGTATGAGTGAACAAACCGTTTCGCGGAGCTGCATTGAATCGGCGCTGCCGGAAAGGCCGAATTCCCGCCATAAAAGAGTTCGTGCAATATGTGCGCCCGCCGAAGAGTGACCTTTTGACGTCAGCTTTCCGTTTTCAAGACGGGTCTTTACGGTTTTTCCGACATCGTGAAGCAGAGCGGCAAGAAAAACAGCGTCGCGACAAGTCTGAGAAAGCTCCCAATAGCGCGGGATCGAAACAAGCTCTTCGCAAACAGCTTGCGTATGCGTTCGGACGTCTCCCTCGGCGTGGTATTCCGGATTCTGACCGGTATGCGACATTGCGGTAAAATACGGCTCAAGCGCGCTTTCAAAGATCGCTTGCCAGTTTATGCTGCCTCCATATTTTTTCGGAAACAACTTTAAAATATCTTTTATATCGTTCATAATTCGGTTGAAAAGAGCTCCTCAAGAGGTCGCGACAGTCCGTTCGGAATTATCGGGCGGTCGAGCCAGTGGGTCGCGGATATATCGACGGTTTGAGTGAATGACGGGCGGACAAATTTCAGCCTTTTAACAACTTCGCCGTTTTCTTCAACCTTTATGTACAGACCTTCCATAAGGTCAGAAGCGTCGGTTTCACGGCATTGACGCTCGGCGTCGAGCCCGAGCTTTTCGCTTGCCCTTATAAGACTTTGTATATGATTATCGGTTATATAATTCGAGCGACCGAGCAGCGAAACAAGCTTTTCGCGAGAAGAAAATTCCCCCTCGGCGAGCACCGGCACGCTTACTGTCGGAAGCCCGAAAAGCAGCCTTTTGCGCGACGGCGTATCTAAAAACACGCCGCGTTCCCTGTCCCATATGTCAAACTCGAGAAAATAATGCGGGAGGGCGTCATAATAGACGGTGTGCTTTGCATACATCCATTCCCCATACATGATATATCTCGCGCCGAGGACTTCATAAAATGCGTTGCGGTGCGCGCTCGCCCATTCTTTCATCAGGTTGTAATGCCTTTCGCGGTATCCGGTCGTAAGATAATGCCCGCGGCTTTGCAGCAAAAGCTCGCCGTCGGGCGAAAAAGAGATTGCCGAATTTGCACCGTCGCATTTTTCTTCGACGACAAGATGCCTGCCCTTTATTTCCGAAAAAGATATCTGCGATAGATCCTCGTCGCCCGGCTGGAGCCGCGAGCCCTCAAGGTGGGGCGTTCGCGGATATTTAAGTAAAGTCTGTTCGTTCATGTTGTTCTCCTTTTGAGGCTATCATTATGAGATGTCCGTTTACGCCGGAAAAAGTAAGCCGCGAACAACCTGCCCTGTTAAAATATTCCGTGAGTATAGGTTTTGTGAGAAGGTGGATATGTTCAGGGTTGTTGTCAGGTTTTGACGGAACGGAAACAGCTATAAACCTTCGCGACATTTTAACCGCGGCGTTTATCGCCTTCTCCACATTAGGTATATGCTCTAAAACTTCAAGAAGAGTTACCGCGTCAAAGGAATTATCGGGAAACGGCTTTGAGCATATATCAGCTTTGATCGCCGTGAGACGCGATATCCCACCAGCCGAAATATCTTCAAGAAACCTAACTCTGTAGTCAAGAATATCAAGACTCGTAACACTTGTATCGGGAAATTCGTTTAAAAAAGGAAACAAAAACACGCCTCTTCCGCTTCCCACGTCGAGCAGACTTTGAGGCTGAACCGAGTGTAAAAACCCAAGTATCTTTTTCACTCTCGGCAACTCTTCGTGACCGCGCTTGAAGCGGTAGAGCTTTATCCCCGCATCTTCACCGAAAGTGATAAGCTTTAAAATATCACTATCGCTCAGGCTGCCGAGCGGAACTTTTGTAAGCTCCGCAGGCAGCCCGTTTTCGCTGTTTCTCATCAAATACCCGCGGACCGCAGCGGCTGCAAGGTCAGTATACATATCCATTAGCTTCACCCTGCATTAATCAGGCCTGTTTCTGAATGCTTCGTCGAGATTGCAAATAGCCTTGTCAAAGATGTCCGGCATTTCGGGGGAGCGAAGAAAGTTGAAAATCTCTTCCTTGGTGCGCCCGGCTTCAAAGTAATAATTACTGATGAGTATGTCCCATCCTCGCTTGCCGGCACTTATTATCAGCGTCATATGTCCGTCGCTCGCCTGATTAATATCCAAATATATTTTGTCAATATATTTTCCGTAAACCTCTGCGGAGGCAATAACAGATTTGCTCCTATCGGTAATATTGTCGCCGGGAATCTGCTTTTCAAGGTAATCGACCATTAGCTTAAGAAGCTGCGGAAAACGCTTGCGAACTTCTTCATAGGTTGGTCCGCTCGAATCGGCGCCGCTTTGCCCGGCAGGCTTATCATTTTGCTCGGGCTCTAGCGGCTTTAATTCTTTCTGTACAGGCTCTTTCGGAGTCGCCGACTCTGCTTTTTCTTCTTTGATTTCCGAAGACGGTGAATCATTATTTTCCGGCTTCTTTGTCTTTAAAATTTTGTTCAGAAATTCAAACATGCTGCCACTCCTTTGGCTGTTATTCTATCGGAAAGCTTTCGGGATAGTCGGCTATATCCTCCAAAAACGCAGGATACATTATACCTGAGCAAGCGTTATATTCAAACTCACCGTCTTTGTTGCTTGAGTTCCCGTCGGTGCGAAGGAATTCAAGCTTTCCGTCCTCTAAAATCAGGCTGAAATAGTAATATGTTTCATTGCCGTAAAAATCGCGGTCGGTAAGGTTTACGTTTATAAGCCCGTTTCCTCTGTAGAGAATATTCGAAACAAAGCAGTCGTTTTCTTCCGCAAGGTCTATAACTTGCTGCGCGCCCTCGCATTTTAGGAATTGTTCTTCGGAAATCTCGATTCCGCCGTATTCCCGGAATTCTTCGCCGTTCCAATAAAGATAATAGGTCTTCCAGGTGTGACCGGTTGTCATATTGTCGTCGGCGCTGTATCCTATGTCGTAATCGCCGCCGTTCACGATGGTAAAGTTGTCGGAAAGACCCATTCTCTCCAAATCCTGACCGCGCTGGGAGATCTCGTGCTCATACCACTCGCCGTCTTTCACGCCGTATACATAAGCGCTTCTGCCCGTCGTAAAGACATGCCAAACGCGGTATAACTTTCGGTCGCCCAGATCGAAAACCGGATATCTGTCATAATCGAGATAATATGTCTCGTCGTTTATCTTCTCAACGCCTTCAACGGTTACAAAGTAAATGTCTCCTTCGATATCATATCCCGAACGCCTGCCTTTTACCGCAAAGGCTTCATAACTGCCGTCGAGGTCATAATCATCTATTACGAAGTCGTACAGCTTTTCTTCGGGGTCGGCGGTGTTCTCAAAAAGGACTTCTATCAGCTTTTTGGCGTTTTCATCGTCAATGCCGAACTGATATATGAGATCTTCGTCCTCAAGGTCGGCTGGAGTGCCGAAATCAAAGCCGTCATCCGAAAAGACAATATCATCAGCGTCCTCAGCGACATCATCGGTTTCGGCTTCAGTAGGCTCAGCTGAAGTCGAGCTTTCGCTGACAGGCTCCGAAACAGCCTCGGTGCTCGCGGCAGTATCAGCCGGCGTTTCTTGTTCGAGCTTTGCAGCGGCAGTGGTTTCGGCGCGAGTCGGATTATCTGATAATGTCGGTTCCGGGATATTTCCGCTGTTATTTGCACAGCCGCAGAGGATTGACGCGGAGATGAAAACTACAGCTAACAGTTTTTTCATATAGATCACTCATTTCCCGTCATTAGTTCTGCACGAACTTTCATAAGTATTTCCCCGAGATGATTTTCGCCCTCGCCTGTTTTAAGGTCGACTCCCCAGAATACATCATGCCAGTTATTGCCCTCGACAAGACGCGCTCCGGCGGTGGCTATCAGCTTTTGCTTCATAGCTTCATTCTGGGTGAACTTAGCCCTGACGATCTCCTCCAT
>CANQXE010000047.1 GCA_947627725.1 uncultured Clostridia bacterium | reverse complement strand
GACAGACAGACAGACAGACAGACAGACAGACAGACAGACAGACAGACAGACAGACAGACAGACAGACAGACAGACAAGAATTGAAATTGATGAACTAAAAAAGATTGAACTTAACATTTTAAAAAAGTTTGATCAAATCTGCAGAGATAATAATTTAGAATATTCTCTCGCATATGGTACGATGATTGGTGCAGTAAGGCACCATGGCTTTATTCCGTGGGATGATGATATTGATGTTCTTATGAAAAGAGAGGACTACGAAAAGCTTTTAAAGCTCAAATATGAAGATAATAATTTTGAAATTAAAAGCTACAGATATTCTAAAAATTATTATTATCCTTTTTCAAAAATGATAGACAAAAGAACATATCTTGAAGAAGATTGGCGCGCTGAAAAGGATATGGGAGTATATATTGATATATTTCCTTTAGATAATCTGAATTTTACTTCAAGCGGCGAAGAGCTAAAAAAAGATTTTGATAATGTTATATCTAAAGCAATAAAATATACAAATATTGCATTCATAATGGGACATAAATTATCTCACCATAAAGGTTTAAATATTAGATATATTACAAAGCTTTTATTGTTGATTTTAACTTATCCTTTTAAAAGGGCAATTATTAAAAAAGCCGATTTGTTAAACGCGAAAAATAAAAACGGTAACTATAGCGCGATGTTATTACAAATTAGTACAAATTGTCCTTTTATAGATTCGCATTCATTTGATGAAATAATATACATGGATTTTGAAGGCTTTAAGGCGCCCGTTTATAAGAATTATGACAATATATTGACTATAGAATATGGTGATTATATGACGCCGCCTCCTGTTGAAGAACAAAAGTCAAATCATTGGTTTAATGCATATAAAAAGTAAGTGAGGTTTTTATGGACTATCCATTAATCAGTATTATAGTACCAATATATAACATAGATCAATATCTTGACAGATGCATAGAAAGTATAGTTAATCAAATATACAAAAATTTGGAAATAATTCTTGTAGATGACGGTTCGCCTGATAATTGTCCAAAAATTTGCGACGAGTGGGCAGAAAAAGATGACAGAATTAAGGTTATACATAAAGAAAACGGCGGGGTTTCTTCTGCGAGAAATGCGGGACTTGATTTATCAAGCGGAGATTTTATTGGATTTGTTGACGCTGATGATTATGTTAATGAAAATATGTATAGTTTTCTTATTGATGATTTAATTAAACACCAATCTGATGTTAGTATGTGTTCAATTAATTTTTTAGATAAAAACGGTAATATTTATAAGAGCGACGATGAGTTGAATTTAGCGAATTTTATTGAGGACAATTGCAATAATATAGTTAACGAAATGTATAAAACCTGTAATTGTCATTGGGTAGCATTATGGAATAAATTATATTCAAAAGAAATATTCAAAACACTCCGTTTTCCTGAAGGAAGATTGTTTGAGGACTGGACAATAGTTCCGATGATTTATTATAAATGTAAAAGGTTAAGTTATATTTCAGATAAATTATACAATTATTTAGCACGTAGAGAAGGAAGCGCGGTTCATACATATACCTTAAAAAGATATTATGATTGTGTATGTGCCGATTATAATCATTATTTATTTTTTTCACAAAAGAATTTTCATAAATTTGATTCTGATATTTCAATGTATATTGTAAGTGATTTTAAAAAATGTATTAAATCCTATAAACCGAGTAAAGCAAATAAAACTTATATAAAAAAAGCATACCAAATGTCTTACGAGGTATCAAAAAATAAGCTCTTATTTTTTATGAGATGTTTTCCTGTTTTATTTAAAATATTTTTTAAAGTTGTATCGAAGTTAAGGAATATTAATTCAGCAGATCTATAAATTTATTAAAATTTTATTTGATTTTGGTGTTATCTTACGCAGCTTTTTTATTTATTATATATAATAATCTAATGAGGTTAATATGAAAGATATTTCAAATTCCTCCCAAAGACGAGTGGGAATCGTTTTATCATATGCTCAAATAGCATTAAGTGTAGTATTAAGTTTATCTTACACACCTATTATGATTAGGTGGATGGGAAAAAGTGAATACGGTCTTTACGGAACGGTATTTACACTTGTATCATTTCTTAGTTTGCTTGATCTTGGTTTTACAAGTTCATATGTAAGATTTTATACAAAATATAAGGTAAAGAATGAATATGAAAAAATTGATGCTTTTAATTCGTTATTTTTTTCAGTGTTTTTAATCTTGGCAATAATTGCTTTTGCAATTGGACTGTTTTTTTCTTTTCATCTTGAATTAATATTTGGCAGCGGTTTGACTGAAACTGAATATATGAAAGCTCGTATAATGGTAATATTATTAACTATATCGTCATCGCTGGGCTTTTTATCAAATGTTTTTGGCTGCTTTATTTCCGTACATCAAAAATTTATTTTTACAAAGACATATGAATTTTGCGCTACAATAATCGGAACTGCTTTTAATCTTATTGTCTTAAAGCTTAACTATGGTGCGGTTGGCTTAATTGTCGTTTCATTTGTTTTTGGTATTATTAAAAAAATTGTATATATATCTTATGCATACAAGGGATTAAAATTTAAATTTAATTTCAGCAATATGGAAAAAGGCGTTTTCAAACAAGTTTTTTCATTTTCAGGATTAATAGCCATTAATTTAATAGTCGATAAAATTAATGCCGGTATTGATTCTGTTTTGCTTGGCAGATTTTGCGGAACGGCTGTTGTTGCGATATACTCCGTCGCTTCAAGTCTAAATGCTAATTTTGTCGGCTTTTCACTTGCAATTTCAGATGTTTTTACACCTCATGTACATAAGCTTGTAAACTCATACGAAATGGATTCTAAAGAACAGCGAACGGCATTAACTTCTTTTTTTACAAAAGTCGGAAGACTGCAATATCTCTTACTTGCTCTTATTGCATCGGGAATTATATTTTTTGGAAAACCATTTATTGAATTCTGGTCGGGCGGAGGCTATGAAAGATCGTATTATGTTGCTCTTTTGTTAATATTACCAGGTGTTGTTCCGTTAATTCAAAATGTCGGAATAGAAATACAACGAGCTGAGAACCGGCATCATTATCGCTCAATAATTTATGGTTTAATGGCTATAGCTAATTTTATTATAAGCATCATTCTTTGCCAAATTTGGGATGCTGTTGGTTGTGCACTTGGTACATGTATAGCTGTGGTAGTTGCTAACGGAATAATAATGAATATTGTTTATCACAAAAAGATAAATATTGATGTAATATATTTTTGGAAAAATATATTGAGGCAGACTGCGGGAATGGTAATTCCATTTATCTGCGGAATATTGATAATGAAATTTTATGAAATTAATTCAATTATTAAATTAATTGCGGGAATAATTATTTATTCATTAATATATTGTGTTTTTGTGTGGTTTTTTTCAATGAATAATTATGAAAAAAACATTATAAAGGGTGCTATATCTAAAATATTTAAGAAAGCTAAGGTTTAAATATGTTTGACTATAGAAGATTTGTATTATCACTTTATAAAACTTTACTGAATATATTGCCGTTAAAAAATTATATAATTTTTGAAAGTCTTCCTGATTTTACAGATAATACTAAAGCTGTTTTTGACGAGATGCTTAATAGACGATATAACAAAAAATACAAATTAATATGGATTACGCATAAAAATATAAGAATAAATAAAAAAATAAAGAATGTAAATAGTATATATCGTTGGAATCACTCATTTTTCTATCATTTAAAAAGAACATATTTTTTATCAAGAGCCAGATTAGTGATAACATGTAATATTTTTTTAAAAAAATATTCCGAGAAGCAAACTCATTTTCACTTATCTCACGGCGCAGCAATTAAAAATTGCAGTGCATATTATCGTTATCCGGATACAATTAATAACGTATTGTGTATATCAGATTATTTGGCAGAAACAGATTCTTTTAGTTTTAGTTATCCTAAGCAAAGATTTATATCTTTAGGCTATCCCAGAAATGATGATTTGTTTAAAAATATAAATATAAAATCACTGTTTAAAGATAATAATTATAATAAAATAGTTTACTGGATGCCGACATTTCGTCAATATAAAGGATTTGGTGATATTAATATATACAGTGATATTTCAATTCCTATAATACATAAATCGGAGTCGGCTAAAGTAGTTAATGAATGTGCAAAAGTTAATAATGTTTTAATTGTAGTAAAACCTCATCACTCCCAGGATATTTCCCAAATAACTCAACTGAATTTAAGTAATATAATTTTTATTAATGATGAGTTTTTTAACGAAAATAAAATAACAAACTATCAGTTTCTTGGAAATTGCGATGCTTTGTTGACTGACTATTCATCGGTATATTATGATTATTTGTTATGTGATAAACCAATCGGTTTATGCTGGGAGGATTATGATATATACAGTAAAAACGTAGGATTTGCTGTATATATGAATACGGTAATGGCGGGAGGAGAAAAGATTTATACAACTGAAGATTTATGCAGTTTTATTTCTCACGTCGCAAACGGAGAAGACGTTTTAAAGGAGCAAAGAAATAAACTTTGCAGCCTATTACATAAATATAGGGATAACCAATCTTCAAGACGTGTTGTTAATTATATAGAGGAAAATTATTTAAAATAGCAGATTGTAATAAAACATAAATATTCAATGAAATTAAATACAGGTGAAAATATATGAATAAGCATGCTTATTTAATAATTGCACACAATCAGTTCAAGCTGCTTGAAATATTAATAAAAATGCTTGATGACGAGCGGAATGATATTTTTGTCCATATTGATGCCAAGGCGAAAAATTTTGATTTTAATCATTTTATGAGTATTACAAAATACTCTAATGTTTGTTTTACAGATAAACGATATTCAATTAAATGGGCAAGTTTTGATATGGTAAAAGCAGAATATGCCTTGCTTGAAAAAGTATTTGAAAGCAAGAATGTTTATGATTATGTTCATTTAATTTCCGGAGTGGATTTGCCGATTAAATCGCAGGATGAAATACATAACTTTTTTGAAGAAAATGCCGGTAAAGAATTTGTTCATTTTACAAGTGAAAAATTAAATGATACAGAGCTTGACAGAGTTCGCGCATATCATTTTGCAATGGGAAGAAGAAACTACATTAATCGTTTTATTACTAAGCTTGAAAGTAAAACAGCACGATTGTTTGGAATAAACAGAATAAAAAATCTTGCGGTTCAAAAAGGTTCACAATGGTTTAGTATAACAAACGATTTTGCTAAATATATTTTAAGCAAAAAAGAGTATGTATTTAAGCAATTTAATCATACGTTTATTCCTGATGAATTTTTTGTACAAACTCTTTTAATTAACAGTAAATTTAAAAATAATCTTTTTATGCCCAATTGCAAGAATGATCACTTTGCATGTGCAAGGCTAATTGATTGGGAAAGAGGGGATCCTTATGTTTTTAAAACTGAGGATTTTGACGAAATTATATCATCAAAAGCTATGATTGCACGTAAATTTAATCTTAAGGAAGATAGTGAAATAATTTATAAAATTGAAAATTATATAAAAAATTCGCAAAAAATTCTTGACAAAGGAGAAGAAAGGGTGGAAAATCTTGACAGACAGACAGACAGACAGACAGACAGACAGACAGACAGACAGACAGACAGACAGACAGACAGACAGAC
>CANQXE010000046.1 GCA_947627725.1 uncultured Clostridia bacterium | reverse complement strand
ATATTGTTACCGTGTGATTTTGTCGGATTACGCAAATCAAGAACAGATATATTATAGCCGTAGTATTTTTTTGCAATGCCGCCGTAGTTTCTGTATATATCGCCTTTGGTATCTGTTGATATAAATGACATACCCGATGCGCAGGCGTACTCAATATTCGGATAAAGAAAATATGCGGTTTTGCCGACTCCGGCAGCGCCTATCATTAAAGCGTGAACATCCTGATCGTCAACAAGTGCGGTTGTGGCAGTTTTACCTACACACCCTACAACAATTCCCTGTGGAAGAGGTTTGCCGTCAAAAGCAGTTGGTTTGGATCCTGATTTAGCCTGTTGCCGCCATCGCTTAGGCTCAAATGGAATATGCTTATATGTCTTTTTGATTTCTTCTCTTGATGCAAATCTCGCCGTTCCATGCTGCCCGTCCCCAACAGTTTTTGATTTGATGTTATTAAGATTATAAATATGGGCAAGCAATGATATTAATCCGAGCACGGTAAACATAATAACGGCAGCAACAATTAAGCCTGTTGGATTGCCCATTGATTATTCCCCCTTTCCTGTTCTCTTGTGAAATTTTCATTTTGTTCCTGTAAATCAAGTTCTACATGCAATTCCATACGCAAACTGTCACATGCTAAATTGTATAAGTTCTTTACATCCTGTTTGAGCACGCTTGATATTCGTATCTGATTCGTTCCGAATAGTTTTTCAACCGTTTGCATATCGATTTGAATATCTTGTTGTTTGCTTTGAAATTCAGTGTCATCTCTGTGCGGCAGATATTGTTCAATCAATCCTTGTATAAGTTCTCTTTCATCTGCATGAAGTAAGCCCTTTGCCATTCGCAACGTGTCTATTGCAAGGCGGTTGGAATTTGCTATTATTTCTTCAGGTGTTTTTGAAGCCGTAAGCCTTGCGTAATCCGCATAAAGCGTTTTATACGGATATATAAGAGAATTGCTGTTAAGAGCAGAGGTTACCGTATCCTTAAAAAGTTCCCGCATTTTATTTAATGTCGTATGCGGTACTGACGGGAGCGGTTCGAGTCCGTTCCTTTCTCTGAGTATCTCATTCCAATCCTTGTATTTCGGTCTGAGGAATGTTACATCCGTATAACCGAGTTCTTTAAGGTGCTGCTTTATTCTGTATTCCGCATTAATTCCCGCCGGATCATTATCAAGACAGAGATATATCTTGTTAATCTGAGGATTATCTTTCAGCATACGCACCATTGCATGATCCGCAACAGAGCAGAGCGAAACATAGGAATTTTCCTGCCAATTATCCGGATACAGAGTTAAGAATGACAGCATATCTATCGGCGCCTCAAATACATACAGCTTATCGCTTGTGCCTGTGTGATGAAAACTGTACTCAGCTTCGCAGCTATCGACATTTCCTTTAAAAGAATCACCGAAAGTATATGTTCCGCGCTTGTGAGCATGACGGGCTTTTCCGTTCTTATCAACACCGACAAAAACGCAGTTATGATACTTTGCACTTTCATAAATCAATCCCTTATCAACAAAGTATTTAACAACATCTCTGTCAAGAAATCTTGCCTTGAGCAGATAGGCAAATATCTGTTTCATGCTTTTGTTAGGTACAGGAAGTTTAAAAGGTTTCTTCTCACTCTGCTTTTTCCGTATATCAACGCTTATGGGTTCAATGTGTTCGTCAAGCAGCATTTGTACTGCGTCCTGATAATTTTTATTGTAATACTTCTGAACAAACTGAACGGCATTGCCGCCTTTTTGTTCATAATGACTGTACCACATATTGTCACGGATCATTACTCTGCCACCGGCTTCCCATAACATTTCCGAACCGCAACGCTTTAAGCTCTCCCCCTGAGAAATTAAAAAAGCAGCCAAGTCTGTATTGGCTGCTCTCTCTTTCTGTTCTTCCGTGAACGGAATGTATTCTGTTTGATAATGTCTTTGCGTGGTATCACATCCTTTTAAATTAAATTTTTTTGTTACCTTTTTGCTTTTTTGACACTATATATTATATAAGGACAAATTCATCTTATTTCTTGGGTGTTTAGACTCTAATATTTCACGGGTTTTGCTTGTGCTGATATGCGTATATATCTGTGTGGTAGCTATGGAACTATGTCCGAGAAACTGCTGAATATATCTGATATCCACATCTTCGTTGTGAAGCTCGGTTGCGAAAGTATGTCTGAACATATGCGGTGTAATGTGTAATGGCGCGTCAACGGCATTTGCATAATCATTAACCATATATCGTATGGACTGCTCAGATAAGCGATTGCCTAACCGATTTACAAAAAGATAATTTAATTTGTATGATCTGACAGCTAAATAGTCGCTTATCATTTTGCTTAAATCATCACTAATACACATCATTCGTTCCTTTGAACCTTTGCCGAAAATGCGAATTGTGTTGTCACTAAAATTGATGGCGGAGGTTTTGAGATTTGAAATTTCCGAGACTCTCATTCCTGTTGAAAATAGTAATTCAATAAGAACAATATTTCTCAAAGTTATTTCTTTCTGATATTTTGTAACAGCAACATAGTATTGCTTATATGCAAAAGTAAGAATATTTTGAATACAATTCAGCGGTATAGTCCTGGGCAATTTTAAAGGCTCTTTGTATTTAAGAATTATCTTATGAAATGGGTTGTAATCTATAATATCCTCAATTTCCATATACCTGTAAAATGCTTTGACACAAGCAATCTTTCTCTTTGCACTTTTAGGCTTGTATTGTTTGTGCAGCATATTGATATATGAATTAAGTTCATTTTTGTCAAAGCAGTCACGCTGCTCCATAAAATCACAGAACTGTTTTAAATCAATTTTGTATGCCTTGAGTGTTAAGTCGTTTAAACCTTTCAATGACTTACAGACAACTAAATATTTTTCCTTTTCATCAACTAAATCAAACATAAAAAATCCTCCGTATAATGATAAGTTCATTATGACGGAGAATACATCAAAAGTCGATTGAAAATGACAGATATTTTTATAAAAATGTGCAATTTTGCACGAAAAATGCACATTTTTGCATTTTCCATTGACAATTTAGAAAATATTGCTACTTTTAAAATAAAGTAATTATATTATTATTAAAGGATAACTTAATGTTATCCTTTATTAAATACTCATATTAGTTTGTTCTTGTGATATAAGATAAACCAGAGATAAAGTCCGACAATTACAACTTGCATAGTTGCTTATAAAAACATTGTAAAGACGCAAAAGCCTACAGAAATAATCTGCAGGCTTTTTAATTAACTGTAAGAATGTGTAAATAATGTTAGTGCAATTTTTTCAAAATATACATACAAAGTTTAATTTTCTATTTAATTTATGATAAAAATTATTTTATTTATTATCTTCATTGCAGAAAAAATCATTAAAGTACATTCTAAAAAGCAGTTAAATTGTAATAATAAATATAACTTGACTTAAATTCCGTTTTCGAGTAAAATAAAATCATAATTTATTTTACTCTGAGGAGCAAATAAAAATGTATATTAAAAGACATTTAGAGGATGAAATATTAAAGGCGTCAAAATATTATCCTGTAGTAATGGTATGCGGTCAGCGTCAGGTTGGTAAATCTACAATGTTAAATCATATAAAAGAAGAAAACAGAAAATATGTTTCTCTTGATGATATGAATGCAAGAAGACTCGCGGAAATCGATCCCGAACTTTTTTTTGAGACATACGGTTTGCCTATTCTTATTGATGAATTTCAAAGAGTCCCTTCAATTCTTTTGGAAATCAAAAAAATTGTTGATGAAAAAGCACTAAATGGTGAAGAAAATAATGGACTGTTTTGGCTTACAGGCTCTCAAAAATTCAAAATGATGCAGAATGTATCCGAATCACTTGCAGGAAGAATAGCCGTTTTTGATTTAGCCGGACTGTCAACTTCTGAAATTGAAAACCGCCCAAGAGATTTATTTAAACCTAATCTTGATGATATAAAAAATCGTATTAAAACTTCAAAAGATAAGAATATTCACAATATATTTGATATTATTTTTAAAGGCAGTATGCCTAAAATAATAACCACAGATATAGAAAGAGACAGATATTATTCAGACTATGTTAATACCTATCTTGAAAGGGATATCAAGGAGCTTGCTCAAGTAGGTAAATTAAATGAATTCTATGATTTCCTTGTTTTTATGGCAGCCAGAACAGCACAGGAACTCAAATACAGTGAAATTTCAAGTGCAATAGGTATTTCCGCTCCTACGGCAAAAGCATGGGTATCTATTCTTGAACGTTCGGGGGTAATATACATTCTGCACCCTTACTTCACAAATATAACAAAAAGACTTGTTAAAACCCCAAAAGTTTATTTTATGGATACAGGTTTGGCAGCCTATCTTTGTCGCTGGCCCAACGCCGAAACTCTTGAAAACGGAGCGATGGACGGTGCTTTTTTTGAAACCTATGTAGTAACCGAAATAGTAAAAAGTTATTATAATGCAGGCAAACATCCTGATTTATATTATTATCGTGATATTGATAGCAAAGAGATTGATTTACTTATTGTTGAAGGTAATAATATTTATCCTATTGAGATAAAAAAGAGTAAAAATCCATTAAATCCTGATAAAAATTTCAATGTTTTGAATAAATTAAAAATGAATATTAAGACCGGGCTTGTCATTTGTATGGCAGATGAATTGCTGCCGTTTAAACGAGATATATGGTTGTGCCCTGCAAAAATATTATAGTAAATTTAGCCTGTAGATATATCTCTGCAGGCATTCGTTATGACCTAAGACCTTGAGCCAATTTCTTTTCCTGAATTTGTGCATACCGTTTCTTATCAATTCTGAATCCTGTTTTTGATTTATCAATATTAAATTTCTTTGAGAACAGATTACCCATATATCCAAACAATCTCATAGTTGACATAGCCATTGAATATTTCAAATAATTTTCTCGGTTCTTTAAAATAACGGTGGCGTACTCGTTTCCTTGTTCTGCTGCCGACTGCAAAAGTTCAATCCCTTTTTCTTCGTCCTTTGGTATATCAATGCCGAACAAAAGCATTTTTCCAATCAAAACTTTCGCCCATTCGTTATTCTTTTCTATTGCCGAAATCAATAACTTTATTGCTCGTTCTGCATCTTTAGGTATAACATCACTATTTAATAATAACTTCGCAAGAGCATATTCAGCCTTGTCATCTCCGAGAGATACACTGTGCAAAAGTAAATTGTATGCTCGTTTTTCATCTTTGGGCAGTAATTCTCCCTTGAGGATTATAAACGCAAGCATTTTTTCAGCGGGAGCAAAATGATTCTCTGCCGATCGTTCAAGCAATTTCAATCCGTCTTTGGTTTTGTTTTTGAATTCATCAGAAAACAAATATTGACACGCAAGAGTATATTGAGCATACTTGTTGCCTTGTTCCGCTGATTCAGATAAAAGGAATATAGCTCTTTTGAAATTCCTGCTCATATTACTGTTACCAAGATATTGTTTACCGAGATAGTATTCAGCCCATTGATTCCCTTGTCTGATGGATTGTTCCAACCAATAAATTCCCGATCTGATATCTTTGTCACACAGTTTTCCTTTTAACATCATTTTGCCGAGTCTGTATTGTGCGTATGAATTGCCTTCCTTGGCAGACTCTTTGAGAAGGACAAAACCTTTGCCGAAATCAAAACTTTTTGATGTTTCATCAAGTAATCGCTTTGCTCTCCAATATTTTTCTGATGATGTCAGCATATATAAATCGTCATCGAGTCCCATCGCCGGGGTCGCCCTGCAACAGCGTGACCTTACCGTAGGGAATGAACGGATACCACAGCCATTCGATTTCCCTCGGCTCGATTTCACTCGCCCTGATAAGCTCAAGGCGGGTATTGTTGGTCTGATTTGCGTTTTGCATTTTGTCCTCCTTTTCGTTTTGATAGTTTTTTCTGCTTATTCCATTACCGGCGCATAGGCACCACCTCCTTCCGTTTCTCTGCCTAGGCATAGAAAAAGCCCTTGCTTTCCGTTAATTCTCGGGGCGATTTAGGGGCATTTATCCCTCCGTAACCGCCTCGGAAAGCAAGGGCTATGTATTCGTATTATGTTGTAGCCTTACGCCCAAATGGAGCGCTTGGGGATGAAAAAAGCGCCCAAGTTTTTTCGCTTGAGCGCTGTGATTGAATCTCTTATGCAGTTAGCAACTCCCTGACAAACTCGAATTTGCAGTTTTCCCGACATTTATACGTTTGTCTCAATGCCCCGCCGGTTTCCTCTCCTTCAGATTCTTTTCCCCAACAAAATCCGCATAGAGAAAGATTCCGAGCAACACGCCAAGTGGAAGCAGGGTT
>CANQXE010000045.1 GCA_947627725.1 uncultured Clostridia bacterium | reverse complement strand
GTCACCAAACTCACCAGCGTTTGTATCCTGGTAATGTCCCGTGAAGGTGCCGTCTGAGTTAATAATCAGTTCGGAGTACCAAAGGCCAACATCTCCACCTAGCCAATATCTGGGCGGAATCTCTGAAAAAATCTCCGGAGCCGGTGTCCCGGTAGCCGGTGTCCCAGCAGCTGGTTGATCAGCAGGATTGCTGGACTCAGGAGCATTTTTGTACATCGACCAATACGTCTGGCCGTCTATGGCTTTTTCTCCCAACTTGGCATAATAGGAGCCGCGATACGCAGCGTCTATGGGAGGGTCTGCATTGGGAACACCCGCAAAGTACACGTCGTATGTAACGTAATATTTTTGCCCGTCGAACTCCGCCGATTTCAACCGGACTTCGGTCATCGGATCACCAATACCACCTGCAATAGGAGCGTAGTATTGATAGCTGCCATTGCTTGTATTCTCTCTGTAAAGCAACCTCTGGTTTTCACCCTGGGTCAGCAGGGCAGATATCTCTTCATCGGTAATGTTGAAAATGTTTTTTGCAACCCAGTCGACAGTAGGGCCGTCGTAGACCACATACCAGCCATACTCGCTCCAACCCCTCGGATCGCTCTCAAAATGTTCCTCCGGCATGACTCCCGGATAAAGTGAAAAATCCACGCAGGACGGCGTTACATGGTTTACGATACCCGCAAGGATATTAGAAGTGCCGTCTGCCGCATGTGTACAATCATACTCGTTTGCAAACCCACTTTCCCAGGTGCCGGTGGCATCCCAATACCAGTCGTTAAACTGTTTCAAGAATGCGTTGAGCGAGGAGGGCAGAGCAGCTACATCAATAGTCTCTCTCGTTGTTTCTGCCTGTCCAGTATCGTTCCCAATGCAGCCCCTGAGATACTGAATCGCTTCTTCGCAAGTCATGGCAGAGCAACCATTTTCCGCTACATACCCGTCTACAAAACTTCCTTCCGGGTCATAGCTATACATCAGTATCTCTGAGGTAGCGTTCTCAATCTGTTTTACTGTGCTTAGATAGGCATCCTCCGTGACTTCATCACCGTCTACAATATAAACATTTTCAACGATACGCTCTTCTCCGGATTCATAATCATATGAAATGTCATGCCTACAGACTTCGTCCTGCGCCAATGTTCCGTCAGATTGTCCCGTGAAGCACTGATAGGAATATGTCCAGTAGTCGTCACCGGAGCTGGTATACGCATATAGATTGTCTTCTCCATGTTGTTTAAAAAGGTAATAGTGCTGGCCCCCTCCCGCACGGATATCCCAGCCATCGGAAGTATGAAGCGTGATAAGATTACCGTTTTGGGCGGTTACTATATTAAGCATTGCGCTTTCCACATAACCGTATTCATTGACTTTGACCGCCATATAAATGAGTTCGGGGATATCGTCCCCGGTGATGTCGGAAAGGGCAACTGCGCGGGTATGGCTTTTATCGTCCGGGGCAGCATCATTTGAGGCAAAGCCCTTTTGCCATTCATAGCTGTCGATTTCTTCCTGTTCCTCAATGAGAAGGTCCAGGTATGTTTCATAGGCGAGGTTTAGTTGCTTGTTTTCATCCCGATCGACTGGATCAGTATCTGGGGTGCCCGCGCCAGGTATTTCAGGCACTGAGAATGACTCAACGGCGGAAGCCTGTGTAACGGCACCTACCGTGCCTCCGGCAATCATGGAAACCGCTAGGACAGCAGCGGCAACGCGGGACAGCAAACCCTTGCCGATATGTTTGGCCGAGGTTTTAATAGCGGTCTTCGCCGCGCCTTTTGATGCCACATAACTTACTTTGTCTGTCGTTACCTTGGTGGCGGCTCTTACACCGTCAGGAGTAACATTCATTTTTGCAGGAGATGATGTCATAGATGAAGCGGGGGCGTTATCAGGCGCGGCGCTTACAGCAGAGGTGCCGGATGCAGCGCCACTTGCCAGTGCCTTACCGGTAACGGCTTCTGTGATTGCCTCAAATAAATGAGAGGCCGTATCCGCACTGAGGCTGGCAGCTTCGACCTTTTGTGTAAACAAAACTGCAAACGGAATAAGCGGTAGACCAAAGCCATAGAATTTCTGTCCGCTTTTGCGCTCCTGTTCTTCAATTTCTGTGCGGATCGCTTTCCGGGCAAGAAAGAGCCGTGATTTTACAGTGCCCTCGCTTACCTCCATGACTCTGGATATTTCCTCAACAGATAATCCGCTGAAATAGTAGAGTGTCAGCGTCTGCCGCTGCACATCACTGAGTTCATCAATGATCCTGCCGAGCCGTTCTTTTAAATCCGCTTTCTCAGCGTACACATCTGGGAGCATCATGTCAGAGGCCAGTTCAGCATCCTCTGATTCCTGATCATCTGTCATGGTTTCTTCAAACGCGGAAAATTCGCTCCGGCGTTTTCTTAACAGGGAGTAGCAGTAGTTCAGGCAGATACGCTGAAGCCAAGTATTGAACGCCTCAACATCCGCCAGCTTGCCGATGTTCTGCCATGCGCTGATAAAAGTCTGCTGCAGGATGTCTTCTGCATCAGCTTCGTTCTTTACTGTCATGCGGGCAAGTGCAAATATCTTTTGATAATACAACTTATATAATTCTTCAAAGCTCGCTTCATTTCCGTTTCTGGCGGCAAAAACCAGAGCCCGTTCATAGGCTTTGATTTCCATCTTGTCTGCACTCCCTTCGCATGAACATATTGGAAAGATGATCTTTTATAGAAGTCCGCGCCAAAACCGAGTCAGGTATATCCTCTATCGCCAAGGCCGATTCCAATGGCAAAATAAGTTTTTGCTTAACCTGAGAATTTCTTTCTCCTTTTAGGGCAGTTTGAGATCCGTCCAGGATGAAACATCGCACTGACCATCGCCATTATAACCGGCGGCCACAGCGGTGCCATCCTTTTTTAGACCTAATGTGTAATTTCCGCACGCCGCTATGCCTACAATATCCGTCCAACCGTCAACATCGCACTGGCCATAGGCTTCCGAACCTACAGCTACGACGGTCCCATCTGAACGGAGTCCCACCGTGTGCTCGTAATCTGCCGATATGGCCACAATATCCGTCCAGCCTGAGACATCCCCTTGAAGAGAATCGTGCGAAGAATCTAAAATGCTGGTAGCTATTACGGTTCCATCAGATCGTAACCCCACCGTATGATAGTTTCCTGCTGCCACAGCAACAATGTCTGTCCACTCGCTGACCTCGCACTGGCCGTCATCGTTTTTCCCCACAGCCACCACGGTGCCGTCCGAGCGCAGGCCAACAGTGTGCTCGTACCCGGCGGAAACAGCAATGATATCTGTCCAGTCTGCTACATTGCATTCTCCGTAATCATTTTTTCCCACAGCAGAAACGGTACCGTCTGAATGTAGGCCAACGATTTGCTCCAGCCCTGCGGTTATTGCAGTAATATCCGTCCATTCTTCGGCCATGTCGGAATAGAGTGTGCCAAAATCACCTGCTATCAATAGGGTCCCATCTGAACGCAGCCCAACAGCGTGGTGGAAGCTAGTCGCCACGGCGACGACATCAGTCCAGTCATCTACATCTCGCTGGCCGTCTTCATTCATACCTGTGCCCAGAAGCGTGCCATCCGCACGCAGCCCAATCGTGTACCATGATGATCCCGCGAGGCTGGTGCATTTTGCGCTCTGCACGGTTAGAGGTTCGCTTTCTGTGTGTGGCTCCTCATCGGCGGTATTATCAGGGATTTCCTGCTCTGTATAGTCCTCCGCTTGCCCCGCATCGTTTCCGGGTTCTATGGCGGAGGATGATTCAGAATCAACTTCATTAGAAATGTCGCTTCCACACGCGCTCAATGTCATTACAAGCACCAATAGCAGTGCCAGTGTATTAAACCATCGTTTTTTCATAGTCTACCTCCAATCTTATCGGGTCATTACCAATTCGGACGGTATTTTTGTCCGAAGGGGGCTGGATAATATGAGGGGAGCAAAATCGATGATTTCTCCTTTTTGTTTGGGTTCACCGTGATATTTTCGTTTGAATATTTCTCAAAAAAGCTGATGTCCCTCTCGCTACTCTCACCGCCCATTGCCAACCTATACTTTGATGTGCGGTGGAGGATGTCATTTGCAATAAAGGTTGTATCTACATCGCCGTTAAAAATTGTCTGCACTAAATAAGTGTTCTTCTCCTTGTCCGTATAGTAGATGCACGCTTGCGTAATGCTGAGATCAAGGAAACCTGTTTTGGGTTTGTGAATGTAGGTTATAGCGGAGATCCATTCATATCTTATGTGCCCCAGCAAGAGCTTCCCGGCAGACCGTTTATTGGCAGCCGCTTTTGAAATGGCGTTCATCGCAAGTGCCGTAGCACCGCCTCTCCAGCGGCTGCCCTTGTCATACTTGTCGCATCTATATATAACGCGGCAGTCAGTGATCGTCATCTCTATTTCGACATTTATATCCGATAGGATTTCCTTAAAAGTACTTTCGCCTGCTTTTTTCATTTCGACGCCAATGGTGTTTGCAATAAACTTATGAGACAGACCGTGGTCGAGCGGGTCTTCCACTGTGTTCCCATTTGCGTCTGATCCTGCGAAGATATAGGGATCATCATGATCTCCTAAATCCTGTATAACGATTGCCCTATAAGCCATGTTTATACCTCCTTGGTAATATGGTTGTGTGTTTTACTGCCCGGTTAACCAACGCGAGTTAGTTCTATAACGGTTGAACCGCTGTAAATGTCGATATTATTATCATCGACGATCTTAACTGTGGAGCTGATTGTATCGCCCAACGGACTGGTGCAGTCCAGCTTATAATCGTCTCCATCCATGTAGAATGCATAAGTGTCATTGGGGCTGAAATAGTTGCAGTTTTTTCCGTCGAATACGATGATGGCACCTGTCTGTGCTTGTCCCCAAGTGGTCTCACCAACATTTTTCCACTTGCCCTCAATGGAGAAATCAGCGACGGATATATAGTTTTTGCTGGTGTGTTCTACCTGGGTACCATCCGACGAGGCCGAACCATCGCTCTCACCTTCATAGGCAGTGCCGGAAACATGCTTTTCCCCGTTCTGATCCGTGTAGATCAAATTGCCGTCGCTGTTATAATTTGCAGTGAACTTGTCGATTTCTTTTGTCCCATCTGTAGAATAATATGCCATACTGCCGTCACCTGTCAAAATGAACCCATTCCCTATGGCTAACTTCAGTGCACTCCCTTGATAGACGAAAGATTTATCCTCTAACCCTGTTAGGTCATCTTGCCCTAATTTCTTTTCTGCACCATCAGGCGCAATAATCATCAACCCCTCATCATCAAATGCATCATGAGAGCGATTAAAAATATATCCATAGCATGATATACTATTGTTCTTGTAATTTGCAACTCCATTATATAGCCAATACCTCAGCTGTTTTGGTTCGTACTGCATTTCACCCTTTTCATCGATAATCGTCGCATAATAATTCTCGTCAACGCCCTTCAGGTATATGGCTGAATAGCCCCCACAAAAATCGTCGATTTTAATTGTTTCTATACCTTCGCTGAATGTAGGATAGCTGACCGGCTTTATCCGTCCGAGCGCTATCATTATTTCGTCATATGTTATCTCGTTATAATACTCATCCTGAAGGTGGTATGTATTCGATTTTACAAGTGAGATAGTTCCATAGGGAGTTTCATTCAATTGCACGGTTGGATCAAGCAGAGGTGCCTTGGCAACTGCATAATAACCGTCAGCACTACTAAAATAGATATTGTCACTATCCTGACCTTCATATGTGCCATCAATTTTTCTGCTAATACCTTCCTTTGTATAATAAATTTCTGTAGGATAAGATCCACATAAATATACTCCGTCAGCAATCAGTTCGCTGGCATTTTCATTCTCTGGTTCGTCATCCAGTTGTATAGTTGTGTCGCGTAAGTTCAAATCAGAGTCCAGAACATAAAGTTCCCAATAGTCATGGTCAAATCCGGTCTCATGTTTAGCCAGGAGGAAGCTCCCATCTTCAAAGCCTCCGCATAGGAGCATGTCCTCGTCTGTATTTTTATATACTTCTTCTCCGTTCGCATTAACAATAGCAAAATTGGCATAGAGGTAAATCGCAGAAAGACCGTTATAAAATGCAGTTGTGCTAATCTCGTTCGCCTGTTTAGCGCCATAGCCAAAATCCTGCGGGTCTGATAGATATACTATCTCTCCGTTGGTATTTACAACTGCGTTGTACTGATGGTGTGTCTCCGGGTCCTCTACTATAAGCCACGCGACACCATCATCACTGAACGCATTCCTGGCTCCCATATCTTGCCGCGTGATTGTAAAACTATCTGAGCGAGTTATCACGGTTTTGGGATCAACCACAGGTTCTTCGGTTGGCTCCTCGGTTGGTAAAGGCTCATTCGGCTCAACCGTTTCTTCAACTCCGGTAGTTCCCATCGGTGTGGAAGATGCGGATTCTCCATTTGAAGCGCCACCTCCTCCGCAACCACTCAGTATCGTTGCCATTGCCAGTACAACTGCCAGTACCTCGGTAAA
>CANQXE010000044.1 GCA_947627725.1 uncultured Clostridia bacterium | reverse complement strand
TAGAACGTGAATTTTGTAAGTTGCCTGTTTTCCATTTTTCCTCCTTGCTGTGTTTTTTGTTGCCGCTGTTTACCGACCGTCGGCAGGTCATAAGTTCTCCATTGGTCTATACCTCCTCACTTTGGTATGGTTGAATTTTTACGGCAGATGTAACATCCAACCGCAGAATTTATCTTGTCCTTCCCGCGCCGAGAGCGTTGCCTTCAATACCCCTCCACTTAAAAGGGCGATTTTCGGGCAAAATCGAAGGGTCAAAACGCAAATTTCTCCAAAATTTTTCCCGTCGCATTCCCGTGCCGAGCGCGCCGCCATGCGATACCCCTTCACTTAAAGGGGCGATTTTTAGCCAAAACCGTAGGGGGTGAACACGAAAAATTTTCTCGACACTTTTCCGCGCCGAGAGCGTTGCCGTGCGATACCCTTCCAATAAGAAGGGCGATTTTTAGCCAAAACCGTAGGGGGCGAACACGAAAAAGTTTTCCGCTGTTATGCCCGAGGATCTCCCGCAGAAGGAAGTGGGCAAAAAGTGGTACGATTTTCGCAAAAACGGGAGGCAGGATAAGGAAGGTGGTATAATTCCACCTTCGAGCCTCAAAAGCGGGAAACCCGCCTTTTGCTTTTCCCCCTACAAGTGGTAGCCAAGTAAGAAGCCCAAAAGTTTCCACTTTTCAAAATTTTCATCGAAAAATTTTTGCGCGGCAGTCTGTGCGCGGCATGGCGTTCTACCCCCTACAAGTGGTAGGCAAGTAACAAGCCCAAAAGTTTCCACTTTCCGAAAAATTTCCGTAAAATTTCACAAAGAAAAATGCGGATACAAACGTATCTGCACTCGCCTTTGTGGATTTATTCATTTTCTTCTAACGTCTGACAACAACGTTATAGGTAAAACGACTTTGTAAACGCCGGCAAACTTTAATTACTTGCGATCCGATTGAGATTTTATCATGTCTCCGATAGAAACGCTTAAATGTTCTGTTTTAGGCAATGACAGTTCTGTTTTTGGTCTTTTATAAAATGACTCCATAGGGAATTGCATATTTTGCAGTTCCTCCTCGTTGATTTCTAGCAGTGACAAGAACTCGCGGAATGAAACGATTCGAATCGCTCCTCCTGCAGTATTTGCTTCTTCCACATATTTCAAGCGAGAGCAAAAAAGTTTTTTCCCGTTTTCATCAAAGAGAGGATACTCAACAAAAATATCGCTTTCGGACGATTTGGATTTGTATTTTCCGCCGTGATTGACAATTAACTGAATGAGTACAAACACATCTCTGAAATGCGTGAGTTCGTAATTAAGACTCATGCTTATGCTCTTACCTTTAAAAATCGGCGTAAGTTCTTCGGTCTTTTTGACCGTTTCCAAAAATTTCCCCAATAAATAACGCTTTTTATTTTCGCTTAATGCGTCCGGCTCGGTTTGGGCGGCAAGCAGCAATTTATTCCATCTTTCTTTTGCTTCGTTATATCGGACGATAAAATTTTCCGTTCGCCCTATACACGAAGGGCACAAGTCAATCAATTCGGGCAATGTTACTTCCAATTGCTCGCACATACTTTTTACGAGCTTCATTGTCAGTTCGGAATCGTCATCGCTTTTATGTAGGTATTTAGGAAATTCAATGTTCAACTTTTCCCCGGCATTTTCAAGCGATATGCTTTTGTTGATACCGAAAAATTCTTTGTAAATTTTTTGGCTGTCGTGAAATTGAAAATTGATAGGCACTAAATCATATTTTTTGCACGCCCTGTTTATAAAATCCGCATCGTTAGATATAGCATGTCCCATAATTATCTGATTGTCGTGTTCCAAAAGCCGCTTTATTTCCTTATAAAATTCGGGGAATTCTGGGCTTTTATAGTAATGCTCTTCCGTATAAAAAAGCTCTATATCGGGGCGTTTAGGCCGACCCGTCAAATAAAATTTTGCTTTCGGATTTATAGTTATATCTTTCTTTTCAATCGGATTGAAATTTTCATCCGTTATTACATACCCGAACTCGCATATATGCGCCCCGTCGCAACATTCTATATCAAAAAATAAGTATCTCATTTGTAATCTCCTGTCAATCTATAAACGTAAATTCTGCCTTTATGTATTCCAGACGTTTTTGGGTAACAGTACGGCAGATGTCGCTTTCACGGTTATTGACGAGAATAAATTTGCGTGTGCCGCCGTCCTCATCGTTAAGGGCTTTGACTGCGTGCGCGACTGTTCCACTCCCCGCAAAGAAATCCATGACGATAGAATCTTTTTCCGTCGTTGCGCGCACCAATTCCTTCATCAATTTTAGGGGTTTCGGCGTAGAGAAATATTCGCGTTTTCCGAAAATTTCGGCAATTTCGTCTTTGGCGGAAGAAGTCGTACCGAAACAATCGAATTCTTCGGGGAAGGGAGTGATACGCTCTTTCCAAATGTCATTCTCATAATACGGCTGACGGATATTTTTCAAAGCCGACGACGCGCTCTTTCTGCAAACAATGATGTATTCGTAATCGGTTTGTACTTTGTTGGGGTTGATGACAACTCGATTTTGGTCAAACATTGGATGTTTCTTTTTCCAGCGATGGACAGTGACCATATCCATGCCGAAGATATCTCTGCACAAGTCAGCAAGCTCATCAACTTCGCCTTCGTCGATATTGATGACCATAAATCCGCGCTTGGATAGAAGCGAATAGGCTTTTTCGATCCTTGCCCGCATAAAAGCAAGATAACCGCTTTCAAACGCCATATCCCGATAGCCGATATATTCAATGTTGGAATTGTACGGCGGATCGATCAAAATAGCATCGATTTTTTCTCTATAATGCCTGTCCATTGCCGAAAGCGTAAATAAATTATCCGATTCTATCAAATAGTTTTCGGGTACTTTCCGAACGATGACTTTGGGCGCGGCGTTTGAAAATGCATTGTTGTCGATAACGGTATCTTTCCCGACCGATATTTCTTTTAATCCTTTACAATATGCAAATGCCCACTCACCGATATATGTAATCAGATCCGAGCAATGCACTTTATCAAGCGCGATGCAATTTGTAAAACAGGATTTGTTGATGATATTGACGTTATGAAGATGGATCCCCGTCATTTTTTCGCAACCCGAAAATGCGCCTCGCTCCAATGTAATTACAGTATCCGGCAAATACATTTCGCCAATCGCCCTCCATGCGGGACAGCAAATGAGTTTGGATAAATCGCGGTTGTATAAAATTCCGTCAACCACCTTGAAGTGGGGAGAGCTACTTACAAACCGTATATTAGAACAACCGACAAAAGGATTGTAACCGATATCTTCAAGCGTTTCGGGGAATACAATCGTTTTGATTCCCTTACAATTCCAAAAGGAGTTGCGGTTGATTGTTTTGATCCCCTCGGGTATTACAAGCCGGTCCGTTCGGATCTTATTCAATGTGCCCACGACAGCTGTTTGATATCCGTTATAAATCACATCATCTTTGATGATATACGCGGACGATTTGCAGACAAGATCGAGTTTTGAGCAGCCCGAAAACGGATTATTCTCCATTTTACGAAGGGACGAGGGAAGCGTAATTTTTTCAAAACGGTCGCAAAGGTAAAATGCGTGTTTTCCAATGATTTGCACGCCCTCCGAAATTGCCAACTCCGCATCGCTACCGATGACAGAACAGTAGATAATACTATCCTTCTCTCGATTGTACAGAATGCCGTCTTCGTATATAAAATGCAGGGACTCATTCGTCAAAACGAGTTTCGGACAGCCTGCGAAAGGGTTATTCCCCATTTGCCGAACGCTTTTGGGAATATTTACCTTTCGCAAATTATGACAGTTATAAAACGTGTCGCCGCCCATATTGACAACCGTTCTGGGAACAACAACTTCTTCTATGAACTGATTGTCCCAAAACGCGGACGACTCGATCTCTTCCGTTCCGTCGGGGATAACGACAACTTTTTCTTTCCCGATATATTTCATCAGGCGATTTTCACTGTAAATAAAATCGGGAGAGGAAAATGTGTTTTTCTTTTTTGCCGTGAAAGAAAATTTATCATATTCTTCAAACGCGCCGTAATCGTAATTTTGCCCCTGAAAACGGATTTTGGAAACATACTCCAAAACGCCGCTTACAAGCCGTGATTGATATACAATTCGCCCGTCTGTCGCAGGATAATCTGATTCGTCGTCCCAAACACGGCATTCGACGATAAAATTGCGGAACTTTATTTGCGTTCCATCGACTTCGATATCGCAAGGCTCATAACCAAGCGTAAACAGCCTATCGAGAAGCTCTAACACGACAAAACTCTCGTGCGTATTCAAAGGCACAACGATTTTACCAAACGTTGCGTCTTGCCGTTCGGAATCAATCTCTGCCGAAAACCCGCTTTGATATTGTTTCCGATACTTTTCGAGAGCGTATTCATAAAACCGCATTGCCCAATACAAAGCGGTATATTTCATATTTTTGCTTAATCTCAAATCGCTCAAACTCATTCACCCTTCTCCCAAGCGGCAATGATATGATTTGCGACTTCATCCGGAGTCATATCGCTTGTATCAACAACAAGGTATGGAAGAGAAAACTTCTCGCAGAAGAAGATCATCCTTTCGCAAATTTCCCTCGTCTTGACGGCTTTTTTGATATCGCTGTCGTGCGGATCACGGCCTTGCAATCTGCGGATCACAGTTTCCTCATTGGCCGTCAAAACGACCGTCAGACGCGGCTTTCCGAGTTTTTTCAAAAGAAGCTCATAAATATCCTCGTTTGTATCCGTACCGCTCCATGCGTAGTTGGATGCAAGATGACGGTCTGTAATAATGTTTTCGTTTTTATATATTTCGTAGAGATAAAGACTTCCGAGACCGTAAAAGAGGGACGTGAAATCTCTGTTCGGATTTGCATTGACGATATCGCGTATCCTGATATATTCCTCAAAGCCGCCGTCCTTATCGAATAGCAGGTGCAGGGGTTTCTCAACAAACAGAAAGCCGAGTCTCTCGGAGAGTAACCTGCAAGTCGTAGATTTTCCGATGCCGTCCATTCCCTCAATTGATAAATGGTTCATATTTAATTTCCTTAATTTGCTTCCCTCGTTGCCGTTTCGTGCTTCTTGCCCGAAGTAAAATAATCTTCTATCTCAAGATATCCGCTGACCCTGCGAATGCGCGTGATGTATGTACTGCCGCATACAGGGCAAATATCAAAAGTACCGCTTGTGCCACAATCGGCGCAGACATCTTTCGGATAATTGAAACCAAGGTAGTGAACGCCCGACTTGATTGCAATCTCCACAAGCTCATCAAGTCCTTGCGGATTACCGAGCGGCGCCTCCGCAAGTTCTACATAAGTGATACATCCGCCGTTGCAGAATGAGTGGAATTTCCCTTCCTTTTCGATTTTCTCACACGCCGAGATCCTACTGTCAACTTCAACGTGAAAGGAGTTGGTATAAAATCCTTTTCCGAAAATATCTGATTTGAATTTCTTTTGATCGATTTCTTCAAATCTTCCGCTGATGAGTTCGCCGCTTGTAGCAAGCAGAGAGAAATTCAAGTTATATTTTTCAGACTGCCTGTCGGTATAGTCCCGCATAAACGAAACAAAATCAAGCGCCGCTTGATAAAATACCGCATCTTCCCAATATTTACCGTGATAAATGATATCGAACGTTTCACTGAGTCCTATAAACCCTATCGAAAGCGTACCGTGCTTAAAAATCTCCGAAAGATCCGCCTTGTTCATGTTTTCACAGAGGAGATCGTATTTCTTCATTGTCGGGAACAAATCGACATCTTGTCGGCAGGTCTTATGAAAACGGTCAAGAAGAATTCCCGTAACCGCATCGGCTACATCAAGCCATTTTTCTTTGATTTTTTCCAACAATTCGTTTGGTTGCGCATCAGGGTAATCGCGTACCGCTTCCAACGCAAGCCGAGGCAGATTGATTGTGATATTATCAATATTGCTCCTGCCGATTGCACCGATTTTTCCGAATCTATCCGCGACCACGCGCGTTCTGCATCCCATGATCGATAACAATTCGGGCGACGTATCCCTGTCCATTTCACAGTCGCAAAGAAGATATGTCGGGATCATTTTCTTGCCCGTGCAGGTAAGCGCCTTCATCAATAGGTCATAATTCTTATCATTGGGAAATCTGCTGATCCCGCGGGCAACCTTAAAGATGATATTCGGCTTATAGATAAGTTCCCCTGCACCGTAAAACTCATCGAGAAGAGTGAACGCCAAGAACCGTGCAAAATCGTTTTCCGCAAGCCCGATATTGAAAGACGTGTAATAGCTTGTCTGTCCCATACGGGTATGCGTGTTGTTGCACCAAAGGATCAGGTCGCGGATCGCCGCATGGAAGACTTCCTCGTTCCCATGATAATCAACGCCGAGTTTTGTAAAAATCGTTGCAAAATCATTATCGAAATTGGCAAGAGCCATTCCGCCGCTCTGCTCGTTTCCTACGCGCTCAAAGAGTTCTTTCAAAAAATCAAACACGCCGAGGATAATTTTTATATCGGATAGTCCTGTAAAATCGGAATAGGGAAAAGCTTTCAAAATGTCAAAAGTCAAACAATTATAAGTTAAACCATAGGCATCGAGATCGTGAATATGGATATATCCGTCCCGATGTAAAGCAGCCCATTCCTCGGGAATAGAGTCGAGAACAGTATTTTTGACATCTCTTTCGCCGACATTGTATATGCTGCCGACGTAGCTCTTTCTGTTCGCCGCGTTGTCATTTTTATTTTGAAGTCTCATGACCAACCTCCTCATAGACTTGATTGGAAGAACCGACGAACGGCATCGTCGTCGTTTTTAGGTTTTCAATGAAGGGACCGTATTTCAAATACCGAATTTTATCGAGTATTTTTTGAGGCACTTCGCTTTTATCGTGCCCCGTATAAAGGCAAATGTCGAAATCATTCAGCAGTGTAATCAAAGCATAAACCGCATCCGCTTGCATCAGAGGCTCGCCCCCGGAAATGGTAAGTTCTTTGTTCGGGCAGCGCGACCTGATCTCCTCCGCAAGCTCCGACACCTCTCGCTTTACGCCTTTTGTAATATCCCATGCGCTTTGATTCTGACAGCCTTTACATTGCAGATCACACCCCTGCACGAATAACACCGTGCGGTATCCCGTTCCGTCGCACAGCGATGGATTTTTCAATATGGAATTGATGTATATGTCCATAATGGCTCCTAAATACAGTATTAAATAATTTTTACGGGATCATCGCTCTCGTCAAGCTTTTGAAGTCGCTCATAAAATTCAGTCACTTTATGAGGGAACGCCACATTGAGCAGAGTGATTGGCTTTTCTCGCCCGATGAGAGATATCACTACATTCCCATGTCTTTCCGCGGCATCTTCTGCGACTTTGATCTCTTTGATTTTTTCAAGCGGAAGATATACAACGTTGCTCGCCGTTTGATACGTATGAATGATCAAATGCGTATTGTTGATTTCTCCAAAGGTCGCGCCTTGCGGGTTTTTATAATTTCTGACAAATGATGTAATGCCTATAATCGACACCGGGGTCAAAACAAGTGATATGCC
>CANQXE010000043.1 GCA_947627725.1 uncultured Clostridia bacterium | reverse complement strand
GTAAAATACGCCATCATCGCGTTTTTAATTTGCTCCTTAGCTTCTTTTATATTCAATATAATTCCCCCTTATATTTCATTACTTTGCAATATAAGCTTGATTGCCCACGGCGGCACTTCGGGATTGCCGTAATCATCATCAACGAAAACAAAAGCCGTATCATATTGAGGCTTGTTTTCAGGAAAGACTCCGTAGCCGTCTGTGAAATAGATCAGACCTTTAAGGTTAAAGAATTCGTGACTCGCTATCATCTCATCGACATAACTAAACACAGGGCGAAAGTCCGTGCCGCCGAACCCACGGAGCTTCATATTTTTCAGATACTCGTCAAATTCGAGCTGATTTGTAATCTTTACACCTTCATGGATTTTTGTGTCACACTGAATAATATGGAGATTTATTTTTGAGAAAAAGCTCTCGGTTGATTTCAAAATATTATAAGTCTTTTGGACAAATTTCTGCACCAGTTCCCCTGTTGTGGAGCCCGAGGTGTCTACCGCTATTACAAACTCACGGATACGTTTGGCTTCTCTGTATTCCAAAGGTTCTATCAGCGGCATTTTTTCATAAAGCTGAAGTCCGTATGTGTAGTAGATATAGTCAAACTCGTCAGGGTCAAGTTTCATGGCTTCTCCTCTGACAGCAAACTTTTTAAGAAAATAGCTATAGTCATATTTCTCTCGGTTCACCGAGGCGAGATTCTGTATCAGTCCACCGGCTTGGTCTCCGCGTTCACGAGAGAAGGTTTCCAAATCCTGCTGAATATGTTCGGAAATATCCTTCCACATCTGTTCAAGCGCTTCGCGAGAAAATAAAGTATTATTTTCGCTTTCCTCTTTCCCTGATTCGCTTTCGCTTTTATTTTCATCGCTGCCCTCGTCAGAATCACCTCTTATGCCCTCATTGCTGCTAATACCGTCGCTGCCATTTTCATCATTTGACTGAGTAGATTTCCCCAATCCGTATGAATTCTCTTTTTGCATATACCATACGCTGTGGTCATCTGCCAAGAAATATTCCCTTATATCGGTTATTTCATCTTCGGAAAGTCCTGTATCAAGATAGTATCTGTATATCTTTTCGGCAGTCAGCATGGACGTGCCTTTGGTGATTTCATATAGATATACTGCTTGCTCAGATTCTCTTTGAACTGTTACGGACGGAAGTCCCATGCCTGTAATAGCCGCCTCTACTACTATATCACAGGCAAGATCCCAAAGCGGTATATTAACATTCGGGGCAACAAACATATGACGAAAAATACAGTGGAACACTATGTGCAGGTAATCGCGAGTTGAAGCCGTCTGTTCTTCGGCGAATCTTTTCAAGACAAAGAGCGGATTGTAGTAAAGCATTTCACCGTCGGTCATAATGGTTTCCGTACCGTCGGCAATAAACGTAAGCCGGCTCAGAGCTGTATCAAGAAATCTCATATTTACAAGCAGGGTGTTGCGAGAGAGATTTAAAACTTCTCTTGCAAGCTTGTCCGCTTGATTTATGTTTATCTCCGTCACCGGTTTACACCTCTTTCATTACTATTTCAGAAGCTCGTTCTTATAATTGAGAAGGAATGCTGCTATTTCCGTTTTCTTAGCTGATGTTGCAATTTCCAAAAGATTTGAGATATTGGATTTTTTGATCGCATTAAATTGAGAAGCATTGCGAATACTTTCCAAATCATCGTCCTCGATAAATCGCGTTATCATCTTTGCTCCCATTTTCGTAATATAGCTGCGATACATTTCCTCATTTTCCGGCGTAAGGGAAATCGGATAACTTAGCCGGTATAAAGCTGTTTTTGCCTTGTCTATCATACCGTTGATATTCTGAAAAACAGTGTCAAGTTTTTTGAAGTTAAATGTGCCGTTATTATTCCAGCATGATTGCAGAACGTTCACGACTTCGTCCGGTTGGTTCTCCTCCATTGTCCAAACTTTGTAAAGAACAGTGCCGCTTTCGGTAGATTTTACGGTTATGATAGATGCTGCACGCATGATTGAGTTAAGTTCAGAGGTAATAGCGTTGTCATAAACCTCCACCTCGAAGGGATTTGAATCCACCCAGTAACCACAACAGCTTTCATAATGCGTGAGAGACTTTGTAATGGTAAATTTTTTCAAATTTGTCCCTTCAAGAGCTCCTCTGCCTATAGTTTCTAACGACTTCGGTAAATAGGGGGTCATATTGCGGCAAATTGAAAAGCATTCATCACCGATTGATGTGAAATTCTTTGGCCAAATAACGGTTTTTAAATTAAAGCATGTTCTAAACCAACCCTTTCCGAGTGCTTTCAAGCCTGACGGAAGTCGAACGCTCATAAGTGATTCCATTTCTGAGCAGACATACTCCCCGATTTTAGAAATGTTGTCATGAAAAACAATCGATCTTATATTTTTGCACTTTCTAAAAGCATACGGTCCAACTTCCGTAACACAATCGGGTATTATATAGTCTTTGCAGTTGTATGCAACAGGGACTCTGATAAGTTTTTGACCGTCCTTTGAAAACAGCACTCCGTCCTTATCAGAGTATGTATCGTTTTCCGGCGCAACATGTATCATCTCCAATTCTGATTCGCCAAGAGAAGTAACATTAACCGACTGAAGTCCGGCGGGCAGCATTATACTTATAAGCCCATCACAATAATGAAAAACATCATCGCCGATCGTTTCCAGTTTCGATGGCAAATCTATATTCGTTAGTGATGAACAGTTGGAAAACGCATTTGTTTCTATTGAACGTACAGATTCAGGCAATTTGATGTATTCAAGTTTTCTGCAGTAAGAAAAAGCAGAATTCGGGATTGTTTCTATACCTTCCGGTAAATTTATTTTTTTGAGGTTTTCAAGTCCTGCAAAGCACCTTGACTCAAGTATCCTTACTGTTGCAGGCAAGACTATCTCCTCTGCAAGACAGTCAGTTCCGGACCATACATCTCCAATTTTTGAGAAAGCTCCCGCTCCTATGATTTCTACGCCTTCCGGGACTATTACTACTTTTAGCTTAGGATCAGCATGCATTAAAGTTTTTCCAAGGACTCCTATAACAACAGTGTTACGGTCAAGCATTTCCTTAGAGCTACCATTTTCCGGTGCGTCAATGTTTTCTCCACCAGATACACTGATAGTGTTGATTATTCCACGCAAAGCACTTGGCTCCAAATGAGTGAGACTTGAAGGAAAGCGGACTGTAAGATTGTTGCACCACTTGAACGCATAGTCTCCGATTCGCTTAACTCCCTCCAAGACAGTATAACTTTTTAGAGCTCGATCCGCAAGGAACAGCAGTGTAGATTTGTCAGCACTGTAAATAGCTGACCCATCACTCCAGAATGTATCGTTGCCGTGAGTAAATGTAACCTTGCTGACGAAAACATTCATATCGAAATAAATCTTTGTTACGTTTTTTGGGAAATCTATAGAAGCATATTTTTTTACATCATAACGCGGTGTTTGATCATAACGTGGCGCTTGTATATTTACACTCGTTACAGGCAGACCGTTGATTTTTTCCGGTATGATTATTTCCCCCTCTGGATATGGGGCAATATCGCTGATAATACAGCCGTCTTTACTTTCACAAATTGTAAATAGAGAAAGATTTACTGCATCATCTTCCGACTGTTCATCATATACGATTTTCAGGTTGTCTTTAATGTAAGATCTTTCCACACAAGATCCTGCATTTATATATGATGTGAAAAACTTGTCGGCGTAACTGTCCTTAACGACACGAATAAATGTCTTTTTGCTAAGACTCCAATTTCTATAGCAGTAGTTGTCAAAATTGCAGGTATCTGCAAATACTAAATCACTGATTTTAGAAACAGATGCGGGAATAACTATTCGGTTGACCTCTATGCCGTAAAATGCTCCGTCACATATCTCTTCAACCCCTTCCGGAAGTACGAGCTCCGTTAAATTCCTGCAACCGTATATGATTTCAGCAGAGATACTTTTCAGATGAGCAGGAAGCGACAGCGTTTTAATTCCGCTTTTTGCAAATGCTAATTCTCCTATACTTGTTACCGAATCAGGAATTGTTATGTCCGTAAGACTTTCACAATTCATACACATCTTGTCCGGAATCGATGAGAGATTCTCGGAAAGCTTTAATTTTGTCAGCCCATATAAATCCGAAAAAGCACCCGTTTCTAATTTTACTACACTACTTGGGAGTTCGATAGAGTTTATACTGTTATTGCCAAATTTAAATATTTTTTTTACTTCCGTTACTGGTTTACCTTCAATTTCAGAAGGCAGTAAAAGATTTCTTGATGAACCGATATATTTTGTTAAGGCGACACCTGTCCGTCCAATCTTATACTCATAATTGATTTTTTCCTTTGGCTTATTAGAAACAGCTTTTTTAGCAACAAAAGACAATTTTTTGCGTGTCTTGCAGTAGGCTTCCATAACAGAACCGGGAGCACCATAAACTATGGCTGAAGATATATCCTGTGATAACACAAAGGCTCTGCTGTCTACTTCTGTCAGCGACTGCGGTACGGTGAACGAACGTATTTTGCAGCCGTTGAATGCATTTCTGGAAAGTTTCTTTAAACCTTCCGGAAGAACAATGCTGTTTATTTTTTGCGTGTGTTCAAAAGCAGTTCCTATATCCCTGACGGTTTCAGGAAGCACAAGTTCTTTGAAGGCAATTTTTTCGGGGACAAATAAGACCCTTGTCTGATTCTTGTCATACAATATTCCATCTATTGCAGACAGATATTTATTGCTGTCATCTACTTCAATTTTTGTAACTGATTCAGGAAAGTACCATTCATCTTCACTATCTTCGAGTCCATTCATTGAGCTCGGAATAACAACTTCCTTTAGATGTTCACAATATGCAAATGCTCTTTCCAAGATTGATAAAGTTCCTTCCTTTATGTCTATTCTACTGGCAGAAGAACTGCAAGAAAGGAGCTGAAGCTCATCGGATTCGGTTATTTTATATAAATTCCCATCGTCATTTAAGAATCGAGGATTCGTGTCCAAAGTCAGAATTTCCAGTTTACTATTGGAATTGTATTTATAATATCCATATCCGGTCTTTGAAACTGTGCGTCCAGTGTACGGCAAATCGGACATATCCTCAAGACTATCGGGAATCTGAATGGACAACATATTGTTCGAGCAGTACTTCACTGCTTCACGACCTATTGATTTAAGCCCCTCATTAAGATTTAGCGTACTTAAACGTGTGCAGCCAAGAAATGCCGCCTCATAAATGCTGACAGTATCTTCCGGAACATCATATTTTGTTATTCCTGTTTTAAAACACTGCACAAGGTCTTTTGTGCCGTCATCGTTAATACGAAATATGCATTTGCCGTCGCTTATAAAATACGGGTGTTTCTTTGAAACGACCATCTCAGCAGAATTTAAATCCTGTCTGTAATTTACACTTCCCCATTGAGATTGCTCATCACGTTTATATGTAAATGCTGCAAATCCTATCTGTTCGACTCCATCGGGTATGATAACTTTTTTTATTCCTGTGCAGCCAAACGCTTCATTTCCAATGATTTTTAAACTATTAGGCAGAACGACTTCGTTTAATGTCTGAAGATTTGCGAATGCTCTCGGACGGATTTCAATAATACCTTCCGGGATAACAATTTTATTATTTCCTTGACCAATGTATCTCTCCAGAACCGTTCCTCCGCAGTTTAAAAGAAAGTTCCCGTCTTCTGAGGGTCTTTCATCTTCCGGGACTTTTCTCAGAATATATTTAGTCTTATTCGGAGGATATGGCGCATTGTCAAGAGTATACTTGCCGATTTTCATAACCGTGCCTTTGACTTTCTTACCTACATCACCGAATGGGACCTCTACGATATCGCCCTCACAGAGATCTATAATATCGCTCAGATAATAATAGCTTTTATCGGACTCATCTGTTAAAACATCGCAAAATATAAATTCTCTTTTGTCTGACATGATTTGTCACCCTCCTTTGTTACATTATAATGCTTTTATATACATAAGTCAACCAAAAATATACTTATATCATATATTCACAATATATGAAGCTAATTAGTTGTAACAAACGTGCTAAATTGTACGCCCATTCGCATTCCCGATTTTCATCAAGCCCACCTCTCGGTGGGCTTGCCTGATACTCTAAGGATTACACCTCTTGCACGGGTCATACCCCATGCGTATGACTTCATCGCGGGTGCCGGTGAAGTCCTGCCGGTTCTTGTCTTTCATCTGACCGACGCTTGAACAGCTCGGCAAGTGGAACTTCTTAGTGTTGGTGTTCAGCACATAAGATGAACCGCCGGAAGTCTTTTGCTCCGTCTTTTTGACGGTGCTTTCAGACTTCGTCGTCGCCGACTTTTTCTGCGTACTGTTCGGTTCAAGCGTTCCGAAAGTGTCCGCGTCGGCGTTCTTTTCGACCGTGAAGCTGACCTTTTCGCCGTCGCTCTTGCAGATGATGTCGCCCTGCATATCCGTCCTTAAGACCTTAACGTCCGCGTCCCTCAGACGGCTCAGGGTGTCCTCGGTCGGGTGACCGTAGGAATTGCCCTCTCCGACAGAAATAACGGCGTATTTCGGCAGGACTTCGTTGAGGAATTTGTAGGAAGTCGAAGTATCGCTGCCGTGATGACCAACCTTCAGGACGGTGCTTTCAAGCTCATAATCCTCGTCGAGAATGTCGCTTTCCTCATCGCGACCCGCGTCGCCTGTAAACAGGAACGACGTTTCGCCGTAGACAATTCTAAGAACGATTGAGGTATTGTTCGGGTCGTCCTCGTCGATCTCGATAGGACCGAGAATCTCAAACTCGGCACTGCCAAGCTCATAGGTATCGCCAGTCTCGGGAACGGTTATCTCCACGTCCTGCTTGTCAAGATACTTGACAAAATTCTTGAAGGCTTTGCTGTCATAGCTTGTGACAGGGCATAGCGCGGTGTCAACCGCCGCATAATTCAGCGCACCTGCAAGACCGCCGACGTGATCCTCATGGGCGTGGGTGCAGACGATGTAGTCAAGCTCTTTCACTTTCAGCTTTTTGAGATAGCTGTAGATAAGGTTTGAATCAGCCGCATTTCCTCCGTCGATGAGCATTGCGCTGTCATCGCAAAGAACCAGAGCCGCGTCAGCCTGCCCGACGTCGATGAAGTGGACTTCAAAGCTGCTGTCCTCCTCCACGGCATTGACCGCAAGCGTCGCGTTCGGACTGATGAACAGCGTCAGCGCGAGCAAAAAAGCAAGGGTAATGCTCAGAATTTTTCTCATATTGTCACCTTCCTGCATCTAAGATACTACCATTTTAGCACATAAGCTGTCCAAAAGTCTGGACTAATAGAGCAAGGCTGCACATATTTTCACAAATAAAAAGTGCGCAGCCGAAGCCACGCACCGAAAAATACATGGCTCATTGCTGCCACGCAAATCCAACATCAATGCAAACAGAGTTACACGATAAGGGGAGCCAGTATTTTTACCGTGAGATAAAAATATAGCTCTGTTGTTATAAAATTAGATAGGAATTTTGATTATCTCTTTAGAAGTTCTTAAATGTCGGTATAGCCCGTATTTTCGGGCTTTCCCG
>CANQXE010000042.1 GCA_947627725.1 uncultured Clostridia bacterium | reverse complement strand
GGAATTTTATGCCAGCGAACAGGGCAGAAAGGAATTTGAAATATGGAAAATGAAACGGGAAAAAGAAATGAAATGATTTGAGCGGCAGTATCGTGGGGAGGTGCTGCCGCTTCTTTAAGGGAGAGGATATAAAAAGGGCGAAAATATACATTAAAAATAGTTATATACTTGAAATCATTCAATTGCAATGGTATAATATTATAAAGCAAGATGTTTAAAATGTTGAGTAATTTGTGGAAGGGAAAAATATGCGTAAATTTATAAGAACTAATCAATTAATTTCAATCACTTTTGTATGCTCTGTAATTGTAATTATTTTGTATATTGTATCTATTGAGTCTAAGGAATGGTTCCCGCATGCGGGAGATTGGTTTAATGTAGTTTTTCAATTGGCAATTGGATTTATTATTAATTTTATGTTTTATATTACTCAAGTATATGTTCCACAATTAAAGCAGCGGGAGCAGGCCTATAAATGTATTGTGTTGCAAATTGAAGAAATTATAGGCAAAATGAATGAAATGTTCTTAATATTAGCTAATAAATATATTGATGGTATTTTTGATGTCAATAATATAAGCGATGAACAACTAAAAACAATCCTAAATAAGTTGAATACTGTTGATACTGTTGGAATGCTTAATGTACATAAATTAAATTCATCAAATCCACATTTTACTGTAAAAGAATGGATTATATCAAGAGTGGAATATGTAGAATCATATATCAATAGGCTGTCTACATATTATTCATTATACATCACTCCCGAGCTTATGGTTATATTAAATGAAATTTTAATGTCCAACATGCACAATAATATGGCGAGATTATTATTGCAAAATCCAAATCCGACGGTTTTTTGTGAGTACAAAGAGGATGATGTTTTTAAACCGTATTATTGGTTATTGAAAAGATTAAAAACTGCAAAAAAATACTATTCTAGTACATAACAAAATTTCATAAAAAAGAAATCAGCAAATAATACAGAAAGAAATATACAATGTATGAACAAAGCAAAAAACGATAGCACCGTTAAAAGCACTATCGTATTTATGTGAATATATAATTAAAGGGAATAAGGCGATTTTGTTGTTTAATAAATTTACATAATATTTATGTCAACCAACACCCCAAAGCACCGCTCAATCACAACAAGTTCGCCTTTGTGTATGCAAGCTCCACCAAACCCAACTAATCCGAACTTTTCACCTATCGGCGACGGGTTCGGATTTTTGTTTATGCTGAATAATGTATAATAATAACATTTAGTGAAAAATTAGTCATTATTTCAAAGTTTTCTATTGCATTTTTTGTATTATATGATATAATATTTTTGTGTTATAAAATATGCTGCGATGTAATACCATATTAAACATTTCGTTTAATATTACATACGTTCAAAAAATTTATTATGAAGTGTAATAGAATTTAGCTAAAAACAATATTTATTAATTTGTATAGTAGTTTATGGTACAGCTAATCAAAAATGAGGGGGACAGACTGATGATTTGCGGTGTAAGAGAACTTGAAACAATTTGTAAAGAACACAGCAAATGTTTTGGAAACAAGGCAGCCAATCTTTCATATATGTTATTTCGCAGTTTTAATGTTCTTCCGGGATTTTGTATTACCTTTGATTTAAATGAAGAATATAATGCTCAAATTAAGAGATTAAAAAAGAGTATAGATAAAGCATATAAAAAATTATTACAAACTTCGACTAACTCTGTAGTTATTGTTCGTAGTTCTGCAGATATAGAGGATAGTGAAAATATCCTATTTCCAGGAATATTTAAAAGTAAAAAACATGTATTAAATATTGATGATTTATATAGGGCGATTAAAGAGTGCGTCTATAGTGCATATGTTCCAAGAGTGAAATCTTATATAAATGCGCATGGAAAATCGTTGAAAATCAAGTATTTTACAGTTATTGTCCAAGAGGAATTAGATGCAGAATATTCTGGAGTAATTTTTTCGCAAATACCTTGGCAGGGTTATTGTAATAATACTATGTTATCTCAAGTTGTTCAATATGATAATTATGAGTTTACAAAGGGGTTATGCAATGCTAACACATATGCATTAACCCAGAAGGAAACTTTTCGTTATAGATGTATTGAGAAAAGATTTAATATTAATTGTGTCAAAGAGAGCAAAATACTGCATGAATTATACAGGGTTGTTTTAGGAATCAAGGACATTTTTTCTTATAATATAGATATCGAATGGGGATACAAAGATGAACAAATATATATTTTCCAAGCACGTCATTTAGAAAAACTAATCCCACACCATTTATCTACACATACAAGAAAAATCAATGCTTTTGGAGGGTTGTCTGAACAAGGGTTGAAATATCAATCGATGCAATTTTTTAGAACAAATAAACTATTTCCGAAACCGGTTTTGTTCTTCCGAAAAGAAACCCGTGTTTCGCAAATTAGTGACTCAATAAAACAGTCTTTTTTTACAGGACCTATAACTGTTAGATATTCCAGTAATAGAGACGTAGGACTTCCAAGAGCTTTTTTAGATAGTCCCAGTGATGCGGCAAAATATATTGCCGAGACAAAAAATGACAATTGGTCTGTCATAGTATATGAAAGTGTTGATATATTGGACTCTTATGAACTTTATTTGGATCATAATAAAATAATTTTAGAGCATGTCCCTGGAATGTGGGAAAGCGATTCAACATTAATGACGGATACTATAGTTATAGAAAATGATAATATATATATATGGGGTGTTAAAGATACAAGGGCTGTAAAGTATGAAAATTTTTTAGGATGTCATACAGAAGATAATCCACCGCCGACGCTAACTGGCGTGTTGAAAAATTTAATACATATTTTTCCGGTATTGGAAAGTTTACAAGACTTATTTGAAAACAGCGAGGATTTACCGATTAATATTCATTTTGTATCAGACAACGAGAATGAATATTTTCTTAATTGCAGGGTAACACCTCAGATAGAATTCGATATTAATCAAGAAAGTTCGCTATATATAATCAGCGATATTTCTGATTTTTCTCAATGGGACGGGAAAACAAGTATTCTATTCAGACCAAGGATACATAGAGGAGAGGAACAATTTTTATGGGAATTTGTTCCGTTTTTGAGAAAAGTGGATGTGCCAATATTTATTGAATTCGGAATGTTATCTCATCCAGCAATAGTGCTTAGAGAATTTGGAATACCTATAATTCCCACATTCCTATTTCATAATTATTATAAAATAACCAAAAAGGAACTTTTTAATTAGGGGGGATAATAAAATGATTAATAATAATGAAAAAAATAATCCTTTTTTGACAAGAATTATTTATGAAGAACAAATATTAGAAAATGATAGTTTTGGCATTGTCAAAGATATAGAGCCGATTGTACCAGAACATTATCTGTTTTATTCTAAAAAATGGCTTCCGTCCATTTCAGACTGTAATATAGATTCGGCTATACAGCTACTAGAAAAAGAATTTACAAAATACATTTGTAAACCGTATGCATATTTTGAACGAGGAAGGGCGAGCTTCTGTACAAGCATGCATGGAGTATTGCATGGACACGGACATCTTGTCCCTTATTTTAAGCAAGATATGTCAGAATTATTTCCATATGGACAGGTTGAATGTTATCCAAGCTTATATGATGCATATAGGCATGTGTGTAGTGATGGACAGTATTTATTATGGGGCAACATAGGAGAAAAATTTTTTATAATTAATAATGTAGAGAACATGCCTAAAAGAACAATACGTAATACAATAATGAAATATTATAACGATTAACGGGGATAAATTTATGGATATATTGGGGAAACAAAAAAGAAAAAATGCATTAACAAGTCTTTTTCATGAATATCTTGAATATCTATTTAGAAATATCCTGCAGGATAGAAAGGATAAGTATTGGGTTCGAGAGGGAGAACTTGACAAAAATCTGGATGTAGACGGATTGCATAATAAAACATTACGAGATATTTTAACGACCCCATCAAAGAGTATCTCTCATGAGCCTAATATTTTTGTTTTTTGTGGTGATAAAGGTTATGGAAAGAAATTTTACTTGAGAGAGATGATATGGGCCTGTTACGATAAAATCTCACATCCTATTTGGGATAATATAAATAATATAGAGTTTAGATTTCCTATTTTTGTAGACAATCAGGCCATTAGCCAATGGTATTATAGCAAAGAGTCATCGAATTCCATTGTTGAATTAGCTGCACATTGCATAAAGACACAACTAAAGATTACTGATAACAGGGAAAAAGATTTAGTAGATACATTGGCCTTAGAATTATATGAAAAAGGGAGAATAAGCATATTCTTTGAGGAAAATATTGCTATAAATTCTTTGAAAATTATTGAAAATATTGCATCACGTGATGATTTATATAAATCAATAATAATTTTCATCGAAAACGGAGATTTTTTTGCAGATGAAAAAGCACAACAGACATATAATTTTAGAAAAATTAATATAGAACCATTAAACAAAGAGCAAATAACAAAGTATTTAGTGCAAATATTTCCGGAACGATATACATCGCCGCAAAAGGAGGCAGAAGAGGCTTTTAATAAGAGTGAAGAATTAACAATGATGCTCAGCAAACGGGAGCGTTTATTCTTATTTGAGTTTTGTTTAAAAGACAATCCAAAAAAGTTTGATAGATTAAACATATGGCAAATTTATGACACATTCATATCAATTGCTGTAAAAAAAGCAGCAAAAGCATCAGAAGTGGATGAAACAGTTTTAAATGATTGGCTGATAGAAGTTGCTAAAGAACTGGAGAGTGGAGATAAAAAGTGTTCTAAAGATTATTATGAGTATTTTAAGGATACAGATATTTTTGATAAAAACGACAATTTCAAATTTGATGGATGTAAGGATTTTCTAATAGCAAAGAGCTATAATATTAATAATATTAATAAAATTGATAAACGGATAAAGAATATTATTGAGAATTATTCAACAAAAGTTATGTGCTTTTTTGCTGGTATGATTATCAATACTGGTGGTGCAAGTAAATTTAACACTTTTTTTAACAACCTTCTCAAGGTCGTTGACAGTGCTAATATAAAAAATCCAGTTGAAATGATAACAGAAGTATTAGTTTTTAATGATAAGGTTCAGGACAAGCTTAACAGTTTTTTAGAGTGGGCTATACAAAAGTTGGAAACAGATGTGTATGATTCTTCTGTTTTTGATTCATTATGCAATTTGAATTGCAAATATGCAAATGGCTTTATAGATGAAATAATAGTAGAACAATATGCCAAACAGACAAACCCAAATATCAAAAGAAGAATAGTATATTATTTTGGTTACACAAAATCCGGAATGCCAAAGGAAATATTAAAGGAATTATGGGATGCACCTGATGAAAACGAATACGACCGCCACTTAAAATACCATATTATATCTGCTGTTATTGATAATTATGATAATATTTCAAAAAAAATGAAAGAGGAGTATATTATAAAACTTCAAAAAAAATTTTCTGAACATAAAGACCCTATTTTAAGGAGTAATTTCGAGGTATTATATTATAAAACATATAACGGAAAGATGTGGGATAGTGATGGTCGGAATCAACAAGACTGTATACAGCAGTTAATTACATTATTAACGAAAGGAAAATACTGGGAAAAGGCCCATGCGGCAGATGCTCTGGGTCGCAGACCATATATGGGGGATGCATACATTACAAGTATTACCAGTCAATTATTTGATGTTTTAAAGACTGAAATAGATAATATTTTAAGAGACGATGATTCAAATAATTATATGCGTACACTTGTTTGTACCATTGAGGCTTGCTATAGACTTGCGTTGGGGAAAGAAAGCCGTGAACAAGAGGTTGCTGATAAATTTATTGGATTGATAAATAATTATATTAATAATTTATTGGAACTGACTATGACAATTGAAAAATATTCTGCTATTCATACAGCATTGTCCCTTTTGATTGGAGGCATAGTATGTTTGAAAGATAAAGAGCGATCCCTTCGTGCAGTCTTAGGAGAAAGCTTTAGCCGAAATGATACCATATTGGATGTTTTAGCTAAATACAATTGTTTAGATTGGTTAAATACCGATGAGTGGAGTGACATTAACGAAGCTATTCAAAGCATGGATACAAGAGTTGGCAATGAGACTATTTTTAAAAATTCTATTGTACAAATCTGGGAAGAAGATAAAAATATAGGTTCAGGATTTTTATACGCATCTAATAAAAAATTGTATCTAATTACTTGCAACCACATATTTGACAAAGGCACTTATTGTTATGAATGGACTATGCCATGTTTTAATGATAGTAATGTTAAGGACAGGTATAAGGTGAATACTCAAAAAGATATTCAAGTAAAGAATGTGAATGCTGTACAGGATATTCGTATATTTCCATTGGAGAAAGTACCGATGTTTATATATAAAAATGTTTTTTCGAGAAAAGATGTTGCTTCTGATATTAGAAAGAAGGATAGTTTGCACTGCCTGGCAACTACTCCTACATACCCTGAAACTGGCAAAATGCTCTCAGGTTGTTACGATGGATCCATGAACCCGGGTTATTTTAACATGATTGTTGATAAAGAACTGAACATTAATTGTAACGGCTTCAGTGGCGCTCCTATAGTTGATTCAAAATATAAAATTTATGGCATGTTCAAAGGTTCGGAAAAGGTCAGTGAGGTAGCCGGAATAGAATTAAGAACCATTTTAGAACAGCTATAAGTGACATAATCTGTAATATGACACACTGCAAATAAAATAATATTTATATTAAAATAATTAAATTAAGGAGGATTTTTGAGATGGCAAGAATAGTAAGTTTAAAATATGAGGACGTTGAAGCAAAAATTGAGGTTGAAGAGCCTGAGCAAGGTGGTTACGCGGATAGAACAGCGCGTATAGAAGCTATTGATATTAAAAGGCAAATGGAACCTTTAATAAAGATAGGGGAATATATTTCAAGACAATTAAGAGAATTATCTCCGACAGAGACAGAACTGAGTTTTGGAATTAAAGCAAGTGCAGAAGGTTCTTTTTTATGTTTTGCTAAAGCTGGTGTCGAATCACAATTTAATGTAACAATGAAATGGACAAAGGAATAAACATTGATTATTCGATTTTAATAAATATTTTAATGTAATTTTGCAAGATAATCAAGCGCCTTCAAAGGTAGTGGAATAATAGAGGATTTTAAACTGCACTAAACTTACGTTTTCAAACTTGAAAGAGTCCCCTATAAGCTATATTGACTGCCACTAAATAGCAACATTCCACTTATGTCTGTATTTTAGATTGTTTAAACCGCATAAAATTAAGACTATTTTAACCGAAAACTGATAAGGCAATGAAAACATATTGCATATCCCGAAATCGAGGGCTAAAATGCGGACATTTTACCGTATTAACTGCAGGAGTAAAAGGTGATTATTAAGACGAAATTTTTGTTTGAAAAAACCGCATAAACACTAACTTTTTCAGAGGCGAAAACGCCAAATTCAGCATATCTCGTATAGTTATATTAACCACCTTCAAATTGGGATTCTAAATGCCCACGAAAGAATTATTGGCATAACGGTCAAGAGCCGTAAAAATTGAAAAATTGACGACAGAAACGCTCCGAACGAACAGCGGTTCATCGGAGCGTTTTCTATTTTAAAATCACTGATTTTCCCAAGTCAAGAGTCAAGAAAAATCAGCAAAAATTCCCATATCTTTTCATGGGAAACAAAAACAAGCAGAATTGGTGTCATTCATAGGAAATGATTGATTTAGCCCAAAATTTATGTTATAATTTATAAAACGACAAAAGGGAATGACAACAATGATAATACGAGATTTAACGCTGTCCGATTTTGACGCGGTAAACAAAATTTTCCGACAGATCCACAAGCTGCACGTAGAACACCGACCCGATATATATAGGAATGTTGAAAACCCCGCCGAGGCGAATGGGTATATTGCGGAGGAAGTTTTGAATGAAGAAAACCTCATATTGCTCGGCGCGGA
>CANQXE010000041.1 GCA_947627725.1 uncultured Clostridia bacterium | reverse complement strand
CAAATCCTCTGCGCAGATAATACTGCGGATTATCCTTTGTCTGCATAACAGGGTAATCAATCTTTGTTCCGCTGATTTTTACCCAGCCGATACAATCGGAATTCCTGTTTATTAAATCGATTATTCCGCTGTCTTTATCGTTTCCGTCATTCTCAATTGTAACCGTCTGTGCCATATTGTCAAACCTTTTCTGATCCCGATTATCAATATTAAAGTTATAGATAAGGCGGCAGAGAACCACGGCAAGAATAGTAAAACAGATTGCAATCAAAATATTAAGCAACCGCTTTCCTGATTTCTTCATCAATGCAGTCACCTCCGTCTACATCGGGAATCAACTCGCCCTGCATTGACGCTTCAAAGTATATTGCAAGAATCCTTTTCATATCTTCCTTTGTAGCTCGTCTGACCTCAAAGCCCTGTTCGGAAATAGCTTTTTCTACACGGTTTATCTGATTAAATATCTGTTCTTCCTTTTCCTTCCTGAAACGGATTGAAAACATAAACTGCCTTGCCGTTGACATCTCAATCTGTATATTATCAAGATAATCAACATCGTCCGACAGGCATTTCTGAACCTTTTCATTGCATTCTTTCCTGTGAAGTTCAAGCATATTATTTTTGTTGTCATCGAATCTCTCACAGGAGTCAATACAAGTGATTTCAATATTCGGCTGTGCGGAGAGAACCTGCATCAAGTGCCAAATCTTTGTTTGGATATTTTCTTTTGAAAGAACGGATATATTTGTTGGACTGATAATAAAATATACGAGTTCTCCGTACTTTGTTTTAAGCCCCCGTTTTGTGAAGGTTTCAATACCGATAAATTCCTGAATGGTGTTTTTATTCTTTTTTCGTTTAAATAACTTAATCAATCTTTATCACCTCTCAATCCCCAATAATATACTTGCTGAGTAGAAATAAAGTACCTGACCCCATATTTTAAAAAGTCAAGCACAGTCGTTCCTTCACTGCGGATACTCAGAAAGGCATAAGCTGCCGTAAATACCGCAGGGATTAATATTCTTGTGGCGGCAAGCACCATGGCAGAAAAAAGAGCGCCGACTGCAATGATGGCAAAATCTTTCAGACTCCAAAGCCACAGTGTAGCGGACGCTCTCATGTTCTGTGGATAAATAAATTGTTTGTTCACTTTTTTCCTCCTTGTTTTAGGGTGAAAATAACACCTATTTTTAATGAAAATAGGTGCGGTAATTTAAAATTGCTTTTTGGTTTAACAAAATATATAATATATGCAGAACTTCGGTCCAGGATTTATCCTGCAAGGAGTTATCATAGACACATAGGCAGTTAGCTTCCTAAAGACGAAAGTTATAACAGGGGTACTGTGACCCTCTGATTAAATAGAAACCTTTTAGGAGTTTATGCAAAGGAAGGTGATGACGGAATATATAATTGTATTCGCAGTCATCCTTATTGCAGCCACTGGCTACATTTAAGCATAAAAAAATAACCGTCCCACGCTAATGCCACGAACTGATAAGGAAGTAATTCCGGATGTAATGGGAAGGTGCAGTTTATGGGCTGCGCCTTCCCTCTTTTATGCGGTGATTTTGAATTCTCGAGGGGAATTGCGGATTTGGATTGCGGGATCACAATCCAATGATTGTTACACACGGGAACACGCCGTCACAATCTCCATATCGCTCGTTTCCGTGCAAGCACGAAAAACTCACTCATTCGCGGTGCCCGAAAAAGCTATCGGGCACCTGACGGCGTTTCCCAATCAGCCGGTCATTCAGTTGTAACCGGCGTTTTGGACAAGAAAAAAGCCGATAATCTGTGATGGCTCTCACAAGTTCATCGGCTCGTTTGTTTTATCCTATGTTATCATTAGTACCAATCATGTTTTTCGTGTCTGTCGAGTTCATTGATTCGCTGAATTTCCGCATCCGTAAGTTCAAAGCCAAACAGGTCAAGGTTTTCCCTGATGTGATCGGGATTACTGGAACCGGGAATGACAACCACGCCCTTTTGCAGATTCCACCGCAAAATCACCTGTGCCGAGGTAACATCGTGCGCTTCGGCAATCTCGGAAATGACACTGTCGCCGAGCAGCTCCGAGGTGTGTCCTCTGCCACCGAAGGGATACCATCCCTGCACGACGATTCCGAGATTTTGAATATATGGAATTACATCGTTTTCCTGATAGTACGGGTGAATCTCATTCTGCACCAGCGCCGGTGTGATATTCACCTGTGGCAGAAACTCCTCCAGTTCCTCCACATAGAAGTTTGACAAACCGAGCGAGTGGATTTTTCCGTCCTCTACGAATTTTTCCATCGCAAGATAGGCTTTCACATCGTTTTCGCCGGGGTGATGGAGCAACATCATGTCGATATAGCCGATGTTAAGTTTGTCGAGCGCATCCTGAATCGCCTTTTCGGGGTTCGCAAACTGCTCGCCGGGATAGATTTTCGTAATGACGAATATTTCTTTTCTCGGCACATCGGAATCCCGTACCGCCCGCCCAACTGCCGCCTCGTTTCCGTACATATATGCCGTGTCGATGAGCCGCCCGCCGGATTCAAGCAGAGCCGTCACCGAGTTGTAGCATTCTTCATCGGAAAGGCTGTATGTTCCCAGCCCCATAATCGGCATTTCATAACCGCTGTTCAGCATTACGGTTTTCTTTTCAAAGTCAAATTTGCCCACTTCTGCCGAAACAGGTGATTCATTCGGTTTTATGTTGTTTTCGGCAAGCCAGTTTTCGATTTCTTCTTTGGAAGTACCGTCGGCAAACCTTTTTCCATCCAGCCAGTTCGCTCCCGATGCAAGGGAGTGAAGATTGTCGGCACTTGAACCGATTCCGCTTGAATGTGAAGTGCAGAACGGCAGAATCGTCTTGCCGGAAAAGTCATAGCTTTCAAGGAAGGTATAGATGATTTTCGGTGCCTGCCCGTGCCAAATGGGATAGCCAATCAAGACGGTATCGTACCTACTCATATCCTCAACCGAGCCGGAAATCGCCGGACGTGCAGAAGGGTCGTTCTGCTCTTTGTCCGCACGACCGCCTGTGTAATAGGTCAAGTCCTCATCCGTGTAGGGGTCTTGCGGTACGATTTCGTAAATGTCGGCGGCATATTTCGCAAGAGCCTTTGTGGTGCCTGTTGCGGAGAAATATGCCACTAAAATTTTGCTCAAGTTTTCACCTCCATTTTCTCCTGTACTGTTTTCCTTTGAGTCATTATCTTGATCGGAAGTAGGTGTTGAGTTTTCACCGCTTGAAGATTCTTTTTGATTCGTATTACCGCTGCAAGCAGCAAGCCCCAACACAAAGATCAGTAATAAAAATATTGCGATGATGCGTTTCATTTTGATTTCATCTCCTTCATCAGCCATATTATGTTTTCCGCAAGGTTATCTATATTGGCAAGTCCCTCTGTGTCTTTCAAAACATCTCCAGGCATTTTACCGTAGACCATATTCCAGTAGGTACTGCCAACAACGATCATTTCATGATTTAAGAAAAAGTGATTCATGGCATCGACCGCATTCAGCGCTCCGCCACGACGTACCGATACAACAGCGGCTCCGATTTTATGCTTCAGTAGTCCCGGATTCATATCGCATACAACTGCGGCACGCTCCAAGAACGCCTGCATATTGGACGATATATTTGCCGAGTAGACAGGGGAAGCAAGAATTATGGCGTCTGCCATTTTCATCTTTTCAAAAGTTTCTTCAAACCGATCTTTTTTGCGGATGCAGTTTTCTTTCTCGCCGCAAGCAAAACAGGCTTTACACGGATTTATTACCTCTCCGGCAAACTGTATGTTTTCCGTTTCAATGTCCGCCGGTTTCATTTTCTCAAATATACGTTGTATCAGAATATCCGTATTGCCGTTTATTCTTGCGCTTCCGTTTATCGCTAATACTTTCATATTTCAGCCTCCATTTGATGCTTGGTTTGCCTATTTGCATGGCTCAACTCAAAGTGATATTTTTTCATCCAGCCATGCGGCAATCATATTTCTTGAAGTGCCACCGGCAAAGCGCCTGCCGTCCAGCCAGTTTGCGCTTGGCACAAGGGAATGAAGATTGCTTGCACTGTAACAAATCCCGCTTGAGTGCGATGTGCAAAACGGCAGGAGTGTTTTGCCGGAAAAGTCGTAGCTTTCAAGGAATGTGTAGATGATTTTCGGTGCCTGACCGTGCCAAATGAAATAGCCGATCAGGACGGTATCGCATTGACTCATATCCTTGACGGAGTCTAATATTGCCGGCCGTGCAGACGGGTCGTTCTGCTCCTGATCAGCACGGCCACCTGTGTAATAGACCAAATCTTCATCCGTGTAGGGGTCTTGCGGCACAATATCATAAATGTAGGCATTCAGTATGTCTGCGGCATATTCCGCAAGCGGCCTTGTTGTGCCGGTCGCTGAGAAATAGACAACTACCATACTGGAATTAGGTGCTGAATTTTCACCGCTTGAAATTACCTTTTGTTCCGTATTGTTGCTACAATCGGTTAAGCAAAGAATAAATGCCAATAGAAGAATGCCTGACATCAAAAGCGTTTCATTTTTATCACTCCGTTTCTGTTCGTCTGATAAATCCTATGGAGTGCCGCTTTACTTTAAGTATTCCGTAAAGAAACGCTCCAGCTTATCAAACGGAATGGCATTCTTCCCGCCGCCGTCATACAGATCGGTGTGGACGGCATCCGGAATAATCAGTAGCTCTTTGTTTTTCGTGTACTTGCTTTCCTTTGTAATGCCGGCATAGGCGTCTTTTGAAAAATAGCAGGAGTGTGCCTTCTCTCCGTGCAGGATCAGCACGGCGCTGCGGATTTCATTGCTGTACTTTAGGATCGACTGATTCAGAAAAGATTCGCAACCAATCACGTTCCAGCCGCCGTTTGAATTCAAGCTGCGGGGGTGATAGCCCCGTTCTGTCTTGTAGTAATCGTAATAGTCTTTGACGAAGAACGGCGCATCCTCCGGCAGCGGATCGACAACACCGCCGCCGAGGGCATAGTCTCCCGCTTTCAAATCTGCAAGCCGCTGTGCGCACATTGCCGTCTTTTTCTGATACCGAGCTTCTTCGCTATCCTCGGCGTCAAAATAGCCGTTGGCGTTTACTCTTGTCATATCGTACATGGTGGAAGCGACAGTCGCTTTTACTCTCGTATCCAGCGCTGCCGTGTTCAGCGCCATGCCGCCCCAGCCGCAGATGCCAATGATCCCGATTCGGTCGGGATCGACCTTCTCATGCAGCGACAGGAAATCCACCGCCGCCATAAAATCCTCGGTATTGATGTCCGGGGACGCCATGTAACGGACATTTCCCCCGCTCTCGCCGGTGAAAGAGGGGTCAAAGGCGATGGTCAGAAATCCACGCTCTGCCATGGTCTGGGCATACAGTCCCGCCGCCTGCTCCTTGACCGCCCCAAAGGGGCCGCACACGGCAATCGCCGGAAGTTTGCCTTCCACATTTTTCGGTGCATAAAGATCTGCCGCCAATGTGATGCCATAGCGGTTCACAAAGGTCACCTTGCTGTGATCGACCTTTTCGCTTTTTAGAAAGGTTTTATCCCATTCCGCCGTGAGTTTCAGTTCTTCTTTTTTCATGATGCTTTCCATCCTTTCGTTATTTTACTGTTTGTTTTTCGGTCTGCCGTATCAGATAATCCATAAGGTCTACCCGTTTTTGACTTTCGTGCATTTGCTCCAGCAGACCGCAGCGGCATTGCTTGAGAAACTTTGTCAACTCGCTTAGGCTGTCCGTTTCCAATAGGCTCTCAGCTATCCCGATTTCTTCCGTTGTGCATCCTGCATCGGTCATCCCCGTGAGCAGACTTTCTGTTTGCTTATTCATCTTCTCATCCTTCCTGCGTCCGATTTTTTCTGACATCTACAGTATAGTATATTGACTTTTTCTTCGCTAATGGTTATAATGAATATCGTGATATTCTTTCTATGAATATCAAGGAGGTGTTCGCTATGGAAATTCGCACCCTGCGCTATTTTCTTGCTATTGCGAGAGAAGAAAACATGACAAAAGCGGCGGAAATTCTTCATGTCACACAGCCAACACTGTCCAAAACGCTTCGGGCGTTGGAAGATGAGCTTGGGAAAAAGCTGTTTACCAGACACAGCTTCAGCATTTCCCTGACCGAGGAAGGAATGCTCCTGCGTGACCGGGCGGAAAGCCTTGTCACCATGGCGGACAAGATTGAAAAGGAGTTCCTATCCCTTGACGACATCACGGGCGGCGAGCTTTATTTGGGGCTGGCGGAATCCTATCAGATACGCTATCTTGCAAGGGAAATCCACAACTTGAAAACCGTGTATCCGGGACTGAATTATCACATCACAAGCGGTGACACCGAACAAGTCACCGAAAAGCTGGATAAAGGACTTTTGGATTTTGCCGTCGTATGCGATCTGCCTGATGCTCAAAAATACGAATATATCCCATTCCCGGAGGCGGATATTTGGGGTGTGGTGATGCCATGTGACGCTCCGCTTGCAAAGAAAGAGGCAATTACTGTAGGCGATCTTGTCGGGCTGCCGCTATTCTCCTCGGAGCAGGGGTGGAAAAACGATATTGCAAAATGGTACGGTGAACGCATCCACGACCTGCATTTGGAGGGCTCGTTTCGGCTCGCCTATAATGCATCGGTCTTTGTAAAAGAAGGACTCGGCTATCAGCTCACGTTTGCCGGACTTGTAGACACCGCCAAGGAAAGCGGACTTATCTTCCGTCCGCTCTTTCCCAGACTCGAAACGAAGCTCTTTCTCATTTGGAACAAATACCAAACCTTCACCCCCATTGCAGAACGCTTTCTTTCCGGGGTCAAAAGGAGCTTCGTGGAATACAATACGAAAAAGTCTTAATAACTCCTGCATAAAGGAAAGGGGCTGTCTCAAAATGATTTGAAAAAATCATGAGAGACAGCCCCTTTCGTCCTTGCTAACGCCTATTCGGTTGTATTTGAATGATGTTTTTAAATTACTTCCTTATGTGTCGGCAGGGAATAGGTTCGGTTACTTTTTTAACTGTTCTATGGGCTGCCGTCTATAGATAGATCCTTGTTTATTTGTAATATATATTCATATTTCAAAACTGTCAATATCAATATTTACATACTCATATTGATGGCATTGTTTACCGATTCAATAAATTCGCTGATGCTCTCATGTTCTGCGGATAAATAAATTGTTTGTTCACTTTTTTCCTCCTTGTTTTAGAGTGAAAATAACACCTATCGGTTTTGATAGGTGTTAAATAATAAATTATTGTATTTGATTCATACCGTAGTTTTGTGACTGTTCAATATATTGCTCTAAAAGTTCAATTCGTCTTTCGAATGCCTGACATATAAATTGACATCTGTCATCGCTTATATATAAGCTGTGTTTCAATATATTATATATTTCTGTACTAAAATCTTTGAGCTTTGATAAATCAAGCCAATCAAAATCAGTCACATACTCCAATTGTTCATACAATTTTGTACAGAAGGTTGATGATTCAATATCTGCATCAGGATTAATAAACCGATCAAGCGTATTATACCATAATGATGTTCCGTTGTCATAAATTGGAGCCATACCAATAAACCGGAGTGTTTCAGCATCCCGTATTGCACCAAAATTAGCATAGTGCCTGTCAACATTTGCAATAAGATAATCTACAACTAACATTTCATTCAGTGACTGTTGTACATTCGGAATTTTTAATTTTTCACAGCATCTTATAAAATGCTCATACATATCTTGTGCTTTTGTTTTTAAAACGCCGCAAATTTGATATGCACTGACAAGTTCCGTTTTTTCGTTTATAAAATCCTCGCATATTGAATACGGCTCATCATCCTGCCAGAATACAGTATACGGAGTATGATAAACGCCAATATTTTCCATTAGTTTATCAGCAATAAGCTCATTTAAAGGCTCCTGTTGGTATGGATTGCTTCCACCTTTAATCAGGCAGCGTTTTTCATTAATAATTTTCCATCTTTTTTTCAGATTACCATCAGATGTAATATCAGGGGACATAAGATTTATTTTTGGACTGGAAACCTCTGAACCAAATAATAAATTACCTATATCATCTGAAAAATCATTATTGAAAAAGTTGATCTCTGCCCAATCCAGTTTGCTTTCATATGGCTTAATCCAGTATTGATCTGATAAACTCAATCCAAAACATTCTTTTAAAAGTTGTTGTGATGAATGCAAATTCAATTTATCAAGAACTTCTCTTATTCCTTTTCGGCTTTTGGGAATACTTCGGCTTTTCCACCAGCCTTGAAGTGATCCTACAATATTATCACAATCCGTTCCGATTGGCAGATGGGCAATATTGAGGATTTCATAGCATGCTATAATATACGAAGATTCATCAATTTCAAGATTACAAACAGGGATATTCTTATGCATAAGCGTATATTTCATTACATTTTCCTCCTTGCTTGTTTTATTCAGTATATCATTATTCATACTTTTATTCAATATTATTACCCTTAAATTCTCACACGCCTTGTGAAAACTCTTGCCTGCAGCTTTGCACGAATTCATCAAGAGAACAGCCGTTTTGCTTTTGACAAGCTGTTTTCATAAGCCTTAATATCATTTCTTTTTCTGTAAGTTCTCGCATACTTTCAACTCCCTACTTCGCAACACTCTTTACAAGATTAACGGCTGTTGAAGTCATATGGACAGCGCTCATCATATTGAACTTAACGCTCGTATCAAGACCGAATCGTTCCGCTAT
>CANQXE010000040.1 GCA_947627725.1 uncultured Clostridia bacterium | reverse complement strand
GAAAATCTATATCAAGCGTTGCTCACGGTGGACAAGCGTACTCTGCGAATTGTTCTGCTGAAAATGCAGGGGTATTCCACAAAAGAGATCGCTGCGCTCGTCTGCCTAACCACAGGGGCAATTTATGCGAGATTAGACCATCTGCGGAAAAAGCTGAAAAAGTTTAAGCAGGAGTAGAAAATCCCGTTTCCTACGGGCTGCTGGGTGAGAGGTTAAAACCTCTCGCCCAGTTTCAGCTTGGAGGAAAAATCAATGGCAATCTTCAGATATAAGTCGTACACGCTTTTGGAAGAAATATCAGAAAACGGCACACGGTGCTTTATCGGGTTTAAGGATGGGCAGGGTGAATATCACGAATTGGAAGTTTCCCCTGCTTTCTATCAAGAGTTTCGGCGTCTGGAACTCAATAACAGGAAGATACAGAATTGGGATCAGCGCCATAGAGAGTTTAGTGAGGTATGGGATGAAACGCTGAACAGGCGGGCAAGGGTAACGCCGAAAACCGTTGAAGAAACTATGATAGAGTCCGAGCGTAATGAACTACTATATAAACTGATTGCTGCCCTGCCTGCAATACAAAAGCGGCGGTTTCTACTTTATCACGAGTATGACCTTACTTACTGTCAAATCGGTGCATTGGAGCATTGCAGACCGCAATCCGTGCGGCAATCCGTTATTCGAGCAAGAGAAAAAATAAAGGCGCAGATGAAAAAGTATCTCTGCGCCTAACTGAAAGTGTCCTCTTATCTTCGGATAGAGGGCATTTCTCTTTGTGTTCTCAAATGGAATATCACAGATGTAAAAAAGCCTGAACACGCATTAAAGCTGTTCGTTCGCTTTGCACTTGCAAAAGCCTTGATAACTTATGGAATGGAAATTATGCTTGCGCTGTTTGAAATCGTACAGGGTATCATTATAACAATTATGGATACATCGGGACTTAGCGGTATATCACAAACAGCTTTGCCCGATGAAATAGTATCAGCCATAGAAAACTGCGGCTTTTTTGAGAGTATTCCGTTATGGGCGGTTACTCTGATAGGCAGTCTGTTCGTTACGGTTTTATCGTTCGTACTCATTTTAACTGTGTACGGGCGATTTTTTAAATTGTATATGTATACGGCGCTTGCACCGATACCGTTATCAACCTTTGCGGGCGAGCCGACACAGAATGTAGGCAGGTCATTCATAAAATCATACTGCGGAGTGCTGCTTGAAGGGGCGATAATCATACTTGCCTGTATTATTTTCTCTCTTTACGCATCTGCACCGCCCGAAGTGGATACAGGTGCGGCAGCCGTAACGATGGTATGGAAATATATCGGCGAGCTTGTATTTAATATGCTTGTTCTTGTCGGTACGGTAAAAATGTCAGACAGAATCGTCCACGAAATGTTGGGACTTTAATTTTAAGGAGGAATTTATATTATGGGATTTAATAATCCAATTAAAAGTGATGATCCGCAGGCTATTGAAAAATTGACTGCAAAACTTAAAGAATGTCAGGAAAAACAGGAATATATGAAAGATGTCAATAAATATTACCGACACAACGGAACACTTAAAGGCTATCCTGATATTTCAAATGAGGAGGCAATAAAACTTGATGCACAGATAAAGAGTGGTTATTCTTGGGAACAGCAGCCTTATCCGTCATACCATTTGCAGAATAATAATCAGGAAATTAACCGATTGAAAAAGCGTATTGACGAGCTTAAAAGAAATCAAGAGGTCGGTTTCGTCGGTTGGGAGTTTAACGGCGGTAAAGCAGTTGCAAATAAAGAGTTAAATCGTTTACAGTTGTTATTTGATGAAAAACCAAGCGCTGAACAGCGTAAAGAACTGAAACAAAACGGTTTCGTATGGGCGCCGTCTGAACAGGCTTGGCAAAGGCAATTAAACCGAAACGCAATATCAGCGGCAAGTTTTATTGATTTTCTTAAAACAACAGACGGCAAAAAACCTTATCAGATTCAGCCTAAACCTCCCGTCAAAGATGATTTATCAAGATAGGAGGAAAGAATTTGGATATACAAATCAATAAGGAATTTCGTGATTACAGCGAAAAAATCTACTTCGGGCTGAATATGCGTCAGCTCGTTTTTTCTGTCCTTGCGGTAGGTGTGGCAGTCGGCTCGTACTTTCTGCTCAGACCGTATTTAAGTATGGAAACGCTGTCGTGGTTATGTATTATCCTTGCCGCCCCGTTTGCCGCTTTAGGCTTTGTAACCTATAACGGAATGACTGCCGAGCAGTTTTTATGGGCGTGGATCAAATCAGAAGTATTAACTCCCAAAAGGCTTATCTTTAAGGCGGAGGACAGCTTATACAGACAAAGCAAGGATTTAATCAGAAAAATGGAAAAGGAGGTTTACAAAACAAATGAAAACGCTTAAAGATATGATGAAAAAAGAAAGAGAAAAATTTGTAATACCGAAGTCTGTTCAGGATGTTATTCCTATCAAAGCCGTCTATAAGGACGGCATTTTTCTTTTGAATAACAATAATTATTCAAAAACATTTAAGTTTACCGATATAAATTATCACATTGCAAGCAATGAGGAAAAAGAGGAACTTATGAAGGGCTATTGGGCAGTTATTAATTCCTTTGGAGCGGGAGTTACAATTAAACTCACAATAAACAATCATAAGCTCGACAAAGCCGAATTTGAAAAGGCAATCCTTATTCCGTACAAATATGACGAACTTGACAAATACCGTAAGGAATATAACGAAATGCTCCTTGACAAAGCAAATTCGTCTAACTGTATTGTTCAGGATAAATATTTCACCGTTACCGTCAGCAAGAGAACAGTTGAAGATTCAAGGGCATTTTTTAACCGTATCGGAAATGATTTAACTGCAAGGCTATCAAGAATAGGCAGTAAATGTGAGCCGCTTACTGCTGACGACAGGCTTAGAATATTGCACGACTTTTACCATGCAGGGAATGAACAGAATTATAATCTTGATATTGAACAGTTTATAAATAACGGCTGTGATGTTCGTGATTTAGTCGAGGACGAAGTCCGAACACCAACATTTGTAAAGGGCAAAGCCCACTTCGGCAAAAAACAGATAAAAAAAGACGAAGTAAAAGTTCCGCACTTAAATGGGGAACTTTTCAAATGTTATATCTGCCCTGATTCAATGGAAATTCAAAGCGATTATATGAAAATTAACAACGAATATTGCAGAACAATATTTTTGAGAAACTACGGAACTTTTGTTGAGGATAGCACAATATCGGATTTAGCGTCTATAAACAGGAATTTGATGTTGTCTATTGATTTCATACCGATTCCCGCCGGAGAGGCAGTAAAAGAGGTTGACAAGGTATTACTCGGTATTCAAACAGACAAGGCTAACTATAACCGCAAGCAAGTTCAAAACAACAACTTCGGCGCTACAAATTATGACCTTGAACAGCGTGAGGCGGAGATCCTTGAAATCAAGAACGATATGCGCAACCGTGACCAAAGGATTTATGAAAGCGTTATTACAATGGTTATTACTGCCGATTCAAAACAGGAGCTTGACAATGTGACGGAAACTATTTTCTCAAAAATAGCAGAGGGCAGTACAAATCAGTTTGCAACGCTCCGCTTTCAGCAGCTTGACGGACTTAATACGGTTTTACCGCTCGGAACAAGAAAGATTAATTGTTTCAGAACACTTACTACTGAATCGCTTGCCGCCTTTATGCCGTTTAACGCACAGGAAATGCAACACGAAAAAGGAACTTATTACGGACAAAACGCTATCAGTAATAATATGATTTTCATAAACCGTAACAAATTGCTCAACGGTAACTGTATTGTGCTCGGTGTATCAGGCGGCGGTAAATCATTCTTTGTAAAGGAAGATGTTGCGTCAATATTCCTGTCTGATGAAAATGCGGATATTTTAATCATAGACCCTGAAAACGAGTACAGTCCTCTTGTTACAACGCTCGGCGGCGAGGTTATCAATATCTCCGCTAATTCTGAAAATCACATTAACGCAATGGATATGAACGCAAATTATGAAGATGATAAAAACCCTCTTGCAACAAAAGCGGAATTTATTATGTCATTATGCGAACAGCTTATCGGCGGAACTGTAGACGCTAAAGATAAATCAATTATAGATCGCTGTTGCCGAAAGGTTTATGAGGAATATATTAAGAGCGGGTTTAAAATTGCACCGCCTACATTGCAGGATTTCAGAGAAGTGTTGTTAATGCAGAGCGAAATTGAGGCTCAGGAGCTTGCGCTTGCTATCGAACTTTTCACAAACGGCTCGCTTAATACTTTTGCACAGCCCACTAATGTTGATACAAATAACAGGCTTGTTTGTTATAATATTCTTGAACTTGGCGAACAGCTTTTGCCTGTAGGTATGCTCGTTGTTCTTGACAATATTTTGAACAGAATCACATCAAACAGAAGAAAAGGCAGAACAACATATATTTTCATAGATGAAATATATTTATTATTTGCGCAGAGATACACCGCCGATTTCTTATACCGCGTATGGAAAAGAGTCAGAAAGTACGGAGCTTTCGCAACGGGAATTACACAGAATGTCGGTGATATGCTACAGAGCCATACCGCAAGCACAATGCTTTCAAATTCGGAATTTGTTGTTATGCTCAATCAAAGCGGTCAGGACAAGAATCAGCTTGCAAAGCTGCTTAATATCTCTGATAACCAAACAGACTTTTTTACAAATGTAGATGCAGGACAGGGGCTTATGAAGATAGGCTCAAATCTTGTGCCTTATGTAAACAAATTCCCTAAAAATACAGAATTATATAAGCTATTAACAACTAAACCGAGAGAGGCAATATAGCCTCTCTCAATTTGATGAAGGGATTTAATATGAAAAACAAAATATGTATTATTGCAATTTTAGCGCTGACTGCAATTTTTGCGGTCAGCACTTATCTCTATATATCAGAATATTTTGATGACAGGAAACAGATTGATGAGTTAGAGAGCATTGCACAGGCCGTCGAGGACAGCCGGCAATGCTCCGATAACAAATACGCAGATTTATATGCCCAAAACAATGATTTTATCGGTTGGATAAGAATTGATGATACTGCTATTAATTACCCTGTTATGCAGTCAAAGGATAGCCCTAATTACTATCTTAATCATAATTTCAGTAAAGAATATTCTCGCTTTGGTGTTCCTTATATGCAGGTGAACTGCTCTTTATCATCTGACAATATTATTGTCTATGGACACAATATGAAGAACAAATCTATGTTTAATGAACTCACTCAATACAGGAGCAATGATTTTTGTAATTCTCATAAATATATCAAATTCGACACTTTGTCAGAGGAGAGAATATACGAGGTCATTGCAGTATTTAAAACCGTAGCTTATTCAAGCGAAGGCTTTGAATATTATACCTTTGTCAATGCAAAAACAGAGAATGATTTTAGTACCTATATTGAAAAATGCAAGGCGCTTTCCTTATATGACACAGGAGTTAATGCAGAATACGGCGATAAACTGATAACGCTTTCTACTTGTGAATATTCACAGAAGAACGGCAGATTTGTTGTTGTGGCAAAGGAGATTTAAAATGATAAAGCTTAAAAAGTATGTTGTATCTCTTTCAGGAGGTAAAGATTCTACAGCAATGTTATTAAAGTTAATTGAGGAAAAGCGTCCGATTGACTATATTATTTTTTGTGATACAGGACTTGAATTTCCACAAATGTATGAGCATATAGATAAACTTGAACAGTACATCGGCAGACCTATTATCAGACTCAAGGCTGAACACGATTTTGAATATTATTTTTACACCTATCATCCTATACGCAAAAATCCAGATTTGGAAAAATATGACGGAATGAGTTGGGGCGGTCCTCGTAACCGTTGGTGTACTGCTATGCTCAAAAAAAGAGTGTTAGACGCATATTTTAAAGACTTAAAAAAGAACTTTGATATTGTTGAATATATCGGTATTGCTTCCGACGAGCCTAAGAGAGTTAAAGATGCTTGTTATCCTTTAGTTGAATGGAATATGACTGAAAAGGATTGCCTTGAATACTGTTATTCAAAAGGATTTGATTGGGGCGGTCTGTATAAAATATTTCATCGTGTATCGTGTTGGTGCTGCCCACTGCAAAGTCTTGAAGAATTACGGAAACTTAGAAAGTATTTTCCTGAACTATGGAAACAACTTGAAATTTGGGATAAAACAACTTGGCGAACATTCAAACAGACCTATTCAGTTCAAGATTTGAATGTTCGCTTTAATTTTGAAGAGGAATGGCAATCTCAAGGCAAGAGTATTCACAACAGGGAATTTTATACTGCATTGAAGAAACGATTAAAAGAGGTATCGTAAATGGCAAAAACTGAAATTAAGAAAGCTGCTCAGACAACAGTCAAAAAGATAGAAAAAGCGGGAATTGTTACTGAAAAAGCGAAGGGCGTTTCTGTCAGAGTTAAAGAAGATATAGGAAAGGCAGTAAATACCGACGCAGATACTCCTGAGCAATATGCAGCGCAGTTCTATCAGGAAAAAACACACTCGGCAATTAATGATACAGTATATCATTTTAACAAGACTGGGAAAAAGAGCGTTACTGAAACAAAGAAAAATATTGAAACAGCAAAATATACTCTTGAAGATATAAAAGAACGCAGAGCTTGCCGTAGGTCAGAACAATCTGCTAAATCGGCAGATAATATATTTCAAAACACACCTGATAAAACAGCTAATAAAACCGCTGAAAACATTTCAAAAAATGCACCTAAGACCGCAAAAAACTCTATCCGTATGGGTAATAACTCTGCTGTTAAAAATTCTGAAAAGGCAATTAAAACAGTTAATAAAGCTACAAAAACCGCAAAAGTATCTGCAACAGGAAAAATACAGAAATCTGTATATGCTAATAAACTTGCGGTAAGTAAATTTACAGAAAAATCAAGAAAGGCTGCTGAATATGCAAGAGCAACAGCGAGAGAAACAGCTAAATTTGTTAAGGCAGGACTCAAGGCAGCGGCAAGAGCCTTTAAAATGGCGGTCAATGCTGTTAAAAGCCTTATCAACGCTATTATCGCAGGCGGTTGGATTGCAGTTGTTGTAATAATAATTCTTTGCCTTGTAGGAGCGGTAGCAGCGTCGTTTTATGGTATATTCTTTTCAACAGAAACATCTGAAACGGGACTGAATATTACAAGTGTTATTCAGGAAATCAACGCTGATTACGATAACAAAATTGATGAAATTAAATCAAAATCATCATATGACGAGGTTGAAATTAACGGCAGCAAGGCAAATTGGAAGGACATACTTTCCGTTTATTCCATTAAAGTATCTACCGACGCAGATAATCCGCAGGAAACCGCAACTATTGATGAAAGCAAAAAATCTATACTGTCCGACATCTTTTGGGATATGAACAGTATAGATTCTAAAGTTGAAACGAGAACTCAGACAAAAGAAATCACGACTACTGATGAAAACGGTAACGAGGTTATAAAAAATGAAGAAGTTACAATAAAGGTTTTAACCATTTCAATCAGCAGTAAAACGGCAGATGAAATGGCAAGTCAATATTCTTTTACTGACAAGCAGAAAGAATACCTTGCGGAGCTTATGAGCGAAAGCAACGATAAGCTATGGGCTTCTATAATATTTAATCGGGGCGGCAATAAAAATAATATTGATATAGGCTCATTAGATTTTGGTGATGAGGTTGTAAACGAAACTCAAAAGAAAATCGTTGCGGTTGCAGTCAATTCGTCAAACTATGGCATATCTGCAAAATCAGGTTACTGTCAGGCGTGGGTGGCTGATGTTTACCAAGCTGTAACAGGTTCACGAGGATCTGCACACTGTGCATTATGTGCAGCAGATATGTGGGCGGTATCAAATGATTGGAGCAAAATACAAGTGGGTGCAACAGTTTACGGATATGCAAGCAATCCCTATGGTCATGTTGGTATCTACATCGGAAATGGTAAAGTTATTCATAACCTGTCGGGCGATGTAAAAGTACAATCCCTTGAAAGCTGGGCAAACGATTTCAAAGGCTTTGCTTGGGGTTGGGAGAACAATAAAATCATTTGCAAATAAAAACAGCCCACTTAATGAGCTGTTTTTATACTAAATTAATGCCTTAAGGCAGTTTTGCTTGGTAAAGCAAAACAAAGAACCACCCGTTTGATGCAATAGTAAAATAAAGGTAGACACATGGAAAACCACCATGCATCTACCTTTTTCTTATGGTAAAATGTAAACGGAAGGTATGGAAATGAAAAAAGGACAAAAGAAAAGAATATGGACAAAAGAACAAAAATTAGAGATCATAGGTAAGCACCTAAATGAACATATTCTGTGCGAGCACTTGAAAAAGAATATAATGCGGACAGAAGTATGATTTGTCATTGGGTAAGGGATTACATTAAATACGGTGAAGCTGCATTTGATTACAAAGGGCATCCGGGAAATCCTTTTGCGGCATTACACACAAGCAAAACTTTAACCGAAACAGAAAGATTAAGGTTGCAATTAGTAAAATTAGAAATTGAAAATGAACGGTTAAAAAAAGGATATCAAGTGAAAGGAGTTGGTGCAAACAAGGAATTCGTTTCTTTAAAAGATGCGAATATGAAATAATATATTCGTTGAAAGACAGATACAATGTTAAGTTTCTATGTGAAATAATGTCTGTTAACCGTTCAGGATACTACAAATGGTTAGCACGAAAAGATAAGCTAAACAGATATGAGCAAAATAGAATAATACTTACTGAATTGCTGTTAGAACAACATAATAAACATAAAACAAAAGGATATTGCTATCTCGCCAATTTAGTTCGCAATGAAACCGGTTGGATATTCTCGGATAACTTGGCGCATAAATGCTGTAAATTA
>CANQXE010000039.1 GCA_947627725.1 uncultured Clostridia bacterium | reverse complement strand
CGATGGGGTTCAAGATGGACCAACTTTGTGAACTGTGGAAGTCCATTTTGATACCGTTTTGTTCAACAAAAACGCTCGTTTTCTTTTGGCTTAATTTCATGCTCATTTATAAACTTTGTGACGGTCATTCGATTTACCCTGAAGATAGTGGCAATTTGAGTTTTTGAAACTCCTTGTTCCAGCAAAGTTTTAATTGTATCTTCTTTTCCCGAAAGCTTTACGCGAGAAGACTTTTTCCCTTTCGGTCGTCCCAAAATTACGCCTTCACTTCTTTTTCGCGCTAGGGCTTCCTTTGTCCGTTGACTGATGAGGTTGCGTTCGATTTCCGCGCTTAAACCGAAGGCAAAGGCTAAAACTTTACTTTGAATATCATCACCCAGGCGATAATTGTCTTTAATCGTCCAAACGCGACATTCCTTATTCATACAAATATGTAGAATCTCCATGATCATAAAAAGATTTCTGCCCAAACGGGAAAGCTCCGCACAAATAATCAAGTCGTTTTTATTGATTCGCTTCAGCAAGATACCAAGTTTCCTTTTGTCATAGTTTTTTGTGCCGCTGATTGTTTCTTCGATCCAGCCGTCAATTTTTAAGCCCTCCGCGGAAGCGAATTTGTTGATTTCAAACCTCTGATTTTCAACTGTTTGCTTGTCGCTGCTTACTCTTATGTAGCCGTAAACCATATTACACTCTCCTTCTAAAGTATTTAGATAATTATACTGCAATAAAGAGCTAAAAGATAAACTATTTGATCCAACAAGACAAAACCAAATATTGAATACGGAATGTTGAGCGGGAGAAAACTCAATCGTCTCCATCGGAAACGAACAAGGGCGGTCTTGTGAAGCATAAGAGGTGCGTATACAGTTGTATACGCATTTTTCTTTTGCGAAAGTTTGTAAAAATTTTTTGGAGAATGGCTAACTTTTGCCCCTCCTATTTGCCTACCTAATGAGGGGGGGGTGCATTAAGCGAAAAAATTTTTCCGTAAAAGATATTGAAACATGTAAACTTGTTCCACTCTTACTTGCCTACCTAATGAGGGGGGTGATTGTAGCCGAGAAGGAGTCAAAGAAAAATATTTTCTCAAATTTTTGGAGAATGGCTAACTTTTAGCCTTCCTACTTGGCTACCTAATGAGGGGGTATCAAGAAAGGCAAACGATTGAGCGCCCGCTAACCGAACAGGGAACGCTTTGTCCGAAAGAGCGCGAACAGCGTAATGGACTTTGTAAAACGACCATGAACAATGATCGTAAAGAACTGCGAACAGCAAGTTCACTTTTACAAAAGGCAATCGGACAGGCGCGGAAACGGACGCAAAAAAGAAAGCAAAACAACTAAGAAGGAGGTGAAAAAAGGAAAGCAAAACAGCAAGCAAAACTGCAAAGAAATACTGAAAAAAGGAGGTGAAAAAGAAAAGCAAAACAGTAAGCAAAACGGCAAGCAAAAAGCAAGGAAAAATCTAAAAAGTGTGGGACGCACCCAAGCAGGGTTAGATATTCTGAGAGACACAAATGCAAAACACTAAAATTTAAGCAAACAGCAAGTCCGAAAATAAAAAATTGAAATGAGACGTCCTTGTCGCAAAACACTATACTTTTGCGTTGATTTTTGCTATAATAAAAGCGAATATTTTAGCGCGGAGCAAGGTTATATGATATTCAATATAGGTGATACGGTTAAAATCAAGCATGACGGTAAAGTTGGTGCTGTTGTTTCAATTGAGCAAAACGGTGATGCCACAAGATATATCGTTTTGGCGGACGGCAAAAAAATAGCTTGCTTTGAAGAGCAAATAGAGCCGTATTGCATCAATAATGGATATCTTTGGTATTCCGCGCAAGATATCAATTCGCTTTTTACGGCAAAATTGCTGCGCAACCCCAATATCAATTCATTATACTCGCTCAATTCCGCAAAGATAGATTTTATACCGTACCAATTTCGCCCCGTATTAAAATTGATCAAATCCGAAAGCCCGCGCATTTTGATTGCTGACGGCGTAGGTGTCGGTAAAACAATCGAAGCGGGACTTATTTTGAAAGAATTGGAGGCGCGCTTTGATATCAAATCTGTGCTTGTGATTTGCCCGCGCCCTCTCATTACGGAACAAAAATGGCAAGGAGAATTAAAAGAAAAATTCGGAGAGAAGTTTGTTCACATAGACGGGGAGAAACTTCGCTATTGCATCCATGAAGCTTCTCTTGAAGAGGAGTGGCCCGACGATTATTCCAAGTGTATTATCCCTTATTCCTTGTTTGATGAAGCTACCGTTAACGGGACAAAAGACGGCGGCGCGACGAAAATCAATAAAAAGTCGTTGGCAGACCTAAATCCGTTTCCAAAGTTCGATTTAGTAATCGTGGATGAGGCGCATCATATTAAGAATCCCAATACTTACGCGCATCAAGCGGTGCAAATGTTTTGCGAAAACGCCACGAGCGTCGTTATGCTTACGGCTACACCGATACAACTCGGTGACAGGGATTTGTATACATTGCTGAATCTTTTACGCCCCGATTTGATTTACGATTACGAGAGTTTTATCCGTATGGGTGAACCGAATCCGCTTATCAATGAGGCGGTCAGACTTATCCGAAGCAACGAAGAAAATTGGCAGGAAGAAGCGCTTTCGAGGCTAATTGCCGTCGAAAAGACATCGTGTGGGGCGAATATCGTTACAAACCCTGTCTATCTCAATGCAGTTCGCATTCTGAGGCAAGATAACATTTCAGCCGAAGAACGTGTAAAACTAATTACAGACGTCGAGAGCCTGCACACCTTCGCATCGATCATAAATCGTACCCGTAGACGCGATATCGGCGAATTTACGGTCAGGAAGCCCGAAACATTAAAAGTTTCGTTTACGGAAGATCAAGCCGCCCTCTATAACGAGCTGTTGCGGATACAGGCGAACATCTTAATTCAGCTTCACGGGGATCGCGGTTTGCGGTTTATGATGACGACGATCATGCGGCAAGCGGCAAGCTGTATTTTCGGGTTGCGTCCTTTTCTCGAAGAAATTTTAACAAGAAGATTTGATGAACTCGGGCTTGAACTTGACGATGCGGAAAATGCGTCATTGAATGAGACAACCGATTTTCTGTCCAAACCGCAGATTAAAGAGGCGGTCAAGCGTTTGCTTGCCTCTGCGGAGACGATGAGCGATGAGGATACGAAGGTCGAGGAGCTTATTAGAGTTATTCAAGAAAAGCAAGCCATGCAGAACAACAAAGTAATGGTGTTCAGCAGTTTCCGGCATACTTTGAAGTATTTGTATGATAAGCTGTCCGCGCAAAATATCCGCGTTGGCGTCATCCACGGCGGAGTAAAAGACGAGGAGCGAGTTGCTTTGCGCAATCGGTTCAAAGCGGATAGAGAGCAAGAAGAATCTTTGGACGTTATGTTGTTTTCCGAGGTTGGTTGTGAGGGCTTGGACTACCAATTTTGCGATTGCCTGATTAACTACGATTTACCTTGGAATCCCCAAACAATTGAGCAACGTATCGGACGTATCGACCGAAATGGGCAAAAAAGCGAAAGTATCTCAATTATCAATATCATAACGGAAGGCACAATCGATTGCGATATTTATGACCGCTGTCTGGCGCGTATCGGTGTATTCAATTCTTCCATCGGCGATAGCGAGGAGATTTTGGGTGAAGTCACGCGCGAAATCTATGACGTGGTTGAGAATTACATTCTGAACCCGCAGGAGCGCGCGAAAAAAGATTTACAGATTGCCGACAACGCCATTCGGAAAATGCAAGAACAACAGCGCTTAGAGGAAGATACAAAGGCATTTTTCGGGTTAGATTTGAGTCAAGAAATGATGAGAAAAGAATTGCAGGATGCGACAAATATTCACTTAAGCGCCGACGCAATTTGCCGACTCATAGAAACATATCTCGAAAAGCGTTTGGGTGAGGATAATCAATATATCCTCGGAAGCGGAGCCGAACGAACTTTGCGGCTGAACGAGGGAAATAGAAATATTCTGTTAAAAGACTTCCGTGAATTGGACAGGCAAATCAATCCCGTATACAAAGCATGGGAGAAATATCTGAATGAACAAACACCGTTTGAAAGAATTACATTTGACGGGGAATATGCAACCGAGCATAGAGATATAACGTTCATTATGCCTACGCATCCGCTCGTAAAGCAAGCGGTTCGCTATTTCAGCGACGATCCCGTACAATGTTCTTTGACCGTGAAAACAGATAAATTGTCACGGGGAGAATATCCATTTGTTGCCTACGAGTGGCAATATAAAGGCATAAAGCCTAATTGTGAATTGAAGATTCTCACGGAACGGCAAATCGATACAAAAACCATGTTGGAGCTTATCTATCATGCGCAGGATTACGAAACCGTGCATATCGTCGAAGAGGACAAGTTGGAAAATATCCACTTTGCGGCATGGAAAGCGGCGAAGGAAAAATACATCGGCGAATCGGAACAGCTGATAAAATTCAGGATGAGCAGTTTGATCACAAGCCAGCAGGGACAAATCAACGCAATCAAAAACGTATTGTCAAAGGCGACGGATGCCAAGATCATCAAGATGAAACAGGCGCAGCTGGAGCGTTTGGAGCAGGCATTTAAGGAAAAGCAACGGCAATTGAACTCCGAGATAGAAAAATGCGATATCGTAGCAACGAAATTGACGGTTGGAATTTTATGCGTGGAGGGATAAAATGAGCAAATTTGCTACATTTGAAGAACTGAAGAGCAAACGGAAAGAAATGGTCAAAAGCATGAAAGAAAACGATGCCTTTGACGGGATCAAAAATTTACTTACCGAATTATATCCGGACAAGGCTCATTTTATTTTTGAACTCTTGCAAAATGCGGAAGACATGAATGCTTCGGAAGTCGATTTTTGTCTTTTTAATGACAAATTGATTTTTATACATAATGGCGATAAGCGCGATTTTACATTAGAAGATGTAGAAGCAATTACCAATATCAGTAAAGGGACAAAAAAAGATGATCCGACTGCAATTGGGCAGTTTGGCGTTGGATTCAAAGCCGTATATGCCTATACTTCCACTCCTGAAGTATATTCCGGAGAGCATTGCTTCAAGATCGTGGATATGTTGATACCGGAAGATGAGGGAATAGAAAGGCAGGTGCAAAAAGGCTTGACCAAGTTTATATTCCCTTTTGATAGTGTAGATAAGTCTCCCCAAAAAGCAGTCGATGAAATTACCGAAGGACTTTGTGGATTAGATGAAACTGCAATTTTATTCTTAAATCATATCAAAAAAATTGATTACGAATTGCCGAATGGATCGAAGGGTTATATACAAATAGATGATGGTGCGGCATCTATAAAATTTATTTTTGAAATCCGCGTGAAGAAAGCGTCGGAAATTGCAGAAAGTGTATCGTATTGGAGCAAATTTATTGGTCGGTGTCCTTTAATGGTTGAGGGGCGGTTAAAAGAGAATGTGGTTTCTATTGCATATAAAATGAAACTTCTGCAAGACAATAAATTTGAAGTAGACAGCGATTTGATAGGAAAAGTATGCATCTTTTTCCCTACGGATCAAAAAAGCGATTTGCATTTTCATATCAATGCTCCTTTTGCTTCGACTGTTGCGCGCGATAACATAAGATATTGCGACGAAAACAGTAAATTGATAGAAGCTCTTGCAGATTTATCTGTAGAATCTCTATACTATTTCAGAGGAGTAAATCTTCTGAATTACTCCGTTTACGATGCGCTCCCGACGCAGCGTGATTTCTCAAACAACAGAGATTCGCGTTACAAACTTTTTGCGGATAAAATACAGCAAGCATTTGAATCCGATAATTTGTTTGTTACAGAGCGCGGCGAATATCTTCGGAGTGGGGATGTAATGTGGGCTGGCAATGATATCAAAATTATTTTGCCTTCCGAAGGAGTGGAAACTTACTATCAAAAGAGTTGGTTGCCAAGATTTGTTCCCACGTCACGGACCGAATTTTTCATCGATCAATTCAAGATAAAAGAATTTACAATTGAGGATTTTGTTACTTCATTAGAGAAGAAACCGGATTTTTTCCACGAATTATTCGTTAAACAGGAAACAGAATATTTCAAAAGGCTATATTATCTGTTTTCGCAGGCAAAAGAAAGATCAGGATACGGTTTTTATTTCAGTCCTTTAAATGTACAAAAAACACGGAATGAGATTCTTCGTGAGGTTGCGTTCATCAAGTGCGAGGACGGTAAACTTCATAAGCCTTATGATGGGATTTATTTAAAAACAAGCTATCAACCGAAGTATTACTTAAAAAATCCGATTTATGTTGAGATTTCTTTGAAGCAAACAACTCAAGACAGAAGCATTAGAGAGTTTTTGCTCTCCCTTGGAGTCAGAGAAATGTGCGAGCGGGAAGACCTTGTCGCAGATATTTCTGGCGACAATATTCCCGTAGACGACATGATTCTTAAGATGATGGAAATCGTCAAAGGCTATCAATTGGGCTCTATAAATATTGAAGATTTTTCTAATAGTCCGATTTTTATAGCCAAGAAGGGAGATGGGAAAATATATAGAGTTAAAGCAAGCGATTGCTGTTGGGATAGTTGTTCTGCATTCTTTTTTTGCAATACTGATTTTGTGCTTGCATTAGAGGAATATGAAAAAGCTGGCGAGAATATTCCTAAAGATCTTTTAAAAGAAATATTTGAAAAATTACACGGGAAGTTATATCCACGCATTATAAAATCAAGCGATTTACGGTACCCATTCCCCTTATGCGGCAAAATAGACAGAACCGGGGAACGGTATGATACGTGCTTGGAGCAAACTTATACGATAGATAAATTTGATTGGAGCAAATTGAAACAAATTAAAGAAAATAATCTCATCGTTGTCGCACAAATGCTTTGGAATTTGATACAAAAATGCAATCAAGAAGATTGTCTGTATACAAAGTATCAAGCAAACAATAGCAGACGTTTACAAAGAATGGAATCTACGCTTGTTTATTATTTGAAGCGTACCGCATGGGTGCCCACAAGAAGTGGGGAATATAAATTTCCATACGAATTGAAAGAAGAAGATTTGCTTGACGAATTCAAGTATGATAAACCATCTGTTTTGTTGGAAAGGATATCTGTAAAGCCAAACGACCGTGTCGAGCAGTTAAAAAGTAGCGGTATCGAGGATGAAAACTTTCTTTTCCTTGCATCATGTGATCCTGATGAATTAACAGAGATTAGAGCTTTCATCGAAAGAAAACGAGCGGATAAGCGTAAAAATGGAAAATCATTGACGGAAGTGGCCGCCACTTCCGATAGAGAACAACTTCAAGAAGAAGATGACGATGATGGTTGCGGCGTTTTCCGTGGTCCGAAGAATCTCGATAAGCGCAAAATAAAGCTTGAGAAAGAATTTGATGACAGGGAACAGCCTACGACAACGATAAAAAAGCTTCGTTTCGTATTGGAAAAACCGAATAATGAAGAGAAAGAATTTGTCAGGAACGAGTATAAGGCGCATTGCCAAATTTGCGGCAATGAAGGAATTTTAACGGCAAAGGGGAAACGTTATTTCGAAGCTATAAATATTTTTAATACGGGAGAGCTTATGGAGTCACAACAGATCAAAATGGACCTTGGTTGGAATACTTTATCGCTTTGTCCGAATTGTGCAGCTAAATTCAAATATAGTCAAATTACTATAAGCGGACTGATCCAACAAGCAGAAAGCATTGATGTTAATGGCGCTCAAAGTGCATTTTTCGATATACCTATACAGCTTGAAGGGAAATCGGCTACAATAAGATTTACGCCGAAACACTTACTCGCTTTGCAGGTCGCAATAAATAAAATTAAATCAATGGAAAATGAAGACGACCAGTAAATTCTTTTCGGAATAATTCGGGTGCGCCCGAGTGTTAGTGTATGGAGGGCGAGATCGGACTAATAATTCAGGCGTTCTCGTGGCTTATAATTAGGAAAGCGGATTTGGGAGCTTACTCACGAGGACGCTTGACGACATTCAAAACGAAAAGCGGCAAGCATTGCCAGCTGTCGCAAGACAGAAAATTTCCGAAGGAATTTACTTTTCAAGTTTATAATTAGGGACGTAAAAACCAAATAGCAACGATTAAGGAAGTTTCGTACAGGAGACTTCCTTTTTCGTGCGAAAAAATCCTTGAAGGGTACCCCGAATTTCGGTTCGGAAGTGTCCTATATAAGTGTCATGAAAAATATTTTGCGTTTAGACCCTTCGGTTTTGCCCCTAAATCGCCCCTTTAAGTGAAGGGGTTATTTCAAGCAACTCTTTATGCTATCAAATGGGTAAAGTTTTACACATTTGGCGGGCAGGAGAAAAATTTTTGCGATTTGATGTTGCAAACTGCAAAAAAATTCACCCATATAAAAGTGAAGGGAAAATTCGTGCGTATCAAGCGCCAGAAAATTCCGCCATACCAAAGTGAGGAGGTGATACCAATGCAGGACTTATGACTTCTGCCGAACAGTCGTTAAACAGCGGCAAAAGAGAATTTTCACGGGAAGCAAAACAACTTTCGGGGAGAAATTTGCTCCCCGAACAAGCTCCATGCAATGGCTCACAGGATACTCGTATCCTAGTGAGATATGGATATAGCCAAATCCACGTATTTGCACGGAGAGAACCACACGGCTATAAGGAGGAAAAACAATCAGCAGTCAGGTAGTCAGAATAGAAAAGTTCAATGAGGGAAGTTTGGGGAAGATCGGCGGCGAGACGGAGCGTACGACGAGACATCACCGCAACGGAGATATAGACGACGAGCGAACTCCGCTCAACCTCTATTTTAAGAAGTCGGACGGCGGTTTGCGCGCGCAATGGAAAAGGACATTGGAAGAACTCCACGCGAGCTATAAAAAGACGAAGAAGTCGGTCGCTTTCGAGGGAATGATCATTACGTCGGACACGGAGTTTTTTGAGCGGCTTGGCTGGGAAAAAGGCAAAGAAGCGCCGCCCGGAATTATCGAGTTTTTTAAGCGGTGCTATCGATTTGCTCTGGACGAAATCGGCTATAAGGGAACGGATCGAAACATTCTCTCGGCGGTTGTCCATTTCGATGAAACCACGCCGCACTTACAACTCTATTATATTCCAGTCGTCGATCAATGGAAAGAAAAAGTCTATGCCCACGACGAAGAAGGCAAAGTCAAGCGCAACGAGAAAGGCTCGCCCATACAGGCACGAGACCAAAGCGGAAAACTTATGA
>CANQXE010000038.1 GCA_947627725.1 uncultured Clostridia bacterium | reverse complement strand
ATTTTCGTAAATACCCCGATATTACAGCATTTGCTGACCCTGTATCGGGGTTATGTCTATATCGGAATAATTTCCGTTATACCGATATCGTAATAATGGTAACATTTTTAACCTCATGGGGATTGCTTCAAGAACGCTCCGCCGAAACGGAATGGCAGAGGAAGCCAACGAAATGTGTACCCGAATAAGAGCGTCGGATGATTATTATAAAGCGCTCGGAATTATCAGCGAGTATGTAAACATTACAGGACCCGATGATGATATGAGTGAAGATGAAAGGATGAATATGCAGCTATGACCGTTAAAGAGTTTCAAGAAGCAATCGAAAAAGAATTCGGTGATTACAGTATTATTGACATTGACACAACAGGAGATTTTCAATGCGATCAGACAGGAGGTTGTCCGACAGTATTAAATGTATGTTGGGAAAAGGGCAAAGCATGGTTGTCTTTATTAGACCGGATGATGGAGGGTATCGAAAATAAATCGTATTACGAGCAACGATGTGCCGATTGGGGAATCCGTAACTGTAATTCAATTGAAGAATTGAATGCATTATTGAAGTCACTCGGTGAGGATGCATACAGTTATGCTCTGCCAACAGAAGAATCAATCAAACAATCAATGTAAGTTAACAGGAAATAGTTCTACGAAAAAATGAAAGGATAAGAAAATATGTTTTGGATAGGAATTGCCGTAGGCTTTGCACTCGGCGGATTTTTTGGTGTTGCCGCAATGTGCTTTGCGGCCGCATCGGGAAAAGCATCAAGAGCAGAAGAAAAAGAACTTGAAAAGCTCAGACAAGATAATAAGGGTAAGCCTCAGAACTGACCTTTATTAATAGACTAAAACCAAGAGGTGTTTTTGCGTGTATGAAAATACATACAAAAACACCTTTTTGATTGTCAGGTATTTTCTGCACGCGAAGCGCCTCCGAAAAGGAGGTGGAAAAATTAACAGCTTTATTTCATGGATCGGCGGTAAAAAAGCACTGAGGGATGAAATACTTCTCCGTTTCCCTGTTGACTACACACGGTATGTTGAAGTCTTCGGCGGGGGAGGTTGGGTTTTGTTTCATAAACCGCCCGGAAAAGATTTTGAGGTGTACAATGATTTTAACGGACATCTTACAAATCTTTATCGCTGTGTACGGGATTCGCCTGAAGAACTGAAATCGGAATTAAAATATATGCTCAACTCAAGAATTGATTTTCAGCATATGAAAAAACTTCTTAACAGTCAATGCGAATTACCCGATGTGAAGCGAGCCGCAAACTTCTATGCGCTTGTTCGTTACAGTTACGGATCAGGTGCAGATGACTTCGCCTGTCAGCCGCATTCAATATGGAGTGATTTTCCTCCCATTGACGCAGCGAGCAACAGACTGCAAAGAGTTATTATTGAAAACAAAGATTTTGAAAAATTAATTCGGCAGTATGACAGAAAGGAAACCTTTTTTTATTGCGATCCGCCGTATTACAAAACCGAGAATTATTACATGGGAGGCTTTGGCAGAGATGACCATAAACGCCTTGCAAATGTGCTGTGCAGTATAAACGGAAAATTTCTTCTTTCATATAACGACTGCGAAGAAATCCGTGAACTGTACAACAGATCCGGTATTCTCGTTGAGGGCATATCCCGCCTGTCCAATCTTGCTCAACGATATGAGGGCGGCAAAGAGTATCCCGAATTATTCATCTCAAATTATGACACAAGTGAATTTTTAAATTCTTGCGTTCAGATGTCTTTATTTAAAGAATATACAAATCAACTTATCGGAGAAAGGAAAATCATATATGACAGAATCAATGAAATTCATACCCGTACCGAATGAAGTGTTTGAAGAAATCGGATTTGATGAAAGCAAAATGTTTCAGGTTGAGTTTACTGACGGTAAGCTCGTTGTAACGCAGCCAAAGGATTGTATCCTGCCGGAAGAATCGGAGGCTGACTGTGAAGATTGCTGCTTTTGCTGTCCGAACTGCGGAGAATGTCTTGCAGAACAGTTTATAACCATATGCGATGATGAAGAAAGTGAGGTTGACAGCAATGCGTAAAATTTTCAGAATTCTCGGAAAGAAAGGAAGAATTACGATTCCGTACGAAATCAGACAAAGGCTCAAAATCGGGAGCAATGATATTTTATCCTTCTCTTTAACAGATGAAAATGCAGTTGTAATCAGGCATGAAAAAATATGTGATAATTGCCGCAATATTTCATTTGAAGATAAGGAATACAGAAATATCAGCATTAAAAAATTTATTGATGATTTGTCGGAAGAAGAACAAAGAGATGCGCTTGTTCATCTCTCAGTAAAATGGGCAGAAAAAGAATCAGTCAGCGCGGGTAAAAGTGCTGAAAATAGTTTGACATCAGGGCGCGAATCGGGTGCAGGCTCAGCCTGCTGGGCGGCAAATCAAGGCGGCGAGTTCAATGCCTGAATATACTCCGTTTTACAGATATTCGCTTGATAACGCCCGTCACTGCAATGAAACTGACTTATGGCGGGAAAGCCATAAAGCAAATATGGAATGTGCAAAAGCGATTAAAAATGCCATCGCCGAAAATTTCAATGACAATCATTTTCGTTCCGGCTGTGTTAAGCCGATTATTGAAAAATTCGGCTTTGACCGTGTGAACTTTATTCTCCGTTACAATCTGAAAGAAAGTCAGCACGATCTGCGTTATTCAGAGAAAAACAGAGTATGGGGCAAACAAGCAGCCATTCCCGACAGTAGCAAGCGAAGTGAATATCTGATAAATTCACATCCTGTACTGCTGAACGCTTTTGTTGACGAGGCAAGGAGCGAATGGGATAAGCTGAATCTTTTTGACAGCTCTCACTGTGATGATAAAACAGGCATTGAACTTGAAGGCAAAATACTTGTAATCAGACCCGAAAACCTTTTTGATGATTACAAAACATCTGAGGATCAGCTTTTTATGGCAACAAGCGGTTTCGGATGTTCGCCGTCTGCAAGCGGCAGAGCGGTATTCGGATATTTCATCAAAGATGACGAGCGTTATTGTTGGAACAGAAATGATTTCATAGGCATTTTGAAAGACGAGTATGTTCCCGACTGGGTAAAGGAAAAACTGAATAGATCAGATGTCACCGCCGAGCCTGCAGAGGACGGCGGTATTTTAATGTCATAGGGGGGTGATAATTTTGAGAATAAAAATCTATCAGATTAATCAGGACAAAGATACAAACAAGGTTAAGTTCTCCGATTTTGACAGTCTGAAAATATTACAGGGCAATACCGATATTGATTCAAGTATATACAAAAATGTGTTTTACGGTGATGTTGACTGCGAAGATTTGGAAGAAATATATACCCTTTTCAACACTGAGCGGGTTCCTACGCATCAGGGACACAGTTTAAGTGTTTCTGATGTAATCGAGGTTATAGACACGGACAATGAATTGCTCAACGGCAAATGTTTCTTTTGTGATTCAACGGGTTACAGAACTGTTGATTTTGATACAAGCAAGTGTGAGGAAATGAGCGGATTAAAATGTGTATATATTACTCCGCACCATACACCTCTTGAACTTAATCTTGAAGTCAACGAGTACAAAGTTTTAAGTGATGCAGTACAAGGAATTATTGAAATCACACATCCGTTTAATGATGACGCATCGATAATCGGAAACGAAGAGGCGAAGCTCATAAATATGGAAGGAAACAGAAAAATAGGATCAAGCATTTATGCAGGACCGATATTAATTGTAGGTGATAACGGCGGCGAGAATTTTGTTGCTTTAACACAAGATCAGGCAGACGCCTACAAAGATATGTTTGCTCAGCCCGAAGAAATATCACGGGAAGAAGTAGAGTCCGATACGGGCTTTGTTTTTTACGGATTTAATTAAATAATATATTTTACATTTTACAGGAGGAAAAAACAATGAAACTTACAGTAACAGTACATGATATTTTTGATAACCCGAAAAGTAATATTAAAGCAACGGCATCGGTAGCGTTCGGCGGTCAATTTGCAGCGCACGGATTTACCATTATGAACGGCAAAAAAGGCTTATTTGTTAATATGCCGAGTAAAATGAACGATGACGGTGAATATGTCTCAACAGTTCATCCGATCACCAAGGACGCAAGGAATCAGCTTAACAGCGCTATTCTGAGTGCATATGAGCAGAAGCTCGAAGAAATTGCAAACGGCGAAGAAAATGCCGAGGGCAAAAATCATTCGGAGGATGATGGGCAGTCTGAGGATGACGGAGATGATTTTGAAGAAATCCCGGACGAAGATGAAGGTATGACGCAGACCATGTAAAAATGTCTGGACATTTGCCTTAGTTTGATTATACTGGTACTTGAAAGGAGTAATATATAAATGAAAAAGGTAAAAAAATCTATTCTTCTTATATTAAGTGCATTAATACTCACCGCATCAGTTACTGCTTGCAGTCAGAATACAGTAAAATCAACGAACGGCGAAACATCTTCAACCGAGTCGGCATCAAACACGCAGGAATCGGTCAGCACAACAGCAGACGATACTGTTCAGGATACTGACAAAGAAAAAACTGCCGCGGAAAATGAAATCCCGGCAAAATCCGCCGATGAAAAATCAGAGGGTCAGGCAACATCCAAACCGCAGCCAAAATCCGATGATAAAAAATCAGCGGGTCAGAGCACAACAACCACTGCAAGACATACAACCGCAACAAAGCCGTCTACAACTAAAAAGTCTGAAACAACCACAAAAAAGCAGACTACAACGCAAAAACCGACCACAACCAAAAAGACAACCACGACTACAACAACGAAAAAACAGGGATTGTCAAAAAGTGATGTTGAATGGGTACAGTCACAGGGCAATGCGTATATAAAAAGCAAAGGCTTAACCGTTGATTCAAGCGTGGGCAGCTTTTCAGGCAGAATATCAACACTTAACTATACAAATAGAAATACTTTGCTTGATAAAGTAAAAGAGGCAATAAATGTTGAGTATCAAGAGTGTATTGATGCGGGTTGGAAACAAGTAAATATGTACTGTAAAATTGAGTCAAGAGATAATGGCAGTTATTTCATCTATGTGATGTATGGCTGTTAAGGACACGAAAGTAAGCACCGATTTATCGGTGCTTTTTTCATGTCAAATTTTAAATTCAAGGAGGAAAAACATGAGTAAGCTCAAAAAAATTAATAAACCGATTGTTGCCGTAATTCTTGTTACGGCAATTATCTTTTCGATGTTTTCACAATTGTTTGTACCTATGATTGCAATGGCAGCAACGGTTGAGAAAACAAAACTCTCTATCCGAACAAGCACAAATTACAAGTATATGAACAACTGGGCATTTCCTAATGACAGAAATGGTATTCACCTTGCAAAAGTGGCAGAGGGAAAATACAAGGGTGAACCCGCTTATTGTATTGAATTCGGCAAGGATATGGGTGATGACGGACAGAGTGAATCAGTAATGAATATTGAGGATGTGCCTGCGTGGGATTCATTTAATGCAACTCAACGAAATGGTATTACAAGAGCAACGATTTACGGATACCCTAATTACACTTACGGTGTATCTGCTGAAGCTGCACAGGCAGCCACGCAGTTTGTAGTATGGGAATATTCACAGGGCTACAGAACATCGGCAGACGGTAACGATCCGACCGCAGGGCTTAACGGTACAAGCTCAAAGATAGAAAACGCAATCGAAAGTGCGGGCTTTGATGTCCGCAGGCAGTATTACAATTCAGGCGTTAAGGCATATTCCGATGTCGAAAAAGCATACAAGGGTATTCTTAATGGTATAAAAAATCATAAAACAGTACCGAGTTTTTCAAGTGACACGGTAGAACTTAAATGGAGTTCATCCAATAACCGATATGAAGCTAAAATAACCGACAGTAATAAAATACTTTCAGATTTTGATTTTACAACGGGAAATTCAAATCTTAAATTCTCGAAATCAGGCAATACGCTTACGGTCTATACAACAGCCGTTATCAAAAGCGAAACCGCTGTTACAATGACAAAAACCACAACAACAGTCGGTGCGGATATAGGCTTTGTACCCGATGACAGAGAAGAAAATCAATCCCTTGTCGGCAGACTTACCGATCCCGTTTCCGCATCATTCAAGGTTAAAACCGCAACAGGAAACTGTAAGATTGTAAAGACCTCGGAAGATGGAAAGGTATCGGGCATTAAGTTCACGGTTACAGGAGATAATTTCAGCAAAACAGTATCAACGGACAGCAACGGCACATTCCTTCTCGAAAATATACCGGCAGGGACATATACCGTTACCGAAGAAAGCATAAATAAATATGTTCCGCAGAAAGCGCAGACCGTTAATGTAATCGGCGGTCAGACCGCAACCGTATCTTTCAGTAATGTATTAAAGAAATTCAGAGTAACTGTATCAAAATCTGACGCGGAAAAAGAAGAGCCGCAGGGTGACGCAAAGCTCAGCGGTGCAAAGTACGGCATATACAAAGGCGGAGAACTTGTAGACACCTACACCACAGACGCAGACGGACAATTCACAACAAAATACTATGTCTGTGACACAGACTGGACGATCCGAGAGATTTCTGCAAGCGAAGGCTATCTTGTTGACGAAACCGTACACAAGGTCGGCGCTGATCCAAAGCTATATACTGTTGAATATAATGACACCTCTAATGATGTGATTGAACAGGTCATTAAGGGCAAAATTGCGATTATCAAGCATACAGATGACGGCTCAACGCAAATTGAAACCCCAGAAAAAGGCGCTGAATTTCAGATTTATCTTAAATCATCAGGCAGCTATTCAAAAGCCGATAAGGACGAGAGAGATACTATCGTATGTGATGCAGACGGCTTTGCAAGCTCTAAGCTGCTCCCCTACGGTGTTTATACCGTGCATCAGACTAAAGGCTGGGAAGGTCGAGAGAAGATAGCTGATTTTGATGTGTATATTCAGAACGATAATCAGACCTATAAATTTCTCATTAACAACAGGAATTTTGAAAGCTATCTCAAGGTTGTAAAAGCAGACGCCGAAACAGGAAAGCAGATAGCCTATGAGGGTGCAGGCTTTGAGATTTTTGATGCGGACGGACACAGGGTTACAATGCAGTACACCTATCCCGAAGTAACATCAATCCACACATTCTATACTAATTCAGAGGGCTACCTCATTACACCTGAGAAATTGCCATACGGTGATTATACGCTTGTTGAGGTGCAGGCTCCTTACGGCTATGTTCTTGACAGCACGCCTATTCCTTTCAGCATAAATCAGGAAAACAGTTCAACCGATACAGGCGTTACGGTCGTTATGGTAAAAGCGAAAGACCTTGCTCAGAAAGGCATTATCGAGATAACAAAGATAGGCGAAATATTCTCGTCAGTCGGAATGCTCGGCGGCGGATATATTGACGAAAACGGAAATGATATTGAATTTCCGATAACCTATTCTCCGATATATGATACAGGAAATCTTGCAAATGCAGTATTTCAAATTTATGCCGCAGAGGATATAACTACTCTTGACGGAACACGCAGGTATCAACAAGGCGAATTGGTTGACGAAATCACAACAGGAAAAGACGGTATTGCAAAATCAAAACAGCTTTATCTCGGTAAATATACCGTGATTGAAAAGACCGCTCCCGACACATTCGTAAATGCAAATGAACAGTATGATGTTGTACTTACCTATGCTGGTCAGGACATTAAGGTGACTTCTACTGCCTTTTCAGTTTTCAATGATAGACAGAAAGTGAAGGTTTTACTTGAAAAGCTGATTGAAAAAAATGATATTTTTGGTATCGGCGGTAATAACGAAATTCTCTCTGTTCAGTTTGGCATCTATGCAAATGAAGATATTACGGCGGCAGACGGCTCGGTTATACCGAAAGACGCTCTAATCACTAATGGCAACTGTGATGAAAACGGCAATATTACTTTCAACTGTGATTTGCCGATAGGTTACAAGTTCTACGCAAAAGAAACGGCAACAGATGAGCATTATATCCTCTCTGATAAAAAGTATGAATTTGAAACCGAATACAAAGGACAGGATATTGACACTTATGAAATCAATATCAACAACGGTGAGCCGATAGAAAACAACCTCATCTACGGCAGCATAAAAGGACTGAAAACCGACAGAGAAACAGGCAAGACCATTGAGGGCGCTTTATTCGGTTTGTTCAGATCAGATGAAACCGAATTTACAGAGAAAAATGCCATTCTTACCGCCGAATCGGATGCAAACGGCATATTTACTTTTGATAATATCCCATTCGGTGAATGGATTGTAAAAGAATTAAAGCCGGCTGAAAATTATCTGCCGAGTGATGATATTCACCATATCACAGTTACTGATAATGAACAGATTATCAAAATCAATGCTGTTAATGATCAAATCCCTGAACTCAAAACTACGGCAACCGTAGACGGTGAAAAGGAAATCTGTGCGACAGAGGTATTCACCTTAACCGATACGGTTGAATACAAGCATCTTATTCCGAACAAGGAATATGTGCTTAAAGGTATCCTTATGGATAAGACAACGGGAAAAGCATTGATAATTGACGGAGCAGAGGTAACAGCAGAAATCGCCTTTATTCCGACAGAGCCGAGCGGGACGGCAAAGGTTGAATTTACCTTTGATTCAAAATATATTAAGACTGATACGGATATTGTAGTCTTTGAAACGCTTTACAAGGATTCAAAAGAGCTTGCCGTACACGCTGATATTGAAGATGAGGGACAGACCGTAACCGTGAAAGTGCCTGAAATCAGAACAACTGCAAAGGCTAACGGCAAAAAGGAAATCACGGCTAAAGGTGAAATCACCATTGACGATACAGTAAAATATACCAACCTTACACCCAACAAGGAATACAGGATTGTCGGCACGCTTATGGACAAATCAACAGGAAAGCCGTTTGAGATTGACGGAAAACCTGTTACAAGTGAAGTAACATTCATTCCCGAAAAGAGCAACGGCGAGGTTACTGTTTCATTTACCTTTGACAGTAAATATATTAAGGCTGATACAGAGCTTGTTGTATTTGAAACGCTTTACCGTGATAATGTTGAAATTGCGGTACACGCAGATATTGACGATGAAGGACAAACCGTTACTATCAATGTGCCTGTAGTCAACACTCCAAAAACAGGTGATGAGAGAAACTACGGTTTCTGGATCGGGCTCGGCGCTGTTGCTCTCGGCGGTGCGATTGCGGCATTCGTTCTCAAAATCAAGGCAAAGAAAGATGAGGACGATCAATATTGAAAAAAGCATATGTTTGC
>CANQXE010000037.1 GCA_947627725.1 uncultured Clostridia bacterium | reverse complement strand
AGCGAAACAAGCAAACGAATATTAAATTTAGGGTTCAAACAACGCCAGTTAGCATTTTGCAATACTATATTGTCGCACAAGGCATTTAATGATACTTTGCGGCTTTATCTGCAAAATGGAGTGATGCCGTCAACCTATGAGATCGTCGATATTATGAAACAGTCTAACTTATACCAAGTAGAAAGCGATAGTACTTATGTCCGCCGTTCATCAAGTATAAAGGGATGGATAAACTGGATAGTGTCGCTTATTAACGAATAACTTTGTCATAAAACACATACATAGCGCACAAGCATTATTCTTGTGCGCTATTATTATCCCCAAACGCTCCATTTTGCCATATGGCTACAATTGAAATACGAATACATAGCCCTTGCTTTCAAAGGCGGTTACAGAGCAACAAATGCTCCAAAATCGTCCCGAGAATTTACGGAAAGCAAGGGTTTTTCTATTCTCCGGCAGAAACGGAAAGGAGGTGGTGTCTGTGTGCCGAGAATGAGCAAAAAGCGAAAACAGGAATGGGCGATGTTTCTCAATGAGCGAAACCGTATCACCTATAACGAACTATGCAGGAAGTGCCAACAAGACTGCAAGCAAAGTTTTCGGGTGACAGTTATCGAATGCCCGAACTATCTATCAAAACGAAAAAGAGAGCCAAATAGAAAACTCAAAAAATATGTGTGCTATTAAAGGGTATAATGCTCAACAAGAAGGTCGAGAGCCGAAATTTATTGACAATATATATCCACACGCATTTTAGACATACTTTTGCAACAAGATGTTTTGAAAAAAGATGGAACCTTATTTTGTTCAAAAGATAATGGGACACGCAAATTACAGCACAGCATTATCTTATGCTCATATATTAGAAAATAAGTCCAATATGGAAAAATGAAAGGTGAGGATTTGCTTGGGTTTGCCGCGTGATTGAAGACGATATTTGTTGACAGTATGCGATAGTTTATAATATTATTATTGGACAAAATGAGTTTTGGGGCGATGAAAAAGAGATGTTTTTATTCAGTTCTAAAAAAGTATAAAGTAAAAATTGAGGCAACTAATGAATTGAATGATGCGGAAATGCTAAGTTTAAGCCGAATTTGAAAACTTTTTCGCAATTCAGATAAACGGATAATTTATTATCGAAGTTTACGCAAAAGCTTATCAGTTTGACAGTATCTATTTGCAAAATAATTATAAATGGGCTGTTTCACGGAAGTGAAACAGCCCATTTCATTAAATGCATTATTATTCAACTGTCCAAGTGTAGTCGCCGTCTAAAAGATATACACACTCTATAATTCTTAAGGTGTTTTCTCTGTTGATTTCCAATGAATTAGACAGCAGGTCATATATGTGTCCTGTGCCGTGACCTGAATTGAATTCTTCAAAATAGCATGACAGCTCTCCCGTAGAATCTGCATAGCCCGGGCAGTTATTGTAATAATTATTCAATTTTTCTAAAACTTCATCAGATGTAATATGATTTTCACTATTTGATTTTGCTTGCAAAGAGCTTTCCAAAGTCTTCTTTGCATTTTCAAACTCTTGTTCATATGCCTTGCTCCACTCGGTCAGGATGTCCTGCTCTTGCTGTAAATCTGTTACACGAGAATACTTATCATAATATTTTTTGTCAATAGGATTATTATTTAATTTTTCAATAACTTTTGTTCCCGAGCTTGACAAAAAGCTTTGATATAAATTAAACGGATAATCTGTTTTTTCTGTATTTTCATCTGTTGTTTTTTCCGCTTTATAATCAGTAATACTATTATTTTCAGAAGAAAAATTTTCTTCATTACTTTTATTATTAAAATACTGTCCCGCAACGAAGCCTGAAATAAGACAAACTATGCAAACAAAAGTAACGATTATTTTTTCACTTTTTTTCAATTGTCTATTTTCTCCTATGTATGTAGTTTAATAAATTTTTTTTATTTTATTTCAAAATGGGCTTGGTTATCTTATATCCCCTCATTTCTTCTAATCAAGAGTGGAAAATGTACCGCGTTTCTTATTACCTAAATAACTGCCTGTAAAAATAAGTCCTTGTGCGTATAGTGCAACCAGGAATGATATAATTATGCTTAAAATAATATTTCTATTCCAAGAGGAAAATGTAGAAATGATTTCAACTATATACATTTGAGCAGGAAAAATATGATACATAGTATATTTATCACTTTCAAGAAGTACAATTGAAGATAATATAATTGGTATTGCTGTTAAAATTAAGGCTATATAATATTCACGGCATTTATTTTTAGGTTTTAAAAAGAAAGAAAAAATAAATTGTAAGAAAGAATAAATTACTAAATTTATGATGATCGCATCTTGTAAGGGGCTTTCTTGTATAAAAAATAGATACGCCAAAAAAATAATATCAGCGGCAATAATTATTGCAAATATTTTTATAACGAGTATAAGTGTTAACTTAAAATCTATGCTTTTTTTCATACATTATCGTTCCTTTTATTTTTATTGTATTTTATTCCTCTGTATCAGTGCCGTGCGTTTCATTTTTGCTATCATCCGATATTTCATTAATTTCAACGGGCGGGATACCTGTTCTGGCGCAGATTTCATCGCTGATATTTTTTAATGTTCCTTTGGTAGTCAGACCGATATCTATCGTGATGACCTTGTCATTTTTAAGAGTCAGAATAATTCTTGACTGCCTGTCCATAAAGTTTTTGACAAAGCTCGGCTTTTCGTCTTTTTGCGTTTCAACCTTTACAATATCATCATAAGAAAAGATGTTATCTGTATCAAGTCCCGTAAATTCCATTTCATCGTCGTGAAAAATAACGCCGTGCGATACAACTTCCTTTGTAACTAATACCGCGACTATCAGCGCCGCTACGACGCAGGCGGCAAAGAAAATAGTAGTTGACCTTTGGTTTTGAATCAGCTTTTTTATTGCGAATACGGCGTAACCGATAACAGCAATATCAAGTATACCCACAACAATAAGCTGGATAGGTGACAATATTCTCATAAATTTTTTCATATGAATTTCCTCTCCTTGAATTCATCTAATAATTTTATATTCTTTGCCTGAAATACCTTTGTGTTAAGATAGCTCAGAGCATTTTCATCCTTAAAATTAAATTTCAGCTTGTAGCTGTAAAGCGCCTGTCTGTATCTGCCTTTGTCGATACCGTACTTGCCGTCTCCGTATAGCGGATGTCCGATATGCGCAAGGTGAGCCCTTATCTGGTGGGTTCTGCCTGTCATAAGGTGAATTTCCAAAAGAGACGCGTCTTCATAGTAATCAAGCACGGTATACTGTGTGATAATCTGTTTTGAGCCGGGTGTCTGACTATCCGTAACAGTTACCATATTCTCTTTTTCATCTTTTGTAAGATAGGCTGTAAGCACTTCACTTTTTTTCGGCATTTTTCCGTGAACAACCGTCAGGTAATATTTTTCTATTTCACGGTTTTTAATTTTATCGTTAATCAATTTTAATGCCTGTGAATTTTTTGCGCCGATAACAATTCCGCCTGTATTTCTGTCAATCCTGTTTGCAAGTGACGGTGTAAATGATGAGGTGTCGGGCGACCATTCTCCCTTTTCGTATAAATATTTTTTAAGCCTTGCAACAAGGTTGTCGGTATAATCCTTCCCGTCCGGATGGCAGAGAATGCCTGCCTTCTTGTTGAGCAGGATTATATTGTTATCCTCGTAAATAATATCAAGCTCGCTTGAAGCCTTAAGAAAGTCATAATATTTTTCCTTGATGTGCAGGACGTCATCGCCGAGATAGAGGTCAAGCACATCGCCCTCGTTTAATATCTGCTCGGCAGTACATCTTTTTCTGTTGACCTTTATATTCTTTTTTCTTATTTCCTTGAACATCAGGGATTTCGGCAGTCTGTCAAAGGTTTTCATTATAAACCTGTCAACTCTCTGTCCTTCGTCCTTATTGTTAATAGTAACGCTTTTCATAAATTAATTGTTTTTGTTTTTCTTTTCTTCCTCAAGCTCCTGTATCTCTTTATAGAAAATGTTTGCTCTTACATAAACCTGAATAAAATCCTTAATAACCTCTGCAAGCTCGCCCTCTTTGTACGGATTCATAAGAATGCGCTCGTCGTCGTCAATGGCAAGCGGACCCTTTTCGTAATCATTAAAGGTCGGCATTAAAGAATAGTTTGTCTTTGTTTTAACGATTGAAATCAGAGTAAGGTCGGAAGTCGCATTGACAAAGCCCTTTTTCTTCGTATATTTTTCAATTGTTGAAACAGGGGAGGAATCATTGTGCTTTTTAGTGTAGCAGTATGAAATGACCTCCTCAACAAAGCTTTCTATCTGCTTATCGGTATAGGGAGCGTTTAATAGAACGACCTTGTCTATATCGGCAATGCCGTATTCGTCGCTTTCACCGCAGGGAATACCTATCATATTTTCTTCCTTGTCAACATAGACAGATATTGTGTAAAAATCCTTTTCCATAATAAAAATACCTCTCAATATTATTTTAATTATAACCTATATAATTGAAAATTACAACTGTATATGATACAATCATTTCGGTGATATTATGAAAAAAGTTCTTATAACAGGCGGAGCGACGGGGATTGGCAAGGCGGCAGCAATAATGTTTAAAGAAAACGGATATGATGTTTATATTACATATAACAATACGCTGCCTGATTTTGACGGAGTAACAAAGATAAAATGTGATTTGTCTGAGGTATCCGAGCTGGAAAAGCTTTTTGAGGAGACAGGGGATATTGATGTGCTTGTAAATAACGCAGGCGTAAGTCTTGTTAAGATGATTAGCGATACTACTGAGGAGGAGTATAATTATCTTCATGCTGTCAACGCAAGGTCGTATTTTTTTTCATCAAAATTTGCCGTGCGCTCAATGATTAAAAGGCACAGCGGCGCAATCATCAATGTTTCTTCAATGTGGGGGCAGCTCGGAGCATCCTGCGAGGTGGCGTATTCAATGAGCAAGGCGGCTGTTATCGGACTTACAAAAGCGCTTGCGCAGGAGCTTGCTCCGAGTAATATAACCGTAAACTGTGTTGCTCCGGGTATAATTGATACACGTATGAATGAGCGGTTTTCCAAAGCGGATTTGGAAAAGGATGTGCCGCTAGGCAGGCTCGGTACACCTGAGGAAACAGCTGAGGCGATTTTATTTTTTGCGGAAAATAATTATATTACCGGGCAAATTCTCGGTGTAAACGGAGGAATCGTTTAACTTTATCAGTAACACTTTTTTTCTCTTTTCATAGGATAGTTTAGAAAAGGGAAAGGGGGTTGCGATTATGGGCTGTGGATGCAATAGCTGTGGTTCAAACTGGATCATCGTCCTTATTATCATCCTTTTACTTGTAGGCGGTTTTAACGGAACTGCCCTTGCTTCTAACAATGACTGTGGCTGTGGTTGCGGTTGTAACTAATTAGAGGACCGGGTGGCTGTAGCAAAACTTATGTTTTTGCTGCAGCCATTTTTCTTTTTTGAATAAAAGTCAGAAAAAGTCAAAAAAACTCTTGACTTTTACTGACCTTTGTGCTAATATGACGATAGAAGGTCAAAGAAAGTCAAAGTCAATAATGATTATTTGATATGAATTTGACCGATAATAAGGGAGTGATTGGAAAATGAAGCTCAGTGACATAATAGCGGATATGATTCTTGATATGTTTGATGACGATACACCGACCATTCAGATTCAGCGTAACGATTTGGCGGCTCAGCTTGGATGTGTTCCGAGTCAGATTAACTACGTTATTACATCAAGATTCACTCCGGAGCAGGGATACAGAATAGAGTCACGGCGAGGCGGCGGAGGCTGTATAATGATAACGAGGGCAGCAAGTAAGGAAAACGCCATAATTTCGCTTATTAATTCTATTGGCTCCTCAATCGGAGAGAAAAACGCAAAGGCTCATATTTATAATCTGAATTATCATGGCTTGGTCAGTGACAAGGCGGAGCAGATGATGCTTGCGGTCATATCCGATTCAAATTTTAAAGGCTTGTCTGCCGAGAAAAGAGATGCCGTAAGGGCAAACCAGCTAAAGCAAATGCTTTTGGCTTATGTTGAAAGGTAAAATAATAAATATATTAAATGGAGGTAATGATTATGTTATGTCAGCACTGTAATAAAAATGAGGCTACAACCCACATCAAGAAGAATATCAACGGTCAGCGCGAGGAAATGCATCTTTGTTCAAAATGCGCTGAGGAGCTCGGCGTTATGGAGGAATTTAAAATGCCGAGTATGAACGACCTTTTCGGCAACAGCTTTCTCGGCAATTTTCTCGGAGCAGGTGTTGCCGCGATGAACTCGCTCGCTGGCGTTGAGAGATGCCAAACCTGCGGCTCGTCCTTTAACGATATTGTTAATTCAGGACATGTCGGCTGCAGTGACTGCTACGATAAATTCGCTGACAGGCTTGAGCCGTCGGTACGCAAAATTCACGGAAAGACAAAGCATATCGGAAAATTTATTTCATATGATGAAAAGGAGGAGCAGAAGAAAACCGAGTCAAAGCCCGAGGTAAATCAGGTCGACACGCTCAAGGAACAGCTTAAGACCGCAATTAAAGAGCAGAGATTTGAGGACGCGGCAGTTCTCCGAGATAAGATTAAAGATTTGACGGAGGGCGGCAATGAGTAAGTGGTACAGCGGACAGGGCAACAATTCTGATGTTGTCCTGTCATCAAAAATAAGACTTGCAAGGAATTTGGACAAGGTTCCGTTTCCCTGTAGAATGAGCAATGAAATCAGAAAATCAATTTGCAGAAAGATTTTTGCCGCTCTTCAGAATTCAGAGCTTGGCGGAGAATTTGATTTGATTGAGCTTAATCATCTGTCAGATATGCAGAAAGCGGCGCTTGTTGAAAAGGGCTATATCAGTGCCCGTATGGCACGCCAGCCGAGGTATTCGGCAGTGCTCATATCAAAGGATGAGGGCTGCGGCATTATGCTTTGCGAGGAGGACCATATCCGCCTTTGCGTAATGAATGCGGGCGAGAATTTAAAGGAAGCTTATAAAAGAGCCGACGCAATTGACAATGTGCTTATCAAAAATATGAAAATCGCTTTTGACAACCAGTTTGGATTTTTAACCTCTAATCCTATGCAGCTCGGTACGGGAATGAAAGCGTCGGTTTCACTTCATCTGCCCGCTATAAGCGAAAGGAATATGATTCCCGCTCTCAGCGCAATGGTAGGAAAATTAGGCTTTTCAATCAAGCCGTTGTTTTCAGGATACGGTGATTTTTATGAGCTGTCAAATGAAATCAGTCTCGGAATTACCGAGGAGAGCGCGATTGACAACCTTACTGCAATTTGCGGGCAAATTGTTTCTCAGGAAAGAAAATTCCGTACTGAGCTTATGGAATATGCGGATTTTGAGGATAAAATTTTCCGCGCAATGGGTACTCTTAAAATGGCAAGAAAGCTCAGCACAAAGGAATTTCTGGATTTAATATCACTTGCAAGGCTCGGAATATCAATGGATGTATTTGATATCAGCTACGAAAATATCGGAAATATGATTCATTCTCTTGGCAGTGCGTCAATAATTTCCGAGGCGGAGACGGATTTTACACCCGAAGACGCCGACAGAATGCGGGCGCAGTATGTCAGAGAAAATATAGGATAGCTATACAGCTATTCTAAACCTATCTGATAGGGAGGTTTAATTATGTACAGATTTAATTATTTTACACAAAAGGCAAATGATGCTTTAAATCTTGCCGTAAAATCCGCTGAGGACTTCGGTCATAACTATGTAGGAAGCGAGCATATTCTTTTGGGCTTAGTAAAGTCGGGCGCGGGTGTGGCTTATTCGGTCCTTGACGGCAAGGGAATTACAGAGACGGACATAGAGGATTTTATTAAAGAGAATATAGGCGTCGGAAATCCTACAAGACTGACGCCTGACGATTTTACTCCGAGATGTAAAAGAGTGCTTGATGTTGCCTTTCAGATTGCACGGGGAATGCTCCACAGCTTTGTTGATACAGAGCATATCCTTATGGCCCTTTTGCAGGAGGGCGATTCGTATGCCGTTAAATTTGTTAATTCAGCGGGAATTGACGAGGTGCAGTTATTTGAGGAGCTTGTATCTTCCGTAGGACGCGGAAACAGGAACGCAAACGAGAGTGGTAAGAAGGGCAAAAACGGGAAATCAAAAACTCCGACTCTTGACGAATTCGGAAGAGATTTGACTGCTGAAGCAAAGGCAGGCAAGATTGACCCTGTAATCGGCAGGGAAGAGGAAATTCAGCGTGTTATTCAAATTCTTTCACGCCGTACAAAAAATAATCCATGTCTTATCGGTGAGCCAGGTGTCGGAAAAACCGCTATTGCGGAGGGACTTGCACTTAAAATAGTTCGTGAGGAAGTTCCCGAGCTTTTAACAGGTAAAAAAATTGTTGCTCTTGATTTGACTTCAATGGTGGCGGGGACGAAATACCGCGGCGATTTTGAGGAGCGTATCAAAAAGGCGATGGACGAGGTTAGAAACGCCAAGGATGTAATCCTCTTTATTGATGAGGTGCATACGATTATGGGAGCGGGCGCGGCAGAGGGCGCGACCGACGCCGCAAATATCCTTAAGCCGTCTCTCGCGCGTGGTGAGATACAGGTAATCGGAGCAACGACGATTGATGAGTACAGGAAAAATATTGAAAAGGACGCGGCGCTTGAAAGACGTTTTCAGCCTGTAACGGTAGGAGAGCCTACCGAGGAGGAAACAATTGAAATTCTCAAAGGACTGCGTGACAAATACGAGGCTCACCATAAGGTAAAGATTTCAGATGACGCCATTATAAATGCGGTAAAAATGTCATCACGTTATATAGCGGACAGATTTTTACCCGACAAGGCAATCGACCTTATTGACGAGGCGGCGTCGAGAGTTCGTCTGAAGGCATACACGGTTCCCGATAATCTTAAGGAAATGGAAAAGGAGCTTAAGTCGCTTGAGGAGGAAAAGGCGTCTGCCGTCAGAGGACAGGACTTTGAGCAGGCCGCAGTAATAAGAGATAAAGAAAACAGTCTTAAAACCCTGCTTGAGGAGGAAAAGGAGAAATGGAAAAACCTTTCCTCGCATAAGGTTAAGGAAATTTCAACCGAGGACATTGCTTCGGTAGTTTCCTCGTGGACGGGTATACCCGCAAACCAGATTACAAAAGAGGAGTCAGAGAGACTTCTTAATATGGAAAAAATCCTGCACGAAAGAATCGTAGGTCAGGACAGAGCCGTTTCAGGCGTTGCAAAAGCAATCCGACGCGGCAGGGCAGGGCTCAAAAATCCAAAGCGCCCGATAGGCTCGTTTATCTTTTTAGGACCGACAGGCGTAGGTAAAACCGAGCTTTGCAAAACCCTTGCCGAAACTATGTTCGGTGATGAGGAGGCTATTATAAAGCTTGATATGTCCGAGTATATGGAAAAGCATACGGTATCAAAGCTTATCGGCTCGCCTCCCGGTTATGTAGGCTTTGACGAGGGCGGACAGCTTACTGAAAAAATCAGGAGAAAGCCGTATTCGGTAGTCCTTTTTGACGAAATTGAAAAGGCTCACCCCGATGTTTTCAATATGCTTTTGCAGATTCTGGAGGACGGTGTTCTCACAGATTCGCAGGGCAGGAAGGTAAGCTTTAAAAACGCGGTTATCATTATGACCTCAAATGTGGGCGCGTCAAAGATTACCGATTCAAAAGCCGCGCTTGGCTTTGGCGGTGACAGCAGCGATGAAAACCGTAATATTGAAAAGCTTGTTATGGCTGATTTGAAGAAAACCTTTAAGCCTGAATTTCTCAACCGTGTTGATGAAATAATCGTCTTTAACCAGCTTGAGAAAGAGGATATTAAGGAAATCGCAAGACGTATGCTCTCATCTCTCACAAAACAGCTTGCCGAGCTTGGCACAGAGCTTACTGTTACGGACAACGCGATTTCTCAGATAGCTGACGCGGGCTTTGACAAGGTATACGGCGCGCGTCCGCTCAGACGCGCAATCCAGAGAGAAATCGAGGACAGACTTTCGGAGCTTATTCTTGAAAATAAGCTTGGTGAAAAATGTACGGTAGATTACGCGGACGGCAAGTTCACATTTTCATAAAAGGCAAAGGGCTGTCTCACGAAAGTGAGGCAGCCCCTTTTATTTTTTTTACTTATTTAATAAGGTTCTATAATAAATGTTGGGGTAACGGAAGAGCCTCAACATTTATTTTTATGAAAAAAGATAAAAAAATGAGAC
>CANQXE010000036.1 GCA_947627725.1 uncultured Clostridia bacterium | reverse complement strand
GATTCGAACCCCCGGCCCCTTGCGGAGTCACTGGTTTTCAAGACCAGCTCCATAAACCACTCGGACATCTCTCCGCACAGCGCGATTATCTTATCACATAAAAACATGGCTGTCAATTGTAAACACGGATTTTTTTGCCCGCGGGGCTAGGAACTACCGGAAAAATATGATATGATGCTCTCAGACGACCAACGGAGGACGATCCATGATCACAGTAGAAAACCTATCCCTTCAATATGGCAGCCAAGTCCTTTTTTCCGGCGTGGATCTGCAATTCACAGCCGGCAACTGCTATGGCATCATCGGCGCCAACGGCGCGGGCAAATCCACTTTCCTGAAGCTGCTGTCCGGCCGGGAAGAACCCACCAAAGGGCATATCTACATCGACCCGAAGTGCCGCATGAGCGTGCTGCGCCAGGACCAGACCATGTTCGACGATTTCGGCGTGCTGGAAACGGTCATTATGGGCAACAAACGGCTGTATGACTGCAGCAAAGAAAAAGACGCCATCTATGAAAAGCCCGATTTTTCCGACGCCGACGGCATCCGCGCCGCGGAGCTGGAGGAGGAATACGCCGAGCTGGGCGGCTGGGAAGCGGAATCCGACGCGGGCCGGCTCCTGCAGGGGCTGGGCATCCCCACCGCGCTGCACGAAAAGCGGATGGTCGAGCTGGAGGGCCGCCAAAAGGTAAAGGTCCTGCTGGCCCAGGCCCTTTTCGGCCACCCGGATATCATCCTTCTGGACGAGCCAACCAACAACCTGGACCTGGCCTCTACCGTATGGCTGGAGGATTTTCTCATGGACTATGAGGGCACGGTCCTGGTGGTGAGCCACGACCGGTACTTCCTCAACAACATCTGCACCCACATCGTGGATATCGATTACGGCAAGATCCGCATGTATGTGGGCAACTACGATTTCTGGTACGAGTCCAGCCAGCTGATGCAGAAGCTCATCAAAGACCAGAACAAGAAGGCCGAGCAGAAGATCCAGGAGCTGCAGACCTTTATCGCCCGGTTCTCCGCCAACAGATCCAAATCCCGCCAGGCCACCAGCCGCCGCAAGCTGCTGGAAAAGATCACCGTGGAGCAAATGCCCGCCTCCTCCCGCCGCTATCCCTGGGTAGGCTTTAAAGCCGCGCGGGAACCGGGAAAGGACCGGCTGTTTGTGACGGACCTCTCTAAGACCGTAGACGGAGTGAAGCTCATCAACCACGTTTCCTTCATCATGGGCAAAGAGGACAAGATCGCCATCATCGGCGCCAATGAAAACGCCATCACCTGCCTGTTCCAGCTTCTGGCCGGGGAGCTGGAGCCGGATGAGGGCGAGATCAAATGGGGCGTTTCCACGACGCAATCCTATTTCCCCCGGGATTTTGACCGGTATTTTGACGGCTGCGAGCTGGAGCTGATGGACTGGATGCGCCAGTTCTCCGCGGATAAACGGGAGAGCTACCTGCGCACGTTTTTGGGCCGGATGCTCTTCTCCGGCGACGACGTGTATAAAAAAGTGAGCGTGCTGTCCGGCGGAGAAAAGATGCGCTGCATGATCTCCAAGACCATGCTGGCCGGCGCCAACGTGCTCATGTTTGACCAGCCCACCAACCACTTAGATCTGGAGAGCATCGCCGCGCTGAACAACGGCATGTCCGCTTTTCCCTACAACATCCTCTTCTACAGCCATGACCACCAGCTCACCCAGACGGTGGCCAACCGGATCATTGAGCTGACCGACGACGGCTGCGTAGACAAAATGTGTACGTACGACGAATATATGCACATGATGGGCCGGGACGTGAACGAGATACAGGAATGACACCTGAAAAAACGCCTTGCCGGGAGCGACACGCTCCCGGCAATATTTATATAACTGAATATTAACCAAATATAAATTCGCAAAAATATCGTAAAATACGGTATAATTCGCTATATATTCCATAATTATTCTGTATTATGCGTTATTTATAGAGATCATGCGCCCGGTATTGTCCGTATCATATTCCCCCGGCAGCAGCAGCTCTGAAACCGGCACGATCTCATATCCCTCGCTGAGCAGATATTCTATGATCCCGGGCAGTGCCTCCGGCGTATGCTCTCCGGCATTGTGGAACAGCACGATGCTCCCCGCCTCTACCTTGGTGGTAACACGCTTATATATCTCGTCGGCGCTCAGATCCTTCCAGTCCAGAGAATCCACGTCCCATTGGATGGGATAGATGCCCATGTTCCGCAGCGAGGTGATCACCTCATCGTCATATTCTCCATAGGGGCAGCGGAACACCTTGACCTCCTGGCCTGTTATCGCCTGGATCTTCCCGGTGCAAAGGCTCACTTCGTCGATGATCTGCTTCTCCGACAGCTTCGCCATATGGGGATGGGTATCGGAATGATTGCCGATCTCCATACCCGCGTCGGAAAGGGCCTTGACGCTCTCCGGGTATTTGTCCACCCACTGGCCTACCAGGAAGAAGGTGGCCTTCACGCCATACCTGTTCAGAATATCGATCAGCTTTTGTGTGTCCTCGTTGCCCCAAGCCGCGTCAAAGGTAAGGCTCACCGCCTTGTTGCTTCTCTGGACGCAATAGATCGGCAGCTCTTTTGCCGAGGCGGACACCCCCACCACAGCGGGGCTGTTCACCACCCAAAATATAGCTATCACCGCAAGCACCAGAGCGGCAGGCCCCAGTGACCGGCGGTGATTCATCAGTATAGACCGAATCCTTCCCACATCGCATACCTCCGGGCTGATTTTGGTACATACTATGAGCTTCGACAACGGTTTATGAGAAAGCAGGCCAGGGTCTCGCCAAATGACATCCCCTGCCCTGCCGCGACCCTGAAACAAGATCCGGGCGGCAGCGCCGCCCGGACCATTTGTTTTTTACAGTGCCTTGGCCAACAAAAGGATCAGAAGCCCAAATCCCAAAAGGACCAATATCGCGGGGATCAACAGTACCAGGCACGCAGAAAGCATCATGGCAAATTTGTCCTGCCAGGATAGCTTTATATCCTTCATGCCCTCCTGCAGGGCTTTCTCCTTTTCAGGGTCTGGCTTGGACCGCAGACGGCCTAAAATAAACATGGCTCGCTCAGTCCGTCCCGGCCGCTTCTTCTTCGGTGTGCCGGGAAACGTTCACCATCTTCGGCAGCTCGAACAGATACGAACCGTCCTCCGCCAGCTTCTTCTGGGGGAAGTGGCAGGCCAGATAGTGGCCGGGCTCCACCTCCGTCAGCTCCGGCGGCACGGTCTTGCACTTGTCGCAGGCCATGTAGCACCGGGTATGGAACTTGCAGCCGGATGGGGGCCGGATGGGGCTGGGGATGTTGCCCTCCAGCAGGATACGGTCCCTCTTGAGCGCGTCCACATCCGTGGTGGGGATGGCAGACAGCAGCGCCACCGTATAGGGATGGCGGGGGTCTTTAAAGATCGTTTCGCTGTCGCCCAGCTCCACAACATTGCCCAGATACATGACGCAGATGCGGTCAGAGATATAGCGGACCACCGACAGGTCATGGCTGATGAACATATAGGTCAGGTTCTGCTTATCCTTCAGCTCCTGCAGCAGGTTGATGATCTGGGACTGGATGGACACATCCAGCGCGGACACGCACTCGTCGCAGACGATGAACTTCGGCTGTACCGCCAGAGCACGGGCAATGGCCACACGCTGGCGCTGGCCACCGGAGAACTGGTGCGGATAGCGGTGGAACATGTAATCCTGCAGGCCGCACATCTCCATGGTGTTGAGGATGTGCTCGCGCATCTTGTCCGACCCGTGCTTGAAGAAGTTATGGGTCAGCAGGCCCTCTTCGATGATCTGGCCGACCGTCATACGGGGGTTCAGACTGGAATAGGGGTCCTGGAAGATGATCTGCAGATCCTTGCGGAACAGGCGCATCTCATTGTACTTCAGCCGGGACAGGTCGATCCCGTCGTCCCGCATGGCCTCGTACTTGGCGAATTCCTCGTTGCCGGCATACTTTGCCCGCAGCTCGTCCAGCTGGGCGTCCACCGCCTTTACGGCGCTGTCGCAGGCGTCGAATTCCTTCTGGGCCTCGTCCAGCTTGCTCTTGGCGGACGCCGTACGGCTGTCCCCTTTCGGATCCTCCAAAAGGCTGTCGTAATCCAGCTTTGCCTTGAGCAGCACTTCCCTGGCCTTGCGGCGCTTCACCTGCTCATTGTACTGCTTGAGCAGCAGATTGCGCCCGGCGTCATTCTCATCCACGGCAAAGAAGCCGCCCATGATCTTGACGATATTCACCAGGCAGGTCTGCTCTTCGCAGTGAGCCAGGTTCTGCTCCTGGAGGGTGTAGAAGTCGGCGTTGTCCTTGCCGCCCAGATCTTCGACCTTTTTGTCCAGCTCCGCCACCTTGGCGGACGCTTTTCTCAGCTTTTCCTTGTACTTCCCCAGGTCCTTCAGGGTATGCTCCACATACAGCGGCGCCGTATCGGCGAGGGTGGAACCGTAATACATGGTGGTGCCGGCGGTCTGGGTATAGAGCTGGAGCAGCACACGGCCCAGCGTGGACTTGCCGCAGCCGGACTCGCCCACCACGCCCAGGGTCTCGCCCTCAAAGATATCCAGGGAAATATCCTCGTTGGCGCGGACATACAGCTGCTCGCGCTGAAATAGGGAGGTCTTTGCCACAGGGAAGTATTTTTTCAGATTACTGATTGACAGTAATTTTTTTGTGCTCTTCACTGCACCTTACCTCCTTTTCGGGATAGAAGCACCGGATCAGCTGGCCGTCGCCCATATCCTGCAGGTCGGGCTCCTCGTCGATGCACTTCTGGGTGCAATACTTGCAGCGGGGAGCGAACTTGCAGCCCTTGGGCAGGTCCAGCGGATGGGGCACCACGCCGGGGATGGGTTCGATCTTCTTGTCGATGGCGTTCAGCCGGGGGATGGACGTCATCAACCCTTCCGTATAGGGGTGGCTCTTGGGGCAGTCGGAGAAGATCACCCGGGCGGAGGCCTTCTCCACCACCTGGCCGCAGTACATGACGGCCACGTCGTCGGCCATCTCGTTGATCACGCCCAGGTCATGGGTGATGAAGATGATGCTGGTCCCCTTCTCCTTTTGCAGGTCGTTCATCAGCCGCAGGATCTGCGCCTGGATGGTCACGTCCAAAGCCGTGGTGGGCTCGTCGGCAATCAGGATCTTGGGACGGCAGGCCAGAGCCATGGCGATCATCACCCGCTGGCGCATACCGCCGGACAGCTGATGGGGATACTGGCGGATGACCGACTCGGGGTTAGGGATCTGAACGTCGTAGAGCATTTTCAGGGCCTGTTCATGGGCCTGCTTCTTATTCAGCCCCTGGTGGATCATGAACGGCTCGCACAGCTGCCTGTCCACGGTGAACACCGGGTTAAGGCTGGTCATGGGCTCCTGGAATATCACGGAAATGGCGTTGCCGCGGATGTGGTACATCTCCTCCTTGGACAGCTTGGTCAGCTCCCGGCCCTCAAAAATGATCTCGCCGGATTCGATAAAACCGTTGGCGTCCAGAAGCTGGAGGATGCTCATGGCGGAAACGGACTTGCCCGAGCCGGACTCGCCCACGATACCGATGGTCTTGCCCTCGTCCAGGGTATAGGAAACGTCGTTCACCGCTTTGACGATGCCGTTCCTCGTCTTGAAGAAGGTCATCAGGTGCTTGATCTCAAGCAGATGATCGTTCGTCTTTTCCATCATCTATCCACCTCCGTTTTCGGGTCGAGCACATCTCTGAGCGTGTCGCCGATGACATTTATGCAGATGACGACAATGGACAGGAACAGCGCGGGGAACACCCATCTCCACCAGTAGGACTGGATGACCAGCGCGTTTCTCGCGCCGTTGAGCATGTTGCCCCAGGTCGGTCTGGGAAGCTGCACGCCAAAGCCCAGGTAGGACAGGCTGGATTCTGTCAGCATGCATCCGGCAAAGTCCAGCGTCAGGGTGACCAGGATGACCGAAACGATGTTGGGCAGGATGTGCTTGAACGCGATGCGCCGCTCCCGCACGCCCATGCTCCGGGCGGCGGTGACGAACTCCTTCTCGCGCTCCGCCAGGATCTGGCCACGGACCATATGGGCCAGGCCCGTCCAGCTCAGCACGCCCAGGATCACCATGATGATGAATATTCGTGTGTTCTCCTGCAGGTTCGACGCCTGCAGTATGACCGACAGCACCAATGCGAAGGGCAGGAATGGGATAGAGCCGCAGATCTCCGTGAACCGCATCAGCAGCATATCCGTCATGCCGCCGAAGTAACCGGACAGGCAGCCGATGATGATGCCGATGATGGTGGAGATGATGACGGCCACCGCGCCCACGGTCATGGTCATCTTGCCGCCGTTCATAAGCCGGATGAAGATATCACGGCCCATCTCGTCGGTGCCCATCAGGTAGCCCTTCAGGCCCCACGCGCCCACGAACTTGCCGTCCTTAAAGGCGTAGTTCTGGAACCCGCTGGCAAACACCTGATCCACCGCGCCGGCCTCGGTGAACTTCTCCGGCACCTCGCACTGGTTCCGGTAGTTCTGGCCCCAGGCATATACCCGGCCCTGCTCCGTCACCAGCACGAAGTGGCGCGTACCGGCGGATACCTGCTTGACCTCGTCCCCCTCGGGGATGGTCGGCACAGGGGTCTTCATGCCGGACACGATCACGTCGCCGTCCTCAGTGACAAGGGCGAGGGCGTTGCCTGTAGCGGCGATGTCCACGAGCTTCCGCCCGCCGATCAGCTCCTCCAGCGAGGTCGTGGTGACCGCGCCTCTCTCGTCGGTGACTGTCACCGCGTTGAATTTGGTGGACTTGCCGGGCACAAAGACGCCGTTTTCGTCGATGCCATAGATGCCGTCGGTGGTGAAGGCCACCTTCACCAGCCGGGCCTCGTTGTTGTTATACTTGATAACGGAGGAAAGGTTGGTGGCGCTCAGACCGTCGTTGCCCCAGGCGTAGATCGTGCCGTCCTTCATCAGGATGGCCGTCACCTGGTTGCCGCAGGTGAGCTGCTGCACCTGGCTGGCGTCGATGGTGCCGTTGATCAGTTCATCGGGCTGCTTTCTGGCGGCCGCGATCATCGACCCGTCCAGGCCATACTGGCCCACGTCATAGGCGCCCCAGCAGTACACATGGCCGTCCTCGCTGATGGCCACGCAGTGGTCGGCGCCGGCCGCCACGTGAACGATTTTGCTGTTTTTCACTTCCTCCGGCACATTCAGCACGTTGATCTTGTCGTTGGTGGCGGAGTTGGGGTTGAAGCCCCACATATACACGTTCCCGTCCGTGGAAACACCGATGGTGAACGTGCCCTGGGAGGAAATGTCCACGGCGCCGTCCTTCATGTCGGCGGGGATCTTCATGAAGCTCTGGGTGGGGGCCACGTTGCTGTGCAGCATCTCCGCGCCGGCCTCGGTCAGATCCACCGGTTCGATGGCCGAGCCGATGAACACGAATCCGAACATCGCGACCAGCACCACCACGGCCACCACGGCCACGGGGGTCTGGAAGAACCGCTTGAAGGCCAGCTTTCCGGGACTGTCATAGCGCTCGTCCCGCACGCTCTTGCTGGCGCCGAAGAACATCCGGCCCAGCCAGCCGCGCTTTTTCACGGCTTGGGAGGAATTTCCATTCTTACTCATGTCCTTCTCCTCCCTCACTTGTTGACCCGGACGCGCGGATCCGCGATGCCATAGGCGATATCGGTCACCAGGTTCCCGATGAGGCCGATGATCACATAGAACATCTGCAGAAGCAGCACGACTTCAAAGTCTTTGTCGTTGAGCGCGTTGATATACAGCCTTCCCACTCCGTTGAGGCCGAAGATGTTCTCCAGCACGACAGAGCCGGAAAAGATGCCCAAAAACCATCCGATGACCAGGGTGATGATGGGGATGAGCGCATTGCGGAAGGCGTGGGAGTAGACCACGACTTTCTCCCGCAGGCCCTTGGCCCGGGCCGTGCGGATGCAATCCATGCTCAAAGCCTCCGTCATGGCGGCGCGGACGTAACGGGTCATGCCGCCCAGAGAGGAGAACGTCATCACGATCAGGGGCAGGCTCATGTAATACAGCCTGTCCTTCAGCTCCGCTAAACCGGTATAGTTTGACCCAGGCGTTTTCATGCCGGACACGGGGAACCAACCCAGCATGATAGCGAACAGCCAAATGAAGATGATAGCGGTGATGAAGCTGGGGATGCTGTAGCCCACGATGGTGGCGATCTGGATGCCCGTGTCCCGCTTGCTGCCCCGGTGCACGGCGCAGAAGATGCCCAGGGGGATGGTGATCCCCAGGCCCAGGATCGTGGCAAACACGTTGATGAACACCGTGTTCATCATCGGCGTTTTCAACACATCGATGACCGGTCGGTCATATGTATAGCTGTAGCCGAAATTTCCCTGGAATATCCCGTTGTACTTGCCGTTGATGGGCCCCAGCCCAAGCCAGCCCAGATACCGTTTCAAGACCGGCTGGTCCGTGCCCAGCTGCCGGCGCAGATCCGCCAGTTTGTCCGCGTATAGCTGTGCGGCGTTGGGGTTGCCCTTATAGGCCGTCTTGAAGCTCTCCGCCTCCGTTACGGCCCGGTCATAGGGGATCATGGTGTACACCAGGAACATCAGCAGGGAAAGAATGATCATGACCAAAAGCATATACCCGCATCGTCTGAGTACATATCTGCCCATAGCCAACCTCCCTTTCTCCTTTATTTCGGATCCGCCGAAAAGATCCGTGTCTGGTTCTGAAAGAAAATGAGGCAGCCGATATTCGGCTGCCTCATCCTCAGATAATTAGCCTTTTATGGTTTCGTCAACTGCAAAGACTCAGAAACCCTTGACGTTGGCGTAAACGATCGCGCTGGCAGCGCCAAAGAACGGGCTGGGATTGAAGTTCTCGATCTTGGCGTTGTACACGTCGTAGTAGTAGTTGGAGTACAGGGGGATGTCCGGCATGAGCTGGTTCCAGCGCTCGATGTAGGCTTCCCACCAAGCGTTGTACTCGTCCTCGGTCTGGGCGTTGTACACCATGCCGAAGGACAGGTAATCCATGCCCAGCTTGCCGTCGGAAGCCGCCATGGCGTCCTCCAGGGACAGCTTCTCAGCGCTCAGGTCATAGGGGAAGTCCTTGTCGTACGGGTCGACCAGCTTGTTGACAGAATAGTCGGCGTAGGCAACGTCGTCCATCCAGTTGTAGGCATAATCGTAAACGGCGCTGTTCCAGCCGGTGGCCAGGTTGTACATGCCATAGGTCGGCGTGCCCAGATAGCCCATGCTGGCGTCGCGGTAGATGTTACCGGTCAGGGTGGTGAAGTCGCCGGTGGTGGAACGGATCACCATGCCGGTCTCAGCCAGGTCGGAGCTGTTGGCCATGGTGGTGCTCAGCAGGTCGGTGACGGTGTTGGGCTGAGAGCCGAACCAGTTGATGGCCAGAGGCATATAGTACTCGCCGTTGATCTCCACGGTCTTGTACTCCACGCCGTCGGTGTTGGCCACGGAGGCATACTCCTTGTTGCCGGCGTCATTGCCGTAGATGTCCAGAGCGTTGGCCTCTTCCTCGGTCAGCTTCTTGTAGCGGACAGCGTCCACGCCCTCGGCGCCAGCCTCAAAGGGCTCGCCCTTGGAGTTGTAGATCCAGCCGCCATCCTCCAGCACCTTCACGGCGTTGGCGGGAGAATAGGAGTAGTCGATCAGCTCGATGTCGTCCCGGACAGCCTGCCACATATCGAAGTCAGGGCTGTAGGGGCCGTCCACCACCACGCCGTAGCCGCCGGTGAAAGCCTGGCAGAAGGCAGCGCGGTCAAGCAGATAAGCGATGGCCTGACGGACCTCGGGGAACATGGTGGGTCCGAAGTCGCAGTCGAACTGGATCTTGCCGTAGCCGGCGCGCTGATAGTGGGTCTCGGCAAAGTTCTCGCCGTCCACGACTTCCAGCGCGGACTTGGTCAGCTCGCCGCCGGTGATGTCGCTGAGCACGTCCACAGCGCCGCTCTTCAGCTGGTCGAGCTGGGTCTCCTCAACGATCTTCACGTAGATGATGGTCTCGATGGAAGGCTTCTGGCCCTCGAAGTTGCCCTGGTACTCGGGGTTCAGGGTCAGGGTCGCCTGCTTGGTGCCCTCGTCCCACTCGGAGATGACGTAAGCGCCGGAGTACGGATAGGTGGTGATATCGTAGCGGTTGGCCTCGATCTCAGCGGCCTTCACATAGTCCTCGCCGTTCTTCTCATAGAAGTTGTCGGACAGGTAGCAGCCCTCGCCGTCGTCCATGACGGTGACGTCAGAGCCGGTCATCAGGCCCATGGGATAGGGGCTGATAGCGCCGTAGGTGTAAGCGAAATAGTACGGATAGTAGTCGGGGCTGACGGTCAGTTCGAAGGTGTAGTCGTCCAGCATACGGATGCCGGAGAAGACCTTGCTGACCTCGGCGGCGGGAGCGGCCTCTTCAGCAGGCTCTTCGCCCTCGGCGGCCTCTTCGCCCTCAGCGGGCTCCTCGGCCTCGGCGGGCTCCTCAGCCTCGGCGGGCTCCTCAGCCTCAGCGGGCTCCTCGGTCTCAGCAGCGGCGTCGGGGCCGGTGTAGGCGTGGAACGCGTCATAGCCTACCAGGGACTGGCCGGCGGTGCCGGGCAGTCCGGCGCCAATGGCCACGGGGCTGGCCATAGCCAGAGTGGGGGCCAGATAGTTCTGGGCGGTGATGGGGGTGCCGTCGGAGAAGGTCAGGCCTTCCTTGATCTGAATGTGGATGGTGTAGGTGCCGTCATCATTCTCGGTCTCGGTGTGCTCCTGAACAGCGGTCTCGTTCCAGACATAGGCGCCGCCCTGGTTGGTCTCCATGGTGGAGTAGCCAACGGTCAGGTTGTTGATGTCGATGTCTGCCGCGCCGGCGGAGCTGCCGCCCCAGCCGGGATAGCGGAAGTCACCGCTCAGGTCGGTGGTGCTGCCCAGGATGACCTGGTTGGTCACCTCAGCCGCGGGCTC
>CANQXE010000035.1 GCA_947627725.1 uncultured Clostridia bacterium | reverse complement strand
CCATTTGAAGCGCCACCTCCTCCGCAACCACTCAGTATCGTTGCCATTGCCAGTACAACTGCCAGTACCTCGGTAAATTTCTTTTTCATGATCGAAACCTCCTGGTTTATTTACACTTGGCTCTAATTACAAAAGCAAATTCAAAATGACAAAATACACAATAAGATAGAAGAGAGCACCCAATATAGGCCACCCGATAGCACCAATCAACGCGCCTTTTCCACAGGACTTTGCCCGGAGCGGGTATTGATCCTTCCAAACTAGATACAGGATCAGCCCGATCATTGGGAACAGAAAGCATAGCACTGCGTATCCGCCAGAACGGGCATCCCCCGGAGCTGAAGCGGTATATCCTGAACTATCGCCAACTGGCTGTGTCACATTGACATTCAGATTTTCATAGTTCATTGCCCTGGGTTTCTTTTTCTGTCGAGGCTTAAGGCTGAACTGGAATACTTCATCACTGCACAAGATGCTGCCAGCCGAAATAACAGCAAAGCAAAGATAACTAACCAGACGTATACCAATTGCCAACCAAGCCGAAAATGTGTTCAGATCGGGTGTTGCGTACCCCTCTTGCACAGGAATGAATTCACTCCAATATGAGGGCATCTTTACCAAAAGGGGAATGAACAAACCAAGGGACAGGCAAAACAGAACTGCGGCAATACCGGAAAATATTTTATGTGCATACCCTTTTGTAAAAATGGAGATTAGATATAGAACGGCGGCAATTGGCATCACGATCCCAACGGCTACGCTTATCGATTCGCCAATATTGCTGTTGCAATACTCGAAAATAAACAAATGAACCGGGCGTTGGATGTGGTAAATGCCGTCCTTGAAAAACAGAAAATCTATTCCTGCAAGCAAGCACACCGGTACAACTGTGAATATCGGTTTTTTCTTTAGCATAAGACAGCATACTAAGGACACAAATGCTATGCCTGCAACAACGCAGATATACGCTATTGCCATCACTTCTGGTCGCATAGATTGCAGGTATGCAATCAATGTGGCAATAGAGAAAACACAGCCTATTCCCGACAAAATGGTAGTTGTGAGCATAACTGGCGCACTGAATGTCCGGACGGCCATGGGTGATTTGTTTTTAACCTTGTTTTGATTTGTATCTTCTGTGATTGCCATGTCATCTGCTTCGACAGATTGGTTCATAGATGTGATTCTTACTGGTGTTCCACATATTGGGCAGAACTGAGCATCGTCCGAAATCTTCGCTCCGCACTTCGTGCAAAACATATGTTCAACCTCCTTGACTTTCATCAATTTCCGAACCCCTTATACGGCCCTTTCATTACATAGACGCTTGCCGTTAGAATCCGGTTTAATGGCTTTTGCATTTTTTTCAGTTTCTAATACAGATCGCCCCCTAATCCTATGCGGGGATATAAAAATCGCGGCCCTGATGTTTACAAGATAGTAAATTCCCACCTTTGCAATGTAACCATCAAGCCGCGAGAAGTTAGTTACAGAACGGTTCCGCTCCCGATGTAACATTTTCGTTAAAATGTTACACCAGGGGCAGAGGTTACGCTACTTTTACACCATGTAAGCAGCCGATTAACCAGAATGCTGTCGAGAAAACGCGTTTGGTGGGGGCGAATATTGTCTGCATCTCTTGAAAGGGCGGGGATTTTGTGTTATTATAGGTAACGGATTAACGAGAAAGTAATGCCCCCTCGTCTTAGTGCGGTACAATTTGGGTACACTAAGACAAGGGGGTACAATATTATGGCGACAACCGAACCAATCAGAGACAAAGAACAACTGCGGGCCATGGCCGACTACTTTCTGGAGCAGGGACAGCTCCGCAACCACACGATGCTGATTATGGGCGTATATACGGCCCTGCGGATCAGCGACCTTTTGAAACTCCGATGGACAGATGTCTATGATTTTGCGCACGACAAATTCCGTGCGCATTTATTTATCCGTGAGCAAAAGACCGGCAAATCTAAAAACGTAGCTTTGAATAGCCAAGTGATCGAGGCACTGGAAATATATTTCCCCAGCCGGGATTCCGAGTACATTTTTAGTAACCGCCAAGGAGTACCAATCAGCAGAGTGCAGGCATGGAGGATCATCCACGATGCAGCCACGGCAGTGGGGATAGACGGCGTGATCTCCTGTCACAGTCTCAGAAAAACCTGGGGATACCATGCCTGGACCAGCCAGGCGATATCCCCGGTTGTTATTTGTGATGTGTTTAACCACAGTAGCTATGAGGTAACCAGGCGCTACCTCGGCGTGGCGCAGGATGATTTGGATAGGGCGTATCTGGAAATGGAACTGTTCTGAGGTGCCGTGCAATGCTACCCACGTGCATCAAATTGATATATAATATTATAGGGGGTCCACCCAGAGGGAAGTTGCCTAATCCTCTCGGGGACATCAAGAGGCTCAAAAGCACCCTGCTATCTAGTCAGGCTAGCATCGTAGTTCAACCCTACGCTACTTAAGCCACATTCTAAATGGTAGGCAAAAACCGTCAAATATAAGTTTTCTAAGGAAATCTTATGATACAAAGATGCTTTTCACATACCGGTTCAATTCGAGAACACTGGCAAATTGTTCTTGGCCGCGAGGCGCCCCACCTTATGGGGACGGCTTCAACAACAAGGGCAGCAACGGCAACTACTGGTCCTCTACTGCGAACAATGCTAACAACGCCTACAACTTGAACTTCAATAGTTCCAATGTGAATCCGGCCAACAACAACAACAAGTACAACGGCAACTCTGTACGTTGCGTATCTCGTCAGTAAGGCTTGGCCGCCGTTCTCCCTTCTTAGAGCCCCTTCCCCCTCAAAATCAGTATCGGTATTCAAAGCCTACATTTTCAAATGTTTTGGCACCCAGTTTCTTGCCATCAATATTTTTTAAGTAGCCGAGATATGAGATAATGGTCTCATCGTCACAAATCCCCATACTGTATCGTATCGTCGCTCGATAAAAATGATCCTTAAATCGTTTGCCGGGGATAATTGCATTTGGGTACACCACAACGCCGAGAAATGGAACGCCGCGATGTACTTCTTGGATATAGCGTTTCTTGGGGTGCAGTGTTAATTCTATATTATGAAGGAAATCGCTAATCCGCGTAACATCTGCCAACGCTTGCGGGAGTTCTTTCTTTGTTACGATAATATAAAAATCGTCTACATACCTACCATAATGTTTATAGCCTAGCTCAAATTTTACGAAGCGATCCAATTGGTCTAGATAAATATTTGATATCAGTTGGGACGACAGATTCCCAATCACAATCCCTCGTCCTGGCGGTTGGCAAAACAGGCTCTTGTTGTCTGGCAACACATCCCAGTCGTGAACCGAGCCACGGATCTTAACCCCCTTAATTGGATCATCAAAAATCACCTCGTGCCAAAGATATCGAACCAAATCTGCCAGCCACTGCTGCTCTGGTCCATACTCGCGGTCAATTCCCCAGCACACCCGGTCATATACTCTACGCCGTGGCAAACTCATAAAATAGCCTTGTATATCTAGCTTTACCACATAAGCTTCAGTTGCGCCCATATGAGACACCTGTCGCATATGGTGCTGTAAGCGCTGAATACCTAATAACGTACCCTTACCCTCCCGGCATGAATATGAGTCGTATATAAATCTTTTGTCCCACCACGGCGCTATTTGGTTATATAAAAAATGATGCACCACCCGATCACGGAATGGTGCTGCAAATATTTCCCGAATCACAGGGTCATGAATAATAAACGCCACGCCCCGACTTGGCTTATAACGATGATTCATGATATCATCGCGCAGAATCATCAGGTTCTCCATCGCATTCAGCTCAAATTTATGCTCATCTTCGGTGCGTCGTTTGTGCTTTCGCGCCTCCAAATACGCAAAATAAAGTTCGTGTAGCAACCATTCGCCTAAATCTTTTTGGGGCGACATTTCTCTACATCCCGTCTCACCGTTTCTATTGCTCGGAGCAGTTGATAGATCCTCTCCGCGGGCAACAATTGCAATTCTGCAACAACGGCCATCTGAGCTGCAATCCACTGCATCGTGTTTTCGGTTTCATCCAGGAAATTCGTCGTCGATAGGCCAGTTCGGCATGCCAGTAGACTATACTCTCGCATCAGAGCTGCTACCCTACGAAGCATTTCTTCTCCTAATGCTGTTCTTGCATAAGTCTCCAATTGCCGAGTCGAAAAATACATTTTGCGCAACAACTCTTTAAGACTCACAAAGAGCGACGGGAAAATTTCTCGTGGCAGGATAATTTTATTAATCTTCGCCCATTCCAACTCAGTAGTTTTTCGCAATGCAGCAATATCTGCCAACGTATATTTCTTGCCGATATTATAAATACGGTAATCGGGCGTTGCTTCCAGTAAGTTTACTTTTACTCCTGTGAGCTTACTATCAAGCAGATATACATCCCGTATGTTCACCACACCATCTTCAGATTTGGCATCATAATCTGTATCTGGCTGTAATTTTGACTTCATACCAATCCATTTGGACACTTCATAATGAAACAGAATTGCCGAATGACCAATCATCTTCCACCAGTTTTCCTTTTCGTGGATGATAAACAACTTAGAAAAATTTTTTTCCTCACGTTCCAAAGCAAATGATTTCACTCGGATGTAGGTTGCCCTTTGCTTAGCTCCAGCGGCGCTACCTGCATTCCGAGCGATCCGCGTTGAGGGACGGACATCTGCCGTTTCCGAGCTTGTGGTTTCAGTGATCTTTGTTTTAGTGGTCACGTTATTTTCTCCGATTTTGCTTTACTATACCTTAAATTACTTTGTTCCAGTTTGCACTGCTCGTCCGCTACAGGCTGAGCCCCGAGGCTCTAAGAAGGGAGAACGGCGGCCAAGCCTTACTGACGAGATACGCAACGTACAGAGCCGCCGTAGTACTTGTTGCTGTAGTTGGCCGGATTCACATAGGAACTAAGGAAGTACAAGTAGTAGGCGTAGCTAGCATTGTACGCAGTAGAGGACCAGTAGAGGCCGTAGCTGCCCTTGGTGGTGAAGCCGCCCCCATCATTCCAGATAAAACCACCTAGTGTAAACCCAGGAACTGGTTTAGCCTGTAACGCTTGGGCACCAGCTGAACCTGTACCGCCATATGCTGTTGCGAGGGCTTGGAATTCGCCGCTTGAACCACCAGTAGGCAAACGCCAACCTTTAGGACAGATGGAGTTGGTAGCATTACCGCTGCTCATAGAAGCTGTGCCAGTGCCAGCCGTAGCAGTGTGCCAGCTGTAGTAACCGCCGTATGTGGCATCGATGTAAGCTGCGTCGGCATCATAATCACCATTGCCGCTCTTATTAAAGTTTTCTGCTGTCATCTTTAAGGTAAAGCCGCTTGTCGGCACATCGGAATCGGCACTTGTGAGCACTTTTGTTGAGCCGGTACTTAGCCCAGAGCCGAGCTTTAGGTTGTCTATCATCCAGCATTTGCCGTCTTTCAATTTAGCTACTGTATAGGAATTGTTATCGCGTGAATCAGTTAATTTTATGGTTTGCCCTTCAGTCATTGAGCTACAATACGACCCAAAATTCTGCATCGTAGTAGGTTGGGCAGATTCCCACATCGCCCACAGTGTCAGTGATTGGCTGCTGCCTGTAGTGGCGAAAGTGCCACTAGGTTGGTAAGTCGTCCCACCAGTAGGGCAGGTAGCAGAAGTCGTCGCTACGCTACACCAGCCTTTGAAGTTATAGCCGGCCTTGGTAGGGCTTTGTGAGCTAATGGCCACTGAGTTAGCCGTGGTAGGGGTTTGCGCAACGTTGCTTGGACAAGTCGTAGTAGTGCCACCGTTACAGTTATAGGTAATCGTGTAATAATGCGTGCTCCACATGGCGTAGAGGGTAGTATTAAGATTTGCGGCTACACTGGCGCTAGGCGCATAAGTAGTCCCAGAGCAACTGGCGTTTACGTCGACATCTTTAGTACACCAATTGCCGAAGGTATAGTTAGCTCTAGTAGGTGCCGCACTACTTAAGTTGATTGTAGCATCAGTAGTGTTACCGGTTTGGGGGTTAGGCGAGGGACCGCCGGCACCATCATTTAGATTATAGGTAATAGAATAGCTCGTTGTCTTAGCCGTAGCTGTGAAAGTAAAGGTGCCAGAGTAACTGCCAGCGGGCTGGGTGCCATCCACTTTCGCGCCGAGCGTTACCGAGTAGTTTACCGCAGTAGAGGGGGCAGTGGTATGGTTGTCTAGCGTAGTGGTAGCACTAGTCCCAGCACGGAATTTAGTGCCATCTATGGTACCGCCGGTAAATTTGTAGCCCCAAGTATTTGTGCCGAAACTACTCACATCTGCTAATTCCTGGCTAATGGATGATAGCGAATTGGAACCATTTGTGAGTTTATCGCTGCCACTTACCGTAAGTGTGTAGCCCCAGGGCGCGGTACCAGACACGCTTAGCGTGGCGGCAGCGGATGTTGCCCCCTTACCGTCTGGCGATACTTGTACCGACAGTGGTGTGCCCGGTACGCTCACCGTGAGCTCGGCAGCGGAGACAGAGTTACCAGCGAAACCAGAGAGAATTAGTGCAACAAATGTCCCACAAATTGTTGGCAAGCATAAGCGCCATTTCAGTGCCAATGGGAGAAGTATTGAGCCACTGGCACTGAAATAGCGCTTATTTTTACTTGTTGAATTGTTCGATGTTTCTTCCATGTATGGCCTACCTCTCTTGGATTATATTGCTTGGCGCAGACCATCATTTTGTTTTTATATACGAATTTGCTCTGCCCGTCACCCCCATTACGGCAAAATGGTCTGCGAATATGTGATAACCGAGAGTTCATAACTTTTATGTATTTAATGATCGATTATCACATTCCCATTATAACACATATGCAAAAAATGCAACGAAGATTCTATGCAAAATCATACCGCAGAATGTGATAAACACCAAAAATGGGGTACAGTGCACCAAGGGCCGAGTCCGGAAAACGGGGTACAGTTTAAAGTAGGATGTGGTTTTCGCCGCATCCTACTTTTTGTAGCTTGCTGGATCGCTGGTGTCAAGCTCCCTGATAATCCGGTATGCATTATCTAGCTCGCGTTTGGTGCGGCTGAGTTCAACCATGAGGCTGGCGCTACTATTACCAGATTCATGGCTCATCCAAGCATAGATAACGTTAGCTCTAATACCATACTGTTTAGAGGCTTGTGAGACCGGCAAACCATGGTTCTTAACCTTGTCCAAGATTTCCGCCTTAAGTGCTGGGTCCGTGGGTGTTCCTACTGGCATGTTTTATTCCTTTGGTAATTAATACTATTATATCATCTAAGCCGAAATCCGCCTATCATAAGCGGTACTAACTAACATTTGAGCATAAGGTTCGAAATGGACTATGTGTCCATTATAATGGGAGCTTGACAATGGGCACACCGCATGGTCAAGGGCGGCAACAGCGGTACGCTGACTGAGGTAACAACCTGCGAACTACCCCGCGATACTAATACACGCACGACCTAATCAATCACGGCAGGGCAGAAGAATCGTTTCAAAATATATTCCGCCCTGTAACATCTTCGGTGATCTTAATCATCTTGCGGATATATGGCTCGGCCTTGCCGATATCGCAGTTTGTTCCCTTACCCCATTGACAAATCACACCGGTCAGGAGCCGGAGATAAAGATCTACGCGCTCGCTGTCAATAGCGGGGGTTGGCGCTCCTGCGGGCAGCCAGGTCAACCTCAGTTTTGGGTATAAGACTTTCAGCATCCGATACAGTATATCTTGAACAGCCATATTGGAGCATATCTGATAAAATATCTCACTATACTGCGTCATAAAAATAAAGCTGGCCATAAAAAGGCGCTGATTGATATCTGCATTAGTGCCATCAAGTGAAACACCGTCTAAATACCGCTCATACTCCTGATGTAGCCAGCTCTCACAGTCAGAAAGCACCTGATTGATGTTTTTGAAGTATCGAAAAAAACACTTGGCGTGGGAACCCGGTAGCTTTTGCTATCTGACTAACCGTAACACAACAGCGGTTTTTCCTCAACGCGATCAAAGTATTTAAAAAAATGGCGGTCCTGCGCTCGTAGAACCGCCTGTTGTGTGATTTTTGTCTATGCTTAGATTCATCCATGATTATATTGTATCATAGTCGTGGATAAATATTTCGCATTTTCGCTGAATAGTTACAAATGCAATGGGTTTTATGGCCATATATTTTTCACATATCTATGGTCTAGGGTAGGAACAAGGAGCTACTGACGTGACACGCAGCGTATTGAACAGCCGTAACCTCTGTAGGTGGCCCAACCATCTCCGTAGTCGACGAAGAATTCGGTACCTTCATAGACCGAGATTAGGCCACTGGCGTGTTGTCCGTAATCCGCCTCGGCTGACCACCAGCGGGCCTCTTCGCCCAAGAGCCTTGGGCAACCATCCTCGTCGCAATAACCACTTAAAGTAAAATTACCCGGAGTGTTACCTAGTTGCATAGCGCTATAACTGTCAATGAGGACACCAAATTCTGCATCAGTAGGCAATCTCCAGTTCTTCGGGCAAATGGAGTTTGACATTTTGCCAGTTTTGTCGAGAACTCCTTCGCCGGCTGTGGCAGCATACCAAGTATAGTAACCGCCATAGAGTGGGTCTACATAAATATTCTTTGTGTTAAACCGATGATAGTGCCACCCTTGGGGATTATTTAAAGAATCATACACTGCATTATCTCCTTTTGGCAATGTAAAAGTACCACTGTCCAAGTCAGTATCATTAGATGTTAATGTGGTCGGCCCAGTATTACTGCCAATTCGCAGATTTTGAGTTATCCAGCATTTTCCATCTTTGAGCTTAGCTACGGTATATTGACTATTATCCCTAGTGTCAGTGACCGTACCGTAATCTTCGATCCTAGTAATTTGAGAACATTTGAAGGATTGCATATTACCAAGGTCGCCAAGATCCATAGGGCCAATGCTTAACCATATCGCATAAAGTGTTGCTGCGTTGGCAGCATTCCCCAGCGTGTAGCTCCCTTCTGGTAGATATGTCGTGCCGCCGCAAGTCCCGTCACTGGTATTTGCGCTACACCAGCCCTTGAACTCATACCCCTCTCTCGTGGGCATTTTACTGGATAGAGTGATCGTCTGGTCTACGCTTTCCCCAGTTTCCTCTCCTGGCCCACCAGAGCCGCCATTATCATTATATGTAATGGCATAGCTAACAGCATTTGCTGTAGCGGTCACGATAAACTGCTGTGCATACACTCCGGCAGGCTGAGTAACATCTATTTTCGTCCCCAGCGTAATCGTATAACTGGTAACGCCGGTTGGCTTGATATTAGTAGTATCTATGACAGTAGGTTCAGTGGCTGTGGGACCCGGAAGGAATTTATCATTATTACTCCCATTCCATTTGCTTGGCTTAAATCCCCAAGTATTGTTATACTTAGGATCTGACTTAAAGGTAGATTCATCGACATTTTCTGTGATTGACGGAATTGTATTAGCGCCACTGGTAAGCGCATTGCTGCCGCCAGACTTTATCCCTAGTTCATAACCAAAAGGGGCATCGCTCTCTACCGATATAGTTCCGTTGCTAGATGTGGCAAAAGCGCCTATTACCGTTGGCGTGACATTTACTGAGAGTGTAGGAGAAACCGACAGCGTAATTGACGCTGCGGAAACGACGATGGGAATAAGCGATGGCACAATCAGTGCGGCAAGCGCTCCACCAACCATCAGACTAAATAAGCGCCACTTCGGTGCCAACGGGAGAAGTATTGAGCCGATGGCACCGAAATAGCGCTTATTACACTTTATTACACAGTTTGGGGTTTCTTCCATGTGACCTACCTATCTTGGAATTAATTGATTTCAGCAGACCATTCTTTTCTCTTATCGCACTCGATCTATGCGCCCCCTATAATAAAAATGGCACCGCAAGGGTGCAACACTTAGTAAAACCTATAAATTCAATCTTCATAGGCATCCAAGTTCCTTGCGATGCCATTTCTACTTACGAAGATTGACTGGGTTAAATATTTTACTAAGTGTTGCCCTTTTATTATACCACATGTATGATAATTTCAAATGGGTTTTATCGCAATTTAGATATCCACCGTTTCATCCGGTATTTACAACAAATTTTCCATCCACTTGTTAAAGCCGTCTTTGTCGCTATGTTCTATACCATAAAGCTGCCTGAGATTTTTCTTAATGTTTTGTGCAGCAACATCATCCTCGTGGTCATCGTAAATACGGTAGGCTAAGATATAGTCCTTGGCAGCCTTATTCAAATTCTCAAAAATGAAATGTGTATTTGCTCTCGTCTCTAAAGAATAAGCTGTTCTCGGATGTCGCTTCCCATACATCTCAATGTCACAACTCACGGCACAATCTAAATAATGGATAATCTCTTTCTGCTCTTCCGTCGAAAATGCTGTGACCGCACCGTTGTCGTCAGTATGCTTTCCTATGAGCGCCAAGGCGAGGTACATATACGCATATGAAACATTCTCCATCTTTGAGTATGAGAATTTACCCCAAATCTGTAACGCCAACTTACAGTCTGCAATTGCATCATCATAACGATGCAGGGCGAATTCGCTCATGGCCCGATTTGACAATAAAGTGGCCGAGATAGAGGAATTATACACTGGAAGAACATATTTTACTTTATCGCTAACTTTTGTATCGCTATAGTCGTAAATAGCAACCATAATACAGTTTTGGTTACTGTCCGATGGAACAATCTGCGACACATATTTTTCGATCCTTTCATCGTCAGACCTATGCCCACTTTTGAAACATCTGACTAATTCGTGGCGAAGAATGTTCCAATCGTAGCAAGTCTGGAGCGAGGTATTAAAACAAAAAAGCGCATTGTCCGGACGATTACTTCTCATATGGATTTTTCCCAGCAGGTTGCCATTCTCAGATAACAAGTCGTGATATTGGATTGCTTTATATATTTTTTCTGGATCATGACACTTTTGAGGAGCGCGTAGTAAAGTATTGTGCCATTTGGCTTCACCAAACCGAATTTGCTCCGGATAATAGGCATCTGCAGCCTTTTTGCATTTCAAAGAATATTCAAACGCGAGATTCAAGTGATTGTACCCACGTTCAAAGAACATAACCGACAGATAATGATTGCACCAAGCAATATACAGCGGATCGCCCAGCACTTCAAAAATTTTCAATGCACTGATTAAATCAGTAACAGCGTTATTATTTAGTTCTGCAGAATATGACTCAGAGAGGCCCAGCATAACATAAGTTCTCGCAACATCAATACTGCCAGCCCCCGTAAGTTTCTCTTGGATTGGTACTGCCTCTCTGAATTTTTCTGCCGCCCTATTGTACTCCCTGAG
>CANQXE010000034.1 GCA_947627725.1 uncultured Clostridia bacterium | reverse complement strand
GTCGTGCCCTTTTTTATACATTGATTACCGTAAAAATTTTTTGTTTTTGGTATTGACTTTTAATAGTTAGGCTTTATATACTATATCACAATCCGACGTAAAAGTCAACATATCGCCGCATGCAAAAAGACGGCGGGAATCCCCGCCGCCAATCAGCGTATAAGCTCGTTTTTCCCCGCCCGAAGTATCTCCGCAGCCCTGTCCTCCCCTATCGCCTGACAAATTTTCCGATATTTGCGACTGCCCTCCCGCAGCTCTACGTTCTCTTTCAGCAGCTTTTTATTATGCTCCGACACTCTCGCATAACTGTTCTCTTTTCGGTCGAATTTGGCGTGTAATTCGCGATTCTCGCCCCGCAAATCCATCAGCGAGTGATGCAGCGACTTGATGAGCCTGACCGCCTTGTCAAGCACAGGTTTAGCCTTTTTCTCGCGGTACGCTTTCGCGGATTCGAGCGTTCCTGCTTCGGGCAGCAGTTTATCTACATCGTCGGGAAAATCCTGCGCCAACTTCTCTGCGTTTTTCAGCTTGGGGACGGTCTGATTCAACTGCTTCTCCACTGCCTTCAAATCCGTTTTTGCGGATTCAATTTCGGCGTTAAGCTGCTCAATTTCCCCTGCTCTTTGCTTCTTTTCAAAATCCAGAACCGACAAATGCTTTTCGTGCGTCCCCTTTTGCTCCCACTCAATTCCGTGATTCAGCATAACTTCCGCGAGAGCCTGTTTCTCTGCCTGTACCCACTGATTCCATTCCGTCATGCCCCTTGTGCCGCCTTTAAAGCCGAGCGTGGCAAGTGCCTGTTTTAGCGAAACGCGGGTATCCAATCCCCGCTTGCTCCCTGTCGTAAACGGCACGAAGTCAATATGCAAATGCGGGGTTGCCTCGTCCATGTGCAAGTGAGCCGAGAACACCCGCAGGCTCGGGTTGCGCTCTTGGAAATGCTGAAAATACTCGTCCAAAACCTGTTTGGCAAGCTCGCCGTTTTCGGTCACAGCGCCCATGTTGTCTTTATCACCAATCTGCAAAATCAATTCATGGAACAGTTTCTCTTGCTTACCCGACCTGATTTTCTCATAATAATCTTCAATCCGACGGTCGTCGCGGGTTTGTTTAGCGTTGTACCGCTCTAACGCACTATCAAATAATTCATGATAGACAGCCTTGATGTCCTCATTACAATAATCAATATTTCGGTCGGTGCGCTCACCGTCAACATTCGCAGCCTTAAACTTTCGGCTGTTATGGTTGACAGAACCCTTACCCACCATCGCACTAATCGTCCTCTTAATAAAAATCCTCCTTTCAGTAGCTTTGCCTTTGTTACTTTCTGCGAAAGTAACGCAAAAGCACTTTCGGCAAGCCAAAAGCGCCCTTGCGCCCTCCGGGGGTGCGGGTCGCCGGTGGCGACCTTTGCCGTAGGCAAAAGCACCGACCGAGCCGACAGGCGAGACCAGACTTTCCTTCTGCACTCCCCGCGTCGCTGCGTCGGTGCGTCGATGAAGCCGACACACCCGCGTTCCCAAAACCATCGACGCACCGACGCGCTATTTCAGCTCAAGCGAAATCAGCTTACTTTTATGCGTTCGTCGCGACGAGTACGAAATTTTGTACTCTTGCAGCAGCCGTCCCGCATTCACGTTCAACTTCATGCTTAGCGCGTTCGGCTGAATATCTATGCCCAAAAACTCCACAAGCTCGGTCGGTGTGCCTTGCCAAGTCGGGCAGTCGGGCGTGATTTTTTTCGAGATGATTTCCAGCAGCGGCTCCGACGGTTCTTTCCACAAATCCGTCTCGGCGCGGTCAAGCTCCCACGTCAATTTCTCCTGATTGCGGGTCAGGTAGAGCTTTTGGTCTTGCTGGTCACGCCCCGAGATTTCGAGAATCGCACTGTTCGCCGTCCGCTTCTCTTTGTGCAGAACAAACGCGCCGTCGGCAGCTCCGAGCAAGCCGTTCGTCCCCGAAATCATGTCGAACTTGTCGTCAGCCTGCTGTTTTCTGGTATGATGAACGAGCATTAGGCAGATTCCATACGCGCTCGCAAAGGCTTTGAGCCTTGCTATAATTTGGTAATCATTGGCATAGCTGTACGTTTCCTTGTTCTCCTCGCGGACTTTTTGGAGCGTATCAATAATAATTAACTTGGTATCCTTATGCGCCTCGATGAACCCTCGGAGCTGGTTTTCCAGCCCGCCGTTTACGCTGTTTGCTACCGTCGAGAAGTGCAGGTTATCCGCGCTGTCAGTGCCGAACATTCGGTAAAAGCGCGACTGCAACCTCGCGTAATCATCTTCAAGCGCGAGATAAAGCACCGTCGCAGGCTTGACTTCAAAATTCCACATCGGCGTGCCGGTGCTGACGTGGTAGGCGAGTTGAGCCATCAGAAAGCTCTTGCCGACCTTTGGCGCGCCGACAAAGAGGTATACGCCCGAATAAAGCAGACCGTCGATAATCGGCGGGTTGACTGCAAAAACTCGGTCATAAAGCTCCGGCATGGACATGGTTTTGAGATAGTTCGGGTCGAAATCGTCAAAAGGGTCGTAAAAAGTCTTGACATCGCCGCCGAAATCTGATAAAATGTCACTGTACTTGTTTGACTGCCCCGCGTCTGTTGCCGCAGACGATGTCGGGGCGGTTATTTTTGTTTCTGTCATTAAATTTCTCCTTTCATTTGTCCTAAAATCGTGGTAATTTGGCTGATTACAATCAGCAAGTCGCCGTCTACGTTCTGACCGTTTTCAATATGTTGCAGTGCATCAAGAACATTTGCAAGCTCATTCCGCAGTGCCTTGTAAACCCGCGGATTACCTTGCACAACAACCTCACGGTTCAAGAGCTTGCTGATAATATAATCTTGTTTTGTCAGTCCCGAAAGCCTTGCAAAGGTTTCAAGCTGCGTGTCCTCTTCGGGCGACATTCTGAACGATACCGTCATCGAACGCCATCTCCCTTTTAAATCTAAACTTTTCGCGGACATCTCACGCCCTCCTTTCGGTGTTCAAACGCGCCGCCATTTCCGCTTGCTTGGTCGGGAAAAGATGCGCATAATTGTAAGTAATATCAATGCTTTCGTGACCCACCCTGTCGGCAATCGCCGTCGCGGAAAAGCCCATATCTATTAGCAGGCTGACGTGCGAATGCCTTAAATCGTGAATACGGATTTTCTTCACTCCTGCCGCTCTAGATCCGCGCTCCATTTCCTTTTGGAGATAGCTTTTCGTGATTGGAAAAATCCTGTCGCCGTCGCCGATTTTGTAGAGCGACGTGATGTAGTCGCGCATCTCGTCTGCCAAAAACTCGGGCATAGTAATCGTCCGATTGCTCTTTTCGGTTTTCGGGGTAGTGATCAAATCCTGACCGTTCAGCCGCTGATACGACTTGCTGATTGTCACCGTCAGCCTGTCAAAATCGAAGTCCGCAGGGGTCAACGCTAACAGTTCGCCCTCGCGTATTCCGCACCAATACAACATCTCAAAAGCGTAAAATGACAGCGGTTTATCCATAATCACGTCCGCGAATTTTAAATACTCCTCTTTCGTCCAAAATAGCATTTCGCGGTTCTTCTTTTTGCCCATGCTCCCCGCTTTCACGCACGGATTTTCTTTGAGATTATAGTACCTCACCGCATGATTGAAAATCGCGGAAAGCTGATTTTGCACAGTTTTCAGATACACGGGCGAATAGGGATTACCCCGTTCGTCCTTGAAATTGATTAACTCGTTTTGCCATTTGATTATCTGCTGCGGAGTGATTTTGCACATCTTCAATCTACCGAAATAGGGCAAAAGCTTGGTGCGAATGATGTGCTCTTTCGTGTGCCAAGTGTTCTCTTTCAGCCGCGATTTCATGTCCTCGGTGTAATGCTCGACAAAGCTCTTGAACGACATATCAAGGTCGGAATTTGCTTTGTTCAGCTGCTCGCGCTCCCACGCTTGCGCGTCGCGTTTCGTCGCAAAACCACGCTTTTGGGTCTGCTTCCGCTCGCCTGTCCAGTCGGTGTAGCGGTAAATCACTCGCCACGTCCCTTTTTCCTCTTTGTAGACCGCCATTTACTGCCCCTTTCCGGCCCCGCCGTAGCAGAGCTTTTCCTCAAAATACTGCCGACTAACCCGCCCCGAGATGGTCAGATAGCCTTTTTCCTGCAGTTCCGCGTTGAGTTTTTGCACGATTTTGTAGGCGAACGATTTTGAAACGCCCAACTCCTGCGCGACCTCCTCAACTCGCATGAATGATTTTTCTGACATAAAAGTCCTCCTTTAAATATATTTATATCTAAGCATTTACGCTTAGCATATTTCTATTATATCAAACATTTTTGTTTAAGTCAAGAGTTTTACCGAAAAAATATTATACAAATTTGTTTCATTTTTGTCTTGACATTTCTAAGCAAATCTGCTATACTTATTACAAATTTTAAAGGGAGCTGAAAGCATGGCAATAGGCGAAAGAATAAGGTTTTTCAGGGTTTTGCGGGGCATGACCCAAAAATTTTTGGGGATCAAGGTCGGATTCCCCGAGCGCTCGGCAGATGTACGACTTGCACAATACGAGACCGGAACGCGCACTCCGAAGGCAGATTTGACTGCTGCGCTCGCGAAAGAGTTGGACGTATCGCCCCGCGCACTCAATGTTCCAGATATTGACACAGAAGTCGGGCTGATGCACACTCTTTTTGCCTTGGAGGATATTTACGGACTTGAACCAAGCCGCGAGGACGGAATTTGCCGCCTTTGGATAAATCTGCATACGGGCGATTCGTCAGTGATGGGCGATTTGCATGAGTGGCTTAAGCAAAAAGAGCGGCTCAAGGCGGGCGAAATTTCCAAGGAGGAGTACGACCGCTGGCGGTATAATTATCCAAAGTTCGATACTTCGGGGCATTGGCACGCGGTCACGCCGTCGCAGGAAGTGAGCGATATTTTGGTTAGGGAGATTAAGAAAAAATCGAAAAAGAAATAATTAAAAGAGCTAACCGATTTATCAGTTAGCTCTTACTTTTTGAATAATGAAAAATAGTTGCCAAAGTGTTGCCATAGAGGGGTATGATACCGCTCAAACCGCGTATTTACGCGGGTTTATGAGGGAGGTGGGTCACTCCCACTCGTCACAAACAAAACAATTCTGCTTAGAGAAAATGCGTTGTCGTATTCATCTTCCTTTTGATAATTCTTATTCGCTGTATTATTCTGCCTATATCGGCGTTTGTTATCATTTTGTTATCAGCGGTGATAACAGGAATGATTCCAAAATCGGAATGATTTCCGATGTTTTTATTATATCACACTTTATCTCATTTGTCACTACCTATTTTTATTTTCTGCTTTAAAGCAATAAATTTTAATTCCATACTCTTTTTTATCAAATGCCTGCGCATATAAAATTTTAAAAATAAGGTTGTTTCTCAATGCTGTCTTACAAATTATATTTTATGCTAAACGTTTAACAACTCTTTAGAAAGTTTTGGGGATTTATGGTTTCTTCCATCAATAACCTCACGTTTTATTGCTGCGCAAACATTACTTAAATCGGGCATCAGACGATATGCATTAAAACCTAAAGTATCTAAATACTCTGTCAAATCGTCACGCAAATCCCTATGTATTTTTATTAAGGAAGAGTTTCTTTTCAGTATTTCCAAGTGTTGATCTTTGTCCAAGGTGTAGGGAAACATAAACAATCCTTGCTGCATTATTATTCGTTGGTTGGACTGATTCGGCTCGACAAATAAAATAACTCTTTTCATAATTTTCTCCTGCTGTTGCCGCATATCTGTAATTGTTCCGTTGAATCCGTTTATTTCAACAGCATTCCTATGTAATTTGTTTTTACCAAATAAATCGGTCATACTTTCAATACACTGCAACGACTTTACCGCCAGTGAATCGGTACGAGTATAGCCTGAGTGATACAAATTATTTGATAAGCTGATTGTGGGTGTAACTAAATTATCTTCAAGCGATGAATAACATATATAGTAATACTCCCTGTCCTCCGGATGGCTGTATTTGGCGTTAGATTTGCCGCTGTATAACGCAAATGATAAAGCTATAAAGGGATTACGAGTAAAATCCAGCAATCTGGTGGGTAAGCCGAAATGCTGCGCACATGACATAAACTCTATCGGTGTATTTGCATGAAAATAATGACTCCCGTATCTTTCAAATTTTTTAAGAAGATCTGATTCGTCTTTTTCAAATTGAGTAACACCTCTGATGATACTCGGCAACAGTTCATCTTGCTTATTAAATCCTCTGAAAGCGTAAATATTCTTACGGGTCAATTGATTTAAAACATCAATCACCGCTTCTGCGCCGTCATATTTTTCAATCACTTTTTGGTGTAAATACATTATTTTACCCTCTTAAATGCTGCTATACTATACAGGTTCTTTTTCTGCCCGCTTCATCCTGTTTTCCATACGATTTCTGCTCAAGCTCAATTTCCTTGAATCTTTAATCCTTGCACAATTATCTTTAACGGCGTTGTGTCAATTTTTTGCCCCGATAACGCCAGATAATGCCGATATAAGTCATTGGCTCGAATTACAAGCAAATCTCTAATATCGGCATCGCTTAATTGCGATATTCTTTCTCTGCCCAAGAAATTTGCAAAATAAACCCGCAGCTTGTTTATGTCGTTGCTGTTGTGATCCAATCGAATAATTTCATCTCTGATTCTCTCCGCTTCGATTTGAATATAATAATTGTGAATTTCTATACCCTTATCAAAAAAGTCCAATCTGTCACTCAACTTATCCATATATATCTCCATGTGCAAACTAAATTTTCGAATTACAAAATGAGGTAAAAAGCGTTTTATTTTCCCGTTACCTTATTTCACAAACCTGATTTGCAAATTCAATTTAAGAAATTGTTTTCCCCCTGTTTCCTCGATTGCGCCGAAATGATGCCTTTCCTTGCTCGGCGTTTCAAACTTGGTATTGTTATACAGATATTCTCTGAATTCGTTTCTATTATAAATGTGGTAGCAAAGGACATCTCCGTCCTCTTTCACGATAATATAACCGCCTGTCGCTTCATAATTGCCGTTCCATGGTAGACCGGGCATCATTCCGAGAGCCGTATCCGTCATAAACTCCTTTATTTTGTAAGCGTAAAAAACGTTTTTGCCGGATTCGCTTATCCCGCAAAGGTTTCGAGCCGCGCACATTTCGGTCAGATCCGCAACTCGGTTAGCTTTTGCTCTGTAAAAATTCTCAAGCATTTCACCGATTATCTGCGGCATTTTTGTATCGATCAGCATAAGATTCGAGTTGAATACCTCGCTGTCGGGCTTTAAAAAAGTCACCCGTGTTCCCAAACGATCAAGAAAATCAAACTTATCCTTAAAATGCTTCAAGCCGTGAAATTCGGCTTTTTCACTCTCGGTAAGCTTATGACCGCCTAATTCATACACAAAATTCGTCGCGCCCGAAGCATTCAAAAGTGTGGAAGGGCTTCCGAGCTGCGATTTGATACTGAACCCCAGCGTCGGATCGCTGCCCGTTTTTACGTCATGGACCATAAGCGTAATATCGGATTTATCAGACGATCTTGCTTTTGTTGTGTTGCATTTGATTCTGCATATAAAGCCCTCGATCTCGGGAACTTCAAAAGAGCCTTCCCTGCTTCTTACAGCCTTTATTGACGATAAAAGCAACTCGGCATTTCGCCTAAACTCCTCTATCGGTATCACGGCGACTTCGTTCCCCGTTTTTTCGGATATAACTTTGATATTGCCGTTCCGTATATAGTGCCACTTGCCGTCGGTTTGGCTTCTGATTATTTTCAGTATGTCGTAATATATCTCCGGAATTTTGTTCGTATCGGCGTCTGCGGCGTAAAGCTTGCCGTCGGCTGCCAATTTAAGCAAAGTGTAAAGCTCGCTCCATTCGCCCTTATTTCCCGTCATAAAAATCCTCCTCTGCTTTTCACATTTCCTTGATTTTTTCTTTCAAATCTTCCAAAGCCCCGGGTTGCTCCGTTTTCAAAGCCTCCTGCGGGCCTTTCGGTATTTCAAGCCGCTGCTGCCGAAGATATTCTTCAAATTCCGACGACTGTTTAAGTGCCTCAATATACTCCGGGGTTAGCAACTCTTCGTTTATGCGATTCTGCCAATCGTATTCCCGCCGCAAAGCTTTTAATTCCGGATTATCAAACATTTCGGCTGCTTCTCTCAGCCGTTCCGCATATCCCGAGGAAAGGCGTTCGGCTATCGGGTCAAAAACAGAGTGCAAGTCTGCAAATTCGGATCTGATCGCTTCGCCGACATCGGTTAATCTTTGCAACGCGGTACATATCGCTTTGCTCACGTTTGTGCTTGTATCTTCTTTGCGGGCGTAATTTATCCTTTTCCCTATCGCCTTATCTATCTCACCGTTGACTTTTTTAAAAAGATACCTTATTTCCCCGAACGTTTTCTTACCGATATTGTGTGCGTGCATAACGTCGTTTCGATATGTTTGAATATCCCTGAAACGCTTTTTCAGCGTGGGCACATCGTCCTTGTCGAATATTTTGTCCCAAAGAGTGTTTTCGGCGGTATCATTGAGAAATTTCAATATCTCCGATTTTGTATATCGCGATTTTCCCTCGTATTTGCTGCCCTTTGAAGCGGTTACTCGAGCTTTTAATTTTTCGATAAACCCCTCGTCGATGAATAATAAATCAAAGATCTTCCCGAAATCCTTTTTTTCGAGCTCGCCGATATTATTGCTGTTTTTATCGGAAACGGCGTCCGCCAAATAGATCAGCTTGCGAAGCTTACATTCAAAATCGTTCACCAACGGGAATAAGGTTTTGTTAAAATACTGCGAGCTTTCGCAGGTCAGCACTTTGGGTCCGAACTCCGTTACCTTATCGTGAACGTCGGACAATTTTCTCGCGCTGTCTTCACCCCTGCCCTCAACAATAAATCTTGCAATCCGAATGTCGGCTTTTTCGATATCGTTTATCTCGATCTTCACTCCGTCAAATTTCAGCTTTTCAACGTCGGATCTGTATTCATCGGATACAAACAAATATTCGTTAATCATGTTGTTTTTCTTTCTTCTCCGCTTTTTCCGAGCAATCGCGTGTTAATACCGTTGCCCTGTTTCTTTTTTTCCGCACGGGAATTATTTCTTTACCGTTACCAAGGTACCCGTGATTATCGGGACGCTTTCGGGGTCGGTAAATTTAATTGACTTAAGATAATTTATGACTTCGTCAAACTCGGGCATATCGGCTGCGATAACCCTGTTTATCCCCAAAAGGTCGCCCTGCCCGAGCTTCTTTTTAACGCTGTCCGTTTCGCCCGATTGAAGCGAAATGAGATAATTTTCGGAATTACGGTGGACATACTTCAACGCCACCGCTTCCAAATCGGCTTGTTTATAGCGTTCGCGCAGGCTCGTTTTGATGCTTATTCCTATCGGAGAACGCTGTTCCTCCTTGAAAAGAGCTATATCGAAAGATACATTCGGAACAAAGGTTATCTGCGCCTGCAAAAACATCGGCAAGATTTTCTCCCTGTAAAGGCAGGTCGCGATGATCGTTTCAAAAACCTTTCCGTTTAAGGACTGCGTCTGCTCCGGCTTCGGGCAATTTGATTTGTAGTTGTCCCAACAGGTTTTAACATATTCGTGAGGAGAAGCTGCGGCAAGCGTTTCAAAATCGGAAGATACATACGTTTTGAAAACCTTGTAGGTTATATTGTTTCTTGACTTTAAAATGTGCGAGGACAATAAAACATCTCTTGTCTTAGGCATTGTTTTCACCCTCCAAGCTCGTCAGGCATTCTCTCATAAACTTCGCCATTTCCTCCACTGCGGGAATGGTCACGGCGTTTCCGAACTGCTTGTATTTCGGCCCGTCAGCCATATTTTCGGGGAAGGAAAAACCGTCCTTTCCGGTCTCGGGGTCTATAAACGCATAGTTTATAAAGCCTTGCAGCTTGCCCCATTCACGCGGCGTCATGGCGCGAATACCCCTGTCGTTGAGAGGTGTTTGCTTTGACGGCAGCACTTTGCCGGCAACGCCTTTCTTGGGGTCTATGACAAGATTGCGCTCCTTTCCCGAGCCTCCCGTCGCCAATACGGCGTTGGATACGGGGTGTTCCGTTTCGGGAAGATTGACTATCTTATACCCGAAGCCGTTGCCCTTGCCCTCATGCCTTGCCCTGTGGCGCTCGAGCGTTTCCACATATCCCGACGACAGGAAATATTTGTCCTCGGCGTTCATCTCAAGAAGATCGTTCAAATCGGTATAGATCGGCTTTTCCCGCTTTACGGGCAAGCTGTTCGGGAGATCGTTTACCGCGTTCCCGAAATATTCCGTATCAAATCCCATGATATATACTCGCGGGCGGTTTTGAGGCACACCGAAATTGCGGGAGTTCCTGACAAAATCTTTCGCATTGTACAAAAGCTCTCCGTCTGCGTTTTCGGTCACGCCTATGACCTTGTAGCGCAGATCCCGAACCAAAACCTCTATGATGGTCGCAAAGGTATGCCCCTTGTCGTGGGTGATGAGGTTGTCCACGTTTTCAAGCATAAACGCTTTCGGACGGGTTCTCCCGATTATATCGGCAATATCGAAAAACAGCGTGCCGCGAATCTTGTCGGCAAAACCCTCCTGCTTTCCGGCGCGACTGAACGCTTGGCAGGGAAATCCCGCCAGAAGAATGTCGTAGTCGGTATTTTCGACCTTTTTCTTGAATCCCTCGTCGGTGATGTCGTTCATCGGATCGTCGCCGTATAAATGCTCATATGTAAGGCAGGCGTTCTTGTCAATCTCCGCGGACAGAACGTTTGCAAAACAGCCGGCAAGCTCAAATCCTCGGCGTATGCCTCCTATTCCGGCGCAAAGATCGATTGTTTTATACATTTTCTTTTTCATCGGAAAAACTCCCTATCAAATAATATCCGTATTTTTATCACTCGTCTTGAGCGGTTTCCGTATCTTCTTCGTTTTCCTCGTCGTTGTCGCCCTCTTCCAATTGGGGCAGGTCTCCGTTTTGACCTATTGCCGAATTTATACCTATCGCAGCACCTACTACAGCGACCGCACCCAAGAAAATCAGTCCCGCTTTTGAGAGAAATTTCAGAATAAATTTCTTATTGTTATAATCAAATTCAGCCATTTTGTCCGCTACATTTATCATGTCTTGCGTAACAGCTTTTCTTACTTCTTCCGAATCGGCTTTTTCCATTCTCATTGACAATGCGTCCAAAGTTGTTTGATATCCGCGAATTACAGCATTTTGACTTTCATTATTGCTTTCTATAAGTCTGTTGCCTATGTCCGAATAAAACGAAATAACACTTTGAACATAATCCGCATAGGTCGGGAACTGATTGATTATCGCTATGGCGACTTCCTTATCCATGTACGGTATCATCGACGCGAACTGCATGACCTTGTCCTTGGACAGCTCGCGGAACGAGTTGATTTTAAGTGCTTTCTTTACCGATTCTTCGGTCGGAAATTTAACGGGTAAACTCTTTGCCATAATGCGCGCCTTTCGTCGTATTATATTTTAGATATTTTAAATCGCCCTTTATCCCTCTTGCACCGTGCCGGCATACGCTTTCATGATATTCTCCGCTATCCGTTTCACCGCGGGAACGCAGACCGTATTGCCGCACTGCTTATACGCCTGCTCTATCGGTATATTGCCGAACGCGAAATCGGGCGGGAAGCCTTGGAGCGTAAGACATTCTCTCGGCGTGATTTTTCTTATTCCGCAGTCGTCCCTGATTATCGGCACCCTGTCGGGATATGTCCCCATATTCGCCTTAAGCGTCGGAGAAACGGTATATTTTTTCATCGCCACACCGCTGTCGTCAATGCGATACATTCCCGTTTCGTCCGGTATGCGCTTATTCAACAAATCAAAATATCTGCCGTTCGGCTTATAATAAAAATAACCGTGCTGACGCTTCGAGCGGTCAAAAACATCGTCCAAGTCCTTTGTGAGCGGTATCTCATCGGGAAAAGAAAAACCGTTCATCATATTCTCGTCCGAAAAGGCGACAATAAAGGTCCGCTTTCTCTCCTGCGGTATATTTGCGTGAGTGTGCGGACTTTGAACGGCATATTTGACGTCGTACCCGATTTCCGAAAGGCTGTTGAAGATTACAAGAAAGGTCTTTCCGCTGTCGTGATAGATGAGGTTGCGGACGTTTTCCAAGAAGATGATCTTCGGCTTCACCGTTTCCGCGATTCGTATGATCTCAAAGAACAGGTTTCCCCTTGCGTCGTTGAATCCCCGACGGTAACCCATCACCGAAAAGCTCTGACAGGGAAATCCCGCGACCAAAATATCCGCTTTCGGTACGGTATCGGCGGCAATATCCCGAATATCGGCTTCGACAAGGATCTTGTCGGGGAAATTTCGCCTGTATGTCGCACACGCAAACCCGTCGAGCTCGTTTGCCCATATCACATCAAATCCCGCCCGTTCAAAAGCGAGGTCGATGCCGCCTATCCCCGAAAACAGGCTTATAACCGTCGGCTTAACCATTTTTAACCGCCGCTTCGACCGCATCGGCGCAGCCCGATAGATTCTTCTTTATGTCGTTCCCCCAAAACCTCAAAACCGTCCAGCCGCGTTTTCTCAGCTCCTCGGTCACCTCGATATCCCTCTGCATATTTCGCTCGATTTTCGGTATCCAAAACTCGCGGTGCGATTTGAAATCGTTTTTGTGCTCCTCCCAATTATATCCGTGCCAAAATTCGCTGTCACAGAACACCGCGACCTTTTTCCCGATGAAAACAATGTCCGGCTTTCCGAAAATTCCGTTGACGTTTTTTCTGTATCGCAAGCCCCTTTTCCAAAGCTCTTTCATCAGCATGACCTCGATTTGTGAGCCCTTGTTTCGGCAGGCTTTCATGTTCCGCTCGATTTGTTCGGGAGTTCTCTTATCCATAAAATCTTCACCGTTTTTA
>CANQXE010000033.1 GCA_947627725.1 uncultured Clostridia bacterium | reverse complement strand
ACATTGCATACCTCAAAGACTTTTTCAGAGCATACAAGGAATTTAATGATGAACAGCTTGATACGCTTGAAATCATCCTCACCAAGTTATACAAGAATTTCGGCATAACAGACTACACGGATTATGACAAACTGAGCAAAACAGACTACCCGATTATGTCAGATCTCTATGAACTGCTTGAAAAGGAATACAAAGGTTATCAGCATAATCAGAAGAATATTTACCGAGAAAAGACCTTACAGGAATTATGCCTCGGTTTGCACTCCATGTGTATCGGAACAGAAAGTAAATATTTTAACGGACACACAAATATTGTTGACGATAAATTCCTTTGCTTTGGTGTGAAAGGACTTATGGATACCAACCGCAGACTCAAGGATGCAATGCTTTTCAATATTCTTTCCTATATGACAAACGAACTGCTCGGCAAGGGCAACACGGTTGCGGCCATAGATGAGTTATATCTCTTCCTTACAAATATGACAGCGATTGAGTATATCCGAAACGCATCAAAGCGAGTGCGTAAAAAGGAGAGCTCGGTTATCCTGGCAAGTCAGAACATTGACGATTTCCTGATTGACGGTGTAAAGGAATACACAAAGCCGTTGTTTTCTATCCCGACACATCAGTTTTTATTCAATGCCGGAAATATTGAACCTAAGATATATATTGATATCATGCAGCTTGAGCCATCAGAATTTGAACTGATTAAATATCCCGAAAGAGGCACTTGTCTTTACAGATGCGGAAACGAAAGATATCTGCTCCAAGTTATCGCTCCCGAATTTAAACAGAAAATGTTCGGTAAGGCGGGTGGTAGATAAAAATTTTGAATAAAAAATTGAAATCGTGGAATAATTGTGGTATAATTAGGTCGGAAATATAAGGAGATGATTTTATGCCGCAGATTATTCCTATCAGAGATTTGAAAAATACAAGTGAAATATCTGCTATGTGCCACAATAGCAATGAGCCCGTATTCGTTACAAAAAACGGATATGGTGATATGGTTGTTATGAGTATGGAAACATATGAAAAAAATATGTTTATCCATGATGTTGAAAGAAAATTGGCAGAAGCTGAGGAAGCAATAAATAAGGGAGAAGTCAGGGATGCAAGGGAAGCACTCGCTGAATTAAGAAAACAGTATGAGTTATAAACTTATTGTTGCAAAGCCTGCCGAAAATGATTTGGCAGATATTCTACAGTATATTTCAAAGGATTTGTCAGCGCCGAGGGCAGCATCTGATTTTTTGGATGAAGTATTAAAATGCTATGATAATGTATCTGAAAATCCATTGATGTATGCATTGTGTGATAATGACAGACTGAAAAGTAAAAAATACAGAAAAGCAATAATAAAAAATTATATAATGTTCTATCGTGTGGATGAAATGAGCAATACCGTATATATTATGCGTTTTATCTATGGCAGAAGGGATTATATAAGTTTGCTTTAATTAAATAATTCATAGGACTTGTATCAGCAGGTCCTTATTTTTTTGTAAAGAAGGTGAGAATCATATGAGTGCAAAAGTTGCAGCCGCAAAGGCTGTCGTTGCAGTTGCATCGGATAAGCGCGGCAGAATTGCAATAGCAACTATTCTTTGTTCAATATTATTGCTGTTTTTTCTGCCCTTGATTGCGTATATGGGTGTTATGAGCAATATCGGCGAGATTGAAGTTGACACCGTTCAGGCACAGCAGATGATAGTTCAGAATATGTCAGCAGAAGAAAAAGCAAAGCTCAGTCATCTTGAATCGGTAATGACAGGAATAGGCAAAGAATTTCAGAAAAGAAAACTGAATAACCTTACTATCAAAAAGGCACAGGCGTTGTACGCTTGTGCCTTATATAATGCCGAGAAAACCGATCCCGACTTCATAACAAAATATACAGATTGCTTTGAACAGGCAAAAAACGATGACGATTTGAGAAACGCAGTTTTTTCTGCCTTTGGCGTTGCCATAGATAAAGATGAGTTCAACAACCTTATGAGCGTTATTAAGAATACAGTCATTGACATTGATTTGACTGATACCGATAAAAACAATCTTGATTTAGTCAGGTGGGCTGAATTTGCCTATGAGAATAAATGGGGATATGTATGGGGATCGCACGGTCAGGTGCTTACAGAAAAAGAACTGAACAGACTTAAAGGTGTGTTCGGTTCTCATGTTACGGACAAGGAAGCGTATATTCGTGAGCATTGGCTAGGCAGAAGAACATCTGACTGCGTAGGATTGATTAAAGGCTACGGATGGTATGATGAAACAAGCGGTACAATCAAATACGGAACAAACGGAATGAAGGATGTCACTGCTGACGGAATGTTTTCGGCAGCAACAGAAAAAGGACCGATCAGTACTATGCCCGATATTCCCGGTCTTGCAGTCTGGCATCAGGGACATATCGGTGTGTATATCGGCAATGGATATGTAATCCACGCTGCCAACACCTATGACGGTGTAATCAAAACACCTATAACTTCAAGCGGTTGGACACACTGGCTGAAAGTTCCATACATTAAATATATTGAAGAACAGGAGGAAACAACGGAATGACAGATGTTTCAAAAGAAAAGCTTGAAAGTATTTTAAATTATGCACTTGATTACATCGGACAGTTCAATAAAGGAGAAGAACTGCGAACTATACTTCGTGAAGAACTTGATATGACTGACGATGAAATCGACTATTTCGGCTTTGATTTTTCTTATTTAGATGAGGAAGAAGATAATCGTTTTTCAATTATTCATTTGCATGATTCTGATGAAGATTATTGTATTACGGCATCAAAATCCTATGTTTTATATGATGCTGCGGAAATATATTATAAGTATATGAAAGCAGATGTTGGAAAAGTGACGCTCGACAGTCTTGCCCATTGGTTTGATGATCCGAATTGGATTGATGAAAGATTATATCCGATACTCTGTCAGTCAATGAACAGCAGCGATGAAATTGCTAATATTATTGATTTCAATTTTGAAGATAACGAACTGATATATTTCATGAATTCGGAAGAAGAAAAAATATATGACCTTGTTGACTTGTCAGAAGCGTTTGAAAAATCCAATCGCAATAACGGACTGAATACCGCAACCCGAAAGAATATCTTTTATGCAAATATTCTCGGAAAGGAATTAAACAGTTTAACAGATACAACTGAATCGGAAAATGAAAGTCCCTCAATGAATATGTAATCATTGAAGGACTTCATTTCTTTTTAGGTCTTTTGGTATTCATGGTAGAGCCGAGCAATATTGTTGAGTCACCGAATCTGTCTCTGATTGCATCCATTGCCGTGTCTATTTTGTGCCTTTTATCGCTTTTCGAATTGTCATCGGAAAAGAATGATAACTGTTCATCGTCACCTTTTGATATATCCGAAAGGGTTACGCCAAGCAAACGGAGCGGCGTTTTACCGTTCCACACCTCATCAAAAAGCTCCTTTACGGAATCGTAAATATCAAAGGTTATGTCGGTGGCACGGTCAAACTGCTTCTGATGAGATTTATTGTTAAAGTTATTATCCCGTATATTGACGGAAACACAATGAGCCTTGACATTATCGACACGCATCCGTGAAGCCGCCGCATCGGTCAGTGATAAAAGCAGCTTGTATGCCGTATCCTTATCGGTTACATTCTCCTCAACGGTTATGGAATGACCGTAGCTTTTAACTTCCCTCGGTGAATCATCAACAGGCTCGTTATCAATGCCGTTTGCGTGATTATGTAACTGCTCGCTTGCCTTGTTGCCGACAAGGGATTTTAATGTGGATATATCGGTATGCGCAAGCTCGCCGATTGTTTTAATGCCGATGTTGTTTAATTTTTCCGCCGTGGCTTTGCCTAAAAAAAGCAAATCTCTTATCGGCAGAATCCACATCTTGTGCTCAACTTCATAATCGAAAAGCGTATGAACCTTGTCGGGCTTCTCAAAATCACTTGCCATTTTAGCAAGGAGCTTGTTTGAGCCGACACCGACATTTACGGTAAAGCCGAGTTCCGATTTTATTCTGTCTTTGATTTCATAAGCCGTTGCAAGTATATCAGGATAGATATTCTCCATACCGCTCATATCAAGAAAGCATTCGTCAATGGAAAATTCCTCAACAACAGGCGTGTACTCACGGCAGATATCTTTGAATGACTTTGAAAATTTTGAATAGAGCTTAAAATCAGGCGGAGCGATAACAAGATCTTTGCACTTGCGAAGCGCCATGGAAATCGGTTCGCCTGTGTTGATTTTATACTTCTTAGCAGGGATGGATTTTGCAAGCACAACGCTTGTGCGTTTATTCGGATCACCGCTTATGACAGACGGGACAAGTCGGATATCGTCTTTCCCCTCTTTTACCATTTGCGTTGCGGTCCAGGACAGGAAAGCGCTGTTGACATCAATATGAAATATAATTCGCTTTGACATACCGCACCTCCTGCATTTGATAAATAGATTTTATCATAAAGCAGGGGTTAAATCAAATATGTCTATTAATTAAACAATTTAAAATAAGTGGGCTGTCATACCGGCAGCCTTAATTTTATGGAGGTGGACAAATGAAAATTAACACAAGACTTCATTGCAAGGATGAAGAAATAAAGGTTAAAAGCTGTGTCGCGGAAAAGATTATTGAACTGTCCGATGAGGAATATGAATCCCTTTGTGAAGATTTATTGCTGGACAGGGATTATATAACTGAAAATAAAGATTTAATGTACGAGGATAAGAACGGCATTGCTCACTGTCTCCTTGTTCTTGGAGAAAATTACGATGACGGCATTCTCATAAACAGTGAAGGCTATGATTACGCAAGATATTACTCTGTTATTCCGAATGCAAGGCAGCTTGTCATACTCGACAAATACCCGGTGTTAAATAACTATATTGAAAGAATATCAGAGGTTGCCGATGATGTACTCAGAAAAGCAATCGCACAATCGACAGAAGAAAAAAGATCGTATGAAGTCAATGTTGAGGAATACAACAACCCGGGAGAACCGATTATTAATGCTGCCATGCTTGACGATATGCTGACGGACAGCGGAATGATTGAGGATTCAAGACTGCACGAAGATTATATAGAATTAATGTTGACAGAACAGGCAGTCAATACTCAATACCGTGAAAGTTATGATGTAAATTCGTCAGCAGAACTTGAAATTATCTGTGCCAGGCACGCTCTCTGGATTTATGGCGAAAACGGCGGCGAGCAGGCAGATTTTTCAAACTGCCGATTGAATAATGTAGATTTTTCCGATCGGAATTTATGCAGCGCAAATTTCAACAGCGCTGAATTTATAAACTGTAAATTTAATGACGCGTCAATGTGCTTCTGTGATTTTCAGAATGCAAAATTCAAAAATTGCAGTCTTGAAAATTTAGCGGCGGAAGAAGCAGATTTCAAAGGCTCGTATTTTGATAACTGCGATTTGAAAAGCGCATATTTCACGCACAGTAACTTTACAAATTCAAAAATGCTTGACTGTATTACTCAAGGAACAAGTTTAAAAAACTGCTGCATTGAATCATTGAACTTTGCAAACTGCAATATCAAGACAGTCGACTTGTCAAATGTAAGCTATTTTGAATCATACTGGTTGAGTGAACAGAGTCAAGATGAAAGCCCTGTTCAAAGTATGTGAGGTGATAATTAATGAAAAAGATATCAGTGACTGTTCAGTACGATGAAGAAAAGCTATCAACTATAAAAATCTTTATGGAGAAGAAAGGGCTGAACATCAATGATGAAATAATAAAATTCATCGACAGCCAATATACAAAGCAAGTCCCCGCTCAGGTCAGGGACTTTTTTGATATGAAAGCCGAATCGGAAAAGAAGACTTCAGTAAAACCGAATGTGCAATTAAAGGAGAACAAGAAATGACAAGTCTTGATAATTTACTCGAAGAACTCAGAGAAGCACAAAAAGATCCTAACTCGTTTGACCTTTCTATTGCCGAAACACTATGCGATTTCTACAAGCCGTCATATGTCTGTTCTTTGCTTACAGATAATCAAAAAGAACTTGTTGTTATCGACGTTGAATGTGAACGGGATTGGAATAACATTGTTTCTCCGAATCTTAAACTGCTCTATGATGAAATCATAGACGAGCAATCCGAAACAGAAGCTCTGACTATGCAGATGTAGAGCCTGTCGCGCCGCTGTTCGCCCTGTGTCGAGAAATTAAATCTTATTCGGGAAAGTATCCCAAAATAACTGAAAAGCGGAAATTCAAGGCAATTCAAGGTGTAAAATCAATGTTCAGGTGCGAGTTTGAAGTCTAAGCAGGATAAAGGCTTGATACCACTTTTCGTGGCATCAAGCCGAAAAACACCGCACGGCAACGCCGAGCGGAACTTTTGTTTTTGATATCAAAATCATTTTTTTACTGATTTTTATATATCAATTATGTAATAGTTTTGATATATGAGCAATCAGAATATGGCTTAAAATCAAGACATTTTAGCATTGGGTTTGATATCAATTTTATATATCAAAAAAAGGAGTTGATAAGCTATGGCAGAACAAGAAATGAAAAGAGTCTCTTTCTATCTTCCTTCAGATGTAATCAATTTATGTGACGGAAACTTGGCACTCGCAAAGGTCACAAGCCGGAACAAATTTGTTGAGGACGCAATAAGATTTTATGATTGTTATCTGCATAAAAAAGTAAATACAAAACTGCTCACTCCGGCATTTGAATCTGTTATCGATGCAAGACTTGATCTAACAGAATACAGATTGTCACATACCTTATTCAAACTTGCAGTAGAAATGGCAACCACAATGAATCTCCTTGCCGGTGCATTCCAACTTGACTCAAGCAAAGTGCAAGCAATGAAACATAGAGTTATTAACGAAGTGAAATCGGTAAATGGCGCGATTGATTTAGAAAAAATTGTCAAGTATCAGAACGGTGAATCGTAATGTCAAAACTTATTCTGTTTAGTCCTTACTACAAAGCAAAAGACAATAACATGGGTGGTTACGCTCGTTATCTTGCGACAAGAGATGGTGTTCAGCTTCCGGAGAATACAAAATTAAATCTTCCTGCCACAAAAAAGCAGACGGCTTTAATTGAAAAAATGCTGAATGATTTTCCTGAAAGCAGAGAACTCCATGAGTATGCGGACTGCAAAAAAGAGCAGACAATCGGTAACGCAAGCGAATTTATTTCAAGAGTTCTTGAATCAAATCTGAAAATCTTGGGTATGGGTGAATATCTCAAATACATGGGAACAAGACCCGGTGCCGAGCGAATAGCCGAGCACGGTTTGTTTTCAGACAAGGGTGTTCCCGTAATTCTTGACAAAGTTGAAGAAGAACTAAACTCATATCAGGGAAATATTTGGACGCATATCATTTCACTTCGGCGTGAGGATGCGGCCCGTCTCGGCTTTGATAATGTTAAGGCGTGGCAAAAATTATTGTGGGCAAAGCGAAATGAAATCGCAGCAAACATGAATATCGATCCGAAAAATTTCAGATGGTATGCAGCTTTTCATAACGAAGGACACCATCCGCATGTGCATATGATTGCTTACTCAACAGATACCTCCGAGCCATACCTCACAAGAGAAGGGATCAAAAATATAAAATCCTGTCTTTCAAAAGAAATATTCAAAGATGATTTGATTCAGATTTACAAGAAGCAAACCGATTATCGTAACGAGCTCAAGGCTGACAGCAAAGCGCTCACCGAGCGGCTTGTTAACGGACTTCGTCATGGCGATTTTAATAATGAAAACATTGCGCAACTTTTATTTAAACTTAATGATATGCTTTATCATACAAAAGGTAAAAAGGTTTACGGATATCTGAGTCCCGAAATAAAAGCCGTAGTCAATCTGATTGTGGATGAACTCGAAAAGGATGAACGCATCAAAGCACTTTATGCGTTATGGTATGAGCAGAAAGACAAAATCACAAGCACCTATACCAATGAGAAATTAAAAAGAATTCCTCTGTCGCAGAACAAGGAATTCAAAAGTGTTCGTAATATGGTGATCAGAGAAGCGTTAGAGCTTGATGATACGATTGCAATTTTTGATGATGACGCAACGGATGAACCGATACTGCTTTCCATTGACGAAACAGAGCCTGAACCCGATGATGAGGAACTCGATGACGATTTATATATGCTGACATCATCTGAAAAATATTGGAGAGCAAAGCGATTACTTGATGAAACATCAAAAAGTTTTGATTTCGGCAAAGGTTTTGTCCTTCTCAAAGAGTCTGCCAAGGAAGGCAATTCATACGCACAATACAGACTCGGCAAAATGATGTTAAAAGGAAAACTGTGTGACAAAGATATCAGATCGGGAATTTATTGGTTGGAACAATCCATCAGACAAGGGAATCAATGGGCTGAATACTATCTCGGTAAACAATATCTTGGTAACAGTAATATGAGCAGGAATTTCAAAAGAGCTATATTCCTTTTATCTGAATCAGCGGAACAAGGCAACAAGTATGCTCAATATACTCTTGCGTGTCAATATTTGTTTTCTGATGAATTCAAAAACAAAACCAAAGACGGATTGAAATTGCTTGAACGATCGGCAGAGAATCATTTTGCTCCCGCTGAAAAAATGCTTGCGTTTATAATCCTCAAGGGAGAATTACTGCCCAAAGATGAAAAACGAGCATACAATTTACTTTTGCACAGTGTATCTCTCGGAGATGACAAGGCTGAATATGCTCTTGCGAAGTTATTATTAAATAGTGATGTTATACCTAAAGATGCAGAACGAGCAATAAAGTTATTGATTTCGGCAATAGAAAAGAATAACGAATGGGCGAAAGTTTTGATTGGAAAAATGCTTTTGTTCGGCATTGATATACCAAAGGACGAAGAAAAAGGGATTGAACTTTTGCAGTCGGCAGCAGAACAAGGCAACGAATACGCTGCAAAAATATTGCAGAATAGAGAGAATTATTTGAAATATTTAATGGCTATGTCAACTATGAGATTGTTTGGATATATGGGTAATCTGTTCTCAAAGAAATTTAATATTGATGAATCAAAAACAGGATTTAGAATTGATAAGAAACGGTATGCACAAATTCAGGAAAAGAAAATGGCTCAAGGTCTTAGATCATAGTAATAGTCTGTGATTTTTCACAGGTTATTGTTTAGGTTTAGTTTTGATTTAGAAGAAATCTAAAGTATTTATTCATCATCTTCTTTTAATCCATCAAGGTTTTTAATTCGTATATAAACATGTCTATTTACTTGATGATTAGAAAATTCATTAAAATGATGTAATACAAATTTATAGAATTCATTATAAAACTGCTCATTAAAAGGAATATTTTGATTATTGAATTCGCTTTTTATAGCCATTTTAATTTCTTCTTTAAAAGATGAAAACAATTCTTTTGGATTAGGAGATAAATATAGAAGAATGAAATATGACGGCCAATAGAGTGGATCCATTTCTATACATTCATTGCAAATCTTTATACAAAGCGAATGATTGTTTAATTGATAATAAGCTAATGCTTGTGAAAATCTCAATAAAATATTATTATTGATTTTTAATCCATCTTCTGCTACTTTAATAGCCTCAGTAAATTCTGATTTGTATTGTAAATGTATTCTTGCCATATTCAGATATGCACCGGAATCATTCTTTTGCATTGAATACCTATAAAATAATTGTGCAACATCATAATCTGAATAACCCTTTTCTATTAGAAAGCCTATATTATTTATTGGCAAAGGGTGTTCCGGTGGTGAAAGAAGTAAAGATGTAAGCAGGTTTTTAGCAGCTTCATCATATTTTCCTTGATAGATTTGAGTTAAACCTTTGACATTATATGAATAATAATATTCAGGAAATTGAGATAAACAATTATCACAAGACTGAATACATTTTTCATAGTTTTTATCATATATTAAATACCAAATTGCTAAGTTATTATATGCTTGATAATAATTTGGATTTAAAGATATTGCTTTTTCATAATTTTCTTTTGCTTTATTTATATTGTCCGTTCCTCCGACTTTTTCTAATGCCATAGCGAGTGTATTATAAACAGAATAGTCAGATGGGCGTTTTTCTATGTATGCATTTAAATATTCAATAGCTTCTGTGAATTTCTTTTGTTTGATACATAAGACTCCTTTTAATCTAATTAAACAAGAACTGTTGGGATCAAGTTTATTTATCGAAGATATACAGTTACTGATTTCTTTATAATTGGGTTCATCAGTGCTTAATAAAAGATTTGCAATAGCTTCATATGCTAAAATATATTTTGGATTTAAGTCTAACGATTTCTTGTAATAATAAACAGCTAAATCTATATAATTATTTCTTTCGTATATATTTGCTCTAACATAATAGTAATATTCATTTTCACCGTGTTCTTGTGAATATTCTTTTAACTGATCTTCTTGAGTATGTAATTCATTTCTTTCAGCAATATCCGAAAGGACTTCAATATGAGCATTAGGTAAAAATCCCATTTTTGAAATAACTGTGGAAAGAAATTTACTCAGTCCGTTTTGATAAATATCATCAATCGTTACATATATATCATTACTAATATAGAAAAGGAATTCATCAATTTTATTTTCTATTTGCTTGAAAGTTTTTATTTCTGATATAGTAGATTTTACTGATTTTTTGTGAAGTCCTTTAATTCTATTTTCTAAATTAGATATTTTTGTTTCCCAATAATTAATATATTCAATTCTGCCTTCTGCTTTAGTTTCTATTGGCGGGACAACTATACAGCAGGTTTTGTTTTCAAAATGCAGATCATCCATAAGGATTTTTGCTTCATACATACATCTGTTACTTTTAATATAAGCATCGCTAATCAGACATATTACAAAGTCACAATCATTAATTTTTTCAGCAAATTTCGGTATACTTTGACCATATTTTAAATCATATTTATCGCGTATTAATCTAATTCCGACCCTTTGACATAATTTTTCAATCTCATCAGCAGCGCTTTCATTAACCCACGAATACGATAAGAAAACTTGCATGTTAATATCCTCCTGTATTTATAATGCCATCACACTAATAAATCTAATTTATTTTATCATAATTAAATAAATCTACAATAGTTTAGTTGATTTTTTGAAAGAAAGTGATACCATAAGAAAACATTATCAAACAGAATACATTCCGTTCACGGAAGAACAGAAAGAGAGAGCAGCCAATACAGACTTGGCTGCTTTTTTAATTTCTCAGGGGGAGAGCTTAAAGCGTTGCGGTTCGGAAATGTTATGGGAAGCCGGTGGCAGAGTAATGATCCGTGACAATATGTGGTACAGTCATTATGAACAAAAAGGCGGCAATGCCGTTCAGTTTGTTCAGAAGTATTACAATAAAAATTATCAGGACGCAGTACAAATGCTGCTTGACGAACACATTGAACCCATAAGCGTTGATATACGGAAAAAGCAGAGTGAGAAGAAACCTTTTAAACTTCCTGTACCTAACAAAAGCATGAAACAGATATTTGCCTATCTGCTCAAGGCAAGATTTCTTGACAGAGATGTTGTTAAATACTTTGTTGATAAGGGATTGATTTATGAAAGTGCAAAGTATCATAACTGCGTTTTTGTCGGTGTTGATAAGAACGGAAAAGCCCGTCATGCTCACAAGCGCGGAACATATACTTTCGGTGATTCTTTTAAAGGAAATGTCGATAGCTGCGAAGCTGAGTACAGTTTTCATCACACAGGCACAAGCGATAAGCTGTATGTATTTGAGGCGCCGATAGATATGCTGTCATTCTTAACTCTGTATCCGGATAATTGGCAGGAAAATTCCTATGTTTCGCTCTGCTCTGTTGCGGATCATGCAATGGTGCGTATGCTGAAAGATAATCCTCAGATTAACAAGATATATCTCTGTCTTGATAATGATCCGGCGGGAATTAATGCGGAATACAGAATAAAGCAGCACCTTAAAGAACTCGGTTATACGGATGTAACATTCCTCAGACCGAAATACAAGGATTGGAATGAGATACTCAGAGAAAGGAACGGACTCGAACCGCTCCCGTCAGTACCGCATACGACATTAAATAAAATGCGGGAACTTTTTAAGGATACGGTAACCTCTGCTCTTAACAGCAATTCTCTTATATATCCGTATAAAACGCTTTATGCGGATTACGCAAGGCTTACGGCTTCAAAAACACCTGAAGAAATAATAGCAAATTCCAACCGCCTTGCAATAGACACGTTGCGAATGGCAAAGGGCTTACTTCATGCAGATGAAAGAGAACTTATACAAGGATTGATTGAACAATATCTGCCGCACAGAGATGACACTGAATTTCAAAGCAAACAACAAGATATTCAAATCGATATGCAAACGGTTGAAAAACTATTCGGAACGAATCAGATACGAATATCAAGCGTGCTCAAACAGGATGTAAAGAACTTATACAATTTAGCATGTGACAGTTTGCGTATGGAATTGCATGTAGAACTTGATTTACAGGAACAAAATGAAAATTTCACAAGAGAACAGGAAAGGGGGAATAATCAATGGGCAATCCAACAGGCTTAATTGTTGCTGCCGTTATTATGTTTACCGTGCTCGGATTAATATCATTGCTTGCCCATATTTACAATCTTAATAACATCAAATCTAAAACTGTTGGGGACGGGCAGCATGGAACGGCGAGATTTGCTTCAAGAGAAGAAATCAAAAAGACATATAAGCATATTCCATTTGAGCCTAAGCGATGGCGGCAGCAGGCTAAATCAGGAACCGAACCAACTGCTTTTGACGGCAAACCTCTTCCACAGGGAATTGTTGTAGGGTGTGTAGGTAAAACTGCCACAACCGCGCTTGTTGACGATCAGGATGTTCACGCTTTAATGATAGGCGCTGCCGGAGTCGGCAAAACCGCATATTTCCTTTATCCGAATATCGAGTACGCCTGCGCATCGGGTATGTCATTTATATCAACAGATACCAAAGGCGATATATACAGAAACTACGGCGGTATTGCAAAAAAATACTACGGCTATAATATATCTGTTCTTGATTTGCGTAATCCGACAAAATCACACGGTAACAATAT
>CANQXE010000032.1 GCA_947627725.1 uncultured Clostridia bacterium | reverse complement strand
TCTAAAGCAATTGATTTATCAGCAGAGCTAGTAAAAGAATGGCTGCTACAAGGAGAAATGTTTAAAGAAGAATCAAACAAGCAAAAAATAGTAGATAAAATATTAAATTTTTTAAATAATAATGAATATACAAAGATTCACTCTAGACATATTGATAATGAAAAAGCAAAATCAATAGGATTAAAAATAACAAATTTGGAAGATAATGAACAATTACAAGATGCGGTATTGTCTATTCATCATTGCTATATGCATACTTTCTCAAATTCAAATGCAGTTAAAATAATTGAAAGTAATACAGGAGCTACAACAGTTAGAATTGGAAAGTAAACTAAAAGAACTATAGATTTATTCGTCATAAAGATTATTTTCAAAAAAATGCACTAATTCAATCAAACTATGAATTTGTCAAAAAAATTGTTGACTATTTTTTTGATTTGTGTAATAATATGTAATGTAGAACAAAACATATTCAGTTATGTTTCCAAGGAGCCGATACTTGTATTGGTTCCCTTTTTTTACACATTTATAGAATAAAGAGTATAAAGAGTTTTTATTTATTAATTAAACTTGTTGAATTCGACTGGTTTAAAAATACATAAAACAACGCCCCAGCTCTTACGTTAGTAGGAGCTGGGGGCTTTTTACTGCACACTTACTGCACATTATTATTAAATTCAAGCAGAAAATATACTAATATAAAGGGATTTTAATAGTGCGGATTATCTCACTCCGACCACGAGGCATTGGAAAGTCGGAGAACTTGCCAATGCCTTTTGTTATGCGAAATTTGGCTTAAATACAGGCATTTCAGGACTTTTTTGTTTCAATTTTATACTGATACAAACTTATACAAACCGCGCACAAACTCAAACTTTTGTGGTGGATTTTTGGGGTAATTGGGGTACTAATTGGGGTAGATTTTCAAACGCTTTTTTATAAATATTTCTAATTGAATATAAACATATTTTCATATAGTGCCACTTGCTTTATTTTCTTAAAACAAGTGGCTTTTTTCTTTTTACATAGCCATTTTTCAGTAATGGCGGAATTTTGGAAAGGAGCTATATAACCTATGTCAAACTGCAAAACGATTGCGATATGCAATCAAAAAGGAGGCGTTGGAAAAACAACAACTGCTATCAATTTAGGGGTAGGTTTAGCAAGGCAAGGTAAAAAAGTGCTGCTTGTTGATGCTGATCCACAGGGTGATTTAACTGTCAGTCTTGGGTGGAAAGATAATGACAATTTGCCAATTACACTTGCAGATAAGATTTTAGACTTTATTCAGGATAATAACAGTATGCCTGATGATGTTATTCTTCATCACGACGAAGGCATTGACTTAATCCCTGCTAATGTAGAATTGTCCGCACTTGAATTAAGTCTTGTTAATGCTATGAGCAGAGAGGTTGCAATGAAAGGCTATCTGAAATCCATTAAAGATAATTATGACTATATCCTTATAGATTGTATGCCCTCTTTGAGTATGGTAACAATTAATTCTCTTGCGGCGGCAGACAGTGTAATCATACCCGTACAGGCTCAATATCTTTCTGCAAAAGGAATGACGCAGCTTATTCAGACAATATCAAAGGTAAAAAGGCAAATCAATCCAAAGCTGAAGATTGACGGAGTGCTTTTAACCCTTGTTGACGGAAGAACAAACTTAGCTAAAAGCACGAAAGACGCTATAACAGAGAATTACGGCAGATATATTAATATATTTAAAACCAATATACCTATTGCCGTTAAAGCTGCTGAAACGAGTTCAAAGGGCAAAAGCATATACACTTACGCTCCAAACAGTACGGCAGCACAGGCGTATGAAAATTTGACAAAGGAGGTGCTTGATTGTGAACAGAGAAAGAAAGACAGATTTCTCGCTGCCGAATCTCGATGATTTATTTTCATCACAGCAGGAAAGAGAAAACGGCAAGATGCCTGAGATAAAAGACATTCCATTATCTTTAATTGATGATTTTCCAAATCACCCTTTTAAAGTTCGTGATGATGAAGATATGTTGAAACTTATCGAAAGCGTTACTGAAAACGGCGTGCTCGTTCCCGCTATTGTAAGACCAAAGGCAGACGGCAGATATGAACTCATATCGGGTCACAGGCGAAAAAGGGCAAGTGAATATGCCCTTAAAAATAATTTGCGTTGTATCGTTTCAAATTTAGATGATGATGCGGCAACTATTATTATGGTAGACAGCAATATTCAGAGAGAGCATATTTTACCAAGTGAAAAAGCCTATGCGTATAAAATGAAACTTGAGGCAATGAAACATCAAGGACAACGCACAGATTTAACTTCCGACCAAGTTGGTGGGAAGTTAAATAATAAGGAAACTGCTCAAATCATAGGTGAGCAAAATGGTGATAGTCAAACTCAAGTACGGCGATATATTCGCTTAACTTATCTTGTCCCTGAACTGCTTGAAATGGTAGACGAGGGCAAAATGAAACTGTCCCCCGCCGTTGAGATTTCATATCTTGATGAAGATTGCCAAAGGGATTTGGTAGATGCGATAGATGATGAATTTTGTACGCCGTCACACGCACAGGCAATCCGACTGCATAAAGAATTTAATGAAGGTAATCTCACAAGAGAAATTATTTATTCAACAATGCAGGAAGAAAAGCCAAATCAAAAAGAAAAAATCATAATTCCGAATAAGGCGGTTGAAAGATATATCCCAAAAAGCGTTCCAACCGAAAAAAGACAGGATTATGTATGCAGAGCTTTAGAGTATTACGGTAAATACCTTGAAAGGCAAAAACTGAGAGAGGCTCGGTAATGTAATTATAAATTTTCCGTTTCCCTTTCCCACACCCTAACCTTTTAACAATACTTACCGAAGGGAGGCTATTCGATTTTCGCATCATCTGTGGATAAATCTGATCCTTTAGTGAGATTGGAAAGGTATATGAAAGATGAACACGGAGGGACAAACGGGTGGAAAATTGAGCGTTGCTATACAAAAGAAAAAACGGTTTTAATTGATAAAATTGTTGCTGATAACTTTCTTGTATGCTACACACCAAACGATGAAGATAATCTCACAGATATAACTCAGGAACTTGTTGATAAGTATTTCAAAGTGTTTGAAAAACCCGATAAGTTTTATAAAAAATCGGACGGAAGTATCGCAATCATTAATAAAAATCCTAAGTCAAAAGATGATTTTGAACGGTAATTTTATCATTGAAAATTAATTTTCGGGAGGTAAAATTGACAATTCTCTGTCCGATTGCGTCGTCTTAACGAGCAGACTGTTTGTAATTACATTCGTAATTCCAAGCAGTAACGCTCTTTAGGGGCGTTGCCCCTAATACCCCGTTCAAAATATACAGGTCATTGACAAGAGGTTGGTACACCGATATAATGATATTAGTGAGGTGCGCAATATGGATTTACAATCTTTACTTGACAGTAAAAATATGACGAAGTATCATTTATCAAAAATAAGCGGTATACCTAAAACAACAATATTAGATATTTGTTCAGGGAAAAGCTCTATTGAGAAGTGCAATGCAAAAACAGTTTTGAAAATTGCAATGGCGTTGGACTGCACAATGGAAGAAATTATGATGCTCGACAGTCCCAATGCGTACAATAATGAAACAGGGTTGCCGAATGATAAAAAATATTTTGAGTGCGGTCTGCCCGTATGGCTGCAAACCTCACTTGAAAATATGAAAAAGTCTTGGAATATTATTGACAGCGGCAATGAAGATTTGCATTGGGATTTGTATTGGTGCGAGCTTAATGCCGATATTAATTCAGCGGAAGTTGATAATATAATATCATCTGAGCAGGCTTGGTATTTGAGAGAAAAATATTTAAGAATGGAAAGAAATTAAAAAATATTATTTTCAACAAATTTAAAACAGATTAAGGACGATAAGTTTTATTTGCTACAAAAAAGTCTGCACATTTTTGTGCAGACTTTTTTTGTACAGATTCAGTTGTTTTTTGTATTATCTGATTTAAGAATATTCATCCAATCTCTTCTTGCATATAGGAAACGCTGAACAACTACGGTTTCAGTTTCTTTACGAACAATATAAAACAAAAGATAGTTTTTAATCGGCATAATTCTAAAGCCTTTTCTTGCAAGAATTTCATCATTAACAACAGCATATCTTTCAGGCATATCGGTTAATGACTTTACTGTTTTTTCAACAAGGTCAAGAAGATTAATTGCTGCCTGTCTATTTTTCAATTCGTTTGAAATATATGAAACGGCATCTTTTAAATCTTTTTGTGCAGGATCGGTTACGATAATTTTATACATCAGGCATTTAATCCTTCTCTCAGATCATTTATTACATCATCAAAAGGTTTTGTGTCGCCTGATTTTTCCGCCTGCAATCCTTCGTTTAAAAGATTATACAATTCAAATTTACCACAGAGCTTTTCATATGCCTCTATACTGAGAACGGCAAGATCACCTTTGCCGTTTTTTGTTATGAACACCGGCTCTGAATATTCATGGCAGAACTGTGAAATTTCATTGTAACTGTTTCTTAAATCCGCACTCGGTCTGATTGTTGGCATTAAACTCACCTCCGTCATTATTATACTCAAATTATATCAAGATATTGATATATAGTCAAGACAAATATTAAACAATTACAAACTGACAACGACAAAATCAAAATAAAAGTGAAAGGAAAAACTGAAATGAAAATTACTTTATTTTTTATTGGACTATTTATCGGCAGTCTTGCAGGCATAACTGCAATGTGTATGGTGCAGATAAATCGGGATACCGAAGAAGAATTAAGAAAGGCGGAGCTTGAAAATGAAAAGAGACATAATCAGACAAGTCCGATTCAATAAGGAAGAAAATAAAATACTCAAAGAAAAAGCGGGATTATGTTGCTTAACAGATTCCGCTTTAATTCGTTTGCTGATTCTCGGATATAAGCCTAAGCCTAAACCCGAAAAAGAATTTTATATCGCACTCCGAAATATATCGGCAATCGGAAACAGTATAAATCAGATTGCGGCTAAAGCAAATGCACTCGGCTTTATTGATGTTCCGAGACTGTATAAAGAGCTTGAAAATTTGGAAAGGCTCAAAGATGATTTGTATAAAAAATATATTGCACCCGATAAGGATAAAGATAAATGGCAGTAACAAGATTATGGAAAGTAACAGACAACCTTGACCGTGTAATTGATTATGCCGAAGATGAAAATAAAACAAGAAAGCCTAAATTTTCCGATAAAGATTGGCAGTCGCTCAAAGATGTTTTGGAATATGCAAAGGACGAGGAAAAAACAGAGCAGCAGTTTTATGTATCGGGAATAAACTGTAATCCTGATAACGCCCGTGAGCAATTTATAATGGTAAAAGAGCAATATAACAAAACAGACGGAATACAGGCATATCACGGATATATCAGCTTTGACAAAGCTGATAAAATATCCCCCGAACTTGCACAGCAAATCGGTATTGAATTTGCAAACAGAGTTTGGGGTGAGAGATTTCAGGTTGTTGTAACAACTCACCTTAATACAAAATGTCTGCATTGTCATTATGTAATAAATTCCGTATCACATATTGACGGAAAGAGATTGCAAAACAGAGAAAAGTCTTGGTTTTATTTCAGACACATAGCAGATGATATTTGCAAAGAACACAATCTTTCTGTTATTGAAAATCCCGAAACAAATGTTGACTCTCAATTTCTTGTAAAAAAAGATGAGGCAGGAATACCGACAAGATATAATATTGCCCGTGCTGCCATTGATGAGGCTGTCGAAAACAGCAGAACGCTTGATGAATTTAAGCGGTATCTTTCGGGAATGGGATACAAATATAAAATCAGCCCTACCCTGAAATATTGGACAGTTACTCCAAAAGGCTGGGAAAAACCGATCAGTCTTTACAGGCTCGGTGAGAATTATACAAATATCAAAATACAGGAACGGATAGAAAAGAATGACCTGTATATGAAATTAAATATGAAACCGTATCAGGCTGCCTATTATGTGCCGAAAGAATATTCAGATATTCGCAGGGCAAAAGGCAGCTTGTATAATTTATATCTCTATTACTGCTATCGGCTCGGATATTTTAACAAACCGAAAGAAAAGCAGAATGTCAGAGAATACAACAGACTTCATCATCTGTTAAGAGAAGATTTGATGAAAGCCGATAAATATTCACAGGAGGCAGAGCTGCTCAGCAAGAATCACATTGATACTTCCGAGCAGCTTTTCTCATATAAAGAGTCTTTGCAAAAAGAAATGGAAACCTTAACCGCTGACCGTAAGCACCTGAGAAATAAAGAGAGAAGAAAAATTGACGAGGCTGAATTGGCAGAGGTTAAATCAGAGATTTCTCAAATAAGTCAAAGACTCAAGCAACTCCGTAAGGAGATTTCACTCTGCGATGATATTGCCGAAAGGTCACAGACGATTGAAAACAACCTTGAAATAATTATTGCAGATGAAGAAAAACAAAAATCCAAAGGAAAGGAGGAAAAAGTTAATGAACAGTTCAGGTGACGCAGCCGAACAAGTTGTGCGACTGTCTCTTGAAGGTGCGGAGGTAGCTGCAAAAATTACAGGCGAGGTCGCAAAAAATATTGCAATACTTCTGATTTCCGCATTAAAGCAGGAACAAAAGACAAAAGGAAAAGCACGGCTTACAAATATGATTAAGTCAGGAAAAGAGCTTAAAGTTTTCACTTTAGAGAATAAGGATTTAAAAAAATTTAAAGAGCAGGCAAAAAAGTACGGAATTTTATACACCGTACTCCGTGACAGAAAAAACAAAGACGGACACGCCATTGTTGATATTATTGCGAGAGCGGAGGACGCCTCAAAAATTGAGCGTATTCAGACTCGCTTTAATCTTACTACCGTTGATGTGGGAAGTGTTGTCAAGCAGTCCGAAAAAGCGATTGAAAGCAAAATGAAAAAGGCTGAGCAAAAAGAAAATGAAAATGCCGAAAAAGACGAATTTTTCGACGAAGTATTTTCTGATAATGATACTGCCGCTCAAAAATCGCGAAAAGATCCTGCTGAAAATGCGAAAAAAGAAAAAACAGACAACCCTTTTTCCGAAAGGACAGAAAGCCCTCTGTCCGAGCAAAGCTCAGCCGACACAACACAATTATCTGATAAGGGTGCTGCCGATAAAAGCAAAAAGGATTCTGTTAAATCGAAATTAAATAATTTCAAGAAAGCAGTTGACAAGCAGAAATCAGATAAATCAAAAATTCTTGATGTCGCAAAAGGCGAACATCAAACACCGAAATTAAAAAATTCTAAGGAGAGATAATGATTATGGCTTACACAGCGAAACAAAGAACTTTCAGAAAGCGTGAAACAAAAGAGGAATTTGCGGCACGCAAAAAGGCTGAAAAAGATGCAGCTTATGAAATGATTGATAATTCAATAACCGAAATGATGAATAACACCGAGAAATTTATTGACTATCTTGATTTTCAGTCAAGTATGGATAGATACACCGTTGCGAATACGCTTTTAATCAAGTCTCAATATCCGCAGGCTACTCAGCTTAAATCCGCTGATATTTGGAACGAGTTAAACGCAAAAATCAACAAAGGCGAAAAGGCAATCCACATTCTTGAGCCGACAGACTATATTGACGAAAACGGCGAACAGCGTACATCATACAATATCAAAAATGTATTTGATGTATCACAGACTGACGCCGATCCGAAAGACACACACATTGTCGAGTACAATCCACAGGCTCTTGTAAAGGCAATGGTGAATGCCGCCTCTCTTAAAAAGGTTGCAGTTGATGAACTTCCGATTACTGATTCAACGGCTTATTATGATGCTAAAAACAATACGCTCCTTATAAAGAGAAAATCAGACAGCGTTTCTCTGTTCAAGGATATTTCAAGAGAATTGTCCCTCGCTGAAATTGCAAAAGGCTGTGATGAATACAACAGAGATGAATGTATGCCGTCAGCACTCTGTGCTTCATATATGCTCTGTCAGAAATACGGCATTGGCAACAAAAATATCAATGTTGAGATTGCACCGAAAGAGTGGGCAGGACTTGAAAACAAAGATATTCGTACAAAACTCACTATGGCTAACGACGCTCTTTACTCAATCGGCAGGGATATTTATATTCAGATGCAGAAAAGCAAGGAAAAAGCCGAAAAAGAGCCTGCGAGATAATTATAACAGGAGGTACTCTATATGAAAGAGGAAAAACATTATCTTGCTCTTGATGATAACGAACATCGTATTTTAATTCGTGCATTGGTTGATGAAAAAACAAATCTTATGCGCAGCGGAAAAGCCGCCGACGCAGTAGATGAGTTGATTGTAAAAATCGGTAAAGCGCCAATCAAAAAAATTAAAATACTCGAAAGGGCGGATTGTTGTGCGAGATAGAAATAATAAAAAGTCAATTGTTATTTTATCTTTGCTCGGTATTCTTCCTGTAATATGGATAGGCTTGTATATTGCTCCGTCGGTTAATGGCGGACTTACCGAAATTATTCCGGCATTGTCAAGCTGGGTGAACAAGCCTTTTGATATAGAGTTATGTGAGGACAGCCTAAAAACTGTCCTCCTTTTGCTCTTAATCTATGGCGTTACTATCGGTGCGATTATTTCAAATATGAGAAATTACAGACGGGGTGAGGAAAACGGCTCTGCAAAATGGGGCGATAAATTTAAGATAAATAAAAAATATCATCAAAAGCCCGAAAGCAATAACAAAATTATGACGCAGAATGTAAGCATAGGTCTTAACGCAAGAAAGCACAGACGAAACCTTAATACTTTGGTGACGGGTGGCTCAGGTGCAGGCAAAACCTATTTTTATGCAAAGCCGAATCTAATGCAATGCAACTGTTCATATGTTGTGCTTGACCCGAAAGGTGAGATTTTACGGGATTGCGGATATTTGCTTGAAGATGAAGGATACAAAGTAAGGGTACTGAACTTAGTTGATATGGAACACAGCGACTGCTATAACCCTTTTATGTATATCCAAAATGACAATGATGTGCAAAGGCTCGTTACTAATCTGTTTAAAAGTACAACGCCAAAGAATTCTACTAACAATGAGCCGTTTTGGGATAACGCTGCGCAAATGCTATTGATGGCATTGATATTTTATCTTTGGTATGAAGCTCCTGAAGAAGAACAGAATTTTGCAATGGTTATGGAAATGATTAGAGCAGGTGCGATTGAGGACGAGGAGGAAATGTCCTACAGTCCGCTTGATATGCTTTTCTTTGAACTTGAAAGGGAAAATCCCGAACACATTGCCTTGAAATATTACAAGGAATATCATCAAGGCTCTGCAAAAACATTAAAATCCATACAAATTACTCTTGTTGCAAGGCTTGACAAATTCAATCTTGAAAGTGTGGCAGCCTTAACGCAGACAGATGAATTGGAATTAGAAACTCTCGGTGAAGAAAAATCTGTGATATTTGCTGTTATTCCCGATAACGATACAAGTTTTAATTTCCTTATATCCATACTTTATACGCAGTTGTTTCAGCAGTTATTCTATTCAGCCGACCATATTCACAGAGGCTCTTTGCCTATTCCTGTTCATTTTCTGATGGACGAATTTGCGAATGTATCATTGCCTGATGATTTTGATAAAATTCTTGCGGTAATGCGTTCAAGAGGTGTTTCGGTATCAATCATCATACAGAATATGGCGCAGCTTAAAGCCCTGTTTGAAAAGCAATGGGAAAGCATTGTAGGTAACTGTGATGAATTTCTTTATCTCGGCGGTAACGAACAGTCAACACACAAGTATGTATCCGAACTGCTCGGCAAAGAAACGATTGACACGAACACATTTGGCAAGAGCAGAGGCAGAAACGGCAGTTACTCTACCAATTATCAAAACGCAGGCAGAGAACTTTTAATGCCCGATGAAGTGCGTATGCTTAATAATGATTATGCAATTCTCTTTATTCGTGGCGAAAGACCGATATTTGATTTGAAATACAATATCGAAAAGCACCCTAACTACAATCGCACGGAAGATGGTAAGGCAAAGTCATATATCCACAATGATACCAACAGAGATATTGCGACGATTTCTCTTGTTGATAGTTCACTTAAAGATATTGAAAAAATCGATGTACCCGATTTTGATTACGAACTCTTGGCAGAGTTTGAATTAGACAAAGAATTTGAAGATACGGAGGAAAAATCTTAATGAAAAAACTGAATAAAAACAATTCCCTTTTAAAGAATAAAAGGAACAAAAAAATTAGCAGAATCTTTGCCGTTTACGCAGCAATAGTATTCTGCTTTTTTTGTTTTAATACTGTAGCCTATGCCGCAGGCGATCCGCTTACGGTTATCAACAATCTTTCAACCTTTATTTTCGGAATAATCCGTGCAGTCGGTATTATTATTCTCGGTTGGGGTATTGTTCAGGTGGGATTATCTTTTCAGGCTCACGATCCATCACAGAGAGCTAATGGATTTCTAACCCTTGCGGGCGGTATCATTATCACCTTTGCAAAAGAAATCCTTGATTTGATTATTGGGTAAAAATAGAAGGAGAGTGGTAATTCACTCTCCTTGCACTGTTGATGTTTAGTTAAAAGTGTTATAATATTAATTCTCGTATTTCTTTTAATTCAACAATAGTTATATCTAACTCATTATCTAATAATATGTCAAAGATAATTTCACTTTTCGTTTGTTCTTGCCATTGAAAAATTAAAGCCGAATATGCTAAATAATCAAAATCTCTCATCAAAGAATCACTTTTCATAAGTGCAATAACTATACTACTTTCAAAATCATCATGATTAGTATTCTTTTTATAAGAAAATAATTTATGTTTATCCTGCAATTTTGCGGAAATTACATTCAGTATATATTTTTGGCGTTTAATATCGGTGTTTTCTTTTGCTGAACAAATTTTATAAAATAAATCAATGTAACCTATTCCAGTCAAAATATAGAAAGCAAATTTATAATTAATATATATACTATTTATTTCTTTTTTTAATTTTTCTTCTTTATTTTCGGCCGAATTATCAATAGCATCATATAAATCTAATGCTTTTGATTCAGAAAATAGAAAATACTTATTTCCGATAACACTTCTACACAATAGTGAACCTAATTTATGGAAATCAAGATAAGCATTTTCTTTTTGAGACGGTAAGTATTCTTTTTTTAGCCACTCTCTTTTTCGCTTGTATATTTTATTTAATTCTTTTTTATATATTTTTTGATCAACACATTCAATGCAATAAGAGATTTGGCAGTGCTATCTATATCTTTTTGACATTGATTTATAGCTGGCGCTATAATATTATCCCAAAAATTATCAAAAGTTGTATTATTCATTTTTATCATCTGTTTCGTGATTCAAAAATTGTGGTTCAATATTATTTTCTTTAAAAAAATCAAATACATCTTTTGCTGGATTTGAGGAATTAGTACTATGAGCATCAGATAAACGATTATGTTCTTTCTTTCCCTTTTTTTTAAAAAAGCATAAATAAATAAGTACACCTAAAAAAATTGCAATAATAATTAATGGTAAAATTAAATTAAAAAATATATTATTCATAAAAATCTCACATCTCTTTCTATCGACTAAGTTTTCCATCGGATTTTTCGAATTTGTGATTACTTCGAAATACAGATTCTTGTGATCCAACAAATGAGGACGTGACAAGAAGCGAAATAATTATGAAAATATATATCAAAATAAGCACTATCCAAAATACAACTATGTTTTTTGCCCCAGGTTGTATTACTGCAGCACCTGCAAGGCAAAAAATTGGTAATATAGATACCGTTTTTAGTATATCCTTATTTCCCTTTGAAGTTAAAATAAGAAGTAAAGAAAATGTTATCGTTGTTGGTGCCAACGATTCAGAAGCTTTTGCTAAAGCTAATAAGATATAACTATTAAGATTTACTCTATAAAATGTAATATCGTCAAGTTGACTCTCTGAAAAATTATATTGCATTACGCAAATAATTATTACAAGTAATACTGTAACAGAATATGTTATAATTAAAGGTTGCCAAAAATCTTTAAAGCTTATTCTTAAAATTTTGTTTTCTCTTAACATCACTAACTATCGAAATATCTAATATATTGTATCCCCTATTACATATTATTCACAAGCCTAACAATATGTTGTATCGTGCTTTTTGTCAAGTACAACATATGTTGACTTAAATGCTTAATAATTATAACATATATAAGTATTATAATCAAGATATTTTTTATTTATATATTATAATAAAGGATTACATAGTCCCGAACGGCGAGTCGACACCGTTTGGGACTTTTCATATATACAAAAATATTTGAAAGGAGCTGATAGATATATCAGAAAATAAAAAGTACAGCATAATTTATACTGACCCGCCGTGAAGGTATACGGTGTATTCCAAAAAAGGTTTAGGAAGGTCGGCGGAAAGTCATTACCCTACTATGCGCCTTGAAGATATACAAAATCTGCCGATAAATAACATTGCCGACAAAGACTGTGCGTTATTTATGTGGACAACAATACCTCTGCTAAAAGACAGCTTTTCCGTATTGGAATCGTGGGGCTTCGAGTATAAGACGGTTGCTTTTGTTTGGATAAAGCAAAACAAAAAATCTGACTCTCTTTTTTGGGGTTTGGGATATTGGACAAGAGCAAATGCAGAGTTATGTATTCTTGCCACCAAAGGACACCCTAAACGCAAATCGGCAAAAGTGCATCAGGTAATTATGTCAAAAATAGAGGAACACAGTAAAAAGCCTGATGAAACAAGGGATAAAATAGTTGAGCTTATGGGTGATTTGCCGCGAATAGAATTATTTGCTCGTCAGAAAGCAGACGGTTGGGACGCTTGGGGTAATGAAATTGATTGCGATATAAATATTGAAGATTATTCTGTTAATCGGGAGGTGAAATAATGTCGGATAATTGGGTGGTACAACACCTTGAAAACGCACTTGACACTTGGAATGAAAAGCTCGCTGAGATATGGACTTTACTGACACAATCACCGCAGGATTTTAAAGGCGGTGGGATATGGAATGTAATAGTTGATATAAACGGCGCAGTTCAGGCTATCGGCTATGCTTTGCTTGTTCTTTTCTTTGTCATAGGAATGGTAAAGACTTGCAGCAGCTATGTTGAAGTAAACTTTCATTAGAGAACACAGGCAGATAACTGAACACTTACTCTGAAGCACTTGCTGCTGACCGAGAGAAACGGTCAATCGGCAGGTGCTTTTATTTTAT
>CANQXE010000031.1 GCA_947627725.1 uncultured Clostridia bacterium | reverse complement strand
ACGGTATCATCATCCACCCGAACCTGAGAATATTTCCTTACCCAGTTTGACAGTGCCGATGATGATACGCCGTATTCCTTCTGAATATCCGCATAAGATTTCCCTGACTCGTGAAGATTTACGATTGTTTTTTTGAATTCCTCACTGTATTTTATCGGACTCTTTTTATTACTCATTTTTTCCTTCCTTTCCTTGTCCTCTATTTTATCACACTTGTCTACTTTTTTAGTATACATCCAATTACTACATTCAAAAGGAAGAACAGAAGCACAAAGGTGTTTTTCCCGATATGCTATTTAAAGATTTCGCAGAAAATTAGTACGAGCTAAATGTAAAGAATGCTGATTGCAGTCAGGTCAACAAAGACAACTACAAAAATTATGTTTATACCCACATAATACCTTATTTCAAATCATACAAGCTGTGCGACATACATGAAGATGACTGCCAACGATTTTTGAATCAATATGTTGGTAAGAGTAAAGCTATGGTTTCAAAATTGAGAATGACTTTAAGGCGAATTATGCGTAAGGCTAAAAAACAGAAACTTATACCCGACAATCCTGCTGAGGATATCGTATTGCCAAGTGTCACGCAAGGAACTCGCAGACCTATCACAGACGAAGAGCGATCGATGATACTCGAAACTGCAAAGACACACTATGCAGGAACGATGGTATTAACAATGCTCTACTGTGGACTCAGGCCAATTGAAATTCGCCGAATGGAATGGAGTTGGATAGACTTTGAAAACTCAATTCTAACAGTCGGCAAATCAAAAACCGAAGCCGGAACAGGCAGAAAAATACCGATTCCACCACAATTAAAATCAGCATTAATAGAACACAAACTCAAAGGTCAAAACGATAAATGGATATTCGTAAGATACAAAAATCATCAACTGCCACTCGATGAAAATGCATTTTACCACGCTTGGCATAATTTTTGCAGAGAGATGGACATTGCGAACGGTGCAACTGTATACAGAAATCAGATTACCAAATCAACACTTGCACCAGACCTTGAATCATACCTACTCCGACACACATTCTGTACCGACTGCCAAGCGGCAGGCGTACCGCTGAATGTTGCAAAAGAATTAATGGGACATTCAGACATCTCAGTAACGGCTAAAATCTATACTCATATGATTGACGAGGTGTTTGAGCAAAACAGAAAACGATTAGCTGAATATGCTAATCAAAAAGAACAAAAAGCAGTTAACGAATAAAGAGCAGAAAAGAGGTAGGGGCGGTTCAAAATCTAAACCACCCCTACCTCAAATCTTGGTGACAAACAATATATAAAGGCAAAAATTTTTTATTTGGTCTGGACTTTGACAGAAAAGTGTGGTATGTGTTGTGTTGCGGAACGCATGGCTCCAATTGCTGCGACACAAATATTATGATAAAGGCAGGGAATAAAAATTTCTTGCCTTTATCTTTCATTATTTCAACACTAACTGTGGCAGCATTACAGCCAAAACACCAATAACAATACTTGCAATAACATATATAATAGCAGTCACAACTGAACCGCCTTTTATCAATTCTACCGTTTCAAGAGAGAATGTAGAAAAGGTTGTAAAACCACCGCATATTCCAACTTTTAAAAAGAGTAATAATTTCGGATCAATGTTTTCATTTTTTGATACAGCAAAAGCTATACATCCGATTGCAAATGCACCCACAATATTTATAATAAAAGTATTAATCGGAAATGATTCAGTATTCTTAATCGGTATTAGACTTATCAAATATCTTAATACTGCACCGATAAATCCACCCAAACCAACTAACAAGCAATTTAACATTTTTTTAACCTCAACAAAAAATTCCCGACTAATATTATATCATATAAAACAATGATTTCAATATGGCATATCTCTTAAAAGTCTCTCACCGAATTGGCAAGATTTGGCGAGTTTGTGGTCTCACAAAGTCTCAGAATAGTCTGCGACTATAAATTACAAATGAATGCAGAAACTAAAAAAGCACCTTAAAAGGTGCAAAAATGTGCCAACAGGCGAAAAATAATGGACAATCCGTTAACGAATTGTCCAATCTGGCAGAGGTATAAGGATTCGAACCTTAAATGACGGAGTCAGAGCGGTAGGGATAACTGAAATATATACCGTAATTAAGCCATATTTCAGCCTTTAGTGTCTGCGGAATGTCTGCAATGATTTTGGCTTCAATTTCGTATAGAAATTGGATGATACCACCACAAAATTTAAACCATCCCTACCTTAAATTTTTAATACTAACAATATAAAATCTCATATTAAAAATCCATTATGTAGAAAAGCCTGCCTTGGGGCAAACTACATAAAAGTGGTTATCCAAAGGTGCCTTTGTTTGATAACAGTATAGCGGTTGCTATTCTGCTTTTTCAGTTTCTCCCTTGATAAGTTCAAAGCCCATAAAATTGCCTTTTTGATAGGCAGATTCAAGGTGGTTCTGTGGTTAGGTGTACAATTCCAACACCGTTGTAATGAATTTCAACCTCTTAATATCGCTTACCGTTTATCTTTTCAGGTTTGTGTACAAGTATCTTTTCAATAAACTCATGCACAAGTTAAGGGGTTAATCCCGTTGGTGTGGTCTATTTCTTAACATTTTCCACGAAAGCATGAACATTATCAATTTTTGTTTTTTCTGTGGTTAATTCCTGCTCAAGATTATCAAGAAGGGCAGTTAATTCCCGTTGCTCTGTTTCTAACTTAGCAGACATATTTGTATAACGCTCATCGGTTATGTTGCCAAGTGCTTTATCTTCATAGAGGCTAAGAATAATATTGTCAATTTCAGCAATTCGCTTTTCGGCTTTCTCAAACTCTTTGCGTTTCTTTGTAAACTCCTTTTTCTTGTTTTGCTCATTGTTCATTAACTTTAAATCAACAAAAACATTTTCATAGCAATTTACAAATTTGAACACTCTTGGCATATCCTCAAGCACAGGCTTAAACGGAAGCAAAATCTCCCCTTATTAATCTCAAATTCAAGCATTCCGTTACCCGAATCGTCTACCAATAACAGGGTATGTAAAGGCGGATGGTTTTGAATTACCTTCCACTATGCTATTAGCGACTTTTTTCCGATTTGACAAAATATTTTTCAACTTTTGCAAAATGGATTAGGGTGTTAAGAAAAAAACACTCCTCAATTGAAGCCACGAAAAAGCAAAAATACAACCCTTATGACAACAAAAAAGACACCGATATTTTTTGATACCGATGCCTTAATTACGCTATTCAGTTTGTAAAAAAGGGTAAAAGAAAACACCATACAGTAGCATGATGTTCGCTTATATTATTCCGTTATTAATACCTAAAAAAGGGTATAGTATGCCCATTATAGCGTAATGATTTTTATTATTGTCCTCTAAATTCTGTTTGTAAATTATCATTATATGCGAGCCCTTATTCTTGATTATTATAGCAATAATCCGACCCGCTAAGGCACACTATTCGTTCTCGACACCCGTGTAAAGCTCATTAAATATGAACAGGGAATTCACCAACCTGCAAGCTGCTCACTTGCATACCACGGGAGTTTCACCCACCAAGGTTCACTGTTGCTTGGTCGCACATAGTACGGATAATTCGCCACGGCTATCATCACCTACTCAAGTTGCAATCCTACTCTCTATATAACCTATCTCGCTCCTTACTCCTCACAAGAAGTCTATCATGGCGTGGTTATAGTCAGGGCTTGTGCTTTGAATCAATTGATAATCTAGTATTCAGTTTTCGTATCTACCATATTAGCAAATACAAATTACTTTGTCAACACTTTGTAGAATATTTGTTCGTGATTGCTTAGAACTAATGTTCTTGCAGATAAATACATAATAAAATGTGATTCGTTTTGCGTATTGTATCAGTATTTAATTGAGCATTATCCATAGTTTTCTAAACACTTATCTTATTCTATATATACTCAAATCTAATCTTGTTTTTAATAACTGTTAATAGATTCGATGGCATCTAAGCTTAACGCCATATCACCATCAGAAGAGTAAGACAAATTATTATCTTTATATTTGTCCCAAGCATTATAATATTCAGATTTACTTACTATTTTGTCGTTTATCATATACTCGGGTTCCATTCCCTCTGGTGTTGCAACTTCATTTGAATAGAGAGAAATAAGCTTTTTGCACGCACCTGCATCAACGCTATAAATTGTTGTTGTACCTCTGCCTTGATACATAACTGTTGAATATATTAGACTTTCTCTTTCAACATATTCTATACTTCCAAATGTTCCGCCTAAATCACCTACTAATTCAATAACCTTTGAATCAACACAGGTATAAACTGATGCCGCAGAATAATGAGCATCTCCATCACGTGTAACAAGTTCAGGAGTGTCATCGTTATCTATATATACAAGACTGAATCCGCAAACATCAGGGTTGTCAACTTCATTCATATACTTTTTCAGATAATCAATATATACCTGACGCCAATCAACTTCCTCTTTAATATCTGCTTTAGTAGTTGTCGTTTCAACCAGCGCTTGCCCTTTTGCCTTTTCAATTTCGTCTATTTTGTCTTGCACGCATGTTCTATAAACCTCAATACCCTTTTCATTTGGATGCATGGAATAAGCGCTGACAAGTGTATTGCTCAAATCATGAATATCAATCTCTTTCAAATCATATTTCTTATTTTTCATGATGCCGTTAATATACGAACCGTTTTTAGAGTAAGCACCGTGACCGTCAAACGCCTCTTCAACCGATACAAAATAGAAATTTTCGTCATTCAAACTGTTTACGATACCTTCTAATTCTTTATTAAATTTTGAAACGTTCTTATCAATCAGCTCTGCTTCATACTCAGAAAAATATATTTGAAAATCATGTTTTACCTCAATCAGCTTCGGATATCCGGCAACAATAATGCTAGTTTCATCACCGGCAGAGCCGCGAACATCCTTGTAAGCCTGTTGAATCTTGTCTTTCGTACATACTGGATCTTTCTTTGTTCCGTTATAATACTTTTTCCAAGCGTCATTTAATTGGTCGGAAAGAGAACAGGGATTGATAAACTTGTGGTTTTTTGAAGAAGTAACCGCATTAGCTATAATCTTGCTAAAGCCTACATCGTTACCGCCGATGGTCATCGTAACAAAATCCACTTCGTTCTTTTCAAACTGCTCAAAGACTTTCAACTGTGGTTCTAAATCAACACAGATACCGATATCGTTACGACTGTAGTCCTTCATTTGACTGCCTTGAAAGTCCTTTGTCTCGGCGCCTGAGGCGGCTACAAAATACCAGTTATTATTGCGGTGATTTTTCATTGCATTACTGACACCGTTCAGTTTTAACTGACCCGGCCAGCTGCTCTCAGAGCGATGTGCCAGAAAATCAGGATTAGTAGAGCGTTTCAGTTCGCTCTCGCCCTGATAATAAAACGGTTCTACACCTTCTCCCGACGAATATGAATCCCCCATTGAGACCATAATACGGTTTTCGCTGCTTATAGCACTTTTGCCAAACGACGTGATAGGAAGTTGCGTTAATACAAAGCTGATTATCAGTAAAACAGAAACAATTTCTATCATTCTTTTCATAACTTTTCCAGCTCCTCATTAGTCAATGAATTCAGGATTGCAGCGTCAATCGTGTCTACCACTTTAACAACTGCATAATCCGCATGTGGAGTCGTCACAAAGTAGCGATTACCAAGACTGTCATAGCTTGTAACGGTATCAGACTCCGACACGATGATGGACACATTTCTTTCTGACGCCATTAAATAGGAAGTAGGGGTAGCGATTATCTGATTATTCACATAAGATAATTCCCAGATATCACCGTTTTGTGTAGTGCAAACAGCATCATACATCGGGTGTTTATCCTTTCCCTCAGAAGCTATTTCCTTCGCTTCATAATAATTACCGTTCATATCGTACTCAGTTGTTACATAGAAATCGGTAAAACCGCGCTTTTCTATATCTTTGATGACTTCTTTTTCAGTCAATACATCAAAAGAATCGCTAACAGCAACAATCTGTTGCACATCTGAATTATCATTAAAGAACTGGTCAACATCTAGATATTCAACATAAGTGGTTTGTGTGTCTTTTGGAATTTTCGCCTCGGGATTTGGCGTATTATTCTTATGTGTAAAGAATAATACCACCGTCAATATTACTGCAACTATAATTAAGATAATTATGATCGTTCTTTTGAAATTAGTTTTCATAATTGTATTCTCCAATAATTCGTCCAGTATAATTACATTATAAACATTTCTTACAATAATTCAACAAAAACAAGAAAATAACGCCCAGTATGGAGCGCTATTCTCTTACCTAATGCGGACTGTTCGTCCTACAGATACACATAAATGTGCATGAGCCAATACCGCATACCGACATCATCATTTTTACTCAGGCGAAGCATAGCCTCACCTTCAACAGCAGCCTATCACATCATACCTCTGTTTATTAGGGCATCAAAACAAGATTCTCTGAGCAGCATATAGGGCTTCGTTTCATTTATTTCCCAAAATTCGCCTATGTACTCTTCTCTAAATCAACCCTCTTTTTCCATTTCATCATTAGCCTTTGCAATAAGCATTTTATACTTGTAAATCAGCACTTCACTATTGAATGTCGTTAAATCAATAATCTTTGCTTCTACGCTGAAATAAACAAGCCCTTTATACTCAATACGGGCAGGATAAAAATTACGGAGTAAATCATACTCATTACGGAAGCGGACTATTCACTTCCACAGTATTTTCCGTTTTTCACTAAAATTTCCCATAACAGCATTTAACTTTAATGCAGACACATCATCCGGTGAGTATGAAACACAGTTCGGAAAATTACTCCTTTGGTTACAATCCGCCACAATATTATTTTCACGGTTTATAAGAAATATTTGGGACCGACATTATATACCTGAAAAGGTCCTGTAAAATTCCCCTCTTTATCAATAAAAGTATACAAAGTAATCTCGCAGTCGCTTGTTCCTCCGAAGCCGTCTTCGTCTTCCCAATACCTTCCGTCAGGTTGGATGCACCAATATATAATATATTTCTCATCATCGTAGTCTTCAATGCTTGTGCGATAGTGCACATACTCATCTGCAAAGCAATTTTTACCCAAAAAATCAGTCCACCTCTTATCTTCCATGACACCGGGAAAATTTACAATAGCAGCCTTATGATTAACAATTTCCTTTTTTTCTCCCGTTTTCGCATTAGTGAAAATTATTTCAGCTACCTCATAGCCGTCGATATTTCGTCCGAATGTTACTCTCTGTGAAAAGGGAACTGTCAGATTTTCCTTCAAATAAACAGTTTGGGAATCCTGTTTGCTTGATGTCAACGATGATATTTTGTCTTTGATTTTGGATATACACTTTTTTAATAATTCATACAGCATTTTCAAATCTCCTGTTTACTGCTCACACGCCTGCAATGTAAAATCAATTGCATCCACTACACTTGTCATATGATATTTCAGAACAAACAATATATCCGATTTATCGGGATATTTATTCTTTACCTTCCGCAGCAGTGGCAAAACATACTGCCTTGTTTCATCAATATACGCTTTAAGCTTTTCCTTTGAAAAAGTGCCTGCCATTGTAGATACATTATGGCAACGGTCAATCAGCTTTGTAAATGCTGCTTCTTTACTCTGCAAAAGCATATTGTAATATCTTGTAGTTGCGGTTTCTTTTGTTTCGCCCTCCATTACAGTAAAGGTCATAAGCTCCACGCCGAATTTCACCTTATCATTTACAGGCAATTCCTCAAGTGCAACATCGCAGTCCTCGCACACATCGTGAAGAAGTATGGTAGCAATAATATCATCATCGTGTATACCAAGACTGAGTGCATTACATGCCATTGTAAGAGGATGAACAATATACGGGTCTCCGCTTTTTCTCATCTGTCCGTTATGCTTTTCCCTTGCAAAAGCAAGTGCACGCAGAGTCTGATGCATTTCAAGACCGGATGCAAAACCTTTTATATATGTATACATTTTTTCTGAACTGAATACTGATGTGCCCATATTTTTGTCCTCCTATTCAGATATGATTTTATTTCCGCTGAAAGCGGATGATTGCCTTATCAGTCAAAAGCACGCATTGCCTGCTCTATTTTCTTGTCATATGTAATAAAATCGTCATCACAAACGGAAAGTACTATTTTTTTGAACATATTGTAATCAGGCTTAGCAAACTTAAAAATGTCCGACTGCGGAGTTAAATTTCTGATTAGCTTAACTACTTTCGACAGGCTTTCACGATTAATCTCTTCACCCCTGCTTGAAACAATGGTGAACAGCATTCCCAGCCTCCAGGTCAGTGCCTTTGCACATATTGCATTGAAGTATATCCCTGCAACAGGCACCTGACCCAAAAACTTGTCCACAGTAATATCAAAAAGTATCTCTTTACCGATACTTTTCATAATAGGTGAAAGAGCATTGCCTGTAAGCGGCGCATAGCCGTAAAGTGCACGGATTTCATTAATCATTGGTGCATAGTGCGAAAATATTACTATTCCGTCAACTGCAATCGTTGTCGGAAACCCCGCAATTCCGCTGATTCCCTGTATAAACGAATTGCTGTTTGCTTTTTTCTTTATCAGTGTATATGACATATCATACAGCTGTTCTTGTGATATTGATGTGTTCATTATTCCTAACTCTTTCAAACAAGTTTATATACCTTTAATTATTTTTTATTTTAATCCTGATAGGCAATATGCTTTATACTGCCTTCTTAATATTTGACACTGAGAATCGCTTTTTAACACTCTTGCTGCAGGACAAAGTGAGCAGCAATCCTTAGCCTGACATTCATTGCAGGATAAAGGTATGTCATTATTTGGACTAACCTTTTTGTAAACACTGCTGAGATTATATGCTGGCGACATATATTTGCAAAAATACTTTTTTCCGTCTGTATCTATGGTTTCAATTTGCTTTGCAGAATTATTCGGCGAACAACAATTTGAAAAATCAGATGCAGTAAAGGATTCCAAAAGATTATGCTTTTTTAACAAATGCAGTTGTTTGCAATATTCTTCGTAATCATTTTTATCAAGCCGGCCCAAAGGAAAATATTCAGTCACAACTATCGGAAATTTATCAAGAACAACAACAGTATTCCTAAAAATATCACTGAAATCATTTCTGCTGATTCTTTGGCATATAGAATAATATTGTGAAAAATCAATTTCATCTGAAAACTGTTCAGCAGGAGAATCCACTCTGAGGTTTAAATAAATATTTTTCGCATCTGCAAGCCATTCCTTACATTCTTCAGATATACTTGTATGACAGGTTTCAATCAGTATGCTTACAGGTATCTGAATATCTATCATCGTTAAATGCTCATAAAATTCCTTAAGCTCATCAAATGCATCAAGTACTTCAGCACCTATAAGACATACTGCAAGCTTCTTATAACCATTTTGCCGTACATAATCAATACTATCTTTAACAATATCAACAGCAAGCTGAGGATTCATTGTACGATTATTTCTGCAAAGCATATGACAATGTTTGCATGGATTATTACATTTATATGTAAAAATCAGTTCACGCACCAATGTTTCACTGTCTATAAGCGGCGAATTCAGTGAACAGCCCTGAACACATGGCAAATGAAGCTTTTGCATTATTATTTATCCTCCTCAGAATCATCCGTTTCTTCATCTTTAGCAGATTCCTGTACCGTTTCAACATTCATAGAGATAATTTCTTCTGTATCCTTAACAATATCACAAAGGATACCTTTATAATACAACTCGTCATTATAAAGCCACGGATTTTTTTCAACTGCACAAACTAAGCCGTCTTTGAAATTTCTGCCATTAATATAGAATTTACGGTTTTTGACTGAAACAGTTACATTCCCATTTTCATCCAAACTTTCGTCACTGTATTCGTGAATGCCAAGATTCTCAAGATAATCAAGCCATTTTGAAAAAACAATTGCTGCCTCTTCTGAATTGATTTCATCCAAAGCTATGCCTGATTCCTGTAATAAGGAATCAAATTCTGCTTTCAAAAGTTCACAGTCACCGGCAAGAGCGTCTTTCCAGTTTTGAATCACATAACCATAGTCCAATGCCTTATCTGTTTCCTTAATTTCTGTTCCTTTTTTTGTCAAAGGCAGTAAATATGAAAAAAGCTCTTTGCCGTCTTGTAATTCCTCTTCAACCGTTTTTTGATTAACTTCAATTACAGATGACGAATCCTCAGATTCTTCAGCAGGTATATTAACAGACTCTGCAGGTTTTGCTTCCTTTTTTCTCACAAAAACCTTTTCTTGTTTCTTTTTATCATTTTCTTTATTCTTATATCTGTTGAAGGGATTAACATCATTTAAAAGTTCCTTCAATTTTCTGTTGTCTCTTTCTCCCATTTGTGTCATATAAATCACCGCTCCAATTCCTGCTGATAGAATTAAAAATTTAGTTATTTTTTTCATTTGTATCACCTTTAATTAACCATATTAATATGTAACCACATAGCAGAATCGTCTTGCTCTGAATTAATGACTGCATCACCCTTTTTCAGTGAAGCAAGCATATTGCTTTGTGTAGAATTCAACGATATACAGCCTGCCATGGATTCTCTGTCATCTGCTGCCTGTAAACGATGAATAATTTTCAGGTTAGTATTCTTAATTGCATCGGCAACTAAGCGTGACGGATATTGATCAATAATCATAAGACCTTCTCCCGACTCTCGAATTTCTGAAAGCATCTCACAGAATTTTTCCGCCGCTGCCGCCTGAGGATCTGCATCACTTGCAAGTACACTTGGTACCTGAAGGATTCGATGTGCTTCTTCAACAACAGTGTAATGTGCAAGATAATTACCATTATATTTCTTTCTGCCATTAACAACTGTATTTCGATACTCTTCATCATACTGATAACGGGAAATGCGATATTCAGAAGCTGCATTCAACAATAAAGACATGAAAAATGATTTATCACTGTTATTTGTAATACCTGCAAGACAGACTACAACATTGCTTTCAAAAATTTCTTCAGGTGCAGTAGATACATCTGATTCAAAGAAATCTTTTTTCCAGCCTCTTGTAAGACTGTTTATTCTTGTGGTTATTGCGGCTCTGAAATTGTCCGTATTTTCCTTTGAATAACGGCGTTCTTCAAGGATTCTATCTACAACACTGTTTTCATTGCCGACAAGCCCGCTGAGCTTTGGATAATTTCTTTCATCAATCTCATCATAATCAATATCCGAACGCTCGGCATAATCACCGCCCAGAGCACTTTCAATATACGCAAACACTGCTTCCTCAAGCAGCATAGGCAAAAAACTGCCCATTGCCATGGTTTTGTTCAAAAGACTTAATAAATTTCCTATATGACCCTGCATATCCAACTTAACACCTTTAGCCGCACAAGGTTTAAACGGATTCATTTTTAACGGAAAAAGTTCTGTTTCAATACCATTAATTGATTTCAAACCGGGAGCAATAATTTTTATAGGCTTAAATCTGGGATCATTCTTATGAACTTTATTATAATGATCTGCCCAGAAAACATAATCTGTTTTTACAGGATCAATAATCATAAACGGTACATCGTTATCAAGCATTCCTTTTAAAATTGCTCTGCTGGTTACGGATTTACCGCCGCCGTTGAGTCCTACTATAATACCATGCCTATTAAGCTGATCAATATCCAAAAAGTATGAATGATTTGTGGAGGCACCCATATCAAGAATTTCACCGAGTTCAATTTTTCTTGTATCTTTTTTCATTACCGGTGGATTTGTTGCAAATTCAACAGCATCCCGCTTAATGTGTATTCCGGCAACATCTTTTTTGGGAAGGCTCATAACAATAGAAAGTTCTTCGGTATTCATCGGTGTTGACATATATTCATACATTTTTCCGAAAACATGCCAGCAGCCATCCTTTGATTCCGATGCAACGGCTTCTCTTATCATATTTGACTCTTCAAAATTGTCAGGCTCAATCGGATTAGGCAGAAGCTGAAAATTATCAGCATAATACCTTACATCCTGGGAATTATAAAAGTTAAACGTTCTAATCGGTTCCTGATATGTATTCTCGCCTGCATAAATAGAACGAAGTTCCGCCATCACAATATCCACTGTTTGAGGAGAATCGCCCAAAACATAAATTCCTGTATTCCAAAAGCCTAAATTTCTTCCCTGCTCCAAACGCTTGATAGCCTTATCAAGCAATTCTTCACAATACTTAACGGCATAATTAACATGTTCTCTTGTTCCACTATTACTCAGACTGCTGCTTCTGGTAGAAAAAATGCTTTTTGAAATACCTGCACTCAAATTACCTGTAACTCCCGCCATCTGGTTACCCATCTGACCTAACGCACCTACTGTAGCTCCTGCAGCCATAATTCCGCCAAGAAGTCCACCGCCGCCGAGAATGCCTGCTGCTGTTAATGCAAGTCCCAGTATTCCACCTGAAAATGAAAGATTGCCGCTTGTGCTGCCGCCATAACTTACGCTTTCGCTTAATCCCATAGTTTCGTTAAATGCCGCAAATTCATGAAGGGAAGATTTTATGCTCTGCATTTTATTGATGGTTTCTTTTGTTTCGCGGTCACTTACCGGTTGTGCAACAACAAGCAATGCATAATCTCGTTCCTTTGCATCTTCATAATTAATAATTCCACTGGTAAGTCTGTCAAGACTTTGAAGAGGGTTTTCTTTTTCATTGGATCTGAGTGACGGTTGACCTGTAATTACACCACAGTAAGGAAGCTTATCTAATTTGTATTCTATTCCACTATAATCATCAGGCACAAATTCCATTCGTGCCCCCATCAGATTAAGCTGAACATTTTCTCTCAGCTGCATCGGCACCTGATTTCCTCCGTCTTCAGAGGTTGCACCAAAATATAATCCGGTGTATTTATTCTGCCTGAGCATAAGGAAATTAAGAGTATGCTGCAATGAATGCTCGCTGCAAAGAAGATTCTGCATTCTTTCATTGGAACGGTATAAATCCGAATCCCCTATTATTCCGGTCGGAAGATTGGTGATACGCTGCCACTGTACATTACTTGTCTTTATATTTTGCTTGAATCTCCAGCTTTTCGGCTTTTCCTCACTATTTTCATAAAATGATTTATCAAGGCATTCTGATACTAAGTCTGTCAAAGTATTTCTTTCAAAAAAGCTTTTTTGGAAATCATCAAATGCTTTTTTGTTTTCTTCCTTAGTACCAAGAAATTGCTTTTTTTTGGACATTTGTCATCCTCCTATAAAATTTGTTGTGCAGTATTTCTTCCATCAGTAAAGCCATCAACAATAAATGTCGGTTTGATACTGATTGTCTCGTTTTCTGATATTGTATAACTGATTTTCAATACTCCTGAAGCATTACTGCTTTCATCTTTCCCCCAAAATATATTCCAACCATCTGACATTGTTCTAAACAAATCTCTGTCAGTAGCAAAAATCCATGATTTCTGAATATGTGATGAAATTCCACTAGGTGCTTTTTTAAACACAGCAATTCTGCAGGCTATTTTATCACCGGTTGTCAGCTTTATCTTAAAGTCTATTGATTTTTCCTTTGACAAAGGCAGTGCGTCCATATCACTATTGATTGAGAATTTAAATTTGTTTTCTTTATTTAATACTGCATTATTTGGAAGTATGGGTTTAATTCCATCTTCTACTTTGAAATTGCCCTTATTCAAATCACCTGCAGGGCCTTTAAAAATATCAATTTCAACATAATATGCACCATTTATGTGTGCTTTGCACTTTATTTTTTTTGTTGTATCAATAAGATTACCCATGCAGCACATTGCCGACGGATTTTCTCCTCTGCTTTCTATGCATCGGCTTTTATCGTTCATAATTTTCGTGAATTTTAACGGATTTAAAACTGTGTTGAGATCACCTGTTATCATCTCGCGAATACCATACATTTTGGAGCCGCCTCCGCTAAGAATAACATAATCAATATCCGCTTCTTTAATATTATCATGCTTTAATACAATACGAACTGCATCCTGAATCTTTTCAATATAATCTTTTGTCAGCTGCTGAAATTCTTCCTTTCCTACCGGTGAATTCTTATAGAGCACGGGAGCCATTTTCCCCTCATCTAGATCGTAAGCAAGTTCCTGCAATCTACCAAGTTTCAACACCTTATTATCAACTTTCGCTTGGTTACTCCAGTTTTCCTTGAAGTCCCTAAAATACTTATATCCAAAAAGCTCAATATTTTGCTTTGCTAAGTCAGAAAGTATAAAACCTTTTTCTATCATAAAATCGTATACGGCTTTATCTATATCAATCTGACCAAGTGTCTTGATTTCGCCTGTTTCCTCCGGCCATCTTGCAAAGGTTTCATATTCATATCCGCCGTTTTCTGAAGGTCTGATTTTTGCATGGACAATATCTGTTGTTGAACCGCCGATATCAATCATAAGTATATGACTGTAGCCTTTCGAGGTAGCAGTAGATTGCTCAAGCCCTTTCAAAAGCGGTGAATCTGGACAGTAAACCGCATAATCAAGTGCACTTCTTTCCTCATTTCTCACATCCTCTGCTACGCTAACATTACCCCAACCCGCATTTTTTGCAACTTCTGCCATTGTTATTTTATCATCCTGTGTTGAACGGGCAGGAACAGTCAGAACAACACGTGTTTCATCTGCTACATAATCATTTCCTCTGTTTCCGTTTATGAAGATCTCATCATGAAGATATCTTAAAAACTCTTCGGTATATTTTTTTGCAGTTTCATACCTAGCTTTTTTTGATTCGTCCTTTTCTAAATCTTTTTTTGAATAAAATAAATCTTTTTTGAATTCAGTAATTATTTCGCAATCATCACTACCAAAATTATCAATATTTGCATAAAGATTGTTTCCGACAAGGTTTACCGGCTTTTTTTCAGGGTCACCCTTCCATTCAGCCAGAACCGTCGGGATATTAGTTGTAGCAATGCTGTCTGATATCAGATAAGCCTCAAGATTATTCTTATTGTCAATCGGTTTGCCGCTTGCTTTATCAAAAAATCTTATACCAACCTGTGAATTTGTGCTTCCGAAATCAATACTTATTACTCTTTTAATTTCATTTTGTCCTTCCATCACTTTTCTCCTTTAAATAATCGTATTTTTTATTTCAACGGGAATACATTGTTCCCATAATATTGACAAATCCATTAAATCCTTTTCATCTGCATCATTGCCTTTAGCTGCTGTTTTCACAAACAATTCTGCATATTTTTCACTGATATTCTTTTCAATTCCGTTTTTCTCAAGCAGTTTTTGATACGATCCAAGCGGAATATTATAATCAATATCATGCTTTGTGATGCATTCCATACTCACAGTCCGCTTTTCTTCAATATCATAAAGGACTCTGTGAGAAACAGGATAAACAGTATATCTTCCCATAGATACATCACTTTTAAGATAAAACAATTCAGCAATTAATTTGCTGTCTTTTTTTATAAGCTTGGGGAGAAGAAATATTTCCTCCAATGCAACATAACTATTAATCTGGGAATCTTCTGCAATAAGTTTTAATAATTTTTTAAATTCCATATGCCCTCCTTATTTATGAACAGATATAAAATTGTCTGAGCTGCAGTTTTTAAAATCATCCCACGAATAAACATTGCCTGCCCCGTCTTCAAAACCGGGATCATTGATTATTACTTTTATATCATCGGGATTACTTTTATCAAAGCCTATTATTTCCACGGCATGGTTAGGACTCGGCATAAGAAACGGCAAAAACGGTGATTCTGTTACTTCTGGATAATAAAGCATACTTGTATCAACTCCGGCGATAATCTTTTCACCATTTTCAATTCGTTCCATTGCATCATCAAGTGTCAAACTATCTCCTGTAAGTGAACAATGAAACTCTGACTGCAAGCCGTAATGTTCGGCAATTTCGCCAATATTACAAAATGGAGTTCCATGACTGTCGGTATAACCATAATCCTTTGCAACTTCTCTGAGTTCTTCCTCGTCCACATCAATATCCATAAGCGATTCTATTACAAACTCGCTGCAGGCAACAGCGCATGAGCATGGTTTTTCCTGCTCATGATGAGTTTTCATATCATCAACAGGCTCACCAATAATATTTTCGCTGTTTTCAATAAAATCACTGTAAACTGTATCAAGCCTTTCGGGACGAGTCATTCCTTTATAATCGCCTGTTGTTATCACATAACTGTCACAGACATAATCGGAATATGTAATTGTATTGTCCGTATCAACATCGCCCAGTTTATTCTTATATTCAGTAATTTTATTACCGCTTTCATCAATAATTGTTTTAGCGTCAAATTTTTGTTCAAACTCACTTAAGGTATCACTAATGGTTTTAACAACATCTTCCTTTGCTGCCTGACTCACATCATTGGCAATTTTTTTCGGGAGCTCAGAGCCGTTAGGACCACCTAAATCATCAGGAGTGTCATTATTTTCATTTTCCAAATTTTCTTGAAAACTATCTAAGTATTCATTTTGTTCAAGCTCACTAAGTTCATCAAATTCTTTTGTTTCATTTATTTTTTCATACACAAACATCCCCCCCTGTAATGATAAATAAGTATACAACCTAAATTTATCCAATTTTATTTTTGATAGCCAATTTATTCTTTTGTTAATTTATCTGCCTCTTCTTTAGCTTCCTGGGCTTCTTTTAATTGGTTTTTTGCTTTGGTCATATGATGTCCAGTAAAGCCGTTTTCAGCTGCCCATTCAACATATTTTTTAGCATCTTTTATAGTCTTCGTATCACTGGTGTTTCCTAAAAAAGAAACATCATTTGAGGCAGTTTTACCATTATCCTCATTTTCCAAATCATCCTGAAACTTGTCCAAGTACTCGCTCTGCTCTTGCTCACTAAGTTCATTAAACTCATTTGCTTCATTTAATTTTTCGTACATAAAAAAACTCCTTAAATTTATTGATTTGAATATACAATTAATTTTTTGCCATCGTCAACATTATTTCAAAATTACGGCTTCAAAAAACATAATTGCCTTAATTTAGCAATAACACTTTTATAATAGCTATCACTTATCGGGAGCTCATCTCCGTTATCCATAACAATGATATGAGCTTTTTTATCTATTTTTGAAATATGCAAAAGAGATATAAAATAGCTTTTATGTATTCTTACAAAAAATGGATTACTGATTTTTGACTCAATATTGTCAAGCTTATCCTTAAATCTGTCTGTTTCAAACTCAGAATTATAAATCACATTGATATAATGCTGCTCACTGTAAAAATAGACTATCTTGTCAAGCGGCAAAAAAAGCATCGTTTTGCGACTTTCAAAAAATAGCATACTGCTTTCTTTCGCAGATACCTCCAAACATTTTTTTATAGTATCTTGCATTGAATCAATTTCTTGATTACTTGAAATACAAGCATAAGGAGCACATTTCAAAACTGAATTGATATCTGACATTGTATCGTAATCATAAAATATAATTTTACTGAACATATTCCTTTTTCGTACATTTTCAGCAAAAGCAATTGCATTCGGCATATTAAATGAAATAAGCATCAAATGACTTTCCCATAAGAAATCAGGCACTGTTTGCAAATCTAAAGAACTGCCGATTTTCATAATAGCAAATTCTCTCCAATTCTTATTAAGTGCTATTGATTTTATAATGTATTCAAAGGTGTTGATTCTGTTTACATTATTATCATAAATTACAGTCTTAAATACCCCCATAATATTTCCTTTCGTTTATTATTCTCATATACGAATA
>CANQXE010000030.1 GCA_947627725.1 uncultured Clostridia bacterium | reverse complement strand
AATGTCATAACAGCGCTTATAATTGCACTGATTACGCCTGTAATGATACAGCCTATAGCTGTTCGCTTATAATGCTTGAAATTCTCTGACGGCTCACGCTCAAGCCGTTCAAGCCTTTCACCCTGCTTCTGCTGTTCCTTTGCCATATACTCCATATTTACGGCAAGGGTCTTAACAGAAGTTGTAAGCTCAGCAAGGGTCTTGTCCTTTTCCTCTGCATCATCCATACGGTCATTAAGGCTTTTGATTTGGTCTTCGTGATTTTGCAATTTAATAGCAATTTCTTCCTGTGTCACATTTTGATACCTCCTTCAGTATTTTCAGCCGTAGTTTTCGCTATCTTTTCCTTGATTTTTTTAATAGCGACAAGCAGCTTGTCATTTTCGTCCATTTCTCTGAACTTTCCGTTTTCGAGTATTTTCATATTTAAAACCCCTTATCCTAAATATCCATTTCCATCGTTTCGAGCATATCCATTTTTAACTTCAACATTATTACTTGAATAACCTCCGGCTGAAAGATAAAGTGATGAAATATGATACTTATAAATAGAATATAAGGGAATAGTTTTAGTTATAGTTCTTGTTCCCACATTGCCATAATAAGTAACAGTACAAAGCCAGAAGTCGTTACCCGGTTCTATTTCCAAATGTACAAATACTGCTTCGTCCGCACTCAAAGCTTCATTAAATTCTGTTTTTTCAAATAATGTCGTAGTTCTGCTTGTACCTATTCCCACCCTTAAGAATTCTCCGACAAAGGTGACATCCATTTTAATGTATCTTGGATATATGCTGTTAAAACCAGTTCCATCTGCAAAAGTAGAATACGTTATCGAACCGTCTGAACGTTCGCTTAACTGTCTCCACACTGTCCGATTGTAATTTTCATCAACAAAACTTACACATTTTTTGAGTGATTCCGCCATACTTGTTGTAAAAGGAATTTCACAAGGCGTATAAAGAGCTTGAATTGCATTTTCAATATCACCGTCACCCGAATCAAGAAAAATGCATCCTGCTCCTATACCAACGCCAAAATTTTCCGTAGCATCATATCCGCATATCATCAAAACCGGTGTTAATTCTGCAAAGTTTTCCGTTAAATCTGTAAGAAGCTTTTCAACCTCTTCATCGCTTTTCACAAGAATTGTTTTTAAGAGCTTACCGCCGAGAAGCACTTTTGCCACCGCACTGTTTGCTATAGCATTATTACTTTCTAAGGAAAGCTCTGTATCAATTGTGATTTCCGCATCCTTGCCAGGAGGTCCCGGATCGCCTTTGTCACCTTTAAGCCCTTGAGGTCCTTGAGCTCCCGTTTCGCCCTTAGGACCCTGCGGTCCTGTCTCTCCTTTTGGACCTTGTATGCCTTGTTCGCCTTTTTCGCCCTTTAGAGATTCAAGCTGTTCAGTTGTGAACATATCATATGTAAATGGCTCTCCCGGGTCACCTTTAATATTAACGGTCTCAGGATTAGGTAAATTTTTATCATTACTCCACGATAAATCTCCTGTTGGTGATACTAAAGGAATAAAAGTTGCACCATTATCTCCGTCCTTGCCGTTAAATTCTCCGTTTTCTTTTGCAGCAAGCAAATCATCAGCTAAATCCTGTGCTGCATTCGCTGCGTCATTAGCACTTGCCGTTGCAGTGTCTGCGTTTTTTATTGAATCATTAAGAGCTTCAAACTTATTATTAAGTCTTTTTTCAAACTCTAATAATTCTAAATATAGTCCCCCCGTTTTTCCAAATTCCAACGCACCATTTGACGAAATACTACCCTCAAACCGTAAATTAATTTTTGGGGATTTTCTAAGAAAACTGAGATTTCCGTCATCATCGATTTTGTATGCCTCAATAACGGCAATTTCTTTTTCTGTTTTCGTTAAATCTTGCCATAGAGGAACGCTTATTGTATTTTTGTTCAAATCATTATATCTTTCAGAGCAATATGTTTCTGCGAAAGCGTTTTTAAAAACCATAACAAGAAATGAGGCATCTTCCTTAATTGAATTTATATTTATATCAAGGGTAACGGCATTAACCTCTCCGCAATTACCGCAATCATACTGAGCTTCAAGATTATCAATATCAATATTAACTTTTCGCATCAAATCACCTCTATGTGATAATAGCAAAAAGAGGAGGGATAAATCCCCCCTCTAAACATTATTTGTTTTCAGATTTTTCCTCCAGTTTATCAAGAGCTTTTTGAACATCGTCCATAGAACCATATAACTGAATACAGTTTTGTCTCAGTGCTTCCGCTTCCTGATATGTACCTGTTTTTTTAGCTTTTGCATACTCTTTAATAGCTTTATTTTTCATTGATGTATCAGGATTTGGATTAGCAGCACCGTTTTCCTGCTTAATCTTTATACATCTATCTTCGGCTGTTTTATATTGTGAAGAATTATAGCCGTATTTTTTCAATACACTATACAATAAATCATAAGCGTCTGAAGAAGCATAGATTTCATCGGCATATTCTTCATAATCAGTCATATCGCCTTTTTCAATTCCCTTAATGGCATTTTCTAATTTACTATTAAAAAGTTCAAATCCTAAATATGAATTCATTTCCTCTTTAAATAAATCGAGTGCAGATGACTTTGAGAATTTATTATCTTCAAAGAAATCCTTTCCGACATTAAACAACGATTCAACATCTCTAATTACATTTTTTGCAGGAATACCAAAAAATGCTGAAGTTGCACCAACCAAATCTGTAATCTTTTTTGTGGTCGTTATCTTATCGCTGCTTAATTTCTTTATTGCGTCAATTAAATCATTAATAAGATTCATATCAGCTCTTGTGACATCATAGCCTCTCCATATATTAACTGCATCCCTAAGCCAAGCAATTTGGTTGAGAGGATTCAAGTTATCAATGAAATTCGGTATAAGTTCAGCAATATATGCTTCTGCCCAGTCTTTGTCGTCATCATCTGCTCTTGCGGCAGTAACAACAGACTGTAAAAGAGAATTTAAGACAGAAGCAACCATTAACGAGCCGAAAACTCTGGCAGCTTTTGCTTTACTGATAGTGCCGCGCTTTGCCTGAATTGTTGCGTCAATGAGCATATTTAGTGATGTTGTAGGCTCTGCCATAAATGCCGTTGCTAACTGTGTCAGTTTATCTTTTGAACGCATTAAACCTGAGCGAGAAAAAACAGAATCATAAACCTGTGTTTTTATTATTACCTCTGTAAATCTTTCTCCGGCTTTTTCGAGCATTTGAACGTCGGTCAAGTCTTTGCTTTTTGACTTTATTTCTGCCTTACAAGCATTCCAAATATGTGTCCATGTTATTTCATCAGCTTTGCTGGCAAAGAATGACATAACCTCATCACGATACGATCCGTCCTTAACAAAAGCCTTAGCCTTTTCTTTTATACCCTCATATTCATTGTTATTCAGAAAATCAACTGTACTTTGCGCCATATTTGTATCAAAGTAACCCATTTCCTTAATTATTGCTACAGGAGCATATTTCTTCATTTCTTCATAGCTTTTTCGATTAAATCCGCTGAAAGTTGTCTTTGCGAAATATTTAACATCAATTTCACTCAATGCCCTTCCTATAGCAGACGGCTGCTGGATTGCAACAGACGCGGAAGCGAATACAGCATTTTTCTTAAATTTTGATATAAGTGTACCTGTTATATTTGTACCTGCTTCTCTAACAACACCGCCGTTAATATCAGCAAGCAGATCATCAATATATTTAAGAGCTTCACCACCATAAGCATTTTTTATAGCGTCTCTTATAGCGCTATACTCATAATCAGAACTTACCTCATAGAGATTATAAACCCTGTCAATATTCTCGAGCGGTAATACAAATGCGTGATACTTTGACATTTCATCAACATGAGATGCCCATACATCGTCAAAATCCCTAAGTACAAGAGGCTGTTTTGCATCTTGAACGGCAGAGTTAGTAAAACCGGCATTTTTGATTTTTTTATTTTGTTTAATTTCCGTAGTTTTTTTATCTTTATCTGTATATTCTTTTTTTACTATCGCAGGATAGTATGTTGATTCTTTAAATAAATCAACATCATATAATTCCCTTGTTATTTCATTGCCCTTTTGAGCCATATCGCTTGACAAATATTTTATCATATCGCGGACATATGAGCATTGCTCTGTGGTTAATGAATCAACTATATTTGCAACATCTTCAATACTTAACTGGTGACTGCTGTTATCATTTCGCTGCTTTTTAAACTTTTTAATACCTTTTGCTTTAGGCTCTTGATATACAAATCCGCCTCCGTATAAGTGGTTTTTAGTATGCTCTCCGAGACTATTTGCATATACGGCAAGCCTTTCCTGAAGCGTTAATTCAATTTCACCGTTAATTGTATTAAACCTTTGTGTTTCCTTATTGTCCCATTTTTGCCAACCGTATTTATTTCTTATTTTAAGGGCGTAATTTCTTGCTTCCGATATATCTACGGCCCAAGTGTCTTCGCCTTTTCTTAATTCATGATAAAGGTCTAAGAGCGTTTCACTTCCGATATATCGGAAGAAGTATTCAGGCTTCATTGTGTTATATGCCAGCGACTTAGTAATACCATTACGGATTTCTCCTTTTTTATATGGTGCTAATTCATTAAATATATTTTCGGCATATTTGTCGATGCTTTCATTTCTGCCCTTTAAGAAAAGCCTGTTGATATTATTTATAGATTGTACAGTCATTTTGAGCAGTTCATTTATATCTCCAAGATCTTGAACAGATAATTCATTTATCGTTTTTTCACCTGCTCTTTTTTGCAGTTCAATTACTTTTTGTTGAATATACTCATTATAAAGCTCAGATATAACACTATACTGAGAATCGCCTCTAATATATTCAAAACCGTTTTTAAATTCATTAAGACGTAAGGAAAGTTTCTGATCTTGTTTCAAAGTATCATCAAGGGTTACAGCATCAGCAAGTGCTTTTACTGAGTCAATAATAGCATTTGGAATGTGTTTTTTCTTGTTTGGATTTGCTCCGAGACTTGCAATTTTGCTTAGCGATTTACGAATTGACGCACGCAATTGAGATTTTTTCCTGCGCTCTGAAGCATTCTTTCCGACTTCCTCAAAATGTGCTTTTTGTTTTGCGAGAGCCTCCGCTTTGCTTTCACGAAGATTATTTATTTTTTGCTTGTTTGACTCTTTAATTTCTCTCAAGCGTTCCTCGTATCTGTCTTTGTAGGACTGTCGCATTTCATTAATCCTATTATGATAATGTGTTTTAAGTGCGCTGATTTCCTTTTTATGCTTTTCAGCAACTGTCAAAACTTCAGGAACATCAAAATATTTTTCAAAAATATCGCTTGCAATAAGATTTGTGTACTGATTTTCATTCAGTCCCATGCTCTCAGCTGCCTGTTCTGAAGCATTATAATAAACAGGAGATGTTACCTCAAAGAAATTTGCAAGTGCTTCAAGCTGCTGTTCCTCTGATACATCCGTATCAAAAAATTCGGGATATTCACTTGATAACTCATTATAGAACGAATCAAGCTCTGTTCCGTTATCGGACAATCTTAATCTGCCGAAATTATTTCTACGGAAACTGTCATAATCAGAATAATTATTTTTCACCGTTTCAGGCACACGGATTTGTGTGGAGCGGATGCGGTTTCGCAGTTCTCTGTATTCGTCATATATAGTTGTATCTGTATGCTGTGAATTTGCGACAATGTTTTTTGCGATGCCGGAAGCCGCATTCCAGACATAACCCATATCAATATCCGTACCTGCGTTTGCCATATAATCGTAAAGACCTGATAAACGTGAAACAAGCTCAGATTTTCCGTAATTACTTGAATACTGTTTACGAAGCTCAACCGCAACCTTGTCAACTGCGTTGTTGCTTATATTATGCCTGTCCGTAATCTTAAACTCATTTTTGAGCTTTTCATTCTCTGCAGAGGTTAATTCAAGCATCCGCTTTAAATCCTCGTTCATTTCAGACAGTTCTTCGTTTTCTTCAAGAATGGCATTGTAGTCAATAGGCTGTTCTTTGAGGGAATATCGAATATCCCAGCTATAACTAAATCGCTTTTGAAGCGGAATAATATTTTCTTTATCATCAAAGCTTACAGCTTCAGCTGATTTAATTTGTGAAGAATCGAATACAACATAATCAGTGGTAGCTGTTTCTAAATATCCATAATTTACTCCATCTCTGATATTGGTGAATATTACGCCATCATAATCGTTATTTTTTGCATATTCAGCCCATTCATATGTATCTTTAACTTGTCCGTTATGTTTTATTACGTCATAGTTTGCATTATTACAATCAATAATTAATGGATTGTTCATTTTAAGATACACTTCATATATTGTACTGCCATAAGCACCTGCATTATCAAAGTCCGAATTAAAAAAGTGACCCACTTGTTCATCGTATTGTTTTCTGAAAATAGTAAACTTTTTATATTTAGTATCATAAGTTTTACTGGCGTTATTCCAAATATCTGTACTTTCTCGATTTGTTGTACCGTGATAAAGTTTTAAAGGTTTACCGTTATTATCAGTTATTGCTCCCCATTGAACAGCTGCTTCGTCAACAAGTTTTTGTGCAGTGGATATATCTCCTTTTTCCACAGCTTCAATATATGCTTCTTCTTTAAGTGAATTTTTCGGCTTGTCCTGCATAGAATTACTATTGACATTTTGCAAATCTTCGAGTAAACTATATATAGAAGATGTTGCACCGCTGGGAGAGCTTTTTTTGCGAGACCCAGTCTTGAACGGTGCATTATCTTCTTTTTTATTTTGCAGTGCTACTTCGTGTAAATAAAACGAATTATTAATTTTATTAATTTCTACTACAACTGCAACAAAATAGTTTTCCACATCAATTTTTATTGGTGCTGCAAACACTACGCGGTCTTTTTTTCCACCATTGTAATTTTTGCTATAATTGATAACTTCACCATGTTTCAAAACGCTCGGAACTGCTTTATATGCGGTTGCCTTGATTCGGCCTAAACCATGCGCTAGCGATGATTTTACACCCTTATTATCAAGAATAACATCACCGTACTTAGTTGTCACCTTATTTCCCAATGTATTAAAGAACTTGCTTACTTGGGCAACAATACCATCAGAATTCTTTTTAAATTCATTTCCTGTTAAATCAATAACGGGATCCATGTTTGCTACAATATTTATATTGTTTGAAAAGTCATAGGTTTCATCAAAATCATCATTTAATGAAAATTTAATATCTTCATTTCCGTTAGATTCTTCATTTGAATAATCAAGCGCCTCATCAAACATCTCAAGGATTTTTTCTTTAGCGGTAATATCGTCTTTTAATGCTCTGTACTCGGCATTTCTGCTTGAAATGTCGGCGAGAGCATTTTTTATTTTTTTGATAAAGTCGGCAAAGAAATCTCTTACCTTTTGAGCAAGGGACTTATCCTGCTTTACAAGCCGTTCAAAATTCTCTTTTTCTGATAATACGGTAAAGCAAGCATTAGCCGCAATTTCCTCATTTGCCTGTGCAATCTGCTGCTCTCTTGTGCCTTTAAAGTTATTAAGTTCAATAAGCTGTTCAACACGATTGTCGTAATTATAATTGCTATCATTCTTAAGATGTTCAATTACAAAGTCTTCAAGCTGCTGAGCATTCACCTTTGATGTTACCTTTAAATCATGGAAAAGCTCATGACCGAGATAAGGAGACATTAAACCGCCGTCTGCATTAAGAGCAAGTACAATTTTGCCGTTTTTATAGAAGCCGTTAGCCGCTCCGTATCCAAGCTCCTCGGTATCATCAACAATAATGATTTCTCTATCAATACTCTTTGCAAAGCTGTCAAGCAATTCAACCTCAGCCTTTTGTGACTTACTGAGCGTATTTTTATCAGCAATAATCGTAGCGCCGGGTGTTTTCTTTGCATTGAGAGCAGAATTAAACTTCTCTGCTTTTTGATTAGCAGTCTGTGCGCCTTGATTTAAGGCTTTTTCACTTTGAGCGGTTTCTTTATTGTCTTCCGCATTATTCCTTGTTGTAGAATCAATAACATCATTTTCAGCGGCAATATAAGCTAATTGTGCCTGTATATCGGTGATATGACTTCCTTGTTCGTGTGCAAGGTTTATAGCGTCACTTAGTGAACGTCCCTGTTTCTGCGCCATGTATACCGCGTTAAAGCCTGTATTATAATCATACACATTACCGTCATAGCCATTATCCGTATAACCCATTACATATGTTTTGGCAACATTAGTTGAATAAGCCTTTGCGCTTTTGTAGAGATTTGCAGTATCTTCATCAGCAAATTTCACACTTGATGCCTCAACAACAGAGCCGTTTGAGGTATTAAGATATACAACATCTCCTTTTACGCTGTCAACACTTGTAACAGTATCAGGTGTGCCGTCTGATAGCGTTATATCCTTGTTTATTTTTTCTTTCGGCTGTGACGCCAGTCTTTCATTAACAGATGTTCTGACCTGTTCACTATCCATAACAGGCTGTGCAGAATGGAATACAGAAGCAGAGGAAGCACGATAAGCCGTTGCTGCCTCATTCAGTATATTTCTGCTCTTTTTTCTTCTGATTTTTCCGTTCTTGATTTGGTCGTCAATATTATCTGTAATCGCAAGTTGGTTTAATGTTTTCCTTGCTGTTTCATTATTAAGCATCTCAGCAGCAGCCCTTGCAGCTATTGACTTGCCTTCTGTAATTTTTTCAAAGGTTTTAACAAGGCTGTCAGAATTTTCTTCATCTGATACAGCGTTTTTAAATGCAGTAATATCATTTTGCTGAACATTGAGCTGCTGAAGCTGACCAAGCTTTTTGTTTGATACCTTTTCAGGTATTTGAGCGGAATCAGTTTCAGTATTCCTTTTAAGTAATTCAGTTGCTGCTTTGTATGCAGGGGAATTGACTTCCTGTGAAAGCCCTTCGTTTATCACAGTAGCCGCCGCATCGTTACCTGTGCTTTGAATAGCCTTGCCTTCGGCTCTATATGCGGCATCCTCACTAATACGCTGTGAAACAGCGCTTGTACCTGCCATACCCAATGACGAGAACGCCGCCATACCTGCTGAAAAAATATCATCAGCAAGTAAATTTTTTACAGTGAGGGACAGAGCTTCTGACTCTGATTTTCCCTCTGAAATATAATTGTTGTATGCGGACATTATTTCGCCCTCATCCTGAAGACGTATAACATCATCAAGGTTACTGAGTGCGTTTCCTACTATTTCTTCAAGGGCTTCACTTGCTACAGTTCCGACAGCTCCGCCTTTTCCTTCCAAGAACGGTATTCCGACCATTTCTGTTACAAAATTTATAATAGCGTTTTTCCCTGCCTGAGAATAAGCATCTTTAATACTTGTACCGTTTGCTTTTAGTTCAGAGGCTTCTTCTCCCATTGTTGAGGAGGTAAATGCCGCGGTTATAGCGGCTTGTGTTGCTTTCTCGGCACTTGTTTTTGCAGTAATACCGCCTGTTAATCCGCCGCCCAGCAATAAAGAAGTGTAGGCATTTTCAGCCCCGTTATCAATTGCGTCATACATTGCGCTGTAAATATTTCCAAAATCATTACCGAAAATGTTTATATCTTTATCGGCAAAAGGTAAATTATGTTCCTGTGCAGATGTTGCCGCTTTTTGCTCAACTCCGCTTTTTATACCGCGTCTTGCGTCCTGAATAGCATTTGCAGAATTATAAATATAATCGCCGTTCAAAAATTTGTCGCCTACAGTTGTTGCTACATTTGCTGCTGCGGCATAAGGCGCTGACAATACTCTTCCGACTGCTGTTTCAACCGGATTTTCTTTTGCAGCTTTTTCAAATGCTTTTGCTGTTTCCTGAGATTTCAGTACGTTTTGATTTTGAACATAATACGAAATAAGATCATCTGCATTAAATGATGATCCTTTTTCCTTAAGCAATGTATTTAATTGCTCTTTGGCATCATTAATTTCCTTATCCTGTGAAGATATATCATAATCAGAATCCGATACACCTTTTAAAGATAATATTGCTGTTGATAAATCGTCTGTCCCTGCTGCTACAGAGGTTTTTTCGCTCGCAATTTCTCTGTTAGAGTATGCCTTTTCAACAAGAGAGGATATTTGCGTATCATTTGAAATAAGCTGTTCTATTTCGTTTTGCCTTTCAGCTTCTTCATTATTTTCAAGGTCAATAATTGCCTGTTTGCTTTTTTTATAATTTTCTTTGGCAACATCATAATCTTTTTTAGCATCTTTCTCGCGCTGTTCATCACCCGTTATCTGCCCTATAATGCTGTCGAGAGTAGAACTGGCGGTGGTTTTAATTCGCTCCTTTAAGGCTTCTTTCTTTTTATCCTTAAGAGCGTCCAGTTTCTCATCATAAGACATATTATCATATGCTTTGGCATCTTGATTTTTGATAAGCTGTGATGCGGCAATCTGAGCAGTAGATGTTGTTCTTCCGTTTTGCTGATTTTTGTTAGGCGAACTTGCATCATTAAATTTATATTTCGAATTATCGCTTGTATCATCAGGCAGAGTTTTAGCATAATCAGCAAAACTACCTTTTTTAGTTGTTCCTGTATCAGGGTCTATTGAACTATAAGCCTTATAGCCTTTTATATCGACTTCTCCATTTTTTAATGCTTCTGAAAAAGTTTTCTTTTTTGTTGCCATATTTACACCTCTTAACTGTAATACTGGTAAACTGCATTTAAGTATTCTTGATAAGTTGAAAATTTCTTTGCAGTATTATAATTATCTAACTCCTGTTCTGATGCTTGACCTATATAAGTGCCAGAAGCATTTTTTGATGCGTCAAATTCACCTTTTGTCATTACATCACCTTTTGCTTTTTTGTATACCTGTTCATAAGTATAATTGCCGCCACCTGATGATGAAGAACTTTGAGAATTATACTGTCTTTTCTGTTCAGCAAGACTTGCGTTATATTGTCTGCGCTCCTCCGCAAGCTCGGCGGCTGCCTGTGCTTCTGCCGCCCTGTTAGCTCTTACATTTTCTTCATAATTTGCTATATCGTTAGTCATACCGGTATATTCAGAAAGAGCTTGCTGTTGAATACTCTGATTAGTGTTATATTGACTCTGTGCGGAAGTGAGAAGGTTATATAATCCATCAAGTTTTGTTTCATATTGAGCGCGTTCCGCCGAATCAAGATATTCATATTTTGACTGATACTCATTTGCAATAGTGATATACTGATTAAAATTATTTGTCCAAGTAGATAATGCCTGGTCGTATTTCTGCTGGTCTAATGACTGATAAGCAGCAGCCAATTGTTGAAGGGTATCTCTTTCGTTAGTAAATTCATTCCACTGCCTGTTATATGCTTTATCATATAAGTCAGGAACAATGTTATTAAGCTGGGTTAATGATTCATTATATGCTTGTTGTGCTGCCGCTGACGCTGCTGTAGAGCCATATCCGCCTGTTTGTGCTACTGCATTGCCTGCCGCCTCTTGCGCGGCAAGTTGTCCGTTATGTACAAACTGGTCTCGGTAGGATGTATATGCCGGGTCATCAGTAAGGCTGTAATTAAAATCAAAATCCATATTCTCTGCCTTATCAAGCAATCCTGTAATTTTGTTTGTATAATTGCTGTTATATTTGAAATTTCCCATAGCCTTTGCCGCCGCAAGTGCTTTATCGGAAGCATTTTGGTATGATGTCGCCTTGCTGCTGGGTTTATATCCTTTATTAAGAGTATTTTGATATGATTTATATGCTGCGTTATAAGCATTCTTCGATGAAGATGTATTCTTTTGTGACGTCTTATAATTGTTTTTTGATGCAGCAAGTGCCGCTTTTTGTGCAGTTGTAGCCATAATTATTCTCCTTTAATATTAATAAATAAGTCATTTAGGGCTTGCATATCGTTAGCGGTAAACCCGTTTAATATATCAATTCTACAGTCAACAGTTTCCCACTCCAATTCTATTTCAATCGACCCTGCTTCCTGCATATCCTTATTAAATTCATCAATTGACTCAAAAGGGATAATAATATCGTTTTTCTTTTCCTTGTCACGATATTTCTCAATAATATTCTTTTGTAGTTCAATATATTTTTTTACTTCTGTTTCGACTGTTGATAAAACACCCATAAATTTAAAGTTAAGCGTAGGTGTACCTAAGTCAACATTCGCAAGTTTCCTTGCGGAATTAATACTGTTTGCAATTTTTTCAAGTTTGATTTTCATAATAGCTACTCTCCTTTTATACAGCCAATTTTAAGGCTTCAATTTCTTTATGCAGGTTTTGAATAAGGTTAAGCATTGCAGGAATCATAATACGTTCCTGCCAAGATTCCGCCTGACCGTCTTGATTACGAATCAGAGCATTGGGATAATATTTTTCAATATCCTCGGCGGTAATACCTATTTGTGTTCCTGCCACCAATTCCTTATCTTCATAATCGGATTTATAATTGTATTGCTTAACAGGAAGATCATATAGTCTTTCCGGGTTAAGCCAGTCGTCCAATATATCAGTAATATTTTCCTTGTAGCGTTCTGAGGACGATGTCACTGTAACTAAGCCTTTAGTATTGACGACAAGCGGAATTGTTCCGCTTACGGTAGCAAAGTTTAAAAATAAATCATAGTCCATACGTGTTGGTGCCCTCATACGGATTTGGCTGGCTAAAAGAAACATTGCATATTTTTGTTCGGCTGTAGTGATAACAAGTCCCCCGGTTGCTGTAATGGTATCTCGATATCCTTTACTATTGTCAATCGACCACTCAACTAAATTAAAAGTCATTCTTGTTGTACCTTGCCTTTGAATAGCAACGCCGTCTCCGTTATGGCGAAGTAATACCTGTCCGCCTTCTAAGTATGTAGGATAATTAAGTTCATATGAGCCATAACCAAATACAAGATTATGATCAGTTGAATGTACGACCTCATATCCCTCGGTATCACAAAAAGAATCACAACAACATGTACCGTCAGCTTGTACAAAAAATGTCCCCTTATATCCCGTTTCACCTTCTTTATACTGCTGTGTGGAAAATACCCAAGTTTTAGCAGCAGTACCTTTAGAACTGTCATAATAAGCAGGTTGAATAAACATTCTATAATGCATTACGCTGCCGTCGTAATCGGCATATAAACCGCCTTTATATGTGATTTCACCATTATCAATGTTAAATGCGCCTATTTTACCGTTATCAGTTTCAATTCTTGCACCTTTAATTAATCCGCCCTCAATGAGAGTTTCTCCATAAATATGAACAGCCTGAATATTGATTCCTGACAAAGTACCTGCTTTTATACAATTTGCATTGATATTACCGTCCATATCAATAGCGACAGTTGTATTCCACGCGGAAGCATTATGATAACCGCCGTTATTAAACATTAGACCTTCTTTATTCCAACGCCAAATTTTAGTTGCGGTATCAATGTCCGATGTATTCATAATCAATATTTCATCTGGAAATGAGTCATTATTACTGTCATGTAAAATGACATATCCTCCACTATTTCCCGAAATACGATCTACTGCCAACTGCATAGCATTTGAAAGCTGATCCTTAAATTTTTTTAATGTTTGCTGTGTCACAGACAATTGATTTGAATTTGTTGTCTGTGAGGTTGCCATCTTATTTAATTGCTGATTATAAGCATCTGTAAAATTATCAGTATCAATATTATTGAAGTAGAATTTCATTTGCTCCGTAAGCTGGAACAAATAATTTTTAATCTGCTTCATTGTCTTTTCATCTGTGCCTTCGTCAATAGTAGGTAATGTGAAATTGATTAAATCAGCCATTATAATTCGCTCCCTTGCTCGACACTTCGTGCAATAGCTTGAATCAAACAGTCGCCAATGCCTATTATTTTTACTCGCAGTCTTCTTGCCCTACGTGGAATTAACGGCAAATTATATGTATCTCTTATGCTTCCTAAATACTTATATGACTTAGTACTGATATGATGCCATTCACTGTCATTGTCATATTTGAAATATATGCTTAATTTTGTATCTTTTTGAAGTTGCATGAGTATCCTTAATTTGCTGATATATTTATTATCAATGGAATTTGAATATAAGTCTCCGCTTTCTATGCTCCATTCAAAATCGTTTTCAGGAAAAATAGCGTATTCTGTTGTTTTATAAACAGCACCGTTTTCTGTGCTTTCAATAAGTCTTTTAACAGAAAAAGTATCTCCTGTCCCGTTTACAGTTTTTAATGAAAAATCATCACCGTCTATGTAATACAACTCCGTAAGAGTAGTAAGAGTATATTTAAAATGAGTGTTATCTTCTTTGTGCCAAAATCCTGTAACAGTATCATATACAAATAACCACCATAGACCTTTTGTGTCTTTCATTGAGATATAGTATTTATTCCCGCAGGAACCGGCAACAGCATCGCTGTAAGACTCCGTGCCGATATTGTCACTTATGCACTCAGGCAACGAACCTTGATACATCATTACGCCATTTTTTGACTTATAGAATAATGTTTCATCAACAATACATAATGACTTACTGCTTCCTTTTTGTAGCCCTCTTAGTGCAACCGTTGTAACTTGATAATTTGTAGGCTTTGTACCGTAAATCTTATGTATACAATCCTCTTTAAAAAAAAGGACATATCCTAAATGTGCGATACAACCTGTGAAATCCCCATCACTACCTATTGTCAATACATAAGAATCGGTTGACAAATTCATAAAACAGTTAAAATTAAATGGGTCTCCGAGCTTGCTTGAATAAATTTCGTGATTCTCATTTGAGCATCCCCATAATCTATTATCAAGTTCGCAAACATAATCCATGTTGGGTATTTTTCTTTCTGCAACAATATTTTTTGCACCTTCGCTTGGACTTGCAGTATATGTAATCGAATTATCTGAAGAATTAAAAGTAATATGTTTATCACTCTCTGCCACACTTTGCGGAGTGAGAATACCGGGTATAACAAAATATGATTGTAAGCCGTCTTCTTCTACATTGTAAAATACAGTAGCAGAATTAAAATTATCAAGTATTTCAGGAAATCCAGAAAGAGTAACACCGTCATATGCCTTGAATTTTGCCGTAACATCACCGTCAACGGTTACTTTTATATAATTAGATGTAATTTCAAGCCAACCGCTATAACTGCTGCTATACTCCATCATCTTTGCAGGAGTAGAAGAAATATCAAGCCACATCGTGCCGTTTTCTACAGAATCTCCGTTATCATCGTCTGGCATATTTTTCTGAACATAATCAAATTTGTAATCTTCGCCATAGACATTACACATATTCATTTTGACTTTGCTGAACTCTGCCTTCGATTCAAGATTACCGAAGTAATCACTTTTTTTAAGCCCATGCTTATTCAGCCATTCCTCATCATCATAGTGCATATACATTAAACTATAAAAATATTTTTTATCCGGGAATATGAGAATATAAGCACCGAGGGAAACAAATTGTTTTTCTCCGTCTTCTACCTCTCCTATATCATGATAGATATTGTCATCATTGCTTTTATAATAAAATCTGTTGCCCTCTACAAAGCAAAAGCCCTGTTTAGTGGCAATACCATTGCAATAAGAGGTCATACCTGTATCATAAGTGAATTTTCCAAAGGTACTGCCATCCTTGGTTTTGAATACTCCACGCTTTTTTCGTGGTGAAGCAAAAGGATAGTTGTCAACAGACATATTTTTCATATCGTAAAGCTCTGTTTCGTCAAGATAATTATTGTGGTTAAGTCCTCTAAATTCCTCTTGAAGTAACTGAGTTTTGTTTGTTTGGTTTAATTGTGGTAAAAAGGAAGACATATAATAACCCCTCCTTTAATCTGTAATTATTCTTCTTACCCCTAATGGCATAAAATTTCTGTTGTAATATGCTTTAAAATCTGACAGCGCTGAATTGTAGCAAATCATATTGTTCGTATATCTGTCTGTTTCACCATTAAATAAATCGACCTGAGAAATGGCATAAAAAATATATAGCTGGCAGTAAGCATCATCGGCAAGTAATTCATCATCGCCCTTTAATGGATAGCGTTTCTCATAAGACAATATGTTCTTATTCTTTTCATGAATTTCTATAACCTCTTTGTATATTCTCTTGTCGCAATCCTCAATAAATTTCTTTATTGTTTCATCGTCATAAGCATTATCTTTAAGAGAGTTTACCCTCTCTATCGCTTCATTCACTTTCATTTTGCTACCTCAAAAAACGGGACGGAATTGCACAGCCCGTCCCGTTTATAATTACATATTCTTTATATCATTTTCCTTTGCCTTGTAATCGGAAGTAAGTTTTTCGATCATATTTGCCGTATTCTGATCCTGACGTTCCGATTGATAAATGACATCAGCGACATAGCGAGGCACTTCGACTGCTATGCCGCGCTGAATTTGATAAGTGACGCCATTTACACCGACAACAAGGTCATCCTTGTATTTTCCGTTGTCCTTAAACAGTTTGATAGTGACCTTCTCATTCATGCGGTCAATAGCCTGTTGCATTCGTGTATTTTTTGCATTTGCCATAGATTTGTACTCCTTTACATTACGGAGCAGGAAAAACCCGCTCCGATTAATTAGTTAGCCTTCGCCTTGTTTGAATATGTAGAACCGCACTCAATTCTTACCATATATTCCTCGACAAGTCTTTCAGCAGCCTTCGTTGCCTTCCATCCAACAGTAGAGCGCTGATTCAATGGGTCGGAAGAGCCGCCTGAGCCAAGAGGCTTGACTATATGTTCAAGTCCTGCACCCTCTAATGAGGTTGTAGCATAGGCATTAGCGCCTATTACTGTCACCGCAAAAACAGCACAGCCCTTGGCACCACCCTCACCGGGATAGATAATATCATCAGCCTTTACTGTTTCTCCGCTGGGTGTTTCTGTTAAAGTAATAGTATTAGCAGTATTTGACGCAACCTCATACTTATTATCCTCGATGAGAACATATCTTCCTGAGAGAGCATTTTCAATAAGAGTGCTTTCTTTTAATGTAATTGTTGCAGCAGTAATACTTTTTACTGTAAGAGTTCTGCTGTCTTTGGAAAGGTCTTCACCATAGAAAATTTTCGCCTCTGTTGATTCAACAAAACGAACGCCGCCGATTTTTCCGATTTCGCCTTTGTAGTAATCTTCCTTGTCGGCGTATGTCTTAACGTCAATCCACTCCTTATTACGTTGAAGATCGTAAGAAACATACGGATGAATGATTCCGACATAGCAATCATCAATCGGCGCGGCATTCATACCTGCAAGTTGGGTCTTTGCTTTAAATGCCATATCAGGAGTAAATTTGTTTTTAGGTGTGATAAAATGCCTTGCCAAAGGCTCATCATCAGGTGTATCAATATCAGGTGCGATAATAACTTCGGTACCACCTGCCACTACCTCTCTTGTAACTGTATCGAGCGTTCTGCCCGCCTGAGAGCCAAGCAATTTAGTCGCCTGTACAACATTATTGTCAATAGCTGCAAGCTGAAGAATATCAGAAAGAGTAATATAGTCACCATACTGATATATTTCAGCCGTTAATACTGACATAGTAAGAGTATTGCCATTAGGAGTAACACCTTCCTGTATAGGCTTAAGAGCTTTAGCGAGCGGTGAATACTTACGAAATTCTATCGTCTTACCGCTGCCTCTCGGAATATTCTTTTTATCCGCAAACTGATCGTGAACAAGGCGAGGCTCTACAAGATCAATAAGATAATCAGAATAGTAAGTTTTCATTTCGTCAGTAAGACCTGACGATGTAGTTGTCTGAGTGTTAGGATCAGCAAAAAGTCTGATATTAAACTTCTTGGCTAACTTAGTAAAATTCTTGTTCATTTTTAATTCCCCTTTGTATTAATTTTTAGGAGAAAAATCAGAAAATTTATTTAAATGTGATTATTTCTCCTTTTTCAGCGCGATTAGCTAAATCTCTTCTTTGTGCAGGTGTAAGATTTTTAACATTAAAATTGCTGCTTGCTGTTGCTGTCGAAGAAACACCATTTTCATTTGGACGCATACCTCTTGCCTTGATATTGTCAGTAATATTCTTTTCTGTCCTTGCTCTTACCGAATCGGTATATTTATCAATATTACTTGCAATATATGCTATACGAACACTCTGCCCATGAGCAATAAGGTCATAAAAATCTTTATTGCTGTTAATTTCTGAATCAAAATCAAAGTCGGGAAATTCCTGCTTTAATTCTTTTGCCTGGCTATGCCAGTCATCAAGTATTCGCTGAGTGCGCTCATTTTGTTCCTGTTCCTGCTGAGTAGCACGAAGTTGTTCATTTTCAAGCTGTATTTTGTCAAACTTTTTTTGAACTTCAACAGATACGCCATTCTTCTTTGCTTTTTCTTCATACATTTTGTTGTCATTGAGAACAGCATCAGATAATTCCTGAAGATTATCTGCATCCACACCGTAAATACTTGCAAGCGTTTTAAGCATAGGCTCTAAAGTTTTTGCGTTTTTTTCAAGTGTTTTTGTTTCCTTAAATCTTCCGTTTATTATCTTCTGAACACGCTCATCAAAGTAAGATTTACCCTCTCCTCTGATATAATCTTCAAAGTGTGCTCTTCTTTCATCGTCAGAAGAAGTAACAGCGATGTTCTGACGCGAAGCATTGGCGACCTGCTTAATTGAATCGTTACTATCTGTAACACGCCCTGTTGCTGATTGAGTGTTATCAGCGTTAGAATTGTTTTCACTCGCAGTACCTGCAGAAGCGGAAGAAGCCGATGATGCACCACCGTCACCTGCTGATGCTGCACCATCAAACAAGTGTAAATTCATTGCTTTTACAGGCTTAATAAATTTTTTCATAGGTTTACCACCTTTACTTTATTCGCAGCCTTACACTGTGCCGGAGAAATACTCTGATGTCATTATAAAAAAAGGGAGGATAAAAAATCCCCCCCACTAATTGATATTAATTGAAATATTTTTTGGATAAGAATTTTGAAGCATTGAATAACCCATCATAGCCATAGTCAGTATTGCATCAGTTTCAATCTCTGAAAGGCTCATAAATGAAAACATACAACAACCTAAACTCTCTTGTATTTGCTCACTTAAAACCTTGCATTTGCCCTGTTCCTCGTAATATTTCAGCGTTTGCAACAAACTTTGAGTAATGGTAGATATTGCGGCGCATACAATATCATTTCCGTCATTGGAATAATTGGCGTGTCCTGATACAGATATAACGGTTATTCCGTTAATTTTATCTACATTAACGCAGGTCATTATCTAACTTCGCTCCTCTGTCTCGTCTGTTCTCGTGCGCTATCTACAATATTATTTCCGTTAGTAGCGTTGGAGTTAATATTACCATTACCGCTTGTCTGCCCCGAAACATTACCGATTGAAATTAAAGGAACTTGTCCGTTTTGAATTGCTGATTGTACTTGCGGTGTATACTGAGTACCTATTGATATATCAAGCTGCTGCGCCATTGCAAGAACTATTTGTTGATACTGAAGAAGCATATCGTAAATAGTACCATTTTTGGTGATTGATTGAAGAAGCATATCCTTTCCTTCAAAATCCATATTGCTTATAAGTAAAGTTGCTTGAGTTGCATTTTGAGGATTAAAAGCTCCCGCTGCATATAATTCTTTCATCAATTCGTTTTGAGAAATCTTAGTATACTGAGAGCGCTTTTGAGGTTTTACTTTAATATCAAATATAGGCTTTCTGCTTGATTCGTTGCCTTGTTCGTCCGTAGTAATCTGCTCTTTAATTCCTGCATTGTTGAATCCTATAAATTCAGTCTGTCCGTTAGTGCCTGTGATACGGAAGTATCTTGTTTCATCATAGAATTGTCCCATTAACTCTATATCAAGATAACATCCCTCTTTAAATGCCCTATATGAAGAAGCCTCCTGATCGCGAGATGTTTTTGATCCTGCTTCTTGCATAGCGGCAATAGCTGAAGCCGCAGTAACGCCTGAGGTAGTGCCGCCGCTCGCAACATCTCGATTATTACTCACCTCTTTAATTTCATTTATTCTTGCGTCTAAAAGAGTCATATACACAGAATCAAGAGGCGATGTAATAAGTTCCTTAAAATTACCGTCATCAAGAGATGAACCTTCAGCATGAATTATCTCTTTTGTTACGTCTGCAAGTTCAGTTTCATTTACATTACTGGTAGTATTGACAATATATCTTCTGTGTGCAGCCTCTTTAGCATTATGCATGAAATTATCATTAAGCTCATCAATATCTCTTTGTATTTCTTTAACAATATCTATATATCCAAAGCCGCAAGGCGTTCCCTCAACGGGAAACATAGTGTCAAATACATATGGATATTTTCCATGCTGATAATATCCTGTCTCGTCATATTCATTCATATTTTCAGAAGCGAACAAAACTACATCATTTACATATTTACAATAATGCAGCACTACTTTACCGTCAGAATTTACTTTGTGATAGTAAACGTCTACAACCATTGAATGTTCTGTAGTTTTAACCGTATCATCATAATTATAGGTAACGACATCAATAGTAGGATTAGAAAGCCTTGTTTTAAGCTCAGGTATATTCGGAAACATATTCCTTATCTTGTCATTTGACAATAATTGTGTATGAAAAAAGAATTCACTGTCTTGTATATCAGTTATACCCGGCTCCCAAAACAAATTTAAAATATCGCATTTGCTTATATCTATATCTCCAAGACCATTTTGCAATTCATTATTCCAAGTATGACATTCTACGCTTGTACCCGCAATGAGCTTATACCACATCTCGTCAGAGTAGGTTTTCTCATGATTAATACGCTCATATAAAGCAGGTATAACAGAGGATAATTTAGAAGCATATTCCTTATCCGACTCTTCTTGTGGTAAGCAGACTGCTTCAGGATAATTATCCATATAATCGGCGTGTTTGTTAATAATCGCATTAACTGTCCAGGCTGTGACACTCTTGGGTCTGTCTTCAATAATTTGTGACTTGTCCTTTACTGCGGCAGTTCCGATTTTAGGTGACATATTACCGTAATGACGTAGTTTCCACCATTCTTGATTGTTCTTAATACGCTCGTCAAGATTTTTCTTGCCATCTTTGTATTCTTCAAGTTTTTGAGTAAAAAATGCAATACGTTCCTTGTTTATAATCGCTCTTGGTTCGGTAGTTACAGGGAATACCTCACCATCAATACCGGCAGTATTCTTTCTTGCAATATCTTCTCCCTGATTTTTTAATTTTGCTTGCATATTAAATAACTGCTCTGTTTTAGTGCTGAACTCATTTCTGCGGTCTGTAGGCTGCTGTTCGTTTAAAGATTGTTCAGGCTTAGTGGGATTTTGAATATTATTATCGTTTTTACGCGCAATCTCTTGACCCTTTAATTCAAGATTGTCCTTTTGAATCTGCAATTCATTAGCTTTATTTGAAAATTCTTCTCTTCTGTCTTTCTTCATAATATTTAATTCTCCTATACAATATTGTTATATGGTTGATATAGATTTCTGTCTCTGTAAAGATTAAGAGGGTCAAATTCGTCAATTTCTTTTGGCGTAATCTTCTTTCGCGGCTTAATCGGATTGCTCATAAAGAAGTATCTTGCTTCGTCTGCGATATGGTCTTCCTGCTTGGTATCTAAGTCTTCAGGAATTGTTTCAGAATATTGTAATGTTGGTATTGTTCTTATAAAATTCTTGCAAGTGTTGAATATGTAACACATAGGTATTCCATTTTCATCAAACGCAAGCCGGTAGTGAAACTGCATCCAACCTGCCAATCTCTGATGATCACCCTTTTGAAAGAACACACCGTGCTTAGCAGCCGTATCGGCAATGCTTTCGCCTGTATCCTTTTGCCATATAGCAGGGTCAGCAACCCCTATAATCTTTTTACCCTTAAGCCATCTATGCTCATTTTCAAAGTTTTTTATTGTTTCAAATATTTTATTTGCTTCCCATTTAACGCCTTCATCAGGCGTATCGGTGCAGCCGTACATCTCAAGTATTCTATATGCTCTGCCTTCATAATCAACAGCCCACCATCCAACGCTAAATGGCTTTGAATATCCATGGTCATAGCTTCTACATATTATCCAAGATTGCGGCACTTCAAAAGGCTCGATTACGTTAGTAAATTTCCTATCGAGGTAATGCTCTTCTTTGTCAATGAAATCTTCAAAGAATTGACCCTCAAATATATCCCAATCACCATCAAGCCAGGCTTTGCGAAGTTTAGGAGGCAACGCTTGTAAAGTCTTCATATAATCAGGATCATTTATCATAAGGGCCATATTGTCTGTTACCTTCGCTGATATAAAATCATACTGACTTGCATCTTCATTTTCATTATATCGCTTGTCAATAAATAAACGCTTAATATACGAATGTCCTTGTCCGCCGGGATTCATAGTGTAATAGATATGCTTCGGAAAAGAATTAACACCACGGCAGCAAGCAGAAATTTTCTTTAATTGCAATTCAGACATCTGAGTTGCCTCATCAATGGCTACTATGTCATACTCTACGCCTTGATACTGGTCTGCATCATCATCAGTAGCGCAATATCCTAATTTAAGGATGCTGCCATTTTTAAAAGTAAATTCCTTGTCAGTCTTGTTATACTTCGCTATATTTTTTAGCATCTTCTTTAACTGACTGAGATGATTGTTAATTACCTCGGCATATGTACGCCTTATTAAAATCATTCTTATCCCTGCATAATAAATGCCTAAGAGCCTTAACTTCTCTCGCAAAGTCCAACTTTTTCCTCCGCCTCTTGCTCCGCCGTAGCCTATGTTTTTGGCAGTGGATTTAAGAAAATCAATCTGCTTGGGCTGTGGTGAATCTAACATCACATTCATACAATCCACTCCTTAACATCATCAGACAGAGTAACAATAATTTCATTATCGCTGTTATCCTCGCGATTAACCTTCTTTTCTTCAAGCTCAATTTTGCGAAGAGCTATATCGTGAGCTTGTTGCTCTTGGATAGTCTGATGTCCCTTACATATACGTTTAATATCCATAAATGCAGCAAGCGCCTTTGCGGCTTGAAGAACAGTTTTGGTATTAAGCAATCCGTCCGGTGTAATATAATCATCATTTTTAACTGACTGTTCAATAAGTTTAACAAACTGACAGGCTATATCATATTCCCTGACTAAAATATCTGTATTTTTCTTAGCTATTATATTTTTAGCATCCGCAACGACTTTGCTACGATATTGCTTTTTTTCAACATACCAGCCTTCAGTCTTGCTTCTGTCTCTAACAGTAGCATAAGGTATTTTATGCTTCTTGGCTAAATCCCTTTGACTGATGTTGGTAGTTACGTATTCAATTTTAATTTTTTCCCAATTAACAGTCTTTTTTTTAGCCATAGTTATACCTCAAACCTTATATTACACAATCTTAATATTAAAAATCCCCCCTTGCATATAAAAATCCCCACACAATGAAGTGTGAGGATGAGAGTTAATATTATATATATTAATTTAATCTTTCGGCATTTCAAAAGTAGTTTCAGGATAATTGTTCATTATCATAGAAGAATATCCTTTAAATTTTTCAAATATTTCATTAAGTATTTCGTGTGCCCTTTCCGATGTTTTATAAGTACCAATTTTATAATGATATTCTCTATAATAGTCATACTCACAATAAATATGGTAACGACTGTCTTCAAATAAAATACGTATTTCAGAACAATTATCAGTGTTTATTAACCTATATCCGTCTTGTGTTTTGATTATCATATATTTACACCTCCTCCACATAGCACCAGCTCTGAGGTGGTCGGGTTAAATGTTTTTCAAAATAGGTTGAGCAAAAATTAAGACCATAAATATCTGGTTCTGTATAATGAGGACATTTTTGACATTTTTTATCATCAGGCTTACAGTCAGTGTAAAACTCACTCAACTCTTTTGGTCTGTCATATATCTTCAGGTCGGATATGTGCCAGCCGTATAAAATTTTGCCCTTGCCATATTTCCACAATTGTTTGTGTGATAAACAACAAAGTGCTTGCTGAAGGTATGGGATAATGTATCCTTCTCCTGAGTGCAAAGGTGAATATTTAATAATCTTATCACAAACATACTCGCCGATTACTTTGCCGGGAGCATGAATAAACTTTATATTTTTATCAGGATAACAAAAACCAATATTTTCGTATTTTTTATCTTTGGTTTCATATATGTAGACCTTAAACGGCGTTTCAATTTTAGGTCTTGTTTTCCTGACCTCTATTGTTTTCTTTCCGACTACTATAAGCTCGCAATATTGCGGCTTGATTGGTTGTAATATTGGCATTTTAACCTCCATATCTTAAATTATTTACAATAGCAGATGCTTCAGATAAAGCATTATCCAAGTATTCAATGATTTCCTTATTTATCTGCACTCTTTCA
>CANQXE010000029.1 GCA_947627725.1 uncultured Clostridia bacterium | reverse complement strand
TTGATTCCGACAGTATGGCAACCGCATTAGGCGGAGAAATCAGAACAAGAGATAATGGATTACGGTTAGGATTTAAACTTGATGAGAAAAATCTCGGCTTTGATTTAAGCGAATATGAAAATCTTTACAGCAGAATCACTAAAGAATACGGCTTTGTTTACACATATAACGAGGTTAGTGATAATACTGATACTGCAAGTTGGGAATTGAGGTCTGATACGGAAGGCTCAAAGCTCCGCAAAGCAGACCGCAGAGATGTAGACGGTGATATTTCTCACTACAACATTGTATTTACAAATATTCCGTCCGAGCATCAGGATGATTTGGTTTCTGCAAGAGCCTATGTCTGCATAGACGGAATGTATTTCTATTCAGATGTAACAACACGGAGTTACAGTTCTGTGGCAAACGCAATACTAAACGACGATGAAATAAGTCAGGAAATTAAAGATGATGTTGCGGCGTCATTAAATAAAGCAGCATAAATAAGGAGGTAAACTTAAATGAAAGAAAAATATGTAAAGCCTTCAGCAGAGGTAGAAGAATTCAAAACCATTGATGTTATTACAACAAGCGGTGAACCTGATACTGATGTTGAATGGGGTACATGATGAATAACAGACAAATCACAATATTAATTCTATTTGCATTGATTGTAAGCATTCTAACAGCTTGTACTGTAAACAGCGGTAGTGAGGATATTTCCACTACCGCTGTTACGGACAGTCAAGGACAAACTCATTTCTATGAGCCTATTACCGATACTGATGGAAACATAGTCACTACAGATGAGAATAATAATGTATTTGCCGAGATTGAAACAAAATCAAACGGCAAAGCTGTAACCGAAAAAGACGGTACATATGTTACAAATGAACATACAACTGTTTTGCCGATTGAAAGTGTAGCAAATAATACAAGCGGCGCAACTAAATCTGCAACCGAACAATCAAAAAAAGAAAAACCAACAACAGAAAAATCAACATTAAGCGCAACAAATAATGATGCTGATAATGTTGTTGATTTTGAGCCTGACAAGCAAACAGAGAAAACAAAACCGACTGTATCAACTACTACTGAAAAACAAGCAACAACTGTAAAAGAAACCCAGCCTGCGACAGATAAGGACGGCTGGATTACTAAATGGTATTAAAAACAAAGGAGCAGTCAAACAAACGACTGCTCCTAAAATTTTTTCTTATCTGAGAACTGCAAATCCCAAGTCAATTACTCCGCTTAACACTTTGCTTGTTTTTCTCATATTCAAGGTTTCGGCAAACCAAAGAAGAATAAGTGCAACAAGTATTGCAATAATCAATGTTTTCTCTGACATATAATTGCCTCCTTTTCGTTAATAATATTATATACTATTTTTAGAATAAATCAAGTAATTTTATATAAATTGACAGAAATAATAAATTTGCAAAATTTCGTTGAAATATCATTTAATATGATTTATAATATCACTAATAAATTTATAATGGGGGAATTTGTGGTGAGCCCGATTTCAATGATAATTGCTGATAAGAGTGCAACATTTACAGCAACCCTTGTTATTTCCGGTATTGTTGTTGTACTTGGCATATTGATTCTTCTTATTTTTGTAATGTTTCTCTTTGGTGTTATTGTGCCTAAATTTGACAAAAAAAGCAAGCAGAGAGCTGAAAGAAAAGCCTCCAAAAAGGAAGCTAAAGCGTCTGATAAAAATAACGGGGGTAACGAAATGGTAAAGCAGACGAATCCTGTACAAATTATTCCCGCACCCGCGCCTGCTCCTGTTGTTGAGGCAGGTGTCAGCGGAGAGGTAGTGGCGGCAATTGCGGCGGCTGTCACTGCATATGAGGGCACAGGTGTTGTTATCCGTTCAATTAAAAGAAAAAATGTCGGCAGCAGAAATCCATGGGCGCAGGCTGCTATTGCCGATAATACAAGACCTTTTTAAAGGAGGCTGTTACAAATTATGGAAATACTGCAGGGAATTTGGGAAGTTATTGTCAGCATCTTCTCAAACTCAGGATACGCCTATTTTTTCACTGCTGACGGCGGTTATAAAAATTTAATTATGATTCTTTTATCCTTCTTTTTCCTTTGGTTAGGAATAAAAAAAGGATTTGAGCCGTTGCTGATGGTACCGATTGCGTTCGGTATGCTGCTTGCGAATATACCCGGCGCAAACTTAGCTGTTCAATATCACGATTTAGACGGCTTCAGGGATTTGATTGCAGGCAGAGGAGAATTTGCCGGAGCCACTCCGGGTCTTATGGATTTCCTTTATCTCGGCGTTAAAGCCGGTATTTATCCTCCGCTTATCTTCCTTGGTATAGGCGCTATGACTGATTTCAGTCCGCTGATTGCTAACCCAAAGAGCTTCATTCTCGGCGCGGCGGCACAGTTTGGTATATTCTTTACGTATATCGGAGCTATTCTTATAGGTTTTGCTCCGAATGAGGCGGGCGCTATATCTATTATCGGCGGTGCTGACGGACCTACGGCGATATTTGTAACGTCGATTCTCGCTCCCGGTCTGCTCGGTACAATCGCGGTCGCTGCATACTCATATATGGCGCTTGTTCCGTTTATTCAGCCGCCAATTATGAGGGCGCTTACAACTAAAAAGGAACGCGCGGTTGTGATGGAAAATCTCCGCCCTGTTTCAAAGCTTGAGAAGATTTTATTTCCGATTATTGTTACAGTAGTTGTTGCGCTTCTTTTACCGGACGCTGCCGCTCTTGTCGGTATGCTTATGCTCGGTAATCTGCTTAAGGAAAGCGGACGGACAGAGCGTATCGCGAAGGCTGCTCAGAATGAGCTTATGAATATTATAACGATTATGCTCGGTGTATCTGTCGGCGCGACAACATCGGCGCAAACCTTCCTTAACCTTAAGACATTAGGTATTGTTCTTCTTGGATTGATAGCCTTTGCTGTCGGTACTGCTTCGGGTGTACTTTTCGGCAAGCTTATGTATATCTTTACAAAGGGTAAAATTAATCCGCTTATAGGCTCGGCAGGTGTATCAGCGGTTCCTATGGCTGCGCGTGTTTCGCAAAAGGTCGGACAGGAGCAAAATCCTTCAAATTTCCTTCTTATGCACGCAATGGGTCCGAATGTATCCGGTGTAATCGGTTCGGCAGTTGCGGCAGGTATTTTGCTAACACTTTTAAGATAATTAAAAATATTACATTTCAGGGTGGCAGCTTGTCACCCTGATTTATTCACAGATATTATTTACACGCATTATCCGCCCGCAGATAATAGCGTAATGAAAGTATTGCGGGCAGAAAGGCTTTGGATTTATGCCTCTTAATGAAATGCAGCAGAAGGCTGTTAATACAACCGAAGGACCTCTCCTAATTCTTGCAGGCGCAGGCTCGGGCAAAACAACAGTTCTTGTAAACAGAGTTCAGCATATAATTGAAACAGGACTTGCCCAACCGTGGCAGGTGCTTGCAATTACATTTACCAATAAGGCGGCAGGCGAGCTGAGGGAACGGCTTGTTAAGGCAGTCGGAGATGAGGCAAACAGCATATGGGCATATACCTTTCATAGCTGCTGCTCACGTATTCTCCGCCGTTTTGGTGAAAAATTAGGATATTCAAACCATTTTACCATATATGATACTGATGATTCACGCCGTGTTATGAAGCAGTGCCAGAAGCATCTCGGCATAGAGGATAAGTTTCTCAATCACAAATCAATACTGAACGAAATCAGCAGGGCGAAGGACAGCCTTATTGACCCCGATGAGTACAAAGCAACATCATCCAACGATTTCCGCAAGGGTAAGATTGCGCAGTGCTATGAGCTTTACCAGCAGGAGCTTAAAAGATCTGACGCAATGGATTTTGACGATATTATTTTTAATACCGTGAAATTATTGCGGGAAAATGATGATGTGCGTGATTTTTACCAGACGCAGTTTAAATATGTTATGGTGGACGAGTATCAGGATACAAACCATGCCCAGTATGTGCTTACATCGCTTTTGGCGGATAAGTATAAAAACATCTGCGTTGTCGGTGATGACGACCAGAGTATTTACCGTTTCCGCGGTGCGACTATTGAGAATATACTTTCCTTTGAGCAGCATTATAAGGGCGCCGAGGTAATAAGACTTGAGGAGAATTACCGTTCAACGCAGAATATTCTTGACGGAGCAAACGCTGTTATCGCAAACAACAAAAACCGCAAGGGTAAAACGCTCTTTACACGTTCGGGAAGCGGAGATAAGATTGTGCTTAACACCGCAATGAACGAGTCCGACGAATCGGCTTTTATTATAGATGAGATACTTAAAAATGTTAAAAACGGCAGAAGCCTTTCCGACCATGCGATTCTCTACCGTATGAATGCCCAGTCGCGTAATCTTGAAATTATGCTCACAAAAAGCGGAATATCGCACAGAATCATAGGCGGTAACCGTTTTTTTGACAGAAAGGAAATTAAGGATATTATTTCCTATTTAGCCGTTATAAATAATCCTGCCGATAATGTCCGCCTGCAAAGAATCATCAATGTTCCGAAACGTCAGATTGGCGACACTATGTTTGCGAATGTTATGGAAATCGCCACAGGTCTCGGTATGTCCGCGTTTGAAGTGTGCGAGAGAGCGGATGAGTTTCAAAAAACCTCACGAAGTGCTTCAAAGCTGATAGCGTTTACAAAGCTTATAAAGTATTTTCAGACGTGCTATGAGGAAAAAATGCCGCTCAGCGATTTGCTTCAGGAAATTCTTGAAAAAACGAAATACCTTGATTATCTAAACGAAGACCCTGAAACATATGACGACAGAGTGAATAATATCAAGGAGCTTTCCTCAATGCTTATAAAATATCAGGAGGAAACGGACGAGCCTGACCTCTCCGATTTTCTTGAGGACGTTGCGCTTATAACTGATATTGATTCATACAACGAGGACGAGGATTCAGTTGTTTTGATGACCTTGCACTCCGCAAAGGGGCTTGAATTTCCCGTTGTGTTTATTCCGGGTATGGAGGAGGGGATTTTTCCCGGCAACCAGTCGCTTTACAGTGAGGAGGAGCTTGAGGAGGAACGCCGTCTTGCTTATGTCGGAATTACACGAGCAAAGGAAAAGCTTTATCTTATAAACGCTCAGCAGCGTATGCTTTACGGCACGACGTCAAGGAATATGCCGTCGCGCTTTCTGCGTGAAATTCCTATGAGTGTTACAGAGGATGTTACGGTAAAAACCTATAAAGCGCCGTCTTCAAAAATTCCACGACACAGTTCATCGACAAGTCAGAATGCGCATAGGTTCGGTCAGGCAGGTAATACCGCCTCAAAGCCGTCGGCTGATTATAAGGTAGGCGATACAGTATTACATAAAAGCTTCGGTACTGGAACAATTCTCACGCTTCAGCCTATGGGCAATGATATTTTAATGGAAATTGCTTTTGACAAGGCAGGTACAAAAAAGATGATGGCTAACTTCGCCAGACTTGAAAAGGTATAAAACCGAGGTTTTATACCTTGTTTTTCTTTCCTATTAAGTTTATAATTAATGATATGTCATTTTACTGTATAACAATTGAATTAAGTTTTACCGGCAAGGTATAAATCAATTGTGTCATAAATATTTATTGACCCGCCTGCATTATTAAGTTCTTTTCTCATATCTCTTTCAAAGCAGTATTTTATTTCTGACGGTAATGATCTATGATCCGAATATGTATTGATTAGATTTATATATTCCTCTGTTGAAAATGTCCGTATTCTATGATACAGCTTTGTCTTGATATTTTTATATTTATTTTTTTCTAATTTTTTTATAATCTTGACGCAATTGATTTGTGAAAATTCTTTTTGTTTTCTATTGTCAGGTCTGTATTTATCATAAATTCTGCGGTTAATAATATTGCTTCTATCGTCTAATCTGTTCGGAAAAGGATGATTCCAAAATAAAGCTATAGTACCGTTTGGCTTAAGAAGATTGAAGACTTTTTTGTATGCTTCATCAGGCAACCAATGAAATGCAGTTGCACTATACACCAAATCGTAGTGATTTTCAGGCAGCTTGCAGTCCATGAAATCATCATTAATCACGCTGAAATTGTCGTATTGTTTATATTTGTTTGCAACAAAGTTGCTTAAGTTTATACCTAATTCAATAGCTGTAACAGAACACCCTTTTTTTAAAAACGGTATTGTTGCCTGACCTGTACCGATACCTATTTCAAGGCATTTGCTTTTATCGTTTATTTTACTGTAATCAAATATATCATTATATATTTCAGACGGATATGACGGACGGGCATTATCATAGTTTTGCGCATCTTCATTAAATGTCAGTTGTAAGTCCATTTTTCCTCCAAACTAAGAAAGTGTTTTTTTCATTTTATCCGGCATATATTGTTCATAACCGTGTTTTGTATAGAAAAATCTTGATTCAAACCATTCCTTACCTTTGCCGAGATTTACAAATATTGTTTTTTTGTTTTGCAATTTTATATATTCCTCTACTTTATTTAAAAGAGCCGTTCCGATGCCCTGATGTTTTAAGTTATATTTTACAAATAATCTGTGAAGTGTAACATCTTCTTTATTTTCATTAGTGCTGAAACCTACGCTTCCGATTACTCTGTTATTATCATTTAAAGCTATCCAAAACATATCTCCCTTATCAATATAGTTTTTCTTTATATCAAGTAAATCTTCATTTAATCCCGGAACTCTGCCAAGAGCGTTTTTTGCTTCAAGAATCATAAAAATCAAATCATCACGGTATTTATCTTCAAATTTAATAATCTTCATAATAATTTAAAATCTCCATTAAAGCTTAATAAAATTATACTAAAATTATAAAATGGGATATATCGTTTTGTCAATGATTGACCTAAACACAATTTTACTTTATAATTTTAATATAAAATAGAATGAAAATTAAAATTGCAAATGGATTGAAAAGTGTATTTGATTGATGGTAAAAGCTATGATTAAAGTTATGTTTGTCTGCCACGGTAATATTTACCGTTTGCCGATGGCGGAATTTATATGTAAAGATTTGGTACAGAAGCAGGGCTTGAGGATGAATTTATTATTGTTTCGTCCGCTACAAGTACTGAGGAAATATTTAATGGTACAGGTAATAACGTATACCCTCCAGCAAAGGCAGAGCTTGCAAAGCATGGCTTATTCTGCGCTGGTAAAAGGGCCATTCAGCTTCGGAAAATAGATTATGAAAAATACGATTATTTCATTGGTATGGACAGTGCCAGCATTCACAATATGAAACATATTCTCGGCGGAGACCCTGATAATAAAATAAGCAAATTACTTAATTACACAGAGCGTGGCGGAGATGTTGATGACCCGTGGTATTCAGGAAGATTTGATATTGCATACCGCAACATATATGACGGCTGTTCAGGCTTTTTAAGAAAAATAATTAAAGAGGATTAGAAAGAAATTTTGAAAGGTATCTATGAAAATTTATAATAAACTGGTTAGAGATAATATACCGGAAATTATTAAAGAAAATGGGCAGACTGCATACATTTCGGTTCTCGGTAATGAAAAGTATAACGAAGAACTTAAGAATAAGCTGTGTGAGGAAACAAAGGAATTTTTAGACAGTGAGGATATTGAGGAGCTTGCGGATATTGTTGAAGTGGTTGAGGCATTGGCAAATTATAAAGGAAGCTCCATTGAGCACGTTCTTGCAATTAAGGAGCGAAAGGCACTGAAAAACGGTAAATTTGAAAAAAGACTGTTTCTTGAAAAGGTAGACGGATAAATATAATTTAAAGGGTGTGATACGTTGAAAGCTGTTATATTAGATATGTACGGAGTAATTTTAAAACAGACCGGCGATGATTTTGTTCCCTATGTTCAGCAGACTTTTCCAAACCTGAAACCTGAGGAAATATACAAACCTTGGTTAAAAGCGGATATAGGAGAGATACCCTCTCTTCAAATATGGGAGGAGATAGGCTTTCGGGGCGATTTGGAAAAATTGAAAAGGATTATCTTGATACCATAAAATTAAATGACGGCTTTTTGGATTTTATCAGTACTGCCAAAAAGAAGTATAAATTAGCTGTAATTTCTAATGACTCTTCCGGTTGGAGCAAGTATATTCGTGAAAAATTTGATATAAACAAATATTTTGATGTTATAAGTATAAGCGGAGATTTGAAAATTCAAAAGCCGGACGAACGTATTTTTAATCTAACTATTGACAAGCTGAAAGTTAAAGCAGAGGACTGTTTATACATAGATGACAGAGAGGGAAATTTAAAAGCGGCTGAAAAATTGGGTATGAAAACAGTTATGCTTAACAGCAGAAATGTTCAGTATTCAGGCGATGCGGTGAATAGCTTTAAAGAGCTTGCAGAAAGAATATTATAATGTAATGATTTTTGGGTATGAAATATGAATTTGCTGAAGGAGAATATTATATGAAAAAAGAATTTGATATATGTCCGCAATCTATTAACGAAGATGAACTCTATGGTTTTTCATGGATGGAACATGTTGCGGCTGTTCCGTCCCCTTTAGTAGTTGTGACAACATATAAATCTAACGGATTACCAAATGCAACAATGCAGTCATGGTGTACTTCTATCGGAGAAGAAGGATATCATTGCCTATTTTCGAGTGTAAACAAATACGGTCATATGTATAAATCTTTAAAAGAAACAGGCTGTTGTGTTATTAATTTTCCATCTAAAGACTGTTTTTTGAAATGTATAGATACCATAAAGAATAATGGTTTTGACAATGATGAAATAACTATGTCAGGTCTTACACCGGAAATTGCAAGTAAGATAAACGCGCCAAGAATAAAAGAATGTTTCTTAAATTTAGAATGTGAGCTTGAATGGGAAAGAGATCTTTTTCAAAACGGTAATCACGCTGTTATGTGCCTGAAAGTTGTGAACATGTGTATGGATGAGGCACATTATAATGAAAATGAAATAGGCAGATATGGAGAAAACGGATACTTGTACAATATTCATTCACCCCGCAATCCCGAAACCGGAGAAGTAAGCGAGACATATGTAGGAACTCTTACAAAATACGCTACTTATGAAGAATTGCAAAACATTTAATAACTATGAAATAGTGGTAAAATTTTATGAAACTTGGAATAATTACCGATATACATAATAATCTGACAGCGCTTAGAGCAGTTGTGGAAAGATTGAATCAAGCGGAATGTGATAAAATTATTTGCTGCGGGGATATAATTGGAATCGGACCGTATCCTGAAGAAACGGTACAATATATGATGCAAATTCCAAATTTAATCGCTGTGCGCGGAAATCACGAAAAATATTTACTTGAGGGAATGCCGAATGAATTTCCAAACGAGGAAAATATGAGCATTGAAGAAATGAAGCATCATAAATGGGAGCATCATTTGCTATCAGAAGAATCAATTGCTTTTCTTGAAAGCTTACCATATAAGACAGATATTACGCTTGAAGGCTTTAATGTATCCGTTATGCATTATTGTATGGATAGTGATGGGCATTATATTAATTATAAAATAAATCCCGCCGAAGATGATTTGAGAAAAATGTTTGCCAATGTTAAAAGCGATATCATTTTATATGGGCATAATCACTGCAGGAATATTTGCAAAGGTGACAAATTTTATATCAATGTCGGTTCACTTGGTTGCCCCGCGCGGGACAAAAATTCAGCGCGAGCCGGCATTTTATATATAGAAAAAGGAAATGTTAAAATACAGCCGATTGATATAAAATATGATGTGAATGAAGTCATTCATTTAATTGATGAGCTAAATTATCTTGACGCTGATAATATAAAAAAATATTTTTATGGAATTTGGTAATATATAAAAATCAGAATTTGAGGAATAATGTATGTCAACAAGTAAGGAATATTTATATTTTATATTAGAACAGCTTTCAGAGCTTGACGGTATATCGTACCGCATGATGATGGGTGAATATATAATTTATTATAATGGTAAAATCGCTGCTTATATCTGTGATGATCGCTTTTTAGTTAAACCCGTACCATCCGCGCTTAAACTGTTGCCCGACGCCGAATATGATGCAATCAGTGAAGGCGGAAGGAGGAAATTGCTCAGAGTAGATGATGTCGACAACCGCGGGCTTTTGGTTAATTTATTTACAGCAATGTATGATGAATTGCCTGAGCCAAAGCCTAAAAAGAAAAAACGGGCAAAGTATGATATCGGATAAATCAAAAACAACAAAAGACTTGCAGTTTAAAATATAAATCGTAATAAATTTTAAATAAAGTGCGGGTGGGGTGTTTTAGCGTGATTGGCATATCGGTTTCAACCTGTTTTAATTATGAAATCGGCTTTAAAGAACAGTTGGAGCTTATACATAATGCGGGCTTCAGCCACTTTTCCATAGGCTCAAATTACAATCACAGCGGAATATTAAAGAAAAAGAATTATGATGAAATCAAGATTCTTTCTGAATATTATAATTTGTCCATAGACACAATACACGGATACGCTCTGGATAAGGCAGATACCGTGTCTGTTAATAAAATGCTTGCTGAAGCAGCAAGCGCTTTAAATGTACCGGTTATAGTTCTTCATTGCAGCTCTTTTGCAATTAATCCGAGTAGTTTTGATGAAAGAAAAAGAGATATAACCAATAAACTGCCGATTTTTGAAAATCTTTCAAAGGCATATAATGTAGCTTTCGCGTTTGAAAATGTTTTACCGGGTATCGCAACAGATTTAACTGAGTTTGCCGTAAATAATTCAGACCAAAATTATTTCGGCTTTTGCTATGATTCTTCACACGATCAAATTGACGGACCTCGTTCTTTTGAATTGCTGAAAAGAAATGTAAACAGACTTAAGGCAGTGCATATTTCCGACAGGATATGTGCATTTGTAGATCACGTAACGCCCAAAGAGGGTTTTATAGATTTTGAACAGCTTACAAAAATAATTCGTTTTGCAAATCCCTCATTTCCGTTGCTTATGGAAGTTATGACAGAACATTCTAAGTATAAAAAAGCGGATGAGTTTTTAGCCGTTACATATAAAGAAGCATTAAAGTTGTATGAAAATATAAATTTACAGTCTTAAATAAATCACTCGTGTTGACATAATTTTATGATAGTGTTATCATTATCAAAATGAGGCGACTGCTATGAATAAAATATTTACAAAATTCAATACATTTGATTCTGATATGCCTATGGATTTCACATGGGCTTATTTGCGTTGTGTTCATAGCATCAGTTAAATTAGTTTTTTAATTATAACATTAAAACCGCTGATGAACACGAATGTTTGTCAGCGGTTAATTTTTTGGAGGTTATTATGAATTATCTTGAGGAGTATTATAATAATTTTGAAGAGGACAGCAGATTGATTCCCAAAAGCAGACAACCTGAATTTTTAACTACAATGAAGTATATAAAAAAGTATTTGACAGCGGATTCAAAAATACTTGAAATCGGGGCAGGTTCGGGCAGATATTCAAGAACATTAGCTGATATGGGGTATAAAGTGGACTCTGTTGAATTAATACAGAGGAATATTGATGCTTTCAAAAGTAAATTAAATGAGAATCAGCAAATAAATATTTATAAGGGCAATGCCTGTAATTTAAACTTTTTGAAAAGTGATACATACGACATTGTTTTATTGCTCGGTCCGATGTATCATTTATTTACGGATGAGGATAAGCATAAGGCAGTCAGTGAAGCAATCAGAGTCGCTAAAAGGAACGCTGTTATATTTGCGGCTTATTGTAATCTGGATACTTGTGTTTACAGAAACTTTGCAGAAAGAACAATGATTGAAAAGGTCAACAAGGGAATTTTTGATACTGAAACCTTTAAAGAAAATAAATTGCCGAATACTTTGTTTTTACAATGCAGAAAAGAAGATGTTGATAAAATTATGAGTTCTTATAATGTTCAACGACTTCATTATGTAGGTGTTGATATGCTGACATCTTTCTTCGGAGAAAGCTTTAATGATTTTACAAAAGAGGAATTTGAACTTTATATGAAATATCATTATCAGATTTGTGAGCGCAAGGATATGATAGGTATGTCTTTTCATATACTCGATATATTTAAAAAGCTGTAATAAGCGGTAAAAAACATATTAAAGGCGGGAACATTTATCTTAATTCCTTTGTAATTTATAGGCTTTTTCTCATCCAATAGTGGGGGCAATGCTCCTCATACTCCATTTGACTGCAAATGGAATATCCCTGCTTTTCATAAAAGCCTGTTGCCTGCTCCTGAGCGTGAAGCTCAACTGCTTTTCCGCCTCTGTTCTTAATAAGCTCTTCGGCTTTTTTTAGCATATCGGCGCCAAGCCCGTTTTTTCTGTACTCTTTAATTACCGCAAGTCTGCCGATTAAATAGGTGTATCTTTCCTCGCTCCAAAAGAATCGGCACACCGCGACAGGTCTTTTTCCGTCATATGCCAGAAGGTGCGACGCGGTTTTATCAATCTCATCAAATTCATCCCGAAAGCCCTGTTCGTCAATAAATACCGTTTTCCTTACAAGCATTGCGTCACCGCACAGACCTTGGTATTCCTTAATCTCCATTTTCATCCATTCCCAATATGTCGCTGTTTTCGGCGGAATCAAGAGTTTCAACTTTTCTCAAATGCTTTTGAATAACATCATTTCTGTGGTTAGCGTCGTCAAGCGCTTTGCCTGCCTCTTCAACCTTTTTGCGTGCCTTTGCAAGCAAATCACCGAAAAGGCTGTATTGCTTTTTGGCAACGCCGAGCGTTTTCCAAACCTCGTTTGCCTTTTCATTTATTGCCATTGTTCTGAAACCCATTGCGAGCGAATTAAGAAGCGCGGTGATTGTTGACGGTCCCGCTATCATAATTCCGTCAGACTGGAGTTTTTCCGCGATGCCTGTTCTTGATGCCGTAATTTCAGCGTAAAGTCCCTCAGTCGCAAGATACATAATCGCGAACGGCGTTGTTTCAGGTGAGCTTATATATTGTTTAACAAGCTTTGCCTCGTCCTTGATTCTTGCCTCAAGTGCCTTTTTTGCTTTTTCAAGTGCCTCAAGGTCGCCTGCCTCCGACGCGGCGGAAAGCCTTGCGTAGTCCTCCATAGGGAATTTTGAGTCAAGCGGAAGGTATGTAAAGCTGCCGTCCTCGTTGTTCGGTATCTTTACGGCAAATTCAACACGTCCGTTGTACTTCGGATTTGTCTGTACATTCGTTTCGTACATATTCGGAATAGTCTGGTCGAGAATATTGCCGAGCTGGACCTCAGCCCACGTTCCCCTGCTTTTAACATTAGTCAGCACACGGTTGAGTCCCTTTACATTATCCGTTACGCCGGCGGAAAGCTCTTTCATCTCGCCGAGACTTTTATAGACGTTTGAAAGCTGTTCGGAAACAGTTTTAAATGACGCATTAAGCCTTTGGTTAAGCGTTTCCGTCAACTTTTCGTCAACTGTCTTTCTCATTTGCTCAAGCTTTTCCTCATTGCTTTTTTGCATACCGCTTATCGCTTCACTCGTCATCTTTGTCTGCTTTTGAGCATTTTCATTCAGCGTTTCAATCAGTTTTATCTGCTGTTCGTAGTTCTTTTCCGTCAGACCCTGCATCTGCTTTGAAAGATAGTTCATCTGCTCATAGCTTTGCTTTGCGTTTATATCAAGCTTCTGGTTAAGCAGAGCCGCGGTGTTGTCGCCTTTAGGCTTTCTTGCAAGAAGAATAATAAGCAAAATAATAATTACCGCACAAAGTCCGATAAGTATGTATAGTAAAAAATCCATAAAATCTCTCCTTTACAGTAAATTATTTTAACATATATATTGTTTTAAAACAACGATATTTATTTATTACTGAAAAAACATTAAAAAATAATGTACTAAGGGATTAAACGGGAGCATTGCTTTATTGTTTACTTTGACTTTTTTATGTTGCTTATAGGCTTTTATTATGCTAAAATACCAAGAGAGGTAACATTATGGAAAAGCTATGGATAAAAAATTTAAGAGATATTGAGCCTTATGTCCCCGGTGAGCAGAGCGGCGAAAAGGATATCGTTAAAATAAACGCTAATGAAAATCCTTATCCGCCGTCGCCAAAGGCAGTCGAGGCAATCAGGAATTTTAACGCGCCGATTCTGAGATTTTACCCTAATGCGAACGCCACGCCGCTAAAGCAGGCGATTGCGGACTATTATAATGTTGATATTAAGAATGTATTTTTGGGAAACGGTTCCGATGATGTTATCGCGATTGCTTTTCAGGCTTTGTTTAACAGCGATCTGCCTATTGTTTATCCGGATCTTACGTACAGTTTTTATCCTGTATGGTGCTCTCTTTTCGGTATTCCCTATAAGAATTATCCCGTTGATGAGAATTTCAGAATTAATGTTGAGGATTACAGGGAGAAAAACGGAGGCGTGATTATCCCGAATCCTAATGCGCCGACCTCGCTCGGAGAGGGCAGGGAATTTGTAGAAGAGCTTATGGAGTATAACGAGGACAGCGTTGTTATTATTGACGAGGCTTATGTTGATTTCGGCGGCTTTTCCTCCATTGAGCTTACGAAGAAATATGAAAATCTGCTTGTGACAGGCACTTTTTCTAAATCACGCTCTCTCGCGGGTCTAAGGATTGGCTTTGCAATCGGAAGTGAAAAATTAATTTCAGTTCTTGAAGCGGTTAAAAATTCATATAATTCTTATACGATAGATTCTGTTTCTATTGAGGCAGGCAGGGCGAGTATTCTTGATGATGAATACTTCAGGGAAACCTGTGATAAGATAATCAGAACAAGAGCGCGTGTAACAGACGAAATGAGAGCGCTGGGCTTTAAGGTGCTTGACTCGCAGACAAATTTTATTTTTGCCACTAAGGACGATATGTCCATGAAGGATATGTTTGAGTATCTTAAAACGAAGAAGGTTTATATCCGTTATTTTTCAGTACCGAGGATTGAGAATTATGTGCGTATAACCATAGGCACTGATGAGGAAATGGATATATTTTTAAAAGAGTTAAAGGAGTATGTTAAATGAATTCACCAAAAAAAGCGGCAATCATTTTTCTGTCCGCTGTTAACCTGATGAATATTGCGGCAGGGATTATAACAGAGCTTGAAATGGCTTTGGGCAGAGATGTTGTATCCATTATCCCGATTAAAGCGGAAATGACAGTCAATCAGATTTTGATTTTAAATTTTTTTATAGTTGCGGCAATAATGCTTTTGATAAATATTGTCACTACATATCTCGCGACAGATATTCCTTACTCACCGAAGGAGATTATCTCAAACTGCGCCGGAATATTTATGGTGATACCGATACTCGTATTTTTTGCCGCAGTATTTAACGCAATTAATGCTGAGATTACGGCAGACAAGGTTTGGATAATATTAAGCGGAATTTTCTATGTGCTTGCGAATGTGATAAATTTCGGCTGTGTATTAACAATCAAAGAGGACGCGGAATGATTAAAGCGGATGACATTAAGTGTCATCCGCTTTTTAATATAATGTTTATAAAAACAAGGTTATGACTTATCACGGGGAAGTTGGGTCCTTATTTCATTTGAGAACGATATTCTGTTGGCGTTATGCCGTATTCCTTTTTAAATGAGGAAATAAAATAGGATGGTGAGCGGAAAGAAAGCGACTTACAGATTTTTTTGTTGTCATATCCCTCCCATAAAAGCGTTTTGGCAATTTCAAGCTTTTGCTTAAGTATATATGCCGTAAGATTTATTCCCATTTCTTTTTTAAAAATATGTGAAAGATAATCCGAAGAAACCGAACATTTTTCGCTAAGCTCACTGACTGTGATTTTTTTATTAATGTTTTTGTTAATATAGGCAACCGCCTTTCTTATATGCGGAGAATATTTCATCTTTTCCTTATTCTCATTAACAAGATTTGTAAGCTCAATTATTTTTCCCGCAAGATGCTCAAGAATTTTTACCGGGGTGTCAATTGAATCAATTGCACGTATAAACTCATCGGAAAAATGATATGCTCTGAATTCGTCAAGTCCGCCCTGTATTGCGTATCTTGTCGCAAGAGTTATGGCGCTTACTGCCATATAACGGTATTGCCGTATATCGTCGCTTGACATTTCGCCGACGAAAATACCGCTTTGCACAAAAGGCTTGATTTCAGCGATAAGCCTGTCAATATCACCCTGCTTTATACAGGAAAAAAGTCTTATTTCATCCTTGTACGGTGTGTGGCTTAAGCCCTGCTCGCTTTGCGCGAAGAGTGAACTTGATATTTCCTGAGGAATTATGTTAATGCTTATAAGCTCGCTTGCTTTCATATCTTTCACCTCAGTTTTAAAATATATATTTTGTATTCTTGTGTCAATATTATTTCGCATTAAATATAAGATTTTCAAAATTTTATAGGTTTTTTGATATAAAAGAGTATAGCCTTGTGAATATGCCGTTCATTGAATGTGAAAAGGATTGGAAATATTCAATATACAAACATTGAAAATTGTTGACAAGAGCTCTTTTAAGTTGCATAATTTATGTAATGATACAAAATATTATTAAATGCGTTTTAATTATTTTAGTAAGTTACATTTTATTGTTTGCAGTAACTGTCTTACTGAATAAAAGAAAAATTAATTATGAAAAATATTGACAAACAAATTCGTTTAGAGGGGCGAATACTTAAAATAATCAGTCCGTTAGGTTATGAAAATGTTCAAAGATTTATTGGACCCATATCAACAAAAGCAATGTCCCTGCTTCAGTTAAAAAATTTAAATTGTGAAAAGATAAAAATCAGCCGTTCTGACGGCACGTCTTTTCGTGTTTGCATTATGCGCGGTAAAAAAACAGAGGGTAAAACAGTCGGTATTCTTTGGCTGCATGGCGGAGGTTATGTTTTAGGCGCGCCTGAAATGGCAATTATGTCTTTCCCGAAGCATTTGATAAAAAACGGTAACTGTGTTATTGTTGCCCCTGATTACACGCTTTCTTCAATCAGTCCGTATCCCGCCGCACTTAAGGACGCGTTTACCACACTTGTTTGGTTAAAAAATAATCACAAAAATCTCGGAATAGAAAGCGATAAATTTGTTGTAGGCGGAGAGAGTGCGGGCGGAGGGCTTACTGCAGCGTTATGTATTTATGCGAGAGATAACGGAATGAGCGATATTGCTTTTCAGATGCCGCTTTATCCTATGCTCGATGACAGGGTAACCGAAACCTCAAAAGGAAACAACGCGCCTGTGTGGGACACCAAAGCAAATAAAGCCGCTTGGCGGATTTATCTCGGCGATAAAGTTATGAATAACAATGTTTCAGCATATGCATCTCCTGCGCGAAATAAGGATTTTTCAAATCTTCCTCCGGCAATATCAATAATCGGAACGGCAGAACCGTTTTATGCGGAAACACTTACTTATTTTGATAATCTTAATAAAGCGGGTGTTGAAACACGGTTAAAAGAATTTGAAGGCGGTTATCACGCTTTTGATATGTTAGCGCCATATGCCGAAATCAGTAAAAATGCTGATAAATTTCTACTTGAAAAATATAGAGAATTTGTTGAAAAATATATACTTGATTAAATTAAAGCAATCATTTAAAGGAAAAGAGAGACAGTCCGGCTGCCTCTCTTTTAGTATTTTATCCGATTTCGCTGACGTATCTGTTAATTTTATCAGCAATCGGCTTTGCTTCTTCAAAAGACACGGGGAGAAACGGTTTTCTCGGTTCGCCGCAGTCAATATTGAATCTAAGCGAGATTACCTTTTTTGCAGCACCGTAAAGTGATTTGCAGGACAGTAAATCAAAAATGCATTCGTTGATTTTATACTGCAACGCCTTTGCGCTTTCAATCTCATTTTCATTAATAAGTCTGTCAAGCTCAACAAAAAGCTCCGGCATACAGCCGTAAGTTCCGCCTATACCTGAATCGGCGCCCATAAGCCTTCCGGCTAAAAACTGCTCGTCACAGCCGTTAAAAATCACAAAGTCATCACCGGCGGCACGGCGGTATCTTTCGGTAAGATAAACAGGCTCGGCGGAATTTTTAACTCCGATGATTTTCTCATTTTTCGCAAGCTCTCCGAGCATAGCGGGCGAAAGGTCAAAGCCTGTAAGCTGTGGTATGTTGTAAATTATGAAAGGTGTGTCCGTTTCCTCAATAATCGACTCCCAGTGGAGCCTGACGCTTTCGGCAGGGAGGCGGTAATAAACGCACGGAACGGCGCTTATTGCGTCAGCGCCTATAGCTTCAGCGTGCTTCGCAAGCTCTATACTCTCCTTGGTTGACGCGCATCCGATGTGTATAATCACCGTGAAATTGTCGCCTGCGGCAGTTTTTACCGCCTCGGCAACCCGCTTTCTTTCGTCAGTTGAAAGCAGAAAGCCCTCTCCCGTTGAGCCGCAGGCATAAACGCCCTTTACTCCGAGTGATTTATATTTCTTTACAAGCTCTTTTATTTTTCCCTCGTCAATAGTATCGTTTTTATCATATATTGCGTTAAGCGCGCAAAAAACGCCGCGAAATTTATTCAAATCAGTCATATCCATTCCTCCTGACTGCTAAATTGTATCATACGGTATTTTAATATTCAATAGACAACCTTAAAATGAAATGATATAATTGTTAAGGTGATACGTATGACAAACAGTGAAATATTGAAAAAAATAAAAGACGGTCTTATTGTTTCCTGCCAGGCGCTTGAAACAGAGCCGTTATATGATAGCTATATTATGTCAAAAATGGCATGGGCGGCATATCTCGGCGGCGCAGTAGGTATAAGGGCAAATACGGTTGCCGACATCAAAGCTATAAAGGAAAAGGTAGATTTGCCCGTTATAGGAATTATAAAGCAGGTTTATGACGACAGCGATGTTTATATTACTCCCACAATGAAAGAGATTGACGCGCTTGTTAATATCGGCTGTGAAATAATTGCCGTTGACGCGACAAACAGACCAAGACCAAACGGAGTTATTCTTGAAAAGTTTTTTAAAGCGGTGAGAAATAAGTATCCGAATCAGCTTTTTATGGCGGATACAAGCTGTTTTGACGAAGGCAAAAGGGCAGAGGCGCTCGGCTTTGACCTTATCGGCACAACGATGGCAGGCTATACACCATATACTGAAGGCGTTGCTCTCCCTGATTTCAAACTGATGAAAAGATATGTTGCAGAGCTTAATAAACCCATTATTGCCGAGGGCGGCATCTGGACACCCGACGAGCTCAAGAAAGCTATTGATATCGGCGTTCATTCAGCCGTTGTCGGAACTGCCATAACACGTCCTATGGATATAACAAAAAGATTTGTAAACGCAATATCATAAATAAAAAAGACGCTGTTACCTGACAGCGTCTTTTTTATAGCAATACGCCAAATCTTGTCACTAATCTGTTATATTCCTCATCGGTTATGTGAAGCATTGAGCCGTGGCGGGGGCGGAGATGATTGAGTGAAAAATCATCAACCCTTTTAAAATTAATCATATCCTCCGTCTCCTGCATAAAGTATCCGCCCGCTTTGAATTGGTCGGCAATCATAACATATTTATTACTGCCGAGAATTTTGTATATGCAGTTTCCCTCAAGTGCCGTGTCGGCAACAGATACCTTATTATCATCAGGCTCAAAATAAGGACCTGACGGCTTATCCGAAACAACAAAGCAGATTGCGTTTTTTCCTCCGTCAGCCTCATAAAGATAATATTTACCGTTCACCTCAACAATGTCCGCGTCAATCGCGGACAAATTGCTTTTCGGATTAAACAAAACCCTCGGAGCGGTGGTAAGAGTTTTGAAGTCGCTTGTGTATGCGTACCAAATGATAGTATCAAGGTTATCGTCCGTATTGTTGTGGCTCCAGTAAATCATATATTCTTTTTTAAATTTGTCAAAAATTACCTGAGGCGCCCATACTCTGTCGGCGTTTTTTGTTTCTTTAAACCGGGAAAAATCAAGGATTCTCTCATTCTCCCAGCAGATTAAATCCTCACTGTCCCAGATAATCATTGAATTATTGCTTGACCAGCCGTCAAAGCATCTCATATCAGTCGCTATGATATGAAAAATTCCGCTTTCATCTCTGAAGATAAACGGATCTCTGCAACACTTTTTTCCGAGCGTCTGATTTATTATTTTTTTATTGTCGTTAAGTGCGTTAAAATGATAGCCGTCGTCAGATACGGCAAAATGTACGCTTTCATTTTCCGGCTCGTTGCCTGTGAAATAGCAGAATAAGTATTTTGTAAGCATATGTCACTCCGATAATTAACTTTAATTTTCGACATGTTCTTTCCAAAACGGTATACAGAATTTTATAAGAACCTTGTCATCTATGATTTTATTTATTATAAAATATTGTATAAAATCAGTCAATATGAATTATGAGATAAATTATGTTAAAAAATATAAAAAATATATAAATTTTTTTAACAAAAATTAAAATCATAGTGCAATTTAACAATAAATATGATATAATTGCAAAGTAAATATCTTAGAAGGGGAATTTTTATGCCAAGCAAAGTAAATTCAAAGGTAAAGGAATTATTTACCGAAATCAAAACGCATTGGAAAACGCCGGCGCCCGGCAAGTATGTTCCGTATAGGGAATACGGGGATATACTTGTGGGCGGAGGCAGCAACTACGTAGCGTCCAAAACACTGGATTATCTGTCATTTGCCGCAAGCTGCTATCTTATGATGTATCATTATAAGCTGCCTTATTTGACTTTTTCCATTATAAATCTTATAAATATGCCGCTCAACTATATCTGGACAATGATGGGCTGGGTTATTAATGATAATCTCGGCTTTCTGCCTAAGCGGACAGAGCGGAAATTCAATGCTGTGTACCTGTTGCTCATAGCTATAGGACTGTCTATGATTATTGGTGATTATTCGCAGCTGTTTGATCAGACGGGAAAATTTGTTACATATCTAAACGGTCTTGAGGGTATAAGCGCGGCGTCAGCGTTTAAAATTCTCGGAACACATATTCTGTGGAACGGCTGGTCCGGTGCAAGAAACATTTTCTGGCGCAAAAAGCTCGTTCCCAAATTCGGACGTTATAAGTACTCGCTTTATTGCGACTTTGTGCCAAAGGTAGTAATGGTATTCCTTCTCGGTTGGCTTCCTTTCTACACAACTATCACAGATGTTACGACAAGAGTTTGGGTTGCGAATCTTTTGTTCGCGATATTCAATCTGTTCGGCGGCTTTGCAACAAACGTAAATCAGCTTGAGGCATGCGCTCAGAACTGCAGCCCGAATGTCCGCGAAAGAATTTTTGTAAGAACATGGCCGATTAAACTTTCTCATTTTGCGCAGTCAATACTTGCAATTCTTCTTCCCGTATTTATCGGTATGACAAAGGATGAGTGGGCGGATATTGCTGTATTTAAGTGGATCATTCCGATTACATTCCTTGTTTCATCATCACTGACAATGATTTTTGCCGGAAGAATCAAAGAGAGAATTCCTCAGCCGCCGCTTGAACAGAAAGTCAAGATCAGCTTCTGGGGAGGTATGTTCGGTGTAATGAGAAACAAGTACAGGTGGATTCAGACGATTGTCGGTCTGCTTGACTCACTCGGAAACGGTATGCTCGCTTTTACAACTGTACTTTATCTTTATACCTTCAGACTTTCAGGTCTTACATACAGTCTGATTGTTGCTCTTATATCATTTGCGGGAACACCGCCCGATTTCTTTACGCCGTACTTTATTAAGAGATTTTCATATAAGCAGATTATGATATTCTATCAGCTTTCAAGAGCAATATGCTACGGTGTTATAGTTTGTGCTTATGTGTTCTGCGGTCAAAATCTTACTCTGTGCGGTATTATCAGCGTTGTTATGCTGTTTATTACCGAAATGTTCCAGACTGTGCCGAAATCAGTTTCCCACGATATGGATATACGTGTTAATGACTATCAGATGTATCTGTCAGGCGAGAGGCTTGAGAGCTTTGCGGGTGTGTTCGGCTGGTTTACAGGTCCAATAACAACCTTTGTCGGTCTTATTATTCCGATTTTGCTTTTGAAATACGGCTTTAACAGTAACTGGGATGTACTCTTTATTGATGAATCGAGAATTAAAATTATTGTTATTCCTATTCTGTTTGACATAGCCGGATATCTCCTTATGACAATACCTTATTTCTTCTGGGATTATGATGATGATAAGCAGAATAAGGTTATGCAGGTTCTGCGCCGCCGTGAGGAAGTTACCAGAAAGCAGTATGAAAGCACTCACACAGATCAGGAAGAGCCTGATGAAGAAAAAGAGACGGCGGAGGTGATTTCATGAGCAGGAAAAAAGAAAAGGTAAATAAGCCTAATGATGACTTTCTTGCACAGGAAGCGAAGGAAAGCCAGGCAACTGCAGAGGAGTACACCATTGATATCCCCGATGACGAAATATGGACGTATCATATTGAGGGACTTCAGGAGCCGCGTATTAATGTTCCCGTTAAAAATTCCGGACTGAAAAAAGCAATAGTTATCATTGCGCTTTTAATAGCAATCGGTTTAGCAATTTATATGTCATTCCGTGCAGTCCATAATGATACATACGAATATAAGGATTTGGGCGACGGAACGTATGAGCTTGTAAAATTTTCAAATCCGGGTGATTTAAAGGAAATTACAATAGACTATGTTGTTGATTTAGAAACCGGCGAGAAGGATATGTCAAAGCCCATTTCAAAAATTAACGAATACGCTTTTAACTGTGATGAAATATTAAATGAGATTTCATTCGGTAAAGATGTAAAGGAAATTGACGGAAAGTCAATTTACAGCTGTTGGTGGGTCCAGAATGTTTGGATTGACGATGAAAATCCTTATTACTGTGATATTGACGGCGTAATATATTCTAAGGATTTAACGGAAATCGTTTTCTATCCCAATGACCATGATAAATATATAAGAGCCCAGACGGGTTATGACAATCTGCTTGACGATGACGGTAATCCCATGGAGGAGCTTTGGGGAACAACCGAAAGGTATGACGAGAACTTCCTTGCGGAATACAATAAGGTTGTGCGCACATATGTTGTTCCGTCGACGGTTACAAAAATCGGTCAGCTTGCGTTTGCTTACTCAAATATTACTGATTTGTATATTCCTGAGGGTGTTAAAACAATGGAATCAATGGCTGTGTTTAAGAACACCGTACTGCTGAATATTTACAGCTACAAAACGGACAGTAAAATTACCGATGTAACATATAAATCAATTGATTCCATGTCAGAAGTATATAACTCTCTTCCAGAAGGATTGGAATATATCGGCTCGGACTGCTTCTATTATTGCAGGGGACTGACTTATATGTATGTTCCGTCATCAGTTACGTATATTGGCCACCACGCGTTTTGGGATACGGTATATAAAGAGGACGGAGAGCTTAAAGGTGTTAAGGAGATTAACGCCGCTGCCGGTGAAGATGATTTTTCAAAGGTTGAAAAAGGTGATAGCTGGAGACCGCAGTACGATTATATGCTCTTCAAAAAATCTATTGATGTAAATTACCAGGTTGAAAGACAGTAAATTTATAAAAGGAATGGGCTTAAAAATCCATTCCTTTTATACTGTTTAGTTATATGCGTAATAACCCTGTTATATAGACGCTTTGAAAATGGCTGAATTTCAGCAAGCCTTGTATTTTTGAATGCTTGCATATATAATGAGAGATGACAATGAGTAAGGTATTTATGATATATATTAAATCTTTAAATCTGTAAGACAGGACGGTGATTCCTTTGTATAACCCTCAGCTTGAAACTTTCATTCGTGTAGCGGACGCAGGAAGCTTCAATAAAGCGGCGGAGGAATCCTATATATCACCGACCGCGGTGATAAAGCAAATTAATTCTCTGGAAACAGAGCTCGGTATAACGCTGTTTACCCGTACTCACCGAGGTCTGTCTTTGACTAAAGCCGGAGAATCACTTTACAAGGATGCAAAATATATAATTGAGTATAGCCGAAAGGCAATTTCAAGAGCTAAAGCCGCTATGCAGGACGAAATGAATGTTGTACGAATCGGGACATCACCCATGACGCCTGCGCAGCTGCTAACTGACCTATGGCCGCAGATACATCAGTATTGCTCTGACATCAGCTTTCAGCTTGTTCCTTTTGAAAATACACCTGAAAACGCGAGAGAAATTCTCAGAAACCTTGGCGAACATATAGATGTTGTAGCCGGTGTTTTTGATGAAACGCTTCTTGATTTGCGCAAATGCGCGGGATTTGAGATTTCCAAGGAGCCGATTTGTTGTGCTGTTTCCATATATCATCCTCTTGCGCAAAAGGAAAAATTGACCGTTGAGGATTTATTCGGAGAAAACCTTATGATGATTCGCCGCGGCTGGAGTCGTTTTATGGATGAGGCGCGTGACGAGTTATCGCAAAAACCTGTCAATCTTATTGATTTTGATTTTTACGATGTTGATATTTTTAATCAGTGCGAACGTCAGAAGAATGTTATGCTGGTTATTGAAAAGTGGTCCTGTGTCCACCCGATGATGAAAATAATCCCCGTGGAATGGAATTATGCGATTCCGTTCGGAATTCTATATCCTCCGAAGCCGACAAAAATGCTGCAAAGGTTTTTAAACGCCGTTCGCAAAGCCGCAGAGACTCCAAAGCGGGAGATATAACCTTTTGGTTTATACTGATACACTAATCGAGACTTCACGTGAAGTCTCGGTTTTTTTAGGCTCAATGTCAAATGTTGGGGTAGAGGGAATAAAATAAAAGTCGAGATAAGGGACCGAACAGTTGAATTCAACTG
>CANQXE010000028.1 GCA_947627725.1 uncultured Clostridia bacterium | reverse complement strand
CAGTTGAATTCAACTGTTCGGTCCCTTATCTCGACTTTTATTTTATTCCCTCTACCCCAACATTTGACATTGAGCCTTTAATAATTTCCTGTGCGGCAAAAACAGCGCAAACGCTTAAAACCGTGCTTAGCAGTATGTACAGCAAAGCCGTAAGAATATTGCCGGTTTTAATCAAATCACTTATTTCATATGCAAAGGTGGAAAATGTAGTGAAGCCTCCGCAGACACCAACCTGAAGCATCAGAATAAAATTTGGACTGATACTTTTGTTTTTTGCGGCAAGCGCGGTTACAATTCCTATTGCAAAGGCTCCCGCAATATTTATCAGCATAGTTTTAATCGGAAAGCCACTGTCAGTTTTAATCGGTATAAGCCCGATTAGATATCTTAATACTGCTCCTATAAATCCGCCTAATCCGACAAGAATACATTTTATCATAATTTCTCCTTCAAAGCGACGCGGGTATTAATACAATACCCGCTTTGGTTATGTCAATCATCGCGTATTTGTAAGAGCAGACCGCGCCGGGGTTCATAATATACATTCCGTCAATGTAATCGGTATACTGTGTATGGGTATGACCGAAAAGGCATATGTCAGCTCCTGACTCCTTTGCCTGCTTAATAACATTTTCATATCCGAATTTTACATTAAACGTGTGCCCGTGCGTTATAAAAATCTTTTTACCCTCAGCGGTAATCAGCTTGGAATAAGGATAGGTTGAGTACCAGTCATTATTACCGCATACCCGTTCATTTTTCAAATAAGGATAAAGCGTAAGCACATCGTCAAAATCATCCTCGCCGTCACCTAAGAAAATAAACAAATCAGCGTCTTCCTTGTGCTTTTCAACAATATCAAACAGACACCGCTTTAATCTGTGCGAGTCGGACATAACAACAATTCTCATTCATAAAACACAGCCTTAATTCATAGATTGTAATAGATTATATTATACAATAAAGAGGAGATTATTTCAATGAATAATAATGATATTAACAGACTTATGAAAAATGCCCAGCAGAAAACGGGCATTGATATGAATAAAATGAAACAGGCGGCTGAAAGCGGAAATCTTGACGATTTTATAAATAAAAATCTGTCATCAGACGCGACTAAGCAGCTTAAAAATGTTCTGACAAACAAGGAGGCTGCCGAAAAGCTTTTGTCAACTCCGCAGGCAAAGGAGCTTATGAAAAAACTGATGGAAGGCAAGTAATATGGATAATATAAGCGATATTATAAATAATCTGAGCGCGGATGATATAAATATGCTAAAGGGTGTCGCCTCATCCATTCTCGGTGAGGAGGCACAAAAAAATACTCCGCAGCCAAAGCAGGAGAATAATTCAAATAATACGTCAAACAGTATAGCAAATGTTTCAAACGCGCTTTCTCTTGCTAACGGACTTGATAATATTGATTTTGATATGATAATGAAAGCTAAGACAATATTTGAAAAAATGAACAATACAAAAAGCAAAAACGCTGATTTGATACTTGCGCTTAAACCGCATCTCAATCCTCAGACGCAGAACAAAGCCGACCAAGCGCTGAGAATACTGAAGCTGTTTGAAATATTGCCGCTGTTAAAGGAGTTGTTTTAATGCCGCAGTTTTCCGAAGAAGATATAAACGCAGCAAGAAGACGTGTACAGGAAATGCGAAACCGTGCGTCAAGATTTACGGGGGAGGAGACAACTTCTCCCGTATCAGAAAACGCATTACATAAAGAAACAAAATCAGAAGAGAAAAAGGATGAGCCTGTTTCCCGTTCACAGAGCAAAAAGGAAGAGCCTAAGTCGCAGAATAAAAAGGAAGAGCCTCAGCACAAAGACAGTGAAAATGAAAATAATGATGACAATCAGGATAGGTCATTTTTAGTTATCCTTGTTCTGCTTCTGCTTTTGTCAAAGGAAAAGGCAGACAATAATCTCATTCTTGCCTTACTTTATTTATTATTGTAAATAATATGTGGAAATTTTGGTAATAATATGTTATATTGATAACATCAATGTTTAAAAATCCGGAGGAATATAAATTGAGCTTTGTTCAAAAGGAAATTGTGCAGGGGGTTTCGCTTTTAAGCGTAAATGCTGACCGCTTTAAAACTAATGAAATTGCAGTCAGTCTTGCCCTGCCTCTTAAGAAAGAAACCGCCTCGGTAAATGCGCTTTTAATAAATTTGCTTTCAAGAAAAAGCAAAGAATACCCGACGCTTTTAAGGCTTAATAAAAGGCTTGCGTTTTTGTACGGCGCGACGCTTTCGGCTGTTGTTTCAAAGGTTGGTGAAAGTCAGGTGCTCAAGCTCGGTATCACAAGCCTTGACGACAGATTTTCGCTTGACGGCGAGAGTATTTCGCTGGAATGTGTAAAGCTTTTAACCTCTTTACTATTTGAACCGAGACTTAATGATAACGGTTGTTTTTATGATGAGGATATTGAAGCTGAAAAGCGTATTCTGACAGAAAAAATTGAATCCGAGCAAAATGAAAAAAGAATATACGTTTTAAGACAGGCAGAGGCGCTTATGTTTGCTGACGAGCCGTACGGTGTTGACCGTTACGGAACGGTTGACGATGTGAAAAAAATTACGGCTGATGAGGTTTTGAACGCATGGCATAATGCCCTTGAAGCGTCGCTGATTATGGTTACTGTTGTAGGCAATGCGGATGCTGATACCGTAGCAGGGCATCTTAAAGAGGTTTTTTCATCTGTTGACAGACACTATACAAAGCTGCCTGACGCCGTGTTTGTTCCATTCTGTGATGAGGTTAAGGAAAAAATGGAGCGTATTGACGTTAAGCAGGGCAAGCTCGTTTTGGGCTTTCGTGTTAATCTTAAACCGCAGGACAAGCTTACTGCGGCAATGCGTACCTTCTGTGATATTTTCGGCGGAGGTCCATATTCAAAGCTCTTTTCAAATGTACGTGAGAAACTGAGCCTTTGCTATTACTGTTCGGCACGATACACAAAGCTTAAAAGCTGTATTATGATTCAGTGCGGATGCAATGAGGAAAATATGGATAAGGCTGTAAATGAAATTCTTCACCAGCTTGATGAAATCAAAAACGGCAATTTTGAAGAGGAATTTAATTCTTCAAAAATCGGACTTAGGGACGCAATTCTGTCTGTAAACGATACGCCGGAGCTTATTGAGAGCTGGTACACAAATCAGCTTACATCTGATGAAATAAAAACGCCGAAGCAGTCGGCAGATGAAAATGACGCCGTTACAATGGACGAAGTAAAAAAATGCGCGTCGCTTTTAACGCTTGATACTATCTATAAGCTTTCAGCACCGAAGGAGGCAGAATAATGAAAGAAATTAAATCTACTGACTTAGGTGAAAGGTATTACGAAATAGACCATAAATCAGGGCTTAAAATTTTTGTTATGCCTAAGGAAAATTATTCCTCCGCATACGCCGTATTCGGTACGAGGTACGGCTCGATTGATACTAAGTTCAAGCGCTCCGACAAAAACGAATGGACAACCGTACCTGAGGGTATTGCTCATTTTCTTGAGCATAAGCTCTTTGAGAGCGAGGACCTTGACGCGTTTACCAGATACGCTAAGACAGGCGCGTCCGCAAATGCCTATACCTCATTTGACAAGACCTGCTATCTTTTTCAGTGCAGTGATAATTTTGAGGATTCGCTTGAGATACTTCTTGACTTTGTTACCCACCCGTATTTTACAAAGGAAACGGTTGAAAAGGAGCAGGGTATAATCGGTCAGGAAATTACGATGTATTATGATGTCGCTGGATGGATGAGCACCTTTAATCTTCTAAGACTGCTCTATCATAACCACCCTGTACGGATTGATATTGCAGGTACTGTTGAATCAATCGCGCAGATTACAGACAAGCTTCTTTATGATTGCTATAACACGTTTTACAATCTTCACAATATGTGCCTTGCCGTTGCGGGCAATGTCACACCCGAGCAGGTGCTTTCAGTCTGCGACAGAATGCTTGAAAAGGCACAGCCCCTTGAAATTGAACGATCCTTTGAGGAGGAGCCGAGAGATATTGTTAACAGCTATTGCGAATATAATCTTGCAATGAGTATGCCTGTTTTCTCCTTCGGCTACAAGGAGGAATGTAAAAGCTTAACTCAGGATATAAGAAAAATTATAGAGGTAACAATTCTGCTTGAAATTCTCGCAGGCGATACCTCAAAGCTATACAATGATTTATTTGAAAAGGGGCTTATAAATACAAACTTTTCAAAGGAATATTTTATTGGCTACGGTTACGAGGCTGTAACCTTTGACGGTGAGAGTGAAAATCCGCAGGCTGTTGCTGATGAAATAAAAAAAGCTGTTGCCTGTCTTAAGGAAAACGGAATTGAAGATGAGCAGTTTGAGTCGGCAAGACGTTCTCTGTACGGTAGAGAAATTATGGAATATAATGATATTGACGCAATTGCAAACAGTCTTATAAATGCTCATTTCAACGGATATTCGGTCTTTGACGCAATGGATATTTACAAGTCCGTTACAAAAGAGGATATAGAAAAAAGGCTTTCTGATATGATGGACGAAAAGTACAGCGCTCTGTCAGTAGTTAAAGAGCGGTAAAGGAGTATTCTGATGAGTAATTATACAAGGGTATATTTTGAAGGTCTTGGAATTGATTTTGATTTGCCGTCAGTCGCTTTTACACTTTTCGGACACGAGGTGCACTGGTACGGAATTATTATCGCCTTCGGCTTTGTCCTTGCCGTACTGTATGGCGGAAGAATGGCGTATAAATGGAAAATGAGCCTCGACGGTATGACGGACGTTCTGATTTGGGGTACGATTTTCGGTATCATCTGCGCAAGGGTATATTATGTTATATTTCAATGGTCGTATTACAAGGATCATCTAATTGAAATACCGCAGATTTGGAACGGCGGTATAGCAATTTACGGCGGTATAATCGGAGCGCTTATAGGCGCGGCTATAGGCTGTAAGGTCGGAAAAATCAATTTTCCTAACCTGCTTGACCTCGGCGCACTCGGGCTTCTTATAGGACAAGGTATCGGCAGATGGGGCAATTTCTTTAATCAGGAGGCATTCGGTGCCAATACAACAACCGCGCCGTTTAGAATGTGGAGTATTAAAATCAGGGAAGCTCTTGAGGCGAGTGCCGATGCTCTCGCGGCAAAGGGTATGGAGGTTAATCCCGATTTACCCGTACATCCCACCTTCCTGTATGAAAGTGTATGGTGTATTGTAGGATTTTTTATACTTAACTTTATTGTCCATAAGCACAGAAAATTCAAGGGAGAAATTTTTATGCTTTACGGAATTTGGTACGGACTTGAAAGGGCTGTTGTTGAAGGTCTCAGAACGGACTCGCTTTATATCGGCGATACTTCGCTGAGGGTAAGCCAGCTTCTTTCGATAGTAATTGTTGTTGTATTTGCAATTGCGCTTGCAATCTGTTTTATTAAGCTGAAAAAAGGAACTCTGCCAAGGGTTCTTCAGCTTGACAGCATGGTTGCAGCCGGCAAAGACACTTCAATCACAGAGGAAACCGTAATGGTAAATAATGATGAAAAGGAGAAAGAGAATGGCACAGATAATTGACGGAAAGGCAGTATCAAGGCAGGTAAGGGAAAGAGTAGCGCTTGAAACGCGTGAGCTTAAGAAAAAGAATATTACTCCGGGACTTGCCGTTATAATAGTAGGCGACGACCCCGCCTCGCAGGTTTATGTCAGAAATAAGGAAAGGGCTTGCGAAGAGGTCGGATTTTACAGCGAAAAATTTGCTCTCCCCGAAAACACAACGCAGGAGGAGCTTAACGCTCTTGTTGAAAAGCTCAACACAAGACCGGAGATAAACGGAATTCTCTGCCAGCTTCCGCTCCCGAAGCACCTTGACGATAAAGAGGTTATCAATCGTATTGCGCCTGTCAAGGATGTTGACGCTTTTCACCCTGTAAATGTGGGTGCGATTATGATAGGGGATTATAATTTTCTCCCCTGTACTCCCGCAGGCGTTATGGAGCTCATACACGCAACAGGCGTTGACGTAACGGGTAAAAAGGCTGTTGTAATAGGCAGAAGCAATATTGTAGGTAAGCCTATGGCAATGCTTCTTTTACACGAAAACGCAACCGTTGAGATTGCGCATTCAAAAACAACTGACCTTAAGGCTGTTACAAGTCAGGCGGATATTCTCGTTGCTGCTGTCGGCAGGGCAAAATTTGTCACAGCCGATATGGTAAAAGAGGGTGCGGTTGTTATTGACGTCGGTATGGACAGAGATGAAAACGGCAAGCTTTGCGGCGATGTCGATTTTGAAGATGTAAAGGACAAGTGTTCATTTATAACTCCTGTTCCGGGAGGAGTAGGACCTATGACAATTTCTATGCTTATGCAGAATACGCTGACTGCGGCAAAAATCCAGAATGGAATTAAATAAAAAATTCAGGTGATAAATATGGCGCTTGAGGAACAGGTTGTCGATAAATTAATTGAAAAGGGCTATCATATCGCGTTTGCGGAATCGTGTACGGGCGGACTCTGCTGCGGTAATCTTGTTAATGTTACCAACGCCTCAAAGGTGCTTGATATGTCTTTCGTAACCTATGCTAATGAGGCAAAGATTTCACTTTTGGGAGTCAAAGCCGATACTATACTTTCAAACGGGGTTGTGAGTGAGGAGGTTGCATATGAAATGGCGCTCGGCGTGTCAAAGGCTGCCGGAAGTGAAGTGGGCGTCGGTATCACAGGTGTTGCTGGACCCGGCGGAGGTACTGCAAAAAAGCCTATCGGTATGGTCTGCTTCGGCTTTTGTGTAAACGGTGAGGTCAAAACCTTTACTGAGCAGTTCGGTGAAATAGGGCGTAATCAGGTAAGAAAGTCGAGCGTTGAATTTGTTTTTAAAAAACTACTTGAACTTATTTGAGAATAGTGTATAATACTATAGAAAAGAGGACGGCAATGAAAAAGCTATACAGAAGTAAAACGGAAAGAAAGCTGTCAGGTGTCTGCGGAGGTCTGGCTGTTTATTTGAATGTTGATCCGACAATAATAAGACTTGCGTGGGCGCTCATATCAATTTTTTCAGCAGCGGTTCCGGGTATACTCTTATATATTATTTTTGCGCTTATTATTCCGGAAGAGCCGGATTCTTTTGAAACGACAGGCTATTACCATAACGGTCAATAGTCCCTATACATAAAACTCATTAATAAGCTGGAGTGGCACAGTTGGTAGCGCAGCTGATTCGTAATCAGCAGGTCGTGGGTTCGAGTCCCATCTCCAGCTCCATACGCCGCAGGCATTAAAAACCTGCGGCGTTTTGAAAAAGAATATACGAAGGCGTAGCTCAGTCGGTTAGAGTACTTGCTTGACATGCAAGGGGTCGGTGGTTCAAGTCCACTCGTCTTCACCACGAAAGAAACCTCTTTTGTCTACCAAGACAAGAGAGGCTTCTTTTTTACATTTAAAGGCTAAATAGCCCGGAATACGTGATATAGGCATATAATGAATATAAGGATTTTTAATGTTTAATTTAGATAAATTATAGAGGAGATTACTATGAATAAATGTCAGTATTCAAATAATTTTGAATCATGTTATTGTAAGAATAATTCGCACAAGGTTACTTATCAGACAAACAGTTGCTGTAGCGATAGCAGGTATATTTATTACGTAAAATGCCCATCCGGTCCTATGGGACCGATGGGACCACAAGGACTGCAGGGCGAAGCAGGACCTATGGGACCGCAAGGACCGCAGGGCGAAGCAGGACCTATGGGACCGCAAGGACTGCAGGGCGAAGCAGGACCTATGGGACCACAAGGACTGCAGGGCGAAGCAGGACAGATGGGACCGCAAGGTCCTCAGGGTGAACCGGGCGCATCAGGAGGAGTGCTCAATTATGCGGATTTTTACGCATTAATGCCTCCCAATAATTCAATAACAGTTGCTCCTGGTGCTGATGTAGAGTTTCCGCAGGACGGACCAAACAGCAAGGAGGTATTAACCGTGCAGGCAACAGTTCATTTACTCTGTCGGAAATAGGAACCTATCAGATTTTATTTCAGGTAAGTGTATCTGAAGCAGGACAGTTAGTTTTAACCTTGAACGGCAACCAGTTAGACTATACGGTTGCGGGACGCGCAACAGGTACTGCGCAGATTGTGGGTATGGTTATTATAGAAACAACAGCCATAAATTCAGCTCTTACTGTTCGTAATCCGCAGGATAATACAACAGCTCTTACGATTACACCTCTTTCCGGCGGTACACAGCCTGTTTCGGCGCATCTTGTTGTAACACAACTTCGTTAAAGCAGATTATAGAATTTATTTAATTGCTTTCACTGCTTATGAATATTTTTCCTTTTTTTTCACAAAATAATAGCGGAGGTGAAAGCAATGACAGAAAAAGAATTATTGTATATTGAGGATGCTCTCAGCCATGAAAAGTATTTCCAAACAAAATGTAACGAGACGATTAATCAGATACAGGATCAGTCGCTCAAAAAATCTGTTCAGGAAATAGCACAGAAGCATAATCAGACATTTCAAAACTTTTATTCATTACTCGGTTAACGCCGGCAAGGAGGTAAAAACATGGACGATCAAAATTTAATGAAAAATATCCTTTTGCTTGAGAAGGGTGTTTGCGATTTGTATATGCACGGCTCTATTGAATCATCAACAGATAATGTGCATCAGACATTTAAAACAGCACTCAATGAATCTCTTTGTATTCAGGATTCAATTTATGATGATATGACTGCCAAGGGCTGGTATTCAACCGAACAGGTTGAGCAGACAAAGATTGATAGCGTAAGGCAAAAGTACAGCTTGCAGTAAATCTGTTTTGAATATTTCACCGATTCTGATTAACAGAATCGGTGTTTTTATATAAAATTTCTTGCTTATGCAAAACAAAACTGACATTACGTAAAAGCAATGTCAGAATGTTATTGATATTTAATTTTCTTAAAGGCTTTGTTAGCAGGTCAGAGTATCTTTTATTCAAGCGCGTCTGATACTGCGTTGCCTGCCTCGTCAACCGCACCGCCGACACCGTCAGCTACGTCTTTAGCGCCCTGACCGACATCGTCACCCACGTTGTCTGCTTTTGACGCGGCATCGTCAGTGGTATCTGAAGTACCTGTTGATGATGTTGAGTCTAAGGTACCCGTTGTGTCTGATACGTCAGTTACGGCTGAAGTGCCTGTTGTGGTTGTTGCGTCACCGTTGTCATCTCTTGAACAACCCATAAATACTGTTGCAACAACTGCGATTGACATTGCGATAATTAAAATTTTACTTTTCATAGTATAACTTCCTTTCATAATTATGATTGCCTAAAATTTAAAATTTATTCATATTATTTTGTTAATGTTCCGCCGTCCGAATAGAGCAGCAGTAAAATGTTTTCCTCAGCGCCTGTTGTTGTGTTTACATAGATAAGCACTTCTTCATTAGTATCTGTACTCTCACAGTGAAATTCATAGCACATTGCTTCGGTTCCGTCATCCTTCGGAATAATACAGTTTTTAACATCTAATACGTTGAGATACGGGCTGATACTTTTTTGTACGTCTGTCTGTTTCTTAGTCATTTTAAATGCCGGTCTTTCCCTGTGGTTTGTCAGGTATCCCTCTGTTTCGATTGAGACAACTTTGCCGTCGTTCATTGATACGCCGACCTTGATTAAATCGCTGTAGTAAATAACATTGTTATTTGTGTAGGCAAAGTTAATTACGCATATATTATTATCGGTCATATAATAGGTTTCCTTCATATTTTCAAAACCGAGCTTTTTTAAATATTTTTTTGCAATATTGACAGCGTTTTTCGCTGTTATTGTTGACTTGGTGATTTTACCGCCGTAAATCATATAAGCAGCGTATCCGCCGGACTTTGTAACACCGACAGTCTTTTGACCGTAGGTGAAAATATAGCAGGGGATATTGCCCTCTTCTTCTGTTTCAAAGTTTACCTGGTCAACCGAACATCCCATGGCAGATGCCGCAACATCTCTCGCGTCCTCTCTGCTGTAGCTTTCGGCATTTTTTATCATTTCAGGTTCACGGTTTAAAACAGCGTCGGCAAACGGTCCGTCATAAAGCAAGGTCGGGTAATCCTTAAACGCGTTTTCGGCAGTAGTCATATCATTTGTCAGTGAGTTTACGCTGATATTATTTTCGTTTTTTACGTTGCTTGCCGTGATAAGTCCGCCGTTATTGCATACGGATACCATTGAGTTAATCGACTCATTGAGCTGGTTTGCGTAATTTAAAAGTGTGTTTAAATTTTTATGCTCCTCATCACTTATCGTTTTACCCGAAGCAACCTTCTGAGCAATATAGGTCGCGTAATCTCCCGCCTGACTGATGAATTTATAAGTGGAGCTTAAATTCATCTGACCTACGGGGAGTCTTGATAAAGCGTCCTTTGCCTCATTACATTCCGAATAAAGGTCGGAGCTTATTTCATAAAGCATTTTGTCGGAATTTGAGTAAACACTTTTTGTCAGATTCGTTTCGATAGAATCCATCGTTTCAGATAACTCATTAAGACTCTGCTGATAATTATTTTCAAGCCGCGCCTTATACTGCGTTGCCATATTCATATTCATTATCGCAAAGCCGGCGAGAGCGGCGACTACCGCAATTGAATACGAGAGTAATCTGATGTATCCTCTTTTTGTCATTAACATTACCTCCTAAAGCATAGCGAGAACAAGCATTTTATTGATTTATTACGTTATGCTAAAGATATTTTTACCGAAAAATGAAAAAACATTCAAAAAAACATTTAATTGTTGTGATATATGTGTTACAATACTGATAATTGTATTAAAGTGGAGTAGTATGTTATGGCAAAGGCAGAGGGAAAAAAGAGGATAGTTGTCAAAGTGGGTACATCAACTCTTACTCATCAGACAGGCAAAACAAATATTGCCCGTATGGCAAAGCTTGTTTCGGTTTTATCGGATTTGAAAAATGAGGGACACGAGATAGTTTTGGTTTCAAGCGGTGCGGTAGGCATCGGAGCGGCAAAGCTCGGCTTTTCTTCAAGGCCTGAAACAACTCCCGGTCTTCAGGCTTCCGCGGCAGTAGGTCAATGCGAGCTTATGTTTCTTTATGATAAGCTGTTTTCCGAATACGGCGTTGTTGTAAGCCAGCTCTTATTTACGGCTGATACGCTTGAAAATAAAGAGCAGAAAAGACATCTTCTTGACACATTTAATCAGCTTCTCAGTTATGACGCGCTTCCGATTGTAAATGAAAACGATTCCGTATATGTTGCGGAGCTTTTAAACGGTGACAATGACTGTCTGAGTGCAAACGTGGCTCAGCTTATAGATGCCGACCTGTTAATTCTTCTTACAGATACAGACGGCTTGTATGACGGTAATCCAAATGAAAACGAAAATGCCCGGCTGATATCATACGTCGGGGAAATTACAGATGAGATATTCGCAATAGCGGGCGGCGCCGGCAAAAAGGGAACAGGCGGCTTTTTAACTAAGATTAAGGCGGCAAAAACCGCGACACAGTCAGGCATCCCCGTAATAATTATGAACGGTGAAAAGCCAACAGCAATATACAAGGCTTTACAGGGTCAGAGCGTAGGTACATATTTTAAGGAAAAAGGTGAATAAAATGTTAGAGCAATTAGGTATTAACGCAAAAAAGGCGGCAGGAATTTTAACGACTGCGAAAGCTGCGCAAAAGAATAAGGCGCTCAGAGAAATCGCAAGAGCGCTTGTTAAAAATGCGGGCGATATTATAGCGGAAAATATAACAGATATTGTAAACGGTAAAAATGCGGGAATGAGCAAGGGGCTGATTGACAGGCTTATGCTCAATGAGGAAAGAATCAAAGGTATTGCCGACGGTTGTATTCAGGTGGCAAGGCTTGATGACCCTTGCTCAAGAGTGCTTGAGGAAATTAAACGTCCGAACGGTCTTAAAATAAAAAAGGTATCGTGTCCTATGGGTGTAATCGGAATTATTTACGAGGCCCGTCCGAACGTAACCGCCGATGCCGCTGCGCTTTGCCTTAAGAGCGGTAATGCCGTTATTCTGCGTGGCGGCAAGGAGGCAATCAATTCAAATATCGCTATAGCGAACGTAATGCGTGACGCCGTTGAGAGAGCCGGACTTCCAAGGGATTCCATTCAGCTTGTCACAGATACGAGCCGTCAGTCAGCTAACGAGCTTATGAGAATGAAGGGAACGCTTGACTGCCTTATTCCGCGCGGCGGAAAGGCTCTTATTCAGGCAGTCGTTGATAATTCAACAGTACCTGTTATTGAAACAGGTTCAGGAAACTGCCATATTTATGTCGACGAGTTTGCCGATATTGATATGGCGAGTGAAATTATTTTTAATGCGAAAACCCAGCGTATCAGTGTGTGCAACGCTTGTGAAAGCCTTGTTATTCACAGTGCTGTTATAGAAAAGGCTCTGCCTGCTATTAAAAAAAGACTTGATGAAAAGAATGTTGTCATACGCGGAGACGAGCGTGCGAGAGCCGTATGTCCCGATATTGAGAAAGCGGAGGAAATTGACTTTTCAACCGAATATCTTGATTATATAATCAGTGTAAAAACAGTTGACTCTCTTGACGAGGCGATTGAGCATATCAATAAAAATTCAACAGGTCATTCAGAGGCTATCATTACAAATAACAAAGATAACGCAAAAATATTTATGAGCAGAATTGATTCCTCATCTGTTTATCACAATGCGTCAACACGCTTTACTGACGGAGGGGAATTCGGTCTTGGGGCGGAAATCGGCATTTCAACGCAGAAGCTCCACGCGAGAGGGCCTATGGGACTTGCCGAGCTTACAACAACAAAGTATTTAATTTTCGGAAACGGACAGGTTAGATAAACGGATGGAAGAGTTGGAAAGAGAAGAACAAAGAAAAACACGAAAAAAACAAAAAAAGAAAAAGCAGGCGGGTAAAACCATATTGATTTTTATATCCTTGCTTATTATTGCCGTTGCCGCCTTTTTAATTACAATGAAGGTTATTGACCCCGATTTTAAAATCGCAAGCCTTATCCCGCAGGAAAAGGCTCAGCAGGTTGTTGCGTTTGTCAGGGAGGATATTTTAAAACAGACCACTACTACAACTACAACGACTACTACAACAAAGCCCACCACCACAAGACCTGAAAACTATGATTATACCTCGTTTGATGAATTTGCGTTTGACACATCTAAGCAGGGTAATCAGGTCGGTAATCTTCTGAATAAGTCAAACGGTACGGTTACTTACAGCTCGTCGTATATTTATTACAGTATTGCCGGCAAGGGACTTTACCGCTTTGAGCCAAATTCGGAAACATATAAGGCTTTGATTGTCAATAATTATAACTTTAACTGCCTGAATGTTTTAGGCGATTATATATATATGGTTGATACGGACAGCCACAAGCTGAAAAAGGCGCAGATTGTAGGCGGAGATACGGTCAATGTAGCTGATAATATTGATTTTGCGTATCTTTATGATGATAAAATTTATTATATAGGAACTGATAACACGGTTGGGTATATTAATACAGGCAGTATGAAAAGCACCGTACTCTATCAGGCGGAGGCAGGTAAAAAGGTACGCTTTACGGGAATATCTCTGTCAAGAATATTTTTCACAACTTATGACGAAGTATCAAAATATTATGAATATATAACTATTAATATCAATGATAAGTCTGACAGAAGATATTTTATGAATGATTCAAGAAATGATGAAATAATTAATATTCAGCTTGAATGCGGTTATTTTTATTATTACAGAAAACAGATTGACGGTTCATATAATCTTTGCAGACAGAAGTTCGGTTCAAAGCAGATTGTAACGCTGATTGAAAACTGTTCGGTTACGGACTATCCCGTCGTTTACGCAAACAGGCTTTATTATACCGCCGTTAAAGGCTCTCAAATTCAGGCAAGAGAATATAATATGAACTCAAAAGCGGACAAGCTGATGGTTTATGCATCTGACCTTAATGATACATCCTCCGTCGGTGTCGGATACGGTTATCAGTATGTGTTCCTGTTTGGCAGCGGTCAGGGACTTTACAAGGGAAGCTGTATCTATACCTCTTCATCACGCGGCAATACAATTACCTTTAAAAACGGAAAATGGCAATATTAAAAAGGAGTCAGTAAAGATTTGGATAAGTATAAAAAACTTGCGTCAAATACAATAATATTTGCAATAGGTACCTTTTCATCAAAAATACTTTCATTCCTTTTAATGCCGTTTGTAACACGTATGATGGGAACAGGCGACTACGGTGCGGCAGACCTTGTACAGCAAACGGTTAATGTTTTAATTCCGATTGTAACCCTCGCCGTAAACAGCGCGGCGCTCCGCTTTGCGCTTGATAAGGCGGCAAATAAAAGCGATGTTTTTACGGTCGGAGTAAGGACAACGCTTATAGGCTTTGTGATATTCCTTTTCTTTGCGTATCCTATAAGTTTTATTACAATTAACGATTTCAGACTCGGAGATTACATTCTTCTTATCATTGCCTTTGTGCTTGTGTCGAGCTTCAGGCAGCTCTGTCAGCAGTTTGTACGCGGAAGCGGTTATGTTAAGCTGTTTGCTGTTGACGGAATTATTGCAACGGCAACAACGCTTTTATTTACAATACTGTTTCTCGGTCCGTTTAAATGGGGAGTTACAGGCTATATCGTAGCTATTATCGCGTCTGACGCCTGCTCAATTCTTTTCTTTACCGTTACGGCTAAGCTTTATAAATATATTGAGCCGAGATGCCTTGACAAAAGCATCGGCAGGCAGATGCTTAAGTATTGCGCTCCGCTTGTTCCTACGGTTATTCTGTGGTGGATTATCAATGTTTCAAACCGCTATATGATTACCTATTTTATTGATTCCTCTGCAAACGGTTTGTATACAGCGGCTTCAAAAATACCTAATTTTGTTATATTATTTTCACAAATATTTATTGACGCGTGGCAGCTTTCCGCTGTTGATGAATATGATAGTAAAGACAGAGCGTCGTTTTTTACAAAGGTGTTCAGAGTATACAGCGGCGGAGTGTTTGCCGTTGCGTCAGCGCTCATACTCTTTTGCCAGATTATTACAAAAATACTTGTCGCACAGTCCTATTATGAATCGTGGAAATATGTTCCGATACTGATTATCGCCACAACGTATTCCTGCATAGTAAACTTCCTCGCCTCAGTCTATATGGCTGAAAAGAAATCACTTATGTCGCTTCTTACAGCCTCGTCCGGAGCAGTTACCAATGTTGTTCTCGGACTTCTTCTTGTGCCTAAGCTCGGCGCAAACGGAGCGGCAATTGCAACAGTCTGCGCGTTTCTTATGGTATTTATCACAAGGGGAACGAACACGAGACGGTATGTTAAAATCAGCTACAAGCTGCCACTGATGATATTTGAGACAGTAATTTTAATCACGCAAAGTATCCTTATGCTTTATCTTAAAGAGGGCATTATGCTCTACGCAATTGAGGCTGTGCTTTTTGCGATAATGATTTTGGTTAATATCAAGCCGATTATGGAGCTTGTAAATCTTATCTTTGCTAAATTTCTCAGAAGGGGAAACAATAAATAACAGCGTTATTATTTTAATGTTGCAAAAAGGCTGTTTTTAGTATATAATGTACAAAGCAACTTAATATATCAATTATTTTTTTTATGATGATTTGGAGGATTTGTATGAAAAAAATGACTGTTTCGCAAGCTAAGAAAGCTATAAGAGACAAGTTGAGCCATTTCTTCGGCGTAGCTCCTGAAATCGCAACTGACGGACAATACTATAAAGCTGTCGCTATGATCGTACGTGATATGCTTTCGCAGATGAACAGTGAATTTCGCAGTGAAGCGGAGGGTCAGGATTCAAAGGAAATATATTATCTTTGTATGGAATTTCTTATGGGTCGCTCGCTTAAAAATAATCTCTACAATTTAGAGCTTACCGAGGTTATGAACGAGGCTCTGAAGTCCTTTGATGTAAAGCTTGAAAGGCTTTATGACGAGGAGCAGGACGCAGGTCTCGGCAACGGCGGTCTCGGCAGACTTGCCGCATGTTATCTTGACGGGCTTGCAACAATGGGATTTAAGTCAATGGGCTATTCAATCCGCTATGAGGCTGGTATTTTCAAGCAAAAGCTTGTTGACGGCTGGCAGACAGAGCTTCCCGATTTCTGGCTACCCGGCGGTGATGTGTGGCTTGTTCCGCGTGCGGAAAGAGCCGTTGAGGTTAAGTTTGAAGGCTGGATTGAGGATAGCTGGGACGGTGATTATCACCACGTTGAGCACAGGGACTGCAATACGGTTATAGCGGTTCCTTATGATATGTATGTTTCAGGTAAAGGAAAGGGCGTTTCAAGACTTCGTCTGTGGGCGTCTAAAAAGCCGGAGCTTGATATGGGTCTGTTTAATTCAGGCGCGTATATCAAGGCTATGGAGCAGTCCGCAATGGCTGAGGCAATTTCCAAGGTGCTTTATCCTGCCGATAATACACAGGAGGGTAAGTCTCTCAGACTTCGCCAGCAGTACTTCCTTGTGTCAGCGTCAGTACAGGATATCATTCAGCGCCACTTAACAAAATACGGAACGCTTGATAACCTTCCCGATAAAGTCGCAATCCACATCAATGACACGCATCCCACTATGGCTATTCCCGAGCTTATGAGAATTATGCTTGATGAGTGCGGTTATGATTGGGATACTGCGTGGAGCCTTGTTACAAGAACAGTTGCTTATACAAATCATACCGTTATGAAAGAGGCTCTCGAGTGTTGGAGCGAGGATCTTTACAAACGACTTCTTCCGCGTATTTATGAAATTACAAAGGAAATTGACAATCGTTTCCGCGCTTATATCTGGGGCGCTACACACGATGCCGGCAAGGTTGAAAGAATGGCAATCGTTTCAGGCGGAGTTATCAGAATGGCTAATCTCTGTGTTGCGGGTTCCCATTCTGTAAACGGTGTATCTTCTCTTCATTCCGAAATTCTTAAGGATACCGTATTCAACGATTTTTATACAATCACACCTAATAAGTTTAAAAATGTTACCAACGGTATCGCGTTCAGGCGCTGGATTTGCCAGGCAAACCCTGAGCTTACGCAGTTTATTACAGAGCTTATCGGCGACGGCTTTATCACAAAAAGCGACGAGCTTTTGAAGCTGCGTGAATATAAGAATGATAAGCAGGTGCTTGAAAGACTTATGGATATCAAGCATTCAAATAAAATCCGTTTTGCTGAAATCGTAAAGAAAAGAAACGGTGTTGAACTTAATCCCGATTCTATTTTTGATGTTCAGGTAAAGCGCCTTCACGAGTATAAGAGACAGCAGCTTAATGTACTCAATATTATTGCCGAGTACCAAATGCTTAAGTCTAACCCGAATATGGAATTTGAGCCGAAAACATATATCTTTGCTTCAAAGGCCGCTCCCGGCTACTTTATGGCAAAGAAGATTATTGAGCTTATTGACGCGCTTTCAAAGTTAGTGAATAACGACCCCGATATCAGGGGCAGAATAAAGATAGTATTTATGGAGGATTACAACGTATCTCTTGCAGAGGCGCTTATGCCTGCCGCTGATATTTCCGAGCAGATTTCACTTGCGGGTACAGAAGCGTCAGGTACGGGAAATATGAAGCTTATGCTCAACGGCGCAATCACGCTCGGTACAATGGATGGTGCGAATGTAGAGATATTTGATGCAGTAGGTGAAGAAAATATCTTTATCTTCGGTCTGACAACACCTGAGGTTGAACAGCTTAAGAGAGACGGCTATCATCCAATGCAGTACCTCAATAATAACAGTGCGCTTAAAGGCGCTGTTGATTTCATTGTGAATGGAGTTAACGGCAAGCATTTTGATGAAATTACATCATCGCTTATGAATGTTGACCCTTATATGGCGCTTGCTGATTTTGCTGATTATCAGAAAGCACAGCAGATGTCTTCTGAGGCATATAAGGATAAAGATCGCTTTGCGAGAATGTCGCTTATGAATATCAGCGGTGCGGGTATATTCAGCGCCGACCGTTCAATTATGGATTACGCGAATAGAATTTGGAACACCAAGCCGGTTGTTTTTGAAAGCGAAAAACCAAAGACAGCTAAAAAAAGCGCTCCTATGGCGCTAAAGGCTGAAAAAGCATCGGAGAAAAAAACTCCTGCGAAAAAAGCTGTGAAGAAGGCTTCTAAAAAATAAACATAATAATATACCGATAGACACGGTAAATAGCCGTGTCTATCGGTGTGTTGAGGGATATAATGCTTATTTTTAATTCAAGAGACAAGGCATATAAATCAAAAATATCGGCAATCGCAACCGATGAAAAATGCAAATTCTGCATAATAGTGCCGAGAGATTGCAAATGCAGCTGTGCAACACTCGCCATAACCAAGGAGGGTGAGAATGAAAGCACGGCTTATTACGGTATGTTTTGGGCAGGTATGTGTGAAAAGGATTATGAATACTGGGAGCTTCATTTTTCAGCCACAACGCCCGGTCTTTATTTTTACCATTTTGAGCTTGACACCCCTTGGGGAAAAAGCTTTGTTATGAATGTCGGCAGGGGATTAGGAGATTTTTCCGCGCAGGGAAATGAATTTCAGCAAACAGTTTATGATAAGAATTTTAAAACTCCCGATTTTCTCAAGGGTGGTATAATTTATCAAATTTTTCCGGACCGTTTTTACAATTCGGGTACTGAAAAAAAAGATGTTCCGTCTGTCCGTGTGATGCGTAAATGGGGCGAAGAACCCTACTGGCGTGAGGAGCAGATGAACGGATTATGGAACAATGACTTTTTCGGCGGCGACCTTAAAGGCATTGAAAAAAAGCTCAAATATATCTCTGATTTAGGCGTAAGCTGTATTTATATTAATCCTATATTTGAGGCGCATTCCAACCACAGATATGATACGGCGGACTATGAAAGAATTGACTGCCTTGCGGGTACGGAGATGGACTTAAAAAGTCTTTGTAAAACGGCGAAGGAAAAATACGGAATATCCATTATTCTTGACGGTGTGTTCAGTCACACAGGCTGTGACAGTAAATATTTTAATATGTATAGCCGTTATAATACTCTGGGAGCTTATAACAGCAAGGAAAGTCAGTATTACAGTTGGTATAAATTTATTAATTGGCCTCAGGATTATCATGCGTGGTGGGGCATTAAGCTCTTGCCTGAAATAATTGAAGAAGATGAAAATTATCGTGAGTATATTTGCGGGGAAAATGGAATTTTACGCAAATGGCTTCGCTGCGGAATAAGCGGCTGGAGGCTTGATGTTGCCGACGAATTACCCGATATCTTTCTCGATGATTTGCGAATAGCGGTTAAGGCAGAAAATGAAAATGCTGTTATTATAGGCGAGGTCTGGGAGGACGCCACGAATAAGTTTGCCTACGGACAGAGGAGAAAATATCTTCTCGGTAATGAGCTTGATTCTGTTATGAATTATCCGTTCGCGGATGCTGTTTTAAATTTTGTCCGTTTCGGTCACGGTGATTATTTCTTTGATGCGGTTATGAGCATTGTGGAAAATTATCCGCCGCAGGTTTTAAATATCCTTATGAATCATATAGGAACTCACGATACCGAAAGAGCAATTACAAGGCTTGCGGGTCCGGATTGTGAGGGCAGAAGCAGGGAGTGGCAGCACGAGCATAATACGCTTTCGTCATATGATTATTTCAGAGGATTGTCAATGATGAAAATGGCGTCGCTTATTCAGTTCACGCTTCCGGGAGTTCCGTCCATTTACTATGGCGATGAAATCGGTATGCAGGGTATGAAGGACCCGTTTAACCGTGCCTGTATGCAGTGGGATAATCAGAATGAGGATTTGCTTAAATGGTATAAGCGTTTAGGTCAGATCAGACGGGGCTCGACGGCACTTTCCGACGGCGAATTTGTGCCCGTTTTCTGTGAAAATTCAGCAATTGCTTATGAAAGAAATTCTAAGGACAGCAGTATTCTTGTAGCAGTTAATAATAATGAGGAAGAAACAAAAATTTTTGTCGGAAATTGCTGGGATAACTCATATCCTTATTTTGATTATAAGTGTATAAACGGATGTATTTCCCTTCCTCCGCATAGATATGCAATGCTCTCAAGGTGAGTAAAATGATAGTTAATTGTATTTGGGAGCATAACAATAATGATACTCTCTTATATGCTCGGGACTATCCCGGCGCATACACGAGAGGTGAGTCAGTTGAGATTGCATTAAGTAAAATGCAATTTGAAATAATATCATATTTGAAATGGTGCAATAAGAATGCTCCAAAAAATCTTATACCAAAAATTATCCAGGAAAAGAAATCTGAGATTAATATTGCTGACGCAGATACTGATGTGTTGTTTGAATCAGAAAAAGATTCTTTTTCAATAGAAGAATACCTTGTGCTTAAAAAATTGGTACTTAAATCTTCAAAGGATTTTTTAGCTCTTTATAATTCAATCCCGGATAAGAATCAAAGCTGCCTGCCGACAAGACAAACATTTTATGGTGATGTACCGAGAACAGCTTATGAAATGTATGAGCATACTAAAAATGTAAATGATTACTATTTTGGCGAAATCGGTATCAATGCTGATAATATCGGCACGATAATTGAATGCCGTACAAAAGGCTTTAGATTGCTCGAAAGCACTAATGGATATTTAGATAATAAAATTTTCTGCGGAAGTTATAACGAGCAATGGTCTTTAAGAAAGGTAATGAGAAGATTCATCTGGCACGACAGAATTCACGCAAAGGCAATGTACAGAATGGCTGTTAAAACCTTTGGAGAGAATAGCATTATCAATCCGTTTTATTTCGCATAGATATGCAATGTTGTTTAAATGATATAAAATATATAATAAAATAAAACACTTCGGTAAAAATATTACCGAGGTGTTTTTATTATGCACATAAAAGGAAAAACAATATTTTTTGATAATCCGCCCGTAATAACAGGTCATGCGGGAGTAGTAGGCAAAAAGGAAGGCGAGGGACCGCTCGCGCAGGACTTTGACGCAATATTTGAGGATACAACAATGGGACAACAATCTTATGAGCTTGCGGAGTCGGCAATGCTGCACGATGCAATTATCAGAGCGCTTTCCTCGGCAAGCAAAAGTCCGTCTGAGATTGATTTCGTTTTAAGCGGTGATTTGCTTGATCAGTGTATGGGCTCTGCTTTTGCGCTTAAGGATTTGGAAATTCCGTCAATTGGTCTGTTCGGAGCGTGTTCAACTATGGCGCTTTCACTCTCCATAGGTTCAATGCTGATTGACGGAGGGGCAAACTGCGTTGTTGCCGGAACATCAAGCCACTTCTGTTCATCGGAAAGACAGTTTCGTTTTCCGCTTGAATACGGCGGGCAAAGACCTCCCAGCGCCCAGTGGACAGTAACAGGAGCCGGAAGTGCTGTTATTGAACGGGAGGGAAGCGGCGTAAAAATCAAAGCGGTACAGATTGGTACAATTACAGACCTTGGCATCACGGACGCAAACAATATGGGTGCCGCCATGGCACCGGCTATTGCTATAATTAGACCATAAGGAAAATCCTTAAGGCGATACGCATTTCTACACAAAATTTAAATTTAGGAGGTATGATAATTTTGAAAGTGCAGAACAATCATAGATTTGTTGAAATTAATAAATTTAATTATCCTGATTTCAGACGCAAATCTGCCGGTCTTGAATAATTCATCTATTGTAATCCTAAAGTGCTGCCTAAGTCTGTTATGCAATATCGTTGTGTTCAGGTTGTCTGTATGCTATAATATATAATTAATTTGTTATATACAACACGGACGAAAATTAAACGGAGATGATATCAATGCGGGAAATTTATCAACAGGCCAGACAAATGCAAACGGAGCTTGTGGAGGTACGGAGAAAAATCCACCAAAATCCAGAAGTTGGTACAGAGTTGCCGCGCACAAGAGATTTAGTCAAAGAGAAGCTCAGAGAATACGGCTATAACCCGCAGGATATTGCCAACAGTTCGGTTGTTGCAAAAATTGAAGGCAGAAAAAACGGCGGAACCATACTGCTCCGAGCGGATATGGACGCGCTTGCCGTACAAGAGGCGGCGGAAGTCAATTTTAAAAGTAATAACGGAGCTATGCACGGCTGCGGTCACGATATGCATACGACTATGCTACTCGGAGCGGCTAAACTGTTGCAGAAGCACCGAGATGAATTGCACGGTACAGTAAAACTGCTGTTTCAGGAAGATGAGGAGGGTTTCACCGGTGCAAAGTCGGTAATCAAGGCAGGCGTGCTTGAAAACCCAAAAGTAGACGCCGCTATGGCGCTGCATATAAATTCCGGAACACCAAGCCAAATGGTACTTTGCGGTCTGGGTCATTTTATGGCAGGGTGTACTTTGTTCAGGATTGAGGTGGATGGAGTAGGCTGTCATGGCGCGATGCCTGAAACCGGAGTGGATAGTATAAATATTGCAACACACATTTATTTGGCTCTTCAGGAGATTGTTTCCCGTGAGGTGGCGGCACAAGACCCCTGCGTTCTTACCATCGGTAAATTCTCCGGCGGTCTGAAACCGAATATCATTCCCGAAAAGGTCGTAATGGAGGGCACCATACGTTATAAAAATAAGGAAACAGGAGATCGTATATACACAAGAATCGGTGAAATTGCGCAAAGTGTTGCCCACGCATTCCGTGGCGAAGTAAAGCTTTCAGAGATTGCCAGTGCGCCGCCGCTTGTTAACAATGACGAGATGGTGCGCGAGATGAGCGAATACGTCAAGCAGATTGTTGACCCGCAGATGGTTGTGCTTCTGCCGGAGGGCGGCATGGGCAGTGAAGATTTCGCCTCGTTCAGCTATCAGGTGCCGATTTCCTATCTGTTGCTTGGAGCGGGAACAGACAAAGAAAATCCGCTGTTTGGCAAACCTATGCATAATGAATGTGTGGTGTTCAATGAAGATATTTTGCCGCTGGGAAGTGCTATACTGGCGTCCTGCGCGATAAACTGGCTGAACAATCATCGCAACGAGCAATAGGATAATATCGGACATTTTTTATTAAATATATATAAATTTATTTGTTTATGTTTTAAATGGTGCTGATACATTTTTAAGCAGTCTCTAAAAAGGGTTAAAATTAAATTTAAAAAGTCGTTATATCGTGAAATATACACTTTAGGATAAAGCAAAAGGCTCTGTCTATGAGTTGTGTAATTCACTTGTGTAAGCGGCTTTTTTTTGACTAATTAATAAAAATATGTTCTTATTTACCGAAAGAATTAACAAATATTGAATAGTATTGTTAATTCTTATAGCATAAAATGCCATAAAATGCCAACAATAATTCAGGAAAGGCGTGTTGGCAGAATGTTTACTAAAGATGAGCTTGAAAAATTTCGCAGTGCGGATATTTCCTCCTGCAACATGAACGACCTAACCGATGTTACTAAACTGATGATTGACATTGACGAGCCGATTATTAATCGCGCACAAAAATATTTGAAAGACGTAAAAAATCCGTATATGATTCGTGTTGAAGATGTTGGAGTTAAAATCAACTGCGGCAGTGGCAAAAATTTATCTGATTGCATAATTAATATTGTGAGTTCGCAAAGTTAACATTATTTTCCGATTGCAGATTAAGCGGCGGTATGCTATAATTTATAGTGTAGAAAACGTGTGTATCGCCATTGACAAGGAAATTGTGCAATGGAGGCAGCATTATGTTTAATAAAGAATATAAGGAAATTTCAGAGCAGCCTCATAGGGATTCAAAGTCCTGGAAGGCTGCTCTTTATATAAGATTATCAAAGGAGGACGGAGATAAGCAGGAGAGTTACTCCGTAACCTCACAAAGAGAAATTCTTACGGAATACCTGAAGCAGCATCACGATATAGAATTTGTTGATTTTTATATTGATGACGGCTGGAGCGGAACTAACTTTGACCGTCCCGGATTCAAACGGATGATGCAGGATATTTATGACGGCAATGTAAACTGTGTTATTGTCAAGGACCTGTCACGTTTCGGCAGAAATTATACGGACGCGGGTCACTATCTTGATGATGTGTTTATGCGTTTGGGTGTCCGTTTTATTGCGCTTAACAATGGCGTTGATTCCGTTTCAAACAGTATGAACGCCGCCACAAAATGTATAACTGTCGGTGTTCAGAATGTTATCAATGAGAGCGTTGCGGCAACAACATCTGTTAATGTCCGCGGTACGCTGAATGTGAGCAGAAAACAAGGCAAATTTATAGGCTCATTTCCGACTTACGGGTATCTGAAAAATCCCGAGGATCACCATAAGTTGATTATAGACGAAGAAGCCGCGCCTGTTGTGCGTATGATTTATAATCTTTTTATCAGCGGAAAAAGCGTAATCGGTGTTACAAAAGAGCTTAATAAGCTCAAAATTCCTAATCCGACTGCTTACAAAAAAGCAAAGGGCTGGAACTATAAGCATACATCCGGCAAAAACAACGACGGTCTGTGGTGCGATTCAACGGTGCGCCGTATTCTGTCAAATCAAATGTATATCGGCAATATGGTGCAGGGAAAGAACACTACTGTCAGTTACAAAATCAAGCAGTGCCGCGCGATACCGAAAGATGAGTGGATAATTGTTGAAAACACGCATGAGCCTATTGTTGACAAGGAAACCTTTGACACAGCACAGGCACTTTTTAACAAAAACACACGAACCGCACCGAAGAAAACAGAGGTTGACTTATTTGCGGGATTTGTAAAATGCGCCGATTGCCACAGAGCTATGAGCAAGAAAACAAATAAGCATTCATACGGAACTTACAAATATTACCGCTGTGTAACTTCACGGAAAATGGACAGCGGCGCCTGCTCGCCCCATTCAATCAGAATTGATAAGCTGGAGCGCGCCGTGCTTGTGACGATTCAGACAATGATTGATACGGCGCTTGAATTTGACAAATTGTCGGAGAAAATTGATTCAAGGTCAAATTCAACTGTTCAGTCAAATCTTTTAAAAAAGTCAATTGAAAAGCAAATTGCGGAACGTGAAAAATTTAAAAATATGATGCTTAGTCTTTATCCGGACTGGAAAAGCGGTGTTATAACCAAAGAGGAATATATGGTGCTTAAAGAGGGAATTGCCGAAAAAATAAATGCTCTTGATAAGAAAATAGATGATTTGCAGGCACAAATTAATGATTCTGAAAACGGTAAGCCGAAGGAAAATGATTTCGTAGCCCATTTTAAAAAGTACGGTAAAATAAAAGAACTGACAAGACCGATACTGACCGAGCTTGTGGACTCAATTCTTGTGCATAAGGACGGAAACATCACAATTAATTTTAAATTCAAGGACGCCTATGAGCAGATAATTGAGTATATTGAAGAGGAAAAGAAAAATCGTCTTGAAGAAATTGCGTAGCGATTAGAAATTAAATCCAAATTTAATAAAAGAGTCTGACTTAGTTATCCTGAGACAGACTCTTTTTTTCTTTAAACAAAGACTCGTATATTTCGCATTGAATTACCGTTGTTTTAAAAAGAGATTTTATTTAGTAACGCCTGTTATTTACATAATTTTACATATTATTTCAGCATTATTACGTTTTCACTTCAATAAAAAGATTACATATGTTTTTATATAAGAGTAATTCATATGGAGAAGGAGAAAATAAAAATGGAAGAAATTTATGAAAAGAATGTAAAACACAGACTATGGAAAAAGGCATTATGCATAATTCTCTCGATAATTATGGCATTTGGCACATTTATATCAGTTACATTCAGCAATTTGTTTTTATCTGACTATGTTGATTTACAGAATGCGTTTGCAGCAACTTCACTATCACCGGTACCTGTATTTTACAGATACGGTGAGCTTGTGGGCTTATATAGAGTAAATTATACCGATAAAACTAAA
>CANQXE010000027.1 GCA_947627725.1 uncultured Clostridia bacterium | reverse complement strand
TCAACTACATCGTACTCAAAAATTTTATTACAGTCCCTATCATTTGATTCGGTGTACTGTCCTACGGTTTCGGGGATAACTTCATATTTGTACATTTCATCCGGGTTATTTTTCTCGCAGCAAACAAAACAAACTCCGTCAGGAAATGTGATAAGACTTCCCTCAATCCATTCTCCGTTGTCCTTTCTTTTTCCTCTAAACAATATTTCTCTCATTTCTCCGCCTCGCTTTCAAGCCATTTCTTACAACATTCAATACAAGATGTATTTTCTAAATCACAGATAAGCAGTTTGTTTTTGAAATTTAAATGGTTATTAGGACACAGAATAAATTGCGCCATTTCCTCGATGCTCATATCCCTAATTTTGTCATAGTTTGTATAAGGTTTTAACAAAGAAAAATCTTTTTCCAGCATATTAATCTCCCTCCAACTCTTTTATTTTTTCTTTAGCAAGCGCTACGATTTCTAATGCATACTTAGTACGCTTGGATTTACTATCTTTCTCATATCTCCACTTAAAATATGGAGAATTATCTACGTAACATCCATTTGTATCAAACCAAGCTGGACAATATCTACATCGAGATTTAGCATTAATTTCTAAAGCGTACTGACAACAATAACAGTCGCAAATAGGTCTGTTAGAGATGTTATTTTCTTTAAAATAGTCTTTCTTTTCCGCTTCCGGATGCTCTGCTAACCACGTCCACATTTCAATGGTTTTCTCAAGGGCTTCTTTTTTGGTTAATTTCATAATCTCACCTGACTTTCAGATTTGAAATAGATTTAATTCAAAATTCATCCAAAGTTTTTCGGTCCTATGCAGTCCCATTTGTGCCGTTGTTTCTTTTTCGGCCGTATTCCAATCAGATAATTCCGAATTATATAAATCATTATCATATCCGCTTAATATAATCTTTGAATTACTTTCTTTAAGCAGTTTCAGCATTTCTATATGCTGATCGTGGCTCATTTCATGCTTGTACATATTCTTTTTGCGCAAGCTCTGCAAATATGGCGGATCACAGTAAATCAATGTATCATTATTCTCATAACGCTCTATCAAGGTTAAGGCATCTGTATTTTCAATCTGTGCATCCTTTAATCTTTCACAACAGTTAATAATAATTTCAGGAAGACAGTTCCACATAGTAGCGCATCGGGGTCCTCCATATGTTTGAACATTCCGCCAGCTATTTCTACTGCTATTGCTGGTGCCAAACGACTGGTGATAACGGACTAATGTTCTCCTTGCCTGTTCGACAGGATTATCTGAAGGCTCATTGCATTTTATGAATTCATCCCTTGCAAAAGGCGTAAGATTAATTGCTTTTGAAAGTTCTTCAGGATAATTCCTGCACACCTCAAACAGATTTACTATATTTCCGTCAATGTCGTTTATTGTTTCAATGTACGAAGGCTGCTTGTTAAAAAACACAGCCCCTGAACCAAAATAAGGCTCCACATATACTTTGTGTTCCGGGAAGTAAGACAATATCCATTCTGCTATCCGCCATTTTCCTCCCGGATACTTTAATATTGCATTCATATATTTAATTCCTTACGTTATATCTGCTTATCATATCTGCACGACTTTCATATTACACCGCTATTCTTTCGTTAAGCTCATTCATTAGAGATATATCAACATCCTTACACATCTCAGGCAGATTTGCCTGTACAAGTGCTTTCGCAAATGCCGGAGGTACTGCATTACCACATCTTGCCACCTGCTTTGATTTCGGATAGCTTTTTCCTGTGTAATCGCGGTCGATAACATAATCTTTTGGAAATCCCTGTGCCATATATAACTCTTTCGGCTGCAACATACGCAAGCCTATATCAAATATAAAATATTTAACACCATTGATATTAAAAATTAAAATTTCATCATTTGCCAGATTCCAATCGGTATATGTATTTAGCAGTTCTCTCACCTTGTTCCAGTTACCGAGATTGCAGCCGGAATTGTACTTTTTAACATATACTTTTGTGTTAGCAAAATGTGCACCGCTTGTGGTTATTGTATTTAAAGGCTCATCAATTGAACAGCAGTCCATATTGTTTCTTAATATCGTCAGATAGTTTGTGCAAAGAAAATGTCTCGGCTGTACTGTTATTGTATTAAGAGGATCTCTTACATCCGCATTATGTTCTGAGCCTTTGTAGTATTGCGTTAAAAATGGCATTGTCAGTGCGTTATGGTCTATTGATGTTACCGTAGGCATAGGCTTAGTAATATCAGCTCCGACTACTCCGCCGAAGTATTTTGATAAATATGGAATGAATACTCCATATCTCGGTGAGCTGTCAACCGTCATAATCGGTTTGTCAAGACTTTGACCTCTGACCTCTGCCTTTGCCGTTTCACTGTGATACTGAATCAGGGCAGGAGCAATAAGCGAATGACTGTTTACTGCTGTTATAGTTTGTAACGGATTAGTTATTGCTGTTGGCTCATTATTAAATTTTATAGAGCTCAAATACGGTGTACAGAAATACTGCTTGCAACTGCTTACTACAGTAGACACAGGCTTGTCTATATCCTGTACTCTCGGAAACTGTCCTTTTCTCTCACCGTTACCGATATGTACAATAAATGGCTTTGCTTCTATAATAACAAACTTATCAAGACCTCTTGCTATTCTTCTCTGGGTATTTACTGCGAGAGGTTTTTTTCGGTCAAATATTGACGGACAGGGTAAGGTAAAATCAATACAATCAGCAGCGCTTTTGTAGGGCTTGAGTTTTCCTGATTTAACTTCAGGACTATCCAAAGGAGCGTGTGTAGGTTTTGGAAATACAATAGGCTTACCGTCACATCTTGCTACAAGAAAGAAACGCTTTCTTATTGTTGGAGCGCCGTAATCACAAGCTCTCAACTCCCGGTGTTCAATCTCATAACCGAGTGCCTTCAACTGACTTTTCCACTGTTCAAAAGTAGTACCGCTTTTACTTTTTACAGGCTTTCCATTACGAACAGGTCCCCAAGTCTGAAATTCTTCTACATTTTCAAGAATAATAACTCTCGGTCTAACCGTTCCAGCCCATTTGAGAACAATCCACGCAAGCCCTCTTATGTTTTTATCTACGGGTTTACCGCCTTTTGCTTTTGAAAAGTGCTTACAGTCCGGTGAAAACCAGGCAAGCCCTACCTTCCGACCTGCGCATACTTCTTTAGGGTCGATATCCCATACGGATTCCTGATAATGTTCAGTATACGGATGATTTGTTTTGTGCATCAGTATTGCATCGGGATCGTGATTGATTGCTATATTTACAGGTCTGCCTGTAGCAAGTTCTATTCCTGTCGATGCTCCTCCGCCTCCTGCAAAATTATCTACTATTATTTCTTCATCAAATCTTATTTGCGCTTGCATAATCAAAATAACCTTTCCTGTATAGCCTCAACCGTAAGCATCTGTTCTTTTGCCTTTTTACAGAAATCCTTTGATATTTCAAATCCATAGCTGTTTCTGTTTAACTCCATTGCTGCTCTTAATGTTGAGCCGCTTCCTGCACATGGATCAATTACTGTTTCTCCCTCATCAGTAAATATTGATATGAGGTTTTTTAATAATTCTACCGGCTTCTGCGTTGGATGTATTTTTGGATATATGCCTCTGTCATCTCTCGGGTATTCAAACCAGTTTTTTATCATTCTGCCGTTGTTATTGAATTTCGGGAGTTTATCTCTGTAAAGAACTAATCCATATTCTGTTGCACCGACTATTTTCATATTTGCTTTAAGCACCTGTGCTGAAGTGTTTTTAATAAAAACAAGAGGAATATAATGTTTAAATCCGTATTTCTCTGCATATTTAATTACAAGTTCAAGCTGCTGGAAACTGCAGAATACAATCATTGCAGGTGATTTTCCTTTTTCTTTAGGCTCTTTCTTTAGAAGTCGATTGCAAAAATGAAAATATTCAGCAATATTAAAATTGCTATCGGTATAGAAAAACTGCTTTCCTGCTTTTTCACTTTCTCCTTTTTTGTTATCGCCGTCTATGTACCACTCGTTACTTGATGCATAAGCGTTAACTCCAAGATTATATGGTATATCTGCAATTACAAGCTGTGCTTTCGGTATGTTGTATCTCTTGTAATTTTGAAAATTATCATTAATTAACTCAGTCTTGATCCTTTGCATTATTATCTCCCCCAATATAATTAATAAATTCATAAGCAGAACCAAATTTTTCTCTTTCCTGTTCGATACACTTTTGATAATAATTACTTGCCATAAACTGGCGTTCAAATTCTAATCGGCGCTCAGTATCATCCCATGGCTTATCAGTCGGAATATTACCCGCCTTCCATTCCCTGCGAAAATTATTCCATTTATTTTTAATTAGTGGATGATTAATATTAATCTGATATCCATATGGATTTGGATGAGTATGTACGGTAATACGTTCCTGCTCCTCACTTCGTCTTTTGCTTTCTGCACGCATTCGTTCCCATTTTTCAATATAATCCACTGATTACCTCCTAAAATGGTAAATCTTCATCATCTATATCCTCAAATTCATTTGGATTCGGAGGAGCAAATGACGGATTATTATTTGCCTGCTCCTTGCTGCCGCAAAACGATACGTTGTTTGCAACAACTGTTACAGATTTTCTCTTATTTCCGTTATTATCAGTAAAATTATCTGTTTGTATAGCGCCTGCAAGGGCAATCATTGAGCCTTTGTGGAAATATCTGCTTATGAATTCTGCCGTCTGTCTCCACGCTCGGCAGTCGATAAAGTCCGATTTACGCTCCTCGCCGTGTGCCTGATATTGCCTGTCACAAGCAATCTGAAAGCTGATAACGGAAAGACCGTTTGATGTTGTTCTAAGCTCAGGCTCATATGTAAGCCGTCCCATTATTACCACTGAATTAATCATCTTGCATCCTTTCATTTGGTTTTAGATTAAGATACCGCTGTAATACGCTTATTGCTTCATCGGCGCTGTAGCATACGACAGCGTAATTATCATATTTATTTAAGCGAGCTATCCAGTCTTTCTGTGCGCTGCTTATTCGGCTTTTTTTATTTCTTTTCATTTCAATATGCAGTGAATGGTACTGCCCCTTAGCGCAGTTGAGACTTAAATCGGGAAAACCTTTTGAAAGTCCCATGCTTTTTAAAACAGCGCCGTTTACAACACTGCGCTTACCCTCATTTGCCGTATGGTGCAGCGTTTCAAGCTCCGGGTACCTGCCTGTATTCCAACTGCACCATTCAATTACTGCCTGTTGCTCGCTTGTTTCGGTTGCGTATTCCATTAATCATATCTCCGTGTTATTCATAACATATTCTTTATATGCTTCAAGGTCATACGTAGGCTTGCGTTGAAGTCTGTCTTTATTTCCTTTTTTATTAAGCCTATCAGGTTCATCCTCCCAGCAAGCGCCATTAAGCCATGTGCTGAAGTGCTTAATATACGGTGCATCAATATTCTGTTTTTCTATTTCAATTATGTAATTCCTTACGCCCTGATCAATAGTCTGACAGGCTATGCCTTTTTTTCTTGCCTTTTCAAAAGCCTTATATGCTTTCTGCTTATCCTTTTTACGAGGATATATTTTCCATATAGATTCAAACTCGGATTTATAATCCGTTGGAACGCCCTTCCACTTGACTCCGGGCGGCAGTTCCGGCAGTGAATATACATCCTCCTCAAAAGTAGCAATTTTGCCTTCGCACTCATATGTAATTTTTAAATGATGCTTAGGCTTTTCCTTATACTTATGGCAATCAACAATTGCTCTATGTGCTAATCCGTCAAACATTACATCGTTAAAATCCGCATCGCATTTTTCATTATCAAAACTTCCATTTTGACAGGTCGGGCATATATCTATTAATTGTTCCATTTTTTTATCTCCTTTGCTTGACAAAAAGCAAACTGTACGATAAAATAAATATGTCATTGGTTATCGTACAGATAGCTTTGCAGTCGGCATTTTGTCGGCTGCTTTTTTTATTTCAAAATTTCTTTAATTTGAAGTTTTTGGTATTCTGATTTAATTTCCTGTGAGGCTCTGAGCTTGTCCATATCATTGATATGTCTCTCCATCCAGCGTTTACGCTTATTCCGCCTGTCCAGCTGCTCCTTTTTCTGAACAAGCCACAAGCCGAATCCTATCATTAGCGTTCCGCCTCCAAACAACAGCGGCGGCACTATCCACAGTTCATTTGAACACAGACATCCGCCCAACAGCCACGCTATTGTGCCCAATGCCGTTATTATGTATCCTGCTGCTTTCATTTTTTCACCTCCTACTCCTTTAACTGCTGATGCAGGTTATATTCGAGAAATGCCAAACGATTTACTTTTTTAGTACCGCATTCAATTAATGGAAAATCTGACCTTTCCATATATTTTCGTGCGGTTTTAATATCGCATCCGAATTGCTCGGCAATATCTTTTGCTGTCAAATAGATTTCTGCATCAGATAATCCAAGGTCAGAATCGCATAATTGCTTTACCTGAAGTAAAAGCCCGACAAGTTTTTCAACTTTGCCGATTGTATTATCAAGCTCCTGCATAAAGTCCGTTTCTTTTGATATGAACGGTATATTAGTCATATTTAATATCACTCCTTGATTTTTTCTGTGATATTTGATATAATTAACTTACGTTTGGATATATCAAATATCTAATTTTTTAAGGTCGCCCATTGCCGTGGGCGGCTTTTTTATTACCAACCCTTAACAAAGCAGCAGAGGCGCTGCAATAAAATTACTTGTACGAAAAGGTTTTGTCCTTACAGCTGTGTACAATTATTTGTGTTCGGCAGGTTGTTTGTACACTTTTCCTTTGCTGCTTTACTAAGGGTTGGTGTTTGATTTTACTTTTTCCTGAAATTAGGACCGAATCCTACAATTGCGCAGAACGCAATAAAAGATGCGCAAATTATTAAAAAGACTTGTACTCCTGTTGACATACTCTCACCTGCCTTTCTATTAATTCTTGTGTCGTTCGACACAATTTAAGTTGAAAAAAGAGTATCTTGACTAACATTGAATATACGTCCTAACTCTCTCCCCTCTAATGGAGAAAAATCACACCACCCCAAAACTTTATCATTATAAGTTCGCTCAGAACAACCAAGCAATTCTGCCATTTTTGCATTGGAATAGCCAAACTTTTTTTGATATGCTCTTACAAAGACATATTCTGGATGTATTTTTGTTCTTTTCAAGGTTATCACCTCCTTTTTGTGTCGTTCGACACATTAATAATATCACTTGTTTGTGTCGTTGTCAACACTTTTTACGAAATATACGAAAAAAATGTGTTGACAAGTCGGAACATTCAGTATATATTATACTTGTGAGGTGTTAAAATGCTTAGTGATCGTATTAAATATTGCAGAAAACAAAAAGGATATACTCAAGAAGAACTTGCGAAATTATTAAGAGAAAAATATGGTTTGGGTACAGATAGAGCAATGATAAGTAAATGGGAAACTGGATTTCAAGAACCCCAAATACACACAGTAACCTGTTTAGCAGATTTGTTTGGTGTATCAATTGATTTTTTAAATAATGATATTAAGTTAAAATCTCCTGAAATCACAACCGATACCGTTACATTCCCCGTTATTGGTGAGATAGCTGCCGGGTATGACTCTATTGCCATTGAAGATTGGAGCGGTGATACGGTTGAAATACCAACATCTTACCTAAAAGGCAGAAAAAAAGAGGACTTTTTTGTCCTCTCAGTTCACGGCGATTCAATGTATCCTCTCTATATGAATGGTGATAAGGTTTTAATACTTAAACAAAGTACACTAAATAACAGCGGTGATATCGGTGCTATTCTCTATGACGGCGAATATGCTACATTAAAGAAAGTAGAATATGTTAATGGTGAGGATTGGCTAAAACTTATACCTATTAATCCTGAGTACCAGCCAAAAAAAATCGAAGGTCCCGATTTGGAACAATGCCGGGTTATCGGTATACCAAAGTTATTAATAAGAGAGATTCCTAATTAATATTTTATATTTTTTCAGCATTTTTGCATTTTTTGTAGACAGAATATGCCGATTTTTGTTATTTATAAGATGATTACTTATTTTTAAGTAACAAAAATTTTATAAAGAGGTTTATTATGTCAAAAAAAGTTAAAGTAATTTTATTTTTTGCATTATTAGTGATAAATTTTTATTCACTAACATGTAGTCATTATATTATATGGTCATTATCTTTAATAGCTCTTATTGCTATAAGTATTGTATATATAATACAGTATATTAAAAGCAAAAAAGCAAGTAAAAAAATGCACGATTCTAATGAGCAATCGAATTCTAATAAAAATGTTGCCACACAGTCTACGAATAACACAAATAATACATATATAAATTTTAATATGTCAGACAAAGATACTACTGTAACAGTAAATGTTCCTAATCATAATCTACATGAAGAAAAAGACAAAAGACGTTACAATAAATTCAATTTAGAATTATCAAATATACCTCGTACTCATTTTGATACAAATGGATTAAAGCAACCAAGGCATCTAATTCGTGATATGCAAGAAATTAAATTTCAAAATATTACTAAACGTACAAATATTAATAATTTATTTCCTTTAATTGTTCTGGATGTTGAAACAACAGGATTACGACCTGCTCAATGTGATATAATTGAATTTTCTGCGATAAAATATGAAGCAGACTTAAAAACTCCAACTTCTTGTATGACAACCCTGTTGAAATCTAAAAAGCCACTTCCCAAAGATGTAATTAAAATCACTCATATTACAGATGAAATGATTACTGATAAACCGTATTTCTATCAAATTCGAGATTCTGTAAATAATTATATAAACGGTTGTAATATTGTGGGTCATAACACACTGTTTGATTTAAAATTTTTGTATGTTAATGGCATAAACATAGACCCAAAAGTTAAATATTATGATACGCTTAAAATTGCTAAAACCACTCTAAAAAAAGCAAAAACAGTATATAAGGCTTGGGCGGGTGGTTATGTTCTTGATGATAATGATGATAGTGATTTTGATGTGGTTAATTTTAAATTAGATACTTTATGTGAATATTATAATATTTTTCGAGATAATTCTCATCGCTCGTTGTCAGATTGTTTGGCAACTGCTAAATTATTAAATGAACTTATTGAAGAAAAATTATCATAGAATACGGACAAAATTAAAAAGCACTGGTATGCTTTTGCATGTGGATATTAATATGCTAAGAAAAATATATGAAATAATTGAAATATCTAATAATACAAATAAATTTTCAACATTATATGATATAGGTATGTTTATTTGTATTGTTGCAAGTATGATACCAATTGCAGTTAAATCTAATGCGCTTGTTTTTTCAATAATAGATAAAGTAACTGTAGCAGTATTTATTTTAGACTACATACTTAGATTAATAACCGCACAATATAAATTGAAAAAGGGAATTAAATCGTTTTTAATATATCCATTCACTCCTATGGCAATAATTGATTTACTCTCAATTCTTCCGTCATTTATTCCTCTTAATAGTGGCTTCAAAGCATTAAGGCTTTTAAGACTGACAAGATCACTTAGAGCTTTGAGGAGTTTTAAAATATTCCGATACTCAAAAAATATTGACAGAATTGTTAAGGTTATTAAAAAAGAATTCAGACCTCTTTGCGCAGTAATGTCACTTGCTATTTTCTATGTTTTATTTACGGCATTGATTATGTTTAATATTGAGCCTGAAACATTTAATAGTTTCTTTGATGCTGTTTATTGGGCAGCGATTTCATTAACGAGTGTTGGATATGGAGATATTACACCGACATCCAATATTGGTAGATTATTTACTATGTTATCAGCTTTTATAGGAATAGCAATAATTGCTCTTCCGTCAGGAATATTAACGGCTGGATTTATAGATGTTTTAAATGATGAAAAAAATAAAAAAGATAAATAAAAAAACGCCCTACCCTGAGGCAACAGGATAGAGCGTATAAATAGTAGAGTGTAAAATTACAACCCCACCGAACAATAGGATTGTACCACACTCTGCTTAAAATTTCAAGCAGGGTATTTTTATACCCTTTTTTAGGAGAAGTGATTAAACTATGGGAAATAAGAAAGTCAGAGGAAACGGCGAGGGATCTTATTTTAAAGTAGGTAACAAATGGCGTTACCAAGTATCTTTCGGGAAAGATGCTGACGGTAAATTAATTCGCCTGTCAGCTATTGCCGACACAAAGGCTAAAGCTAAAGCAGCCGTTGAGCGTAAAATAAAAGATAGAGAAAAAGGCTTATTGCCCGATACTGAAAATTCAACAGTTCATGATATTATCAAAATGCAGATTGAAGATGATTATGCTTCCAATATTATTCACGACAATACTTATCGCCGCAGATTAGACACGTTAAAAAGAATTGATGATAATGGACTTGGAGAAATTCTTGTAAAAAATGTTGATGAAACTCAAATTAAAAAATTTTTCCACGGTATGACAGGATATTCTAATTCTGTTATTAACAAAGCTTATGACGCGCTTAATAACTGTTTTAAATATTGCTGCAGTAAGAAACACAGGATTATAGAATACAATCCTCTTGAAGATTTCAACAAACCTAAATCAAGCAAGGTTGACCGAAAAGTAACTGCATTTACTGTTGATGAGGAATTAGCTTTTATTCACATTTTAAATAACCAAGAGAAAAGTAACAGATACCGTTATCAGATGCTTCTTATGCTATATACAGGAATGCGGATGGGAGAAATCAACGCTCTATCTCTTAATGACGTAAGCCTTAATTTTAAAACAATTCGTATTCGCAGAACAATTACAAAAGATAAATATGATAAGCCCATTTTAAACGACAGACCGAAAACCGATGCAGGAACAAGAACGATAAAAATGACAAATGAAGCATTTACGCTGTTACAGGAATATATCAATAATCATTACAGAAAAAACGATGAACAGCTCCTTTTTTACGACTTTAAAAATAAGACATATATTACTACGAATCAGGTTAATGCTTCCTTTAAACGTATAGTCGAGCGTTACAGAATTATTCCTATGCAAAAGGCATTAATAAGTCTTTCTGAAAAGAAAAAATGCCCTGCATTCAAAAAGTATACTTTCTATGAAAAGAAAGGTAAAGAATACAAGGCAATAGCAAAAGAGCCAAAAAACTGGACTACAAAATGGTCGCAATATTATTTTTATAAGTTAATCCCGGACAGAGATTTCAGCCAACATATGATGAGACATACATTTGCAACAAGAGCAATCGAAGCAGGTATATCGCCAAAGGTGCTTCAACATATGCTCGGTCATTCTGATATAAGCATAACTCTTGATACATACACAGATGTATTTGATAGATTTGAAAACCAACAGCTTGATTTAATCAATGATTATATGCAATCACTGCCTGAAAGAAACAAGTCAAATACAGCGCCGTGTGCAATAGGTGTGCAGTAAAAAAGGATTTTTAAGGATTTTATACCACTCTCAAAAAACAGAGTGGTATTTATTTTTCCTTTATTTAAAAGGTTTTTCGAGTATAAAATATCCGCATAAATCCGTTAAGACTTATGCGGATAATGGTCGGAGTGACAGGACTTGAACCTGCGGCCCCTAGACCCCCAGTCTAGTGCGCTACCACCTGCGCTACACCCCGATGATGTTTTATAATATATTATTTCTATACCGATATTGCTTTTAAAAGGGTACCGCTCGGTACCCTTTTAAATTTGGTCGAGGCAACAGGATTTGAACCTGCGGCCCCTACGTCCCGAACGTAGTGCTCTACCAAACTGAGCTATGCCTCGATAAGAAGAACATATAGATTATCGCACATTATGTTTAATTTTTCAAGTATTTTTTTTGACAATTTAATATATATAATGTTATAATCAAAAATATCAGTAAAAAGGAGAAATTTTATGAAAAGGATAATTACTTTTTTAATTACCCTTGCGTTAATCACGGCTATGCTTACTTTCCCTGTATCAGCGCAGGAAAAGGCTGTACTTAATATTTCCGCGAAGGACGGCGCACACAATATATCAGACAAACTCTATGGACTTTTTCTTGAAAATACATCATATGCCTGCGACGGCGGTCTTGTGTCAAATCTTGTGAACAATAATTCCTTTGAAAATGAGCTGAATAAGACTGAGGGCTGGATTTTTAACGACGTTGATGTTTCAACCGAAGAAGCAAGTACACCGATTAATAAAAATAATCCTACTTATGCCACAATTACCGTAAACGGTAAGGGCAGCGCCACAAATCTCGGCTTTACCGAAGTTTATGATTACAAGACTTATGACAGAGATGCGAAGAAAACGGGCACTGCGGATATGGGATTTAAGAAAAATACCGAATATGATTTTTCCTGTTATATAAACAATAAGGATTTTGACGGTACAATTTCGGTTTATCTTGATTCCCCAAAGAACAGATTAAATATTACAGAGCTTGACATTTCAAAAAGCGGTAATCTTTGGAACAGGCTGAACACCACATTAACCTCTTCCGAACAGGAGGATGGGGGACTTACAATTGAATTTAACGGTACGGGAACAATTTGCCTCGATTTTGTTACTCTTATTCCTAAAGACAGCCACGGTTACGGTACGAATGAGTGGAAATATACTACATTGCGCTCGGATCTTTATACGGCGCTTGAGCAGCTAAATCCGTCTTTTATCCGTTTCCCCGGCGGTTGTCTTACAGAGGGAAACAGCCTTGAAAATCTTTATAGCTGGAAAGGGACAATCGGTCCTCTTGAGGAACGTGCACAGTATTCTGATTTATATAAAGACGATGAAGGCAAAGGTTATCTCAATACAATGTCTATGGGATTTCACGAGTATTTCCAGCTTTGCAGTGATTTGGGAGCGGAGGCTGTTCCTGTTATAAACGCAGGTCTTGTCTGCCAAAAAAATACGGGTTATGATGACCATGTTTTGGCTCTTGAAAAAAGCTATATGACTGACGCTGAGTGGGAAGAATATCTTACCGAAGAAAAAAAGCTTGATCCTGAGGATACACAGGCAAGAGATGAATTTACAAATTATATTGACGGCTTAAACATTAAGTCAGAAAATGATTTTGAGGCGTATATTGATACTATTGCGCTTCGTCCCGGAACAAAGGAATGGGATGCCTATGTTCAGGATATTCTTGATTTGATTGAATACGCCAACGGTGACGCAATAACGACCTACTGGGGCGCAATACGTGCCGCTAACGGCAGTATAGAACCGTTTAATCTTAAATATATTGAACTTGGAAATGAAAGCTATGGAGATGTTTACGAAAGAAATTTCAGAGCGCTTTATAAGGAAATAAAAAAGACGTACCCCGAAATGACAGTTATCTCTTCGGCAGGAGAATCTGTCGATGGTAAGTCTTATGAGCAAAATATGAGCTGGATTAAAAAGGATTTCAGCGATACCATAGTCGATGAACATCATTACACAGATCTTTTTGAGTATAACGACAGGTATGACAGCTTTGACCGAAACGGCACGCACGTATTAATCGGCGGATATTCAGCTTCAGATATAAGTACAGGTACTGTTCAGACAAAGTCAAATATATCATGTGCCGTTGAGGAGGCAGGCTATCTCACGGGTATTGAGAGAAACGGTGATGTTGTGGAAATGGCCGCATACGCTCCGACTCTTGCTAAGGTGAACGCTCAGTATAGTGATGTGAATCTTATCTGGTTTGATTCACAGGAGCTTGTGCTTACACCCGGATATTATGTTCAGGAGCTTTTTGCGAACAATTACGGCACAAAGTATCTTGAATCCGTTTTTTCAAACGGTGAGACAGTTCAGGACGGTATTTATGAATCAGTAACCGTTGATGAAAATTCGCAAATACTTTACGTTAAGCTTGTTAATACCTCCGGCAGGGCGCAGAGTGTTGACGTGAATATTTCTGATTTCGGAAATATAAACCGTATTTCTGTTCAGTCAATCAAGAGCGGTTACAAATCCGCCTGCAATGAAATCGGTAAAAATACCACATATCCTTTAGAACAGGATTTAACCGCAGGCGAGAACGTAAAAGTTGATATGGGCAAATATGATGTCATGGTTTTGCGGATTGCTTACGGTGATAATGACGGCGGTTCGCTTTATGCCCTTCCTGATTTTATAAGCACAATGGCGGCGGATACATCAGATTATATTCCCGATTCAATTAAAATTGCCATACCGTGTATAGCTGCGGGTGCGGCAGTCATTGCGGTGATTATTGCTGTCAGTGTTATAATTAAAAAGAAAAAGAAGATTGATAATTAATGAACATAACATTTTATTCGAATGTAACAACTAAAGAGGAAGTTTTTAAATATATACCTGAAATTAAAGAGCATAATGTCAGGTTTATAAGACTTGCTGACAGGGATATACTGATAAATACCGCCTATGATACCGAAATTCTTTTTATAGATGCAATGGGCAGGCTTGACGCTGAAATTATTTCGGCAATGCCGATGCTTAAGCTGATTCACTCAGAGGGCGTCGGATATCAGGGCGTTGATATGGAATGTGCCGAAAAAAGAGGTATACCTGTTTGCAATAACAAGGGAGTTAATGATACGGCTGTTGCCGAAGACGCGCTTTTATTAATGCTTGCCTGCCTGAAGCAGATTATTACAGGGCATCAAAGCGTTTATGACGGCAGACAGATTGAAGTGAAAAAAGCCTCCTTCGGAGTTGTCAGGGAGCTTAGCCAGTGTACAGTAGGTCTGATAGGATTCGGTGATATTGCTAAAGCTACGGCGAAATTCTGCAACGCTCTGGGCGCAAGGGTTATATATACCAACCGCACAAGATACGAGAAATTAGAGAGCGAGTACAATGTGTCCTATTGTACACTTGACGAGCTTTTGTCCCGGTCTGATTTTGTATCGCTTCACGTTGCCGTTACTGATGATACAAGGGAAATGGCGGATGCCGCTTTCTTTTCCAAAATGAAAAAAGATGCGTTTTTGATTAACACCTCACGGGGCGATTTGGTTAATAATGAGGCGTTATTGAACGCACTTGTCAATGATGAAATCGCGGGTGCGGGACTTGATGTTATTTCACCCGAGCCTGTGGAAAAGGACAATATTCTTCTTGATGAAAGAATCAAGGATAAGCTTATTTTGACTCCGCATATTGCGGGAATAACAAATCTTACTGTTAAGAAGATTTATCAGAATATTTGGGAAAATATAACAAGGTTTATTGACGGAAAACCGCTAAAAAACAGGGTGAACTGATATGAAAAAGCTATTATCTGTATTATTTTCATTAACAATTATTGCTTGTGCTTTTACGGGCTGTTCAAGGGTAAATGAAATTACCTTTACACCCGATATCGGCACTGGTGATATTTCAGTCGTTTCCTTCAACTGCGCAGCTCCATGGGGCAGTCTTTTGGACGGTACCTCAAGCGGAGCGAGGGTTAAACGCTTTGCCGCTTATATGAATGCGGTTAAGCCCGATTCAATAGGTACGCAGGAAATGAATTCTGACTGGATGAATAAGCTTGTTGATTTAATGGATAGTTACGATTCCTACGGAGTGCAGAGGGGCGGAGATGAAAACGAAAAAAAGAGCGAGATGAATTCCATCTTCTGGCTTAAGGATAAGTATGAATGCATTGATAAAAATACCTTCTGGCTCTCCGAAACGCCCGATAGCGAAAGTAAATACGATGGCGCAGGCTGTAACAGAATCTGCTCATATGTAATGCTTAAGAATAAGAAAACAGGACAGATTTATCTTCATATGAATACGCATCTTGATAATGCAAGCGATGAGGCAAGAGTGTTCGGCGCGCAGGTAATCATGGATAGGCTTGAGCAAATTAGAGCGCAAACCGAATATGATTTTAAGGTCGTTTTAACGGGTGATTTTAACGATATTGAAAGCGGTAATCCCTGCAAAAAAATAAGTGAGGCGCTCACAAGCTGTTCTTCTGCTGCCCCCGAAAATAAAAAAAGCACCTATACCGACTGGGGAAATCTTCAAAATGACGGCGAACCGATTGATTTCATATTTACAGACGCCGACCCTGCCTGTTATATGATTTTAGATGATACAACGAATGGCTTTGTATCAGACCATTACGGCGTTTATGCCGCAATAGCTTTTTAAAAATATAGCTGATCCTTTTTAGGAACAGCTATTGATGTTTAATTAAAATTTTTATTTTAATTTATTTTTTTACCCGAAGAAAAATGTCAGCAGTATTACTATAACTGCAATTATGCCTATACCTATAAATACTCTTGTTATTCGGTTTACGGCGTCAAACACATTGGTGGGCATAATCTGAAATACAGCGTATTTTACAGGCTCTTTCACTTTTTTACCTACAAGATTTTTAAACCTTAAATCGTAAGTATCAAGCGTTCCGTTTTTCTTAAGCTCAATAATTCTCACGCCTCTTTCCTTTCCCGGACCGTATACGTGAAAGCCTGCGCCCTGCGTGTAGCCGATGTCGATACCATTGACCTTGCCGTGAAATGAGTTGTTGTGGTCGTGACCGAAATAAACTCCGATAACCTCTCCCTTTTCTCTGAAAGCGTCAAATTCACCGCTGTTTTCATTAGGCTCTGCAGGGGATTCCATCATAAAACCGTCGGCATTTACTCTGTTTTTATTAAGTATGTAAAATCTGTTTTCATGGTTGCGAAAGCCTCTTACGGCGCCTTTTGTACCCTTTTTAACTTCGCTTAAGAGCTCAAATATTTCACATACGGGAATATGCTGAATCACAACGGAGGGAATAAGTTTTCCGTTTTCTCTTTCATACTTATCTCTTGTTTGCCTGTACCAGTCAATCTGGTTTTCGTGAACACAGTCGTATCCGTTTGCAATACTCGTGTGACTGTCTATAAGATAAAGCAAAAATTTAAGCTCGTTACCATCTTTGATTTCAATAACATGGTTGGCAACGCCGTCAATTTCCCGAACGCTTTCTCCTATGAAATAATCAAAACTCCTGTATATTTCAAATTGCTCTTCATTGCTTAGCCCGACCTGTCTGTCGTGATTTCCGAAACAGACAGTGAAAGGAATTTTTCTGTTTCTTACGGGCTTTGTCAGAGCGTTTAAAACCTCAGTAACCTTGTTTTTGTCACCTTTAAATCTTGATTTCCCCCAAATCTGATCTCCTGAATAAACAACTAAATCAGGCTCCGCACGGTCAAGAGCGGCATTGATTAAATCCATGGTGTCAGGGCTGACCTTAACGCCCTCCTGTGTATCGGCAATCTGCATAATTTTAAAGGTTTCGTTTTTGAATTTCAGCATAAATTTTCCCTCTGTTTTTGATTTTATCCTATATTTTTCTTGACTGCAACTTTACATACAATTATAATTATTATATATCATCTGCCTGTAGCACAATCGGCTAATGCATCAGATTCCGATTCTGAAGAGTGGGGGTTCGATTCCCTTCAGGCAGACCATATCAGGCTGACAAAAAAGATGTTGGCGCTTGAAACCCCGAATATATCGGGGTTTTTCGCATTTTAGGAGCGGAATTTTTATATGGTAAATAAAAAACATCACAAAAAAGGCTTATTGAAGTTCCATATGATATTGATTTATTATTTCATCCAATGTTATATTTTTTAGGCTTGATGCCAAATCATCACATATTTTGCTGTATGGTTTTTTTAATACTTTATATATGTTCTTTCCGACAGGACAGAGGGGAGACGGCATTGGATGTATGCCAATCATTTTTTTCATCGCGTTAGGTTCTATTGCCGTATAAACTTTATATAAATCAATTTTATCGGGCGGACAATTCAGAGTTGTTCCGCCTGTTCCGAATTTAACCGATAATATATCAGCCTTTTTCAATGCGCTTATGATGCTGCGTATCGTAACAGGATTGCAGCCGGTGGACGCTGCCATCATTTCACTGGTAAGCTTTATTTTATTACCGTATTCATTTATGAGAATAAGGCAATGAATGGCAATGGATAGTTTTGTGCTTATATGCATAATGGTAACCTCCGTATTTCATAATCATATAATAGCACGGAATTTTGTTGGTGTAAATATTGACATTACACCAATTTGGGACTATACTTAAATTATGATGTAAATCTAAAAATTACACAAAGGGATTGCGGTTATAAAATTTTTTCAATTAATATTGAAAAGACGATTTAATTTTGACAGCCGTTCTGTCTTTTGACGGAAGAGTTCCCGCCGCAAAGCGCCTTTTAAAAATCAATGGAAACGGAGCAAAGAGCGTGATTGCTTGTGTGTACGGAAATCGCGCATATTTGATTATATAAAGGTTTATTATGAATAAAGCAATTGAAATATTTGGAAATCATATTTATAAATTAACACAGATTCATCCTCAAAAGACATTAAAACAGTTATCATTTGTATATACAGCGGCAGGTTTACAGTGCAAATACTTTCCAAGCAAATTATTATTGCCGGCAAGGCAGTATATGCAATGGGCTGCCGCAGATGCGGCAATCAAACCGTTGAGAAATCCGAAAAACTCGGCAATTGTCAGTCTTTACCTGCCGTGTGAAATTTTACACGCAATGGGGATTTATCAGATGTTTCCTGAGGCACTCGCATGTTATCTTGCCGCCGCCGGCAGTGAAAAAATATTTATTGAAACCGCAGAAAATAACGGAATACCTAAAACCTTATGCTCGTATCATAAAGCATTTATAGGTCTTGCCGAATCGGGAGTTCTTCCGAATCCTAAGTTTATTATCAATACAAGTCTTGCCTGTGATGTTAACCATTTATCATTCAGACGTGTCGCGGATTACTGTCATGTACCTCATTTTATGATTGATGTTCCGTCGCAATATAATAAAAATAATCTCCAATATGTTGAAAATCAACTTCATCAAATGGTTGATTTTATTGAGGAAAACAGTGATTTCAGGCTTGATGAAAACAGACTTGCAGAGGTTATAAACAGAAGTAAAAATACAGTTGGAAATTTCAGAAGGATAATTGAATTAAGAAAAGACAGATATCTTTCCGATGAAATGACCTCACAGATGCTTTCAGTGTTTGCCACGCATATTATGCTCGGAAGCAAGGAGGCTGAAAAATACAGCGCGGATATGATAAAACAGCTTTCCGAATGTCCTAAAGAGCGTAAAGGCGTTCGCTTGCTTTGGGTACACACACTTCCGTATTGGCAGGACGCTCTTAGAGATTTAATTAATTTTACGGACAGGTGTGAAATTGTTGCCTGCGATATGGTGTTTGATGCGCTTGATGTGAATTTAGATGAAGAAAATCCATACCGTTATATGGCAGACAGACTTTTGCGAAATACGGTTAACGGCAAAAGAGAAAACAGAATCAACGCTGTTTTAAAATACGCTGAAAAATTAGACGCGGACGGTGTGGTTTGGTATTGCCATTGGGGCTGTAAGCAAACGGCAGGCAGTTCCGCCGCCGCAAAAGAATTTCTTGAGGAAAACGGTTTGCCGACACTAATCCTGGACGGCGACGGCTGTAATTCACAGAATGTCAACGACGGGCAAACCGTAACAAGAATGGAAGCATTTCTTGAGTTATTGGAGAATAGAAAATGATTGGCTACAACTGTAAATACGCGCCTGTTGAAATTTTTGAGGGTTTTGGTAAAAAATACAGACTTATAAACAATGAGGTTTCCAATTTTGACTATGCTTCGGGAAGGCTCCATCCTAATATGTGCTCGCACGCAAAGGCTATGCTTGAAGAAATACATACAGGGAATTATAAAGAGCTGTTATTTATGAATTGCTGTGACAGTTCACGGAGAATTTTTGATTCCGTAAAAGATGAAAAAATCGACTTTGCATACTGTCTTGATTTGCCTTTCTGCAATCATCGCTGCGCTGTTGAAAAGTTTAAAGATGATATTATGGATTTTATAAAAGAATATGAAAAACACAGCGGTCAGGTATTTAATAAAAAGTTATTTCTTTCCGCGTTTAAAGAAAGTCGGAATTTGCCTAATGATAAATTTATTGCCATTCTCGGCGCAAGGAGCAGTAAAACTCTTATTGATGTTGTAAATTCTTGCTTTAACGGTATGGAAATTCTTGATTTAACCTGTGCAAATAACCGAGAGGTTTTGATGATAGATGCCATCGAAAGCGACTCGCTTGATGACATTATGTTAAAATACGCAAAGGCTTTGATGTCTCAGACACCCTGTATGCGTATGCAGAATGTTAAAGCGAGAGAGGCACTGCTTGAAGATGAGAATTGCATTGGAATAATTTACAATACAATTAAGTTTTGCGACTATTATGACTTTGAATTTTCAAAACTGAAAAAACTGAAAACCCCTGTAATAAGAGTTGAAACGGATTTTACAAATCAGTCCTACGGTCAATTACTGACAAGAATTGAGGGCTTTGCGGAAACGCTCAACAAAACAGACAGTAAAAGGAATCATATAAATATGAACGGAAAATATTTCGTCGGTATTGACAGCGGCTCAACCTCAACTGAAGTCGTTGTTATTGACAGGAATTTAGATATAGTTAAAACAGTTATGGTTCGTACGGGGGCAAACGCAGGAGCGGGCGCAAAGAACGCGCTCAAACAGACCGGCATTGACAAAAAGGATATTGCAAATATTGTTGCAACAGGATACGGAAGAAAAAATATTGATTTTGCGGACGATAATGTTACGGAAATCACATGCCATGCAAAAGGCGCAAAGCATTTGTATAATGATGTAAAAACAATTATTGACATCGGCGGACAGGATAGCAAGGTAATCAGTCTTGATGAAGACGGCAAGGTTATCGGCTTTGTTATGAACGATAAATGCGCGGCGGGCACCGGTAGATTTCTTGAGAATATGGCAAAGGTGCTTGAGCTTGATATGCGAACTATGGCTGAAATCGGGCTGAATTATAAAAATAACTTAACCATTTCAAGTATGTGTACCGTTTTTGCCGAGAGCGAGGTTGTGTCCCTTATTGCGGAAAATTATTCCGTTGCTGATATTGTTCACGGACTTAATAAGAGCGTTGCCGTAAAAACGAAAGCGCTGGTAAACGGCGCTAAAGGTAAGGACCCTTTCATGATGACAGGCGGCGTCGCAAAAAATAAGGGCGTTATAGCGGAGCTTGAAAAACAGCTTGGTACAAAAATTTACATACCTGATTGTCCTGAATTTTGCGGCGCTCTCGGAGCTGCGTTAATTGCGGCAAGCGAACAACAAGATTCTTAATCGTATTATCACTTTACTAATATATAAAAACAGAAACAAATAAAAATCCTCAATAATTTGAGTTTTAAATCTATAATACGAAATTTGAAAACACATTTTTTTGTCAACCTTTTCCTTGTTGGCAGAGCTTTTTATAGCTCACGGCGGCTTTTATTTAGTATTTTAGAATGCATTGAAGAGCCTTTCAGCGTCTGCAAACATAATTTTATTATTTATTCTGAATATGCTTGAAATTTAAAGGAAAAGCAGTATAATATATTTAAATATATTAATCAGAGCTGACACAATCAGGAGGGAAAATTATGCGGGTAAACCGATTAAGTCATCTTATTGCTTTGTTTTTGAGTGCGGTTATGCTGCTTGTGGTATCATTACCGACTGTATTTGCCGCTGAGAAAAATGCGGAGGCAGGCATTTTGGCAATTGATTCAGAGGATAAAACACCGCCGAGATTTTACGGTCCAAATCCTCCCGCAGATGGCGGAATTTACTGTAAATCAAAGTCAATAGGTGTAAGCGACGATAATTTTGACCGCGTTGAGGTTGACAATGTTGTTGTAAGCGTTACTCATCCTAATCAGGGCTACTATTTTACCGTTAATACACCGGGCAGTCATTCAATCGTTGTTTATGACAAGGCAGGCAATACACTTGAAGTAAATATCATCATAAACGCGGATCACACATATGAAGTGACTGAAAAGATTGACCCGAGCTGTACTGTAAGAGGTCATATAAGAGAAAAATGCAAGTATTGTGTTGCAGGCATTTATATTGATTTAGGATACGGCGGACATAGCTGGGGCAAGCCTGTATTCACCTGGTCCGATGACGGCAAAAGCGCATCTGCGACATTCACTTGTGAAGCAGACACCAGCCATACAGAAACCGTAATTGCCACAATTTCAAGCGAGATAAAAACGCCTGCATCCTGTACTGAAAAAGGCGTAACCTCATATACCGCGTCCGTTACCCTTGATGATAAGGTTTATACGGATATTAAAGAGATTCAGGACATTGAGGCACTCGGTCACAGCTTTATAAATTATGCTTCGGACGGTAACGCAACTTGTACTGAGGACGGCACAATGACAGCCAAATGTGACCGCTGTAATATGACAGATACCGTGCGTGATGAAGGTTCAGCTATCGGTCATAACTGGGAGAACGGAGTTTGTACGCTCTGCGGTGCAAAGCTCAATTCTGATAATGAGGAGAGCCAAAGTCAGGCGAATACAAATACCGAAAAGTCAAAAGACAAGCAGGAAAAAGCGCAAAACTCTAAAACTGTTGACAAAAAATCACCGTCAACAGGTAACGAAAATGATTTCCAAGCACTTGCGTTAATAATACTTGTCTCGGAGCTTGGTCTTATGACAGCAGTTTTACTGAAACACAAGCGCTTCGGTAAATATTCAAACTGATTAAAAATGACGAGTTAATTAGCAATAAACGATTTTAATCTTTAAACGCTGGAACAGCCTGTTGCTTTTGCAACAGGCTGTTTATGATATTATCAATCAGATTATTCTTGTATATTTAATTTTTTCTTACACTTTTCTGCTGATTTTAACGGATATTTAGATTCGTTTTCGTATCCTCCTGCTTTCAATTCATTTGCAATTTCATACCAAATATCATAGGCTTTTTGATATTCCCCTAATTCTTCATAACAAAATCCCATTGAATATTTGGCGTCGTAAAGTGAATTGTCAAGAAACAGCGCTTTATCCCAATAGGAAAATGCTTCGTGATAACGTTTGAGGTCTTTGCAGATATCGCCGCCATATACGTATAAAATTGCATTTTCCGGAAATTTTTTTACAGCCTTCAGAAAACAATCATATGCTCTTTTTTCTTCTTTATTGTATCGATATGCCTCAATCAGGCAAATCCACTCCTCAGCGCATTCAGAGTTTTTATCAACACTTTTTAATGCCGAATTGATACTTTCACGTCCTTTACCGATTTGAGAATACAACAGTATTTTCTGACGCTTTGTCTGCCAGAATATATTTTCATCTTCATTTGTACCTTTTTCAATCACTTTGTCAAACAGTTCGATGGCTTTATCGGTGCAATAAAGCATCATAAAATGATGAAGTATTCCGTAGAGCCTCAAATCTTCTGTAGAGAAGTCTCTTTTTTTTATTAACCTTCTGAACTCTAAATCTGCCCTTATGAAGTCCTCCGGTTCCTTTGTGGATTCATATACGGCGGCAAGCCTCTGAGCATAGTTGGCGTATGCTACCGATGTATCTTTATACAGTTCATCAACTGTTACGCAGTAAAGCTCTGCAATTTTAGGAAGCATCAGTATATCGGGTAGTGTATTACCGCACTCCCAGCGTGAGATGGACTGAGCGCTTACTCCAAGATATTCCGCCGCCTGTTCCTGTGTAAAATGCTTGGATATGCGAAGACGTTTTAAGTTTTTTGAAATTGTATTATTCATCATTGTTCCTCTCAATCAAGTTATTAGAAGCTTCTATAAAACAGTATACATTATTTTTTCACAAAGTCCATATCACAGGATGTGTTTTAATTCTCATATTGTGATGAGTATATATTTTAACTCTTTTAAAATAATGTATAAGAAATGTTGAGTTTTGGAAAAAGTTATGATACAATTATCTAAGTTATTTTGCTTTGGTAATTAATGTATAATTCCGTTAAGGAGATTGTTATGCTTAATCTTATTCCTGTTCCTTATAAGTTTGAAGAGAAAAACGGAAGCTTTATTATTGACGACAAACTTAAGGTCTGTTCCGATTTTGAGCTGCCGCTTTTAAAACTTGAAGGGGCGGATGACGGTAAGCTGATTATCAAAAAAGATTGCTCGTTGCCTGACGAAGGTTATACCTTAGACGTAAAAGAGGATTGTATAAATATTACATCGTCAACTGAAAAAGGAGCGTATTACGCACTCCAGTCTTTGCGCCAGATAAGCAGATATGAGATTGGAAAAAGAAAGGTTCCCTGCTGTATGGTTGAGGATAAGCCTAATTTTAAATGGCGCGGTATGCATCTTGATGAAAGCCGTCATTTTTTCGGCAAGGAAGAGGTTAAGCGTCTCCTTGATATGATGTTTATGATGAAGCTCAATGTCTTTCACTGGCATCTTACCGATGACCAGGGCTGGCGTATTGAGATAAAGAAGTATCCGCTTTTGACTGAAATAGGCTCGGTACGCAAATACACTCAGATTAACGGTTGGAACAGAATTGATACCGTTGATAAGGTTTACGGCGGATTTTATACTCAGGAGGATATTAAGGAAATTGTATCCTATGCCTCACAGAGGGGGATTGAGGTTGTTCCGGAGGTTGATTTTCCCGCCCACTGTGCTTCGGCAATTGCCGCTTATCCGTGGCTTGCGTGCCGTGAGCTTGAGCGTGAGGTACCCGGATACTTCGGCGATGCCGTTCCTGTGAGAAAGTTTGGTATTCGTGACTGGAACAGAACACTTTGTCTTGGTAAGGAAGAAGTAATTGAGTTCGTTTTTGACGTTATTGATGAGGTCTGTGCGCTGTTTCCCGCAAAATATTTTCATATCGGCGGAGATGAAGCGCCTAAGAATGAATGGAAAAAATGTCCTAACTGTCAAAAGGTAATAAGGGAAAATAATCTAAAAAACGAAAATAATTTACAGGGCTGGTTTAATAACCGTGTTTTAGAACATATTAAATCTAAGGGAAAACGGCTTATAGGCTGGAATGAAATCCTTAAGGCGGGAAATCTTGATAAAACCGTTGTTGCCCAGTATTGGACTCCGGAGAGAGACAGAAATGCCGAACGCCATGTAAACAGCGGCGGAAATATGATTATGTCAAATCATCACTCATTTTATTTTGATATGCCGTACGGTAAGTATCCGCTTAGGTATACATATGATTACTCACCTGTAAAATTCGGCGTCAATGAGAAAAACATTAAGAATGTACTCGGCGTTGAGGGTGAGGTCTGGACAGAGTGGATTGACGGCAGAGAAAAGCTTGATATGCAGGTTTTTCCGCGAATGCAGGCACTTTCTGAAACAGCATGGTCACAGCCTGAAAATAAGAGCTGGGACAGCTTCAGGTCAAGGCTGGATAATTTTAAGGTTTACTATAAGCTTTTTGGAATGAATTATGCTGTTGACTCGGTGTCGATGCCTAAGAATTTACTCAAACGCGCGCATATCAGTTATAAATTTATAAACGGCGATACTCACCTTGAGGTTAAGCTGAATAAAAAATATAAGGGAGAACAGTAAAATGAAAATTGCAGATTTTCCGCAGTCAGTTATTGACGAAAATGTCGATTACACAGTTAAGGAAATAACTAACATTATTAAAAAATACGGTCCGCGTGAGTCAGGCAGTGAAAACTGTCTTGCGGCGCAGAAGCATATTAAAAAGGAGATGGATACATTTTGTGACGAAACCTCCTTTGAATCGTATAAAATGGCGCCTAAAGCGTTTTTGCACTGGACAAAAATAGTTTCAGCGCTTATTATTCTCGCGGTCGTTGTCTGCGGTGCCTTAGTGTTTACAAGCATTATCAGCTTTTTCCTTGCGCAATGCATTGTAGGCGGCGTTATTTTCATAGGACTTTTTATAACGGTAATGGAATTTCTTATGTATAAGCGCTTTATGGACCCTCTTTATAAAAAAGTTGAGGGGCACAATCTCCTCGGTGTAAGAAAGCCGAGAGGCGAGGTTAAAAGAAGAATAGTGATCAGCGGTCATATTGACGCGGCTTATGAGTGGAGGCATATTTATTATGGCAAAAAATCACCGCTTATGTTAATACTTATGGGATGGACAATCGGCGGTGCGGTTATTTCATTTATTATAGCCGTTCTTTCAATTATAGCAAACTTTGTTGATATGGGCGCTTTCGGCGAATTTATGCTTGATTACAGCTACCTGTTCCATTTCCTGACGGCGCTTGCAATGATTACTCTTTTCCTTTTCATTGATTTTAAAACAATTTCTCCCGGTGCAAATGATAATCTTACAGGCACATACGCTGCCGTAACCGCACTGCGTATGCTCGATATGGCAGGAGTCGATTTTGAAAACACTGAGGTCTGCGCAATGATTACCGACGGCGAGGAGGCAGGCTTAAGAGGATGTAAGCAGTGGGCAAAGGATCACTATGACGAGTATGTCAACAGCGGAGTGGAAACTGCTGTCTTATGTGTAGATACACTTACGGATCTTGAATATCTCAATGTGTACAGCCGTGATATGACAGGAACGGTAAAGCACGATGAAAAGTTCAGCCGTCTTGTTAAGGATTCGGCTGTTGAGGCTGGTCACGAGGATGTTAAATTTGCGAATGTATTCTTCGGCTCGTCAGATGCCGCCGCGTTTACGCAGGCGGGTATCACGGCTACATGCCTTGCCGCAATGGACCCTGCTCCTGCCGATTATTATCATAATCGCCGTGATAATTATGACAGGCTTGTACCTGAGGCAATAAAAACAGGCTATGAGGTTATTCTTTCAACAATTTTCAATTTTGACGAAAAAGGTCTTAACTGATTTAACCGAATTAAGAAGGTCACTAAACGTATCCTTGTGTTTAGTGACCTTTATTTTATTTCGGCTCAATGTCAAATGTTGGGGTAGAGGGAATAAAATAAAGGACGAGATAAGGAACCGAACAGTTGAATTCAACTGT
>CANQXE010000026.1 GCA_947627725.1 uncultured Clostridia bacterium | reverse complement strand
ATCAGCCACAAGGAGAAAATCGACACCGACACGCCTACGGGCAAATTCATGTTGACCGTGTTCGCTGCACTCTCTCAATTGGAGCGTGAACAGCTCAAACAGCGACAGCGTGAGGGCATCGAGATTGCCAAAGCACAGGGCAAGTACACAGGACGGAAGCCCATTGAGATTGACTGGACGAGGTTCGGTCAGCTTTATGGGGAATGGAAGTCCAAAAGCATCACGGGCAGGGACTTTATGCGGAGAATGGGCTTGTCGGCTAATACTTTTTACCGCCGAGTCAGGGAGTATGAGGCGGAACACGGGATAGCCGAGCCTGTTTCTGCATGAGCATATTGCACCGAGGATTTTTATAATATTGCTGCGCCCTGCACAATTATTATTACAATTACTCCGCAGGGCTGGACTCCTGTCTTTACATGGGATATAATGTATCTACACTAAATCACAGGAGGTACATAGCTATGTTAAAGATACCCGAATTGGCTATGCCGAGAACACGCAAGGTCACTACTGTCTGCAATGGTAAGCGTGAGGTCTGGACCGACTACGAAGAAGCAAAGGCATATTTTCTCGAAATGATGATGACCGCCGAGGGCGAGGAACGTGACCGAGCAGAGTGTGTTTACATTCAGCTACTTCACGGACTTGACGAGTGCAGCGATGAGGACGAGTAATCAGCGTAAGGGCTTTGCAGTAATTCAGAGCCTTTTGCTATGCTCAGACGAACGGAAACGCCCCTCAGAGCCGTCCGAGACTACGGAGCGGAAAAACTTAACCGCCTGAAAAGAAAAGACCTGAGAAGTGCTTGTGTGAGCAAATCTCAGGTCTTTGTCTGTTATTCAGTTCCAAAAGGGTATGCTGTCATTGTGGCGCGCGCCATAATGCTGATTTGAACCTCAGCGGAACGAAAAGCGAGTGTGTCATTAGACTTTGGGCTATTGGCTCATACACTCATGACATTATCCGCCCACAGCTCACACTGCTGCATAACAGTTGCCACAGCATCGTCCATACCCTCCGGCGGATAGCGATGACTTTTCAGGAGCTTCTTTATCATCATACGCATTCTGGCTCTCGCACTCTCACGCTTCTGCCAGTCTATCGTGCGATTACGGCGAAGCGTATCGGCAAGCTCCTTTGTGATAGCGATAAGCTCCTCATTCTCATAGAAGTCCTTGATTGCCTGCGGTTTAGTGAGTGCATCGTAGAAAGCAAGCTCATCAGCAGTCAGACCGAGATCTTCGCCCGCTTTTTGGGCTTCTCTGATCTGCTTTGCGAGGTTGAGCATCTCCTGAATGACTTCCTCATTGGTCAGCATACCGTTGAGATAGCGGTTCATAGCACTCTGCATGATCTCGCTGAATTTCTCGGATTTTACAAGGTTAGTCCGCTTATAGATATGCACCTGTTCAGCGATCAGGCGTTTCAGCAGCTCAACAGCAAGGTTCTTTTCTTTCATCTTAGAGATTTCCTCTAAGAATTTCGGATCAAACAGCGAGAAGTCCTGTTCCTTGTCAGAGAAAAGGTTGATAACGCCGTCGCTCTTGATACTTTGTTTCAGCAGTTCATTGATTTTTGCATTGATCTCAGGGAGCGAGAGCTTTTTGCCTCCGCCCTGATTGAGAATACGCATCAGCAGGACACGGACAGCTTCAAAGAAAGCGGCTTCTTCACGCTCATCTTCCTCAGCGATAGAGGAACAAAGCGAAAGTGCCTGTTTCAGCAGCAGAGCCTCTTTGGTGTAGCTTTCTCTGCCTTTCTCCCTCTTTCTGTCCATGAGGAAGTTGACCGCACCTGTGATCGTGCGTCCTGCCGTCAGCTCATTACCGCCGAAAAATGCGGAATAATCATATTCATGGAGCAGATCACGGCAGACTTGCAGTTTCTCCTGAAACTTCGGATATGCGACCTTTGCAATATCCGTGTTGCCGTAATTCTTCTTGTCACGAACGGTATAATCGTTCATAGCCTGCTTCAATGCACCTGCGATGCCGACATAATCAACGACCAGTCCGCCCTCTTTGTCACGGAAAACTCTGTTTACACGGGCGATAGCCTGCATCAGATTGTAGCCCATCATCGGCTTATAGACATACATCGTTGCAAGGGACGGCACATCAAAGCCTGTCAGCCACATATCGACCACGATAGCGATTTTCAGAGGACTGTCATTGTCCTTGAATTTTGTTGCAAGCTCCTCTTTGTGGCGCTTGTTTCCGATGATACTGTGCCATTCCTCCGGATCTTTGTTAGAAGCCGTCATGACCACAGCGACCTTTTCCTCCCAGCCCGGACGAATTTCAAGAATGCGCTTGTATATCTTCATAGCGATAGCACGGGAGTAGGCAACGATCATCGCCTTACCTGTCAGCAGGTTCTCACGATAGCTTTCATAATGGTCAAGAATATCGTCAACAAGCGATTTTATTGTATCATCGTGACCGAGGATTGCTTCCATTTGCCCAAGCTCACGCTTGCTTTTCTCTATCACATCGGCATCGGCATTTTGCGCCATAATATCATATTCGGTGTCGATCAGTTTCAGGGTGCTTTCATCGAGTTTCAGTTTCATGACACGGCTCTCGTAGTAAACAGGACGAGTAGCGCCGTCCTCAACAGCCTGCGTCATATCGTAAATGTCGATATAGTCACCGAACACCTCACGGGTGTTTCTGTCCTCTCTGGAAATAGGCGTACCCGTAAAGCCGATATATGTAGCGTTCGGAAGCGTATCACGGATAATTCGAGCCGTACCGATGACCTTACGGGCAACAAGTTCTCCGTCCTCATTCTTAGTCATCTTGATTTTTTCGGTAAGACCGTACTGACCTCTATGGGCTTCATCAGCCATAACGATGATATTTCTTCTTTCGGACAGCGGCTCACCAGATTCCTCAAACTTCTGCATTGTCGTGAAGATAATGCCGTTAGCCTTGCGACCGTCAAGGAGCGTTTTCAGGTGTTCACGGCTCTCGGCGTGGACTGGCTCTTGACGGAGAAAAGCCTTGCACTTCGCAAACTGCGAATAGAGCTGATCGTCAAGATCATTTCTGTCCGTGATAACAACAATAGTCGGGCTTTCAAGTGCAGACTGGAGCAAATGAGCATAGAACACCATAGACAGCGACTTGCCCGAACCCTGTGTATGCCAGAACACACCGCCTTTACCGTCGGTTACAGTAGCCTTTTTCGTGGATTCAATAGCCTTGCGAACGGCAAAATACTGATGATAGCCAGCAAGTATCTTGTAGCTCTGCAAGCCCTCATTGGAGAACAGGATAAAGTTTTTCAAAATATCGAGCAAGCGGTCTTTCGTGAAGATACCCTCAAAGAATGTGTCAAACTGAGCAAACTGCGTATTTTCATAGCTGCCGTCCTTTGTTTTCCACTCCATATAGCGATCCTCGCCCGAAGTGATCGTGCCTGCTCGGTTCTCCGAGAGGTCGCTCATAACGCAGATAGCATTATAGATGAACATAGAGGGAATGGAGTGCATATAGTTTCTGATCTGCGTATAGGCTTCGGAAGCGTCCGTTTCCTCACGGGACGGAGATTTCAGCTCCATAAGCACCACGGGCAGACCGTTGATGAACAGCAGGACATCGGGGCGCTTCTCGTCATTCTCGATGAACGTCCACTGATTAGCCACAATAAAGGAGTTGTTGTCCACGTTGTCATAGTCCACAAGGTAGCAGAGTGCGGAACGCTCCTCACCCTTGTCGGTATAGCGGACTTCAATGCCGTTTTGCAGATAGTCCATAAACACAGCGTTTTTCTGCACAAGCTCGCCGTTTTCAAAGTTCTGGAGCTTAAAGAGCGCATCGCTGATCGCATCATCGGGGAGCGTGGGATTGAGCCGATAGAGTGCCGCCGTCAACTCGTCCATATACAGCGGTGTCTTATAGTCACGGTCTATTGCCGGACCGTATGCATGGGTATATCCCATTTCCTCAAAAAGCTGTATAATAGCGTTTTCGTATTTTTCTTCGGTGTAAGGCATATTCTATCAACTCCTTATCTATAAAATATCTGCATAGTATCTACCGTTTATCAGACTAAAAACCACCTCAGAGGGGAAAAGGTTTTCTCCCATATTCGCCATTCCTATTACGGTCATCGCCCATTCGCTCAACTGCTCAGGCAATCTAAAACACTTGTTCTCAGGTTCACTCGCAATAGTTGCTAAAGGATTACCGTCTTTATCAAACCCAACAGACAGTACAAGATACTTGGTATGCCCTTCATTTATCACCAATTCAGGCTGCTTATTGACATCAAAGTAAATCTTTGCGCCCTTATTGTCTCGGAAATACTCATCTGTTTCAGGAACAACAGGCTCAACAGGCAGTTTACTGTGTATCCTATTAAAGTGTTCTTCAAGTCTTCTGCACATACAAGTGTTACAATATTCAGGGTGCATATCAAAGTCTTTCTGTATCTCGTCAGCCGACTTGAAATGATTCATATAATCCAACAGCGCTAACAGACTAATAAGATCATCAGAATAATTGCCGGCATAGATTTTATACCAATCATTGTTAATCTCTAAAAGAATATGGTGCAGCTTTTTATATAAGCATAATTGTTCTTCGCTCACTTTAAACCACGATTTATCAAGCAGAGTTTTTGTTACGGTGGCATTATTGCTTTCATTTCTTAATGAATGATACAATGACTTCATCATCTTTCCGACAATTCCAGCCAACATATCAGCGATTCTTAGCCCGAAATGCTCCTTTGAATCTACTTCGGTACAGTTTACTATTCCAACCTCGATAGCAGCATCATGCGTTTTACTGTTTCCTTCTTTGTCAATAGTAAGGCTATAATCAGCTATTCTTTTGCTTTTCAGGAGTGAACTAAAGCCTACAAAGGACATATGATAGTCCCAGTTAATAGAAGTTGGAGGTTCTACGTCCTGCAAGATCATGAGAATATTCTCAAATGCATTGTTTTCAGCTTCTTTAAGAACAATATTACTTTTATTAAGTTCTATTCTTTGGGTGAAAAAATCTATAAGTGAAGAAACAAATTCCTCTGGTTCAGCATAAATGCTGTTTATTACCTCTGTTGGACGATATGTAAGGATTGCTTTCACTATCGAGTATCGAACAGAATCCATATCGACAAATATGCTGTTCGTATAATCTTTGAATAGCTGGATGATAACATATTCTATCTTGCTTGCTACAAAAAGATAGATAAAGAAATCATCATCTATGATAGATAGAAAGTCATTCAGCATCTCAACATTTGGCTTGTTAAAAGAAGCAAAGCCGCACTTAAACTGATTGCTTTTGAAGGTATCGCTTTTTAATTCGCCTTTTTTCTTACGCTCAGCATACTTTTCTTCAAAAGCCAAATATTTCTGCTTTATCTCAGCTTCTTTGTCTGAGTCCCACCCTACAATAGCGGTAAGGAAATTATCATAGTAGTTTTCTCCGGTAATTGTGGAGAGATTGATAATACGGCTATGTTCGGACTCATCATAATAAAAGTTATACATTATCTTCCTCTCCTAACATAAATGAAAATTTACGACCATTAGCAGCTTAAATCTTGACTTCTGAAACGTCTATTTCACCTTTCATAAGTTTTGGCAAGAGGGTATCACGCAGTAAAGCAAGTTTTTCGTTTTCTATTCGGTTCTGAGAATATCGATACATTAAAGAGCCGACAACATCTTCATATTTTTGCAGACATTCTTTACTTGGAATTATTATTTCAGTTTTTTTCAAATCTCCTTGAGTAATTAGTGGTTGAGTTGAACCTCTATTCATCGCTTTATAATCAATTAATTTAAGTATCTGATATATATACTCATAGCAATTACTTTTTATCACAAGTGTATTATCGGATGTCCAACACGGATAATCGAATCTCTGCACTATGCCATGAGTTCCGACTCTACCAATAACAAGTATTTTATCATCATGATTAAATTTATTGGTATATCCCATGATTGCTGCCGCACCAACTAATGGAATATCAACATCTTCTGTTTTATTGTTTTGTTTCATAGGTGGACGTTTTCCACTTAGAACATCTGCAATATCTGATAACGAACCAACTTTCCAATCCTCCGGCATAACGCCACCAAATGGCTCGAGATCCACAAACCAAGACTTAAAAATCGCCTGTGCCTGTTGTTCTAAATTTTCATTTATCGCAGTATTTAAGGATATTCTATCATCAATTCCCCTAAGAATCGAGCCTATAATCCGTTGTGTTTCTAAGTCAGGCAAATTGATTTCGAGGTTTTGAAGCACATCGGTTTGAACACGCTGCCTACCTGATGAACCCACCATAGATTTTATTGCAGGCTCACGCACAATAGGGCTACATACAAGATAATAGACAAAATCTTCATCTGAAATGCCGTTTATTGCTCTAAACACTATATATTCCGTAGAGCCGAAACCGACTTCATTTTTCTCTAAGACATTAACTTTGGCGGTTTTTCCATTTTCAAGGCAAGGAGTTATTCTTGCCATAATCGTATCGCCATTCCTGAATTTTGTACCGCCCTTGTATTCTAAAAGCTCATAAGACGGAACATCTCTTGTGAAAGGCTGGAGAACGGACATATCAATTTTCTTTGCTATTACGCCCTTTTTAATGCTTTCACGAGGATTGAATAGGACAACATCACCGAGCCTAACTGTTTCAAATGTCATACCCAATCGCCCCCAGCTTCTCCCTGATCTCGTTTTCAAGCTCATGGGACTTCTTGAACATATCCGACAGCTCCGAAGTCAGGCGCTTCATCTTCTCATCGAACGGCTCGCCGTCATCTTCCTGCTCCTCAATGCCGACATAGCGTCCGGGCGTGAGAATGTAGTCCTGCGCAGCGATAGCCTGAATATCAGCCACCGCACAGAATCCCTTGACTTCCTCTAATGTGCCGTCCTGAAATGCCTTGAACGTGTCAGCGAGCTTCTGAATGTCCTCGTCCGTGAAGTCACGGTGCTTGCGGTCAACCATATAGCCCATTTTACGGGCATCAATGAACAGCGTTTTGCCTTTCTGCTTCTTGCCTTTTGTGATGAACCACAGCGTAACAGGGATAGTGACGGAGTAGAAAAGCTGTGTCGGCATCGCAACGATACCCTCGACCAAGTCGGCTTCAATGATATTTTTACGAATATCGCCCTCGCCGCCGGACTGCGTAGACAGCGCACCGTTCGCAAGCACCAGACCGATCTTGCCGTTCGGTGCGAGGTGGTGTATCATGTGCTGAATCCACGCATAGTTAGCGTTTCCGGCAGGCGGCACACCGTATTTCCAACGAATATCATCTTTGAGCTTATCCTGCCCCCAGTTGGAGAGGTTGAACGGCGGATTTGCCATAATAAAGTCGGCTTTCAAGGTCTTGTGCAGGTCATTGAAGAACGTATCAGCATGATACTGTCCGAAATCCGCATCAATTCCACGGATAGCCATATTCATTTTAGCCATTTTCCATGTGTCAGCATTGGACTCCTGCCCGTAAACAGAGATATTGCCCCTGTTACCGCTGTGAGCCTGAATGAATTTTGCGCTCTGTACGAACATACCGCCCGAACCGCAGCACGGATCGTAAACACGGCAGTTCTCAAACGGGCGCAGTATCTCAACCAGTGTGCGAACAACACTTGACGGAGTATAGAACTCACCGCCCTTTACACCTTCGTATGCGGCAAACTGAGCGATACAGTATTCATAGGTGCGACCGAGCAAATCCTTGCTGTCCTCCGTGTCGGTCATATCCATATTGGTAAACAGATCGACAACATCACCGAGAACACGCTTGTCCAAGTCAGGGCTTGCGTAGTTTTTCGGCAGGACATTCTTCAAGGTCTTGTTTTCTTCTTCAATAGCTCTCATAGCATCGTCGATCACAGAGCCGATCTCAGGAGTGTGAGCCGCAGCGGACACCACCGACCACCGAGCTTTTTCAGGCACGAAGAAGATATTGTCCATAAGGTATGCGTCAGGCTCGTCCTCGAAGCCGTCACCCTCAGCCACAAGCTCGTTATAACGCTTCTCAAAAGCGCTTGATATGTAACGCAGGAAGATAAGTCCTACGATAACTTTTCTGTATTCAGCAGCAGGAATATGCCCCCACAACACGCAGGCAGCGTCCCAGATCTGCTTTTCAAAGCCAATATTGGCAGTATTCTTTTCAGCCATAGTATTACACCTCTTAAACCTACGCTTATAGCGAGGTATTATCCATTATATTATAGCACAATCTGCACAAATAGTCAATGATTCGACAGTGAAAAATCTATATATTTCACTGGGGATTTTACGGGTAAAACGAAAAGGCGGCTCCGTAGAACCGCCTTACTTCATTTCTTTTGCAATCGCTATCAGCATTTCAAGCTGTTTCGGGGACAGGGACTTGAATGTTGCGACAGCTTCATTCAAGATACTGGGGCTTGTAACATCTTCCTCAAAGAAGTCCTTTGGCTCAACACCGAGGAACTCGCAGATATAGAGGAACATCTGCATTGAGGGCAGAGCCTTCTTGTTTTCGATATTGTTGATATAGCTTTGACTTTGACCTAAGCTCAGGCTCATATCCCGTGCGGATATATTCTTCTCCGTCCTCAGCTTTGCTATCCGGTCCGATATGAAGTCTGCATCAATCATTCGTATCACCACCTACATATAATTATAATATACGCAAGCTGAAATCTGCCTATACATTGTTTCAATTTGTATTGACTTAACAACAATAATTAGGTATAATTGATAGAGATACCGTTTTGAAATCGACATGGGACAATGTGAGGTGCATAGCGATGATGAACATTTACACAGTTTGCTTTTTCGGGCATAGGTACATCGAGCGCGGAACGGAGATCAGTGACCGCCTTGACAGGCTCCTGCATGATCTGATAACGCAGAAGGAGTATGTTGACTTCCTGATTGGACGGGACGGAGAATTTGACTTGCTTGCTTCTGCTGCCATTAAGCGAGCTATCCGAAGTAATGGGTACGGCAATACCCACTTCACACTTGTCCTGCCGTATATGAAAGCAGAGTACCGTGACAACGAAAAGGAGTACCTTGACTATTATGATGAAGTCGAGGTGTGTGCCGAATCGTCCGAAGCTCACCCAAAGTCTGCTATCCAAGTACGCAACCGCAGTATGATCGACCGAGCAGACCTTGTGGTATGCTGTATACAGCATAAAAGCGGAGGAGCTTATGCCACAATACGCTATGCGGAGAAACAGGACAAGAAGATAGTGAACCTTGCAGACGAAAACTGAATAAGCATCTGAAAAGAAAAAATCAGGGCTATGCCTTCCGTACACGGTCACGGAGGACATAGCCCTTTCCTTATGCTGTGATTGTATCAGTCCTGAATCTCCTGCATCATAGTCGCACCGTCCTTGAAGCCGACCTTGTAGGCAGCTCTCATCTCAGCGGCGGCGGTATCGCTCACGCAGTCGAGGAGCTTGTGAAACACATCAATCTGCTCCTCACTCAGCGAATCTTCAAAGGGGATACAGAGCTTGTTGAACTCATCAGAGAACTCAGCGGAGTGGATTTCACCCTGTCTGTAATTGTACATCGCATCAATCATTTGTATCTGTCCTTTCGGTTTTATTGCTGTAAAACCAACCGTCCAAACATTACCAAATAATCGTTGCTAAGGTGTTGCTTACGGCACTCCTTAGTTTAACTTAATTCCGTCGAAGTTCTGTATAAGCTGTGTCAGCCTCTGTCTCATATTCTCCACATAGGTGTCTACGTCTTCGGGAGTTTCAAGGACTTTTGCCGGGAACACTACTTGACGGTTGACCTCATGTATCTTCTTTTTTGTCTGCAGTTTTTCCTGAGCAGCAGGCTTTGACTCTGCCGCAGGTTTTGGTCTTTGAATGGCTTCTATAGTGTTGCAGGCGTCATCCTTATGAGTGAACATACGGGTAACTAATCCGTCCAGCAGTGCAAGACTTTGCAGTTCGTCGATCTCTTTCTTTTTCTCATCGTAGAATTTGTCGCTGCGCTCTATTATCGAACGGGCGTCCGCTGTTTGCGCCGCCGTATGAATTTCCGCCATACATTGACGGACAATTTCTTTCAACTCGGCTCGTTTTGCTTCAAGAAGTCTGTCGTGGCCTTCCTTTACAGTCTTCATCAAAACATTCAACTCAGGGATGCAGTGATAATCAAACTTCCTGCTCTGCACGTCAATAAGATGTCTGATCCTGTCGAGCGCATTGCGGCTTTCTTCCTCTTTCGAGAGGTAATCAAGATCGTTTTTCAAATCAGATTCCATCTTTGCAGCAGCATCGAACACAGTGACCTGACTGCGGAAGAAGTTCTCCACCGCCTGCATATCTTCCTTATTGTCAAGGAGATTGTCTTTCTTTGTCAGCACAGCGTCCACAAGGGCAATATTGTCTTTTTTCTGAGAAAGAACAGCATCCGTCAACGAAATGGACGTCCGTACGAGGTCAAGATCGGGGTATTTCTTACCGCTGTATAACGTTAAAAGGCCTGTATAGTGTTCTTTTTGCTCGGTGAACTTGCGAACAATAAAGTCGATAAGGCCGTCTTCATTATCCGGTACATCCATCACATCAAAATATTCCCGCAAAATTTCCTTGACGGCTTTCATCTTGGCGACATTAACGGCCTGACGCTTTGAGATAGAGGTTTTGCCAATCTCACTCTTTTTCCGAAGCATATCCGGCAGGCTCGGATTATCCGGCTGAATGGTTTCTCCGGCATATTTGATTGTTACCTTTTGCTCATAGATTAGGCGAGCTGCTACACAGGCAATGTCGATCTCTTTCCAACCGTAAGGAATTGCCTGATAGCGGCTTTGAATATCTGCCATTGAGGTGGGAAGGCTGAGCGTAGCCTGCGTTTCGAGGTATTCCTCCATTTTTGCAGCGGCGTCACGATTATCCTCTGTGCCTTCTAATCTGCCGTTATCTGCCGAACCGTTTAAGATGGCAATGATATCAGCATCACTTTCCGCATTTCGAGTGATCAGACCAAGCTCACTGTAAACATGGGACACTAAATATTCTAAAACCTGATTGATTTTAGATATAGCATCGCCGCTCTTAATCTCTAAATGTTCTCCGGCGGCATAGTAAGCGCCGTTTTCAATGGCTTTTATCAGCTTTTCTTTAGCTTCGTTCTCGTATTCGTTTGCTTTGTCCTGCTGGTTTCGGATAATGTCCTGAACCGACTTAGGAAGTTGAGCAACATTCCTTTTCTGTTTAACATACTTGCTGATTTTCATGGCGTTTTCGAGCGATTCATAGTAGGGATTGTCAGCCAGCACAACAATAGCCGATTGTTTGGAATCGCTTATGAGATGCAGTTCCTGTTTCTCTTTGGCATCTGTTGCAACAGAGAGAAAGTGTAGCTTCGTTCCGCCTGTGTGCGCACCGACTGTCATGTTGTCTACCATGCGGTCAAACGCAAAGTCATATTTCCCATATCTGTATTTCTGTGCGCTGTAAATATCTCCGAAAATCTTATTTGCAAGGCGCTCTACGATAGATGCTGTATCAATATTTGTATTGTTGATTTCCCTTTGGATATCCTGTTCATCATCGGTCAGGAAGTTATAGACATCACCGTTTCTGGCAATATAGTTCTGGCTGATAAGACGGTCTAAGGAGGCTTTTACAGATTCTCGCAGAGAAATCTTGTCTACCCGTATATCGTTTGCCATGAGAATGACAATATTGTCAAGATTTGCCTTAATATCATCAATATAGCGAACAAGGTACAGGAGTTTCAAAACATCAACATCCTGAATTTCTATACCGCTGCCGTCGTTGGCGGCTTTCTCACAGCGTTCGATAACACGACGAATAGAACCGTCTAGGAAGCTGTGTACAGTGTCATAAAAGCGGAAGAATGGAACGAGAGCATACTCGTCACAGTCTTGGAGTTTTTGTGCTGCCTCTTGGAAACCGGACAGCATGGAACGCTCACCGTTGGACTGGTGCTTGCCGGCGTTGCCATGCTTGCGAATCTCGTTAAAGACCTTTTGCATAATAATGAATTGATATGGAACAAACGGGAAGTCAACTGCAAATTCCGATGCGCTCCCATAACCCTTAATGTCAAGGACAGAATCTGTGAAACTGAACAGGTTGCGTAAGACAGAGTCGTTCTCATCATAAATCTTTTCCAGCATCTCAGCAGCTTCCGGAGTTTTACTCAAGATACGCTTTTGAACAACCTCATCCACCGAGGAAGAAGTAAGCGAAAGTCTGGTCTTGAAACGAGCCTGAATACGGGAAAATTCATCTGCTCTTACTTTAATGATCTCATCAATCGCTTCCTGCCCTGTACAAACGACCCAAACCTTAGATTTGCATTCGCTTCCGATCTTTTCAATCAGCGATTGAAGATTCAAAAGCAGATCGGTGTCCGTTCCGACATACTGGCCAACTTCATCCACCATAAAGAGCAAACGGAAATCCTTTGGTTTTTTGCTGACATACTCATTTATATCACTCACCAGTTGGGCAATGCTAAATTCTACGGAGGTCTTGTCGTTAAACCACCGCTTTGAGTCTTCTTCGCTCATATCGAGGACTTCCATGAGTGTAGGAACGATCGCTTTCCCGTTAAACGCAAAAGCTCTGCGGGTTTCGACCCAAGATTGACCTTTATTTTTCTCATAGACACGACGGAATTCCTCTGTTTTTCCAAGTTGATCTATATAGTGTTCAAGCATAGCCACCTTCAGGTTTTCCCCATAGAAACCGAGGTGGTTATAGAACATCTTCGCAAAAACCCGAAGCACCGCCGTCTTATCTTTATTGATCGAACCCTCAATATCAATATTAAAAAGTATCGTTTCGGTTTCGCTCTTTGTTGCTTTATCAATGAGCATAAAGGTAGCTGCATCGTCCTCAAATTTTTGTCGGAACATTTCGACTGTCTTTACGTCATTTATCACTTTGTTATTCAATATGTAAGACAGCATTTTCAGAAAGTGAGATTTACCGCTTCCAAAGAAACCGGAAATCCACACACCGATATCATTCGTAGGCTCGGATAAAGAATTCACATAGTAGTTGAAAAAGGAAATGAAGTGTTTTTTCAGTTCTTTTGTGATAACGTACTCTTTTACTTCTCTTCCTGTCGTTTCATCGTCCTGATCCACTTTGATAACGCCGTTGATTTTGCGGTTTATATCATCGGCGAACATATTTTGAATTCTCATGTCATTTCCTCCTTATATTACGCTGAATGCTCGGTAGTAGTCGTTCGGCTGGAGTCGGTTAAACAATTTCAGGCGATGCTTATCAAATTCGCCCGGATACATAACCAGAATCGGTATATCAGAGAAATACGGCTGCATGGCTCCCAGTATGGTATGTACTCTCATAAATGGAAATACCTCGCCGATGCCTGTCAAAATCAGTACATCTCCGGGACGGTGCGGTGAGTATTTCATTTTTTGAATAAACTCATCTTCCCGGATGGCGGAATGCAACTGTTCTAAAAGATAACTGCTGCCGTCCGATTCTTCCATCTCAGGTATTGCTTCAATGATCCCAATGTCCCTGCAGCAATCAAGAAAAATCTTATATAGGTCACACTCTATAAGATTACAGGTAAGCGTAGGATCCGTAGTCGTCTGACTGATAAAATGCTTTATGATCATTTCATCCTTTGGGTCATAGCAAAAAATCCGAATGTTGACTTCGTTGCTAAGTCCTTTGCTTTCAAGAAACTCTTTTTCCTGAAGCAGTTCTTTTAGCTGATCCAGTTCCTTCATAATGTCTTTCACAGTGGATCCTCCTTATTCAAAATAATTGAATGCCGGCAGAGCCGATTTATCACCGTCAGCATTGATTGCGTTTAAGAGCGTTGTGCTGATCAAGACGGGATTTAGTGTTTCAGATCTATTGTTGTCAAGATACTCATTTTCCACGAGAATCCTTGTTAGAACCTGCTTTATCTTTGTTATCGTTGATTCGCTCCATGCAGCTACGCCGTTATCTTGCTCCTGCAACCGCATAAAAAACACATTTAAGTCCATTTTGGTAAGCGTCATGTTTTGAATTCTGTATTTTTCAGCCACAACAGTCAGCATAAAGTCCCATACAAGACGGCTGTCTTTCATCATGGCATAGAGACATATCTGTTTAGAAACATCAACGGGCTGTTCCGCAATTGCCTTTATCAGACTGTCGTCATTCATGGAATTGAGGCGGGAAACGCACATCTGTGCAATACTCCGCACCGATTTTTCTGTTGGGTACTGGAAAAGATTTTCATGGACGATGCGGCTCATAACTTCTTCGTTAGATAATCCCCCTGCCATCAGTTTTGCGGTTGTTCTCATCTCATAGAAACAGAACTGCTCCCTTGTCAGGGAAGCTTTATATGGGCTGTTTGCATTCGCTGTGTTTTTCATATAACCTCCAAAATGTCGTTTAGCGACACTTCTTTTTACTCGCTTTATGCTTTCGTATACACTATAAGCAGGATAAATTTTCTATATATCGTTATTTCGGTTTCTATGTTTTAAAGCTGATTCCCATCATGCCTATACATTTTGGTTGAAATCAGTTTAAATTATATAGAATTTCAGACCTAAACAGGGTCATGATTTATCTTCGTCAGAAATGACCTCCATAATGTCATTCATCGTGCAGTCAAGTGCTATACATATTTTCGCAAGTACATCTGTCGTTACATTTTCTCCACGATTCAGCTTGTTGACAGTGTAGTGGCTGATTCCTGCAGTTGTTTCCAAATCCCGCTTTTTCATGTCTTTGTCTATCAGCAGTTTCCACAGTCTTTTATAGCTGATTGCCATTGTGTCAACCTCCTATAAGCAAGTACAAATTTATTATAGTATAACATAATAAAAGAAAATAATCAACAGCTTTGATTTGCGTTCTCAAACTTAATGTGCGATTTTTTATTCAAAAATAAAAATCAGCCATCGTCATGGTTTCCGAAGACGCCTACTCTCATAGATTAAATTTTTTGTAAAGCTTTGCCGCATCTGCGACAGTTATGTTATTGTTAAGCGGGAAATTTTACTCCTGCTATTTTCTTCGGTGTTCGTTGACTTGCTTGGGAAGTATTACACCACGATATTGAAAATTATATTTTTTGCATTTCAGTGCAAATACTTGATTTTTTTATAAGTTTATGCTATTATATAGACAGCAGGAGGTATGCTCAATGATAGAATCACATAAACTGAAAAAAAGAGACCGTTATCTCAACAAGCTGATTGGCTTTCAGGATACCGAACCTGTAAAAGTCATCACCGGCATAAGGCGCTGCGGGAAATCAAGCCTTTTGAAGCTGATGGTCATTCATCTGATCGAGATGGGCATTCAGCCTGAGCAAATCGTTGAGATGAGTTTTGAATACAATGATTTTCGGAAAATGACTGCTGACGACGTTTACGCTTATGTAAAAAATCAGATCGTATCGGGAAAGCGCATGTATTTATTCTTTGATGAGATCCGGAGGATCGACGCATGGGAGGATGCGATCAACGCATTGCGTGTGGATCTGGACTGTGATATTTATGTAACCGGTTCAAATGCGTATCTGCTTTCCTCTGAATATTCCACCTATCTTTCAGGAAGATGTGTGGAGATCAAAATGCTTCCGCTTTCTTTCAGTGAGTTCCTTTATTTTCATGATTTCGAGGTGAGGGAAACCAAAAGCGCTCTTGGCGGTGTCCACAAGCAAGTGTTTGATAAAAACGGCGAGCAGTACGGCCTGCGGGAGGCGTTTGAAGCATTTATGCTTTTTGGCGGAATGCCCGGTATTGCCGACGTGGGACTTGACCAGGAAAAAGCGCTTGCCTTGCTCGACGGTATTTACTCTACCGTTGTTGTCCGTGATATTCTGGAACGGGAAAAGCGTCGGGGACAAAAGCGAATTACCGATCCGATACTGCTTCGTAAAATCATAATGTTTCTTGCAGACAATATAGGTTCAAACGTTTCCATAACATCAATAGGAAACACCTTAGTAAATGAAGGACTTCTTGAGGATGGCAAACGGAAAAGCGTACCGAGCGCACATACTGTTCAGGCATACGTCAACGCACTGCTTGAAAGTTACTTTTTCTATGAGATCAAGCGCTTTGATATCAAAGGAAAAGAGTATCTCCGCACGCTCGGAAAGTATTATATTGTCGATATAGCTTTGAAAAATTATCTGCTGGGATCCAGAAATCGTGACAGCAGTCATGCAATCGAAAACATCGTTTATTTTGAACTTCTTCGCAGAGGATACGACGTTGCGATCGGTAAAATAGATAATATGGAGGTTGACTTTATTGCGACTGACGCCAACGAGAAGAAATATTTTCAGGTAACGGAATCCATGAACAGCGAGGACGTCAGAAAGAGAGAGCTTGCGCCTCTGCAAAAAATACGTGACAACTATGAAAAGATCGTGTTGTCTCTTGATCCCGGAATGGACGGTTTATATGAGGGGATCAAGTCTGAGAACCTGATCGAATGGCTGCTTGAAGACTAAATCTACGTGTTACGGCGGAATATAAAAAACAAGCGGGAAAGCGAGCGGCTTTCCCGCTTTATATTTCCACAGTAATTATCAATACTCCACACTCAGCTGCGGCGATTATGGTACAAAAAAAGAAACGTATCTGTTGATTTATTTAACTAATGAAATATTGGAAAACGATCAAAAATTGAGTGCGCCATTAGTGCGCCATTTGCAAAAAAATACGCCGTATGAGAGTAAACGGCGTAAAACGTTAAAGGCCGCAAAACTGCACTGTAAAAGGATTTGATTAACTCAGCCGAATATGGTGAAAAGGCAGGTGAGCCACTGGCAGTGTTGGGGTCAGGGGTTCGAATCCCCTATGCTCCACCAGCGGCTGAGCCGCTTCAGCGCTCTCAGAAAACTGAGAGCGCGCTTTTTACGTTCATCACCCAAAATTTTGGTAATAATATTACACCTAAACCCGCTTAACAAAGCCTTTTGAGCGTGTTAAGCGGTTTTTGTATTCCAGACAGATTTTTGCAAATAGTGCGCCATTAGTGCGCCATTGGAAAAAAATATCAGTCAAAATAAATGAACAGACTGCCGTAATATTTGCGGCAGTCTGTTATTTTTGTGCTTTGATAATCGAGGATTGATTTTCAGTATCAACATAAGGGACATTTCCAAAGTGCTTTATTACCGTTAAAACAGTCAGAATAAAATGCGTTGAATTCTCATCAATACTATAACCGAAAGTGACGTTCTTATCTGCCGTTTTTCAAGCTCCTCGAAGCTGTGCTTATTATCCAGCGCAGTATTTTTGTATAGACGACCCGTTTTACAAAATTGCCTAAAAATTTGCGGCAGCACATATTCTTTGCTTCGGCATGTGCAATTCGCCGAGCAAAGCCGATATGGCCGCCGCAATATTATAGTTGAGAAATTATGAACTTTAAGAAGTTAAAAATGCACTGTTAGTCTGATAAATTCAATAAGTAAATAGTGATCGTATGTTACTTTCTCTTTTTAGAAATTATAACGCCCAGAGCTGCGAGAGCCGCAACAGCCGCAAGAACCGTAACATCTTCAGCGCCCGTGTTCGGACTGCCCTTATCATCGGAAGGTGTGTTAGTGTCGCCGACTGTGGAGTCTGTTGGTGTTGATGTATCTTCAGGCTCGGAGGCAGGAGGCTCCTCGGCAGCAGGGGCGTCAACGGTAAGTTTTTTAACCGTGATGTCGTAACCCATAAGCACCATACCTGAAGATTGGATTGCGCTTACATCAGCTGCGGTAAGAGTATAAGAAACACTGCCATCAACAGAAACTACGGCAAAACCATCGTCTTGATTTTTAAACGCCTCGTCCTCTTGATTATTAACTGCCTTAGTGCTGCATTCCAATGCAGGCCAGCCGTCAGCACCGCTTGACAGCTTAACGAGATGATAGCTGTCTTCGTTGTTGATGACAAATTCAACGGTCACTACATCTCCTTCGGAAACATCAGCAAACTTTCCTGCGTCAACAAACTCTCCTCCCCAGCCTGTGCCTAAATTAATATCGCCGCCTAACAAATTGTCTGCTGCAAAAGCATTGACGTTTATGGCACTGATAGTCAATGCAGCGGCTGCTGCGCCTGCAAGTAATTTTTTGATTGTCATAAATCAAAATCCTCCTTAAGTTTTTACTTAAATTTTTCTATAATATCGCTGATTTCGGAAAACTCTTGTCCGATATCTGCGTTATATAGTACATCTTTTGATGTTTTTTTAACCTACATATTCTTCAAGGTAACCTTTAATTGAGCCTTCATTGGCTGTACGAAGCTAGGTCCAACTATTGCCCTTTTGATCTCCCTGACCTTCTTCAAATGCAACGTTGATACACATATCATCAATGATTTTGGTAAGCTCGGAGTTAAATCCGGTATAGTTTTCAACCACAACGTCAAACTTACTCATATCCTCGAAGGATGTAAGGAAATCATACTGTTCCTGAGAATACCCCTTGTCATTTAAAGTACTCTGGTCTATGACCTCTCTGAATTCGGGATCTGTATAGCATTGACGCATAATGTCGATGAATGCCGCCGCACCTTCGGGATTTTTTGCTCCGCTGGGTACCATATAACCGAATGTGCTTGCCTGATAGTAGTATTTGTCCGCCTTAGGATCACGGGGATAGGGAACAAATTCATAGTTCATACCCTCTTCGGTAAAGCCGCAGATCAGCCATTGTCCTACGCCGAGGAAAGCGGCCTTTCCGTTTTTGATAGGGTCGGTCTCGTTGCTCCACATTCCGTCTCCCCTTACCGTTAATCCTTCCTTGCGCAGCTCCATCAAAAAGTTTGCTGCACGGTCAATTGTAGGGTTATTTATGTTGTTTACGGCTTTTCCGTTTTTAACGCTGATAAGAGGCACTCCGGTGGTTATAAAAATGTCATCGCTGATAAGACCCTGAAGTCCGCCCAATGCATCCGGATTTTTTGTCACAAAGTCTACCATTATCTGCTTAAAGCTGTTCCAGTCCCACTCGCCCTTTTCGTAAAGCTCCTTGGGATGATCAAGAGAACCTGTCCGCATCATATATCAGGCAGTTGGGAAGGGCATTTCCTCTGAAGGGATAGTAATAATGCTTTCCGTCCCATGCATAGCTTTCCACAAGCTCCTTGTAATCTACCTACTTCAGGAATATATTCGGCCATAGCGCTTGTAGAAGCCTTTGTAAAGTCATATCCGTACCACGCATAGTCTTGTTCCGGTATGGACTGCATCCATACCATTATGCCGTTCCAGCCGTTTTCGTAAACGGATTTATATTTTTCGGTCAATGACATACCGATCTCTGCTTCATCATCGTTATGAGTTTCTCCGATAAGGCAGGGTTTTTCCTCCGCAATGCCAAACTCCTTGGGCGACTTGTCACAAGAAAAACCGAACCAGGTTTTTTACCAGTTGTAATAATGGGTGCTGTAAAAATCAAGGCAGGAATTGTCAAGACCCGTAAGCTCTTTAAGATACTCATCGGAAACCATATTGCCCTCATATTTATCAGAGTTGTATTTGATTATACCCATTCCCACTGTTACCAGGAAGTCGCTGTTTTCGTGAATTACTGATGCACATTTGCCAAAGAAATAGGAAAGCTTATCCCATCCGATCTGTCCGCATTCCTCGTTCTCAAAAACCCAGTCAGGTTCGTTCATAATGTCAATGGCGAATATATAATCGTTGTCTTTGTAGCGATCGCAGAATTCCTTGACGTAGGTTTCCGCATAAGCGTCAGCGGTTTCTTTTTTACTTATCAGCGCCCGTCAGTGCATACCGCTTCCGACTCCGGTTGAACTCTTGAAGTGGTCGAAAGAAAGAAGTGTGGGCATAAGGTAGATCTTGTTCTTTTCCGCCAGCTCAAAGAGCTTGTCAAGATCGCTCCAGTGATTTTCATTTATGCCTTGTATTTCGCCCTCGCCGTTAAGGGAAACTATGTTTTCTCCCTCGCAGTTTATCCATATCCTTGTACAGTTTATTCCGTCAGAGACAAGACGGGCAAATTCATCGTCCCAGAATTGAATGTTCAGGTCGCCGCTTAAAGTGCCTTCATCCATACTGCCGGTAAAATCGTTCCAGTTCTTCCAGGGAGTATTTACGCCGTTTATCCAAAGCTCTTTGCCGTCAACCATAAACTTTGTGCCTTCTATGTACACCCTTGCGTTTTCCTTTTCCTGCGAACAGCCGAAGAAGGTAAATATCGTGATCAGTGCAGAAACAGCGGCAATTGTTTTTAGTGCTTTTCGTTTCATTTTTTATAACCATTCCTTTCCTATTGAGAATGTTTTTATGAGAGAATCATTGAAACAACGGAGCAGGGCAGAATTACAGCGGAAATCCTGCCGTTTATGAGACTTACATCAAAGGTCTTCGGTATAACCTTTTCGGAAGAGTCAAAATCGTTGAGAGCATGACACTCGCCGGTCCAAATACGTGCTTCGGCAGATTTAGCGTCAAAGCCGAATACGGAAAGGTCAACGTCAGCCTCATCACTGACGGAACAGTTAGCAACAGTTATTGTCAGCTTGCTGTCCTTTACCGAAGCGGAGGCGGAAAGCATAGGGACTTTTGCACCCTCTCCGACGGTTTGACTGTCTGAGTAACAGTACACCGATTCCGCACCTTGATGGGATTTATACAGATCAAAAACGTGATATGTAGGCGTGAGTACCATTTTTTCACCTTCGGTAAGTATAAGTGCCTGAAGCACGTTCACTGCCTGCGCCAGATTTGCCATAATCACCCTGTCGGAATGTCTGTTGAAAATATTCAGATTGCACGCTGCAGCTATCGCATCACGCATAGTGTTCTGCTGATAGAGGAAGCCGGGATTAGTACCTTCCTCAATATCGTACCAGCAGCCCCATTCGTCAACGATCAGACCGATCTTATGTTCGGGGTCGTAACGGTTCATTATTTCACCGTGCCGTCTTATAAGCTCTTCTATATAAAGTGTTTTGGAAATTGTCGTATAATATTCCGGTACGGAAAAATCTCTTGCGCTGCCTTTATTATTCCAGTCGCCGGGCAGTGTGTAGTAATGCAGTGAAATTCCGTGAGCTGTCCATTGGTTCAAGTGCTTCATAATATTTTCGGTCCAGTAATAATCATCGGTGTTGGGACCGCAGGCGATCCTGAACAGCTCGTTTCCGCTGAAGTTTCTGCAGAATGTCTGATAACGGCGGTATTCATCAACATAAAATTCGGGTCTCATACTTCCGCCGCAGCCCCAGCTTTCGTTGCCTATACCTAAATATTTCAGCTTCCACGGCTTTTCTCTTCCGTTCTTTCTGCGCAGCTCCGTCATCGGGGAAGTGTTATCAGAGGTAATGTATTCTATCCACTCCGCAAGCTCCCGGACCGTACCGCTGCCGAAATTCCCCGCTAAATACGGCTCACAGCCGATCTATTCGCACAAATCGAAAAACTCATGAGTGCCGAAGGAATTATCCTCGGTAACGCCGCCCCAATTGGTATTTATCATTTTTTTGCGGGCAGATTTTTCTCCTATTCCGTCCTTCCAGTGATACTCGTCTGCAAAGCAGCCGCCGGGCCAGCGCAGAACAGGCACCTTAATTCTTTTTAACGCTTCAACAATATCGGTTTTGATCCCGCGGACATTAGGGATCGAGGATTTTTCTCCCACATATATACCGTTGTAAATGCACCTTCCCAGATGCTCGGAAAAGTGACCGTATATTTCGGGGTTGATTTTTGATTTTTTATCTGAGGCGTTTATATGTAAAACAGCTTTTTTCATAAATACTTCCTTTTTACAATATTGATTTAAAATGCTTCAAGGACCTCGGAGCCTTCCTTTACAAATGCAATAAATTCATCTGTCTTTGCATCGCAGACTATTGTCTGATTGCCTGTAAATTCTGCTTTGTCCGATGTTCTTATCCATTTTCCTGTCGGGAGATAAACCTTGCGCTCTGTTTGTCCCTGCCTGAATATGGGGGCAAAAAGAATATCTCTGCCAAACATATACTGATCCTTTAATGTATAGCAAGTTTCGTCGTCGGGATAATCGAAAAACATTGGTCTCATAATAGGTTCTCCCGTTTGGGAAGTAAGCTTCGAGCTATTGATAATATACGGTTTCAGGCGTTTTCGGAGCTGTATAAGCTCTTTTAACACAGGATAATTTTTTTCACCGAAAGACCATATCTCATTATCGCCGCCGCTTGGCTCCAGAATGCCCGGGTGACGATATTCGTAGCTACTCTGCCTCAGTCTTGCGCCATGCAGACGCATAACAGGACAAAAAACACCAAACTGGAACCAGCGCACAATAAGCTCCCTGAAATATTCGCTTTCAATATCGCCGCTGTGAAATCCGCCAATATCCGAATTCCACCACGGTATTCCGCACATTCCCATTGAAAGACCTGAAACGATACTTTGCTCCAAAGCCTCAAAGGAAGAGCCTATATCTCCGTTCCAGACGACTGCGCCGAAGCGCTGGCTTCCGGGATAAGCACATCTGGTAAGCAGCACAACATCTTTTTCGCCCTCGGACTTTAATCCGTCATAAAAGGTTTTCGCATAATAATACGGGTATACAAGCGCTGTCTGCGCACCGTTGCCTATATGGAATTTCAGGTTTGAAAACTGCTGCGGATGCACTTCTGGCTCGGCTTCGTCAAGCCAGAAGGTTTTTATACCGTAATCATAGTACCCCTTTTTCACCTGTTCCCACATATATGCCCTTGCGTCGGGAGAGGTAAGGTCCACGTATGTCTGAAGTCCGTGAAAATCAAAGGTGCTGTACTGACCGTTTTCCGTTCTTACGATCATATTCCCGTCGTTCATTCTGTTCCAGTTTTTGCTGGAGGGATTGATCGTCGGCCATATTGATACCACAGGCTCTATACCCATTCCCTTAAGCTCATCGCACATTGCCTTAGGATCAGGCCACAGAGACGGTTCGAACTCCCAGTTTCCCTGCTCCGTCCAGTGAAAAAAGTCAATGACAATCGCATCGATAGGGATCCCCAGCTCCTTGTATTTCCTTGCGACCTCAAGCACCTGATCCTGACTTTCGTATCTCAGCCTGCACTGCCAGAAGCCTGCCGCCCATTCAGGCATTTCGGGAGCGTGACCGGTAAGACGGCAGTATTTGCTTAATACTTCGGCAGGGGTATTTCCTGCGAATACAAGATAATCTGCCTGATAACAGCTGTCGGCAGACCATACCGTGCGGTTCAGCGAAAATTCGACCCTTCCCACGGCGGGATTGTTCCACAGAAAGCCGTATCCGAGAGACGAATATATGACGGGCAGCGTTGATTTTGTGTTCCAATGTTTTAGGGCGAACGAACAGCCTTTTTTATCTAAAAAGCTGTGTTGCTCCTGACCAAGACCGTATATATGCTCCTTCTCGTTTGAATCGAAAATTATTTGAGTACGGTAATTCTGTCCTTCGGTATGCTCATATTTTGTAACCGGATCGCCTTCATCATGGGTCCCGAGAATAAATTCGCCGTTTTTATAAAAAGAAATACGGCAGCTTCCCCACTGATTGAAAATCTCAGCGGTCAAAATACCGTTTTTTATAACGCCTTTTTCCTCCGTTACGCTGACTGAAGCGTCACATTTTTCAGCTTCAAGTAATGTCCAGCGTTCATCGGAGATCTTGCTGTTTCGTGAAGAACGTACACGGATACAGTTTTCGCCGTATGCCTCCATCAATACCGTTTCATCATTCATCTGAAATAAAACGCCGTTATGTATTTTTGTTATTATGCTCACATTGTTCCTCCTTTGCGGTATCTTTATATTTATTATACATAATTCCAAACGATAAAAAAACAATAAAAAGCTCAACATCTTTATACAATCCACTCATTTATATTGACACGTCTGACGGGAATACTTATAATGATATAGAGGTGAATACAATGAGTAAATTGATTTCAAATTATGAGATTGTTGCACACGGATTTGCCGATTTTCCTATTGCGCTGTATTCGGAGAAGGTATATTGCGTAGAGCCGCATTATCATAAAGAATATGAGCTTTTCTGGCTTTCCGAAGGCGAAATGCTGTTGGGTACAGACAAAGAGAAGTATGTCATTACTCCGGGAACAATGGTTCTCATTGAACCCAATATTGCTCACTATGCCAATGATACGGATAAAAGCAAACAGCACCATTTCTATACGCTTACATTTGATATATCCGCCTTGGGCAGTATTGACGATCCTTGCAGAGCAGCGGTTGAAAGCATAAAAATAAATCGGCTTTTAAAAATACCCAAGTATATACTTGCCGATTCGGAAAAAATATTCCATATGATGAAAAACAACGAATTTGGAGCTGAAATTAAACTTAAGGGATTATTATATAATATTATTTCACATATTTTACAATCGAAACAATTTATACAGCATTCCGATCCGAAAATCGACAGGATTCATTCCATTGCTGCGATCAATATGGTGATCGATTATATAAAGAATCATTATAAAGAGAAAATTTCTTTTAAAGCCCTGCTCTCCAATGTTTCATACAGCGAAAGCCATATGAGGCGCTTATTCAAAGAAAAGACCGGACTCAGTTTTATAGATTATGTTAATAAATACAGAGTGGAAAAAAGCTGCATAGACCTTTTATACAGCGATAAAAGCATCAGCGATATTGCTGTGGACAACGGGTTTAATAACGTTCAGTATTATTCGAAAATATTCAAGATGTTTACAAACACAACGCCGGGACAGTATCGCAAATGGGTGAATCAAAAATACGATGACAGCGGCAACGCAAAATAAGAACTAATTATATCTTTTTCTGATGTAAAAGTAAGAAAACAATATTTGTCTATATAACACCTGAATAAAACAACAATATGTTTATACATAAACAAGAGCAGTACCGCAATTAAGCGATACTGCTCTGCTTGTTTTATATTATTCACCGAAATATGCAGGGCGATCAGGAATCGCTTGCAGGTCGTGTGGCGCTTCTGCATATGTCGCCTATGTCGCAGCGGGAAATTATCGGAGCCCCGTGCGTGCCGTTTACGACGGATATGGAGAGGCTGCTTGCGGAGCGAAATGAGATACAGCTTGTCACCACCCCTGAGTTGTTTAAACGACTTTGGCAAGGTTCAATGCCGGGGCTTGTCAGCGGGCAGTATGCAGACCGTAATATCTTCTACTCCTCCTATATCTCAACTTTTGTGGAGCGTGACGTGCGGGAGCTTTCCAATACTGTGGACGCACTGAAATTCAACCGCTTTGTGACCGCCGTCGCCGCCCGCTGCTCTCAGCTTCTGAATTACAAGGCGCTGGCTGATGATGCGGATATCGATATTCAGACTTCTAAGGCATGGATCAATATACTTGAAACTTTGGGAATAATCTTCCTTCTGCACCCATATTCCAATAACGTTCTCAAGCGCACTATCAAGACGCCGAAGGTGTATTTCTATGATACGGGACTGGTTTGCTACCTGACCCGCTGGTCGTCGCCTGAGGTCGCTGAGAGTGGAGCGATGAGTGGTGCGCTGTTGGAGAATTTCGCCGTGTCGGAAATTATGAAAAGCTATCAGAACGCAGGGCTGGAACCGTACTTTTACTTCTACCGTGACCGTGACGCCAAAGAGATAGACGTTATACTGGAAGGCGACGGCAAGCTCTGCCCGCTGGAGATCAAAAAAACCGCCACCCCTGACAAACGTCTGACCCGCATTTTCGGAGTCATTGACAAATCTCCTCTTCATGTCGGCACAGGCGCCGTTCTCTGTATGGCAAAGCAATTCAGCGCATTTGACAAGGATGATCTGATCGTGCCGATCTGGATGATATGAAAATCAGATCTTTCGTTTTTCGTTTTTGTCCTTTTCAAAAATTAAATTCAACCTCGTGACAAATTGTCACGAGGTTGTCGCATTACATTTCAATAATTTTTTCTTCGGTCGGTTCACTTGCCGCCTGTTTTTGTTAAAAAAGGTCTTTAACCGTTTCGGGAGCAGCCCTTCCGCATATTCCGTTTGTTCGATTGTGTCCTCGTCGGCAATTTTCCGAATGTGTGTCTGTGTTTATATTATCCTGTGAAGGTTCGCTCTTTTCGTTTTCATCAACGCCTTTTTTCGTTGCCTGATATTCCTTTATTGTATCTTCAAGAATTTTTTATATTCATCTTTTTGATTTTGGTTGAAAGAAATTGACGTTTTTGCGGTGTAAAGTGTGCGCAGTGTGACGCTCGGTTGTTTTTATACTTCGTATAATGTAAATTCGCTCTTATGAAAATCCAGCATACCCTCGTCACGCAGCTTGCATAGTTCGCCTGACATGGCGCTTCGGTCTACCGAAAGAAAATCCGCAAGCTGCTGTCGGTTAAAGGGAATGGAAAAAGAACTGCTGTTTTGCCGTTTTGCCTCATCGGATAGGTAGGACAGCAGTTTTTCTCTTGTGGAACGCTCCGACATATAGCTGAGTTTCTGAACAAGGCTTTTATTCTTATCCGAAATCGTGTAAAACATATTTTTTATAAGCTGGGTGTGAAATGGACAGGCAGATGGACATACGGTCAGTATCCGTTCTATATCGAAAAAGAGGACCGTACTTGTTTCCGCAGCTACAACGTCGTTCATAAGAGCCCCGCTGTTCGGCACAATATATGCTTCTCCGAACATCTCTCCGGAGCGAATTTCGTTCAGAATATTAAGATTGCCCCAATAATCCTCTTTTTGAATGTGGAGCCTTCCCTCTGCAAGTATCATCAGATCGCGAATGTACTCGCCTTGTCGGAATGCATATTCACCTTTTTTATAATGTCGAACGGTTACATTCAAGCAATTCAGCATGGAGAGAATGTCATTATCACCTACACCGGAGAACAGCTTCGTTCTTTTTAGAAGAGAAACGTACTTTTTCATAAAAACCTCTTTTCCGTTGGAAAAACAACAGACTTGTTGCTTTCATTGTACTATAATGAAAGCAACAAGTCAAGAGAGGTCAAAGCGTTTCAAAACAGGAGGAAAATATTATGCTTAGAAAAATCATTAAAATCGATGAGGAAAAGTGCAATGGCTGCGGGATCTGCGCTGAAGCCTGCCACGAGGGGGCAATCGGTATAGTTGACGGCAAGGCGAAGCTGCTCCGTGAGGACTACTGCGACGGTCTTGGCGACTGCTTACCCGCCTGCCCGACAGGAGCAATTACTTTTGAGGAACGGGAAGCGCCGGCATATAACGAAGCTGCGGTAAGGGCGGCAAAGCAGGATAACGGTACAGAAAAACTGCCCTGCGGCTGTCCCGGCACAGCTTCAAAAGCAATTCACCGTGAAGAAACGCAGGCTGAAAATGTGACAGTCCACAGCCGCCTTTCTCAGTGGCCGGTACAAATCAAGCTGGCTCCCGTAAATGCCCCCTATTTCAACGGCGCAAATCTGCTGGTCGCCGCTGACTGCACCGCTTATGCTTACGGCAACTTCCACAATGATTTCATCAAAAACAAAATTACCCTGATTGGCTGCCCGAAGCTGGATATGGTGGACTACACCGAGAAATTGACGCAGATCATTGCCGGGAACAATATCAAGAGCGTGACTGTTGTCCGAATGGAAGTACCCTGCTGCGGCGGCATCGAAAATGCGGTAAAGCAGGCGCTTCAATCCAGCGGAAAGTTTATCCCGTGGAATGTTGTGACTATTTCCACAGACGGTCATATCATTGAATGATCAGAGAGGAAATATTAAAATGGATAATCAGATGTTTTGCTTTCAATGTGAACAGACGGCGGGCTGTGCAGGAGGTAAGGGCGCAGACGGAGTATGCGGAAAGAAGGTCGATACGGCACAGCTGCAAGACCTCTTGACCGGTGCTTTGATTGGCCTTGCTCGTGCAACGGAAGGAAATGAATATTTAATCAATTCCGGAACGGATCGTCTGATAATTGAAGGTTTGTTTGCAACCATTACGAATGTCAATTTCAACAATGCGACAATTTCCGCATTGATTGATAAAGTGCATACAGAGAAAAAACGGCTGGTGCCGGAATGCTTCAAATGTGCATCTGCCTGCGGCCGAAATGACGATTACGATATGAGGTCTGTTTGGGAAGCAAACGAGGATATTCGTTCCTTGAAATCCTTGATTCTCTTTGGCATTCGGGGCATGGCGGCATATGCCTATCACGCATCGGTTCTCGGCTATCACGACGAAACGGTGAATCGTTTTTTCTACAAGGCTCTGTTTGCTGTTGGTATGGATTGGGATCAGGATCTGCTTTTTCCCATCGTACTGGAGGTCGGAGAGGTCAACCTACGCTGCATGGAGCTTTTGGATCGGGCGAATACCGAAACCTACGGGACGTCTGTGCCGACCGAAGTGCCGCTGACAGTGGAAAAAGGTCCTTTCATTGTCATCTCCGTGCATGACCTCTATGATCTAAAGCAGCTTCTGGAGCAGACGAAGAGTATGGGCATCAATGACCTTCCACTCTCTATGGTACCTTCTTGGTATGAACAAAAAGCTGTCTGCATCCTGCTCACGCTGTTGCATCTCGGCGTCAAAAACATTCTGCTTGGGTCGTCACTTCCTGCGTTTATTTCTCCCAATGTATTGAATTTGCTGGTCGAAAGGTATGACATTGGCCCTATTTCCACGCCCGAAGCAGACTTGAAAAGACTGCTTGGAGAATAAAGTACAAAGGCAAAAGCACCTCACCGCCGAAAGGCAGTGAGGTGCTGGATTGATAGCGATAAGGAACTGATCGAACTTATCAACTGTAAGTTGACGGTTTCGGGTGCAAAAATCCCCATCTGGCACTCATCTTCGAGTAGGTCAGAGGGGGATTATTATTATCACTTCATCAGCTCGTTTGAAAGCCGCATGATCTTTGGCACAAGCTTTTCCCTCTTATCAGTATAAGTATTATCGTTATATCCGATAGCAAAAGCCGGACATACAAAGAAATGATCTTCGAAATGGCAACCTGAAATCAGGGCATAATTTTGCCCTGAGATGTATAATTGCAGGTAGCGCTTCTCGCATCTTCGTGCAAGGATAGATTAGCTTAAAGCTCTTATCATAAGTTGAGCGCCTTATTCATGCTGCCCATTTGGTAACCGTCTAAGTCCAGAGTCACATACAGAAAGCCTATCTCATGGAAACGCCGTGCAACTTGTTCCGCCGTTTCAGTGTCTAAAAATCTGCCTATCTCGGATTTCTCTATTTCAATTCTTGCGAGCTTCCCGTGTATTCGCACCCGCACCTGATGAAACCCCAAATCAAGCAAAAGCTGTTCCGCACGGTCCACCATGGACAGTTTTTCCTCGCTGATGGTCTCGCCGTAAACAAAGCGGGAGGACAGGCAGGCAAAAGACTGCTTGTTCCAAGTCGGTAAACCAAGCTCTTTCGACAGTTCACGGATCTCTGCTTTTGTCAGTTCTGCCTCTCGCAGCGGACTTTTAATTCCCAGTTCTTTGACGGCGATCAGCCCCGGACGATAATCTCCGTTGTCATCCATGTTGGAACCCTCCGCCACTGCGCTGATTCCATTTTGCTTTGCAATCTCCCATATTTTTTCAAACAGTTCATGCTTGCAAAGATAACAGCGGTTTTTGGGATTTTGGCGGAATCCCTCAATATCCAGTTCCTCCGATTGGCATATGAAATGGGTGATTTCGTGGGAGTCACAAAAGGCTTTTGCCTCGTCAAGCTCCCGCTTCGGGAAAGAACAGGACTGCGCCGTAACAGCGATCGCACGTTTCCCAAGCACCTGATGAGCGACATAGAGTAAAAAGGTAGAATCAACGCCCGATGAAAAAGCAACGGCAACGCTTCCCAAATCAAGCAGGTATTCTTTTAGATGTTCCAGTTTTTTATGCACCATATCCATAATCTTTATCACTCCTTTCGCGGAATGTTCTGCGCCGTTCCATTATACGTCTTCAAGAAGCTTCTTCACTTCTTCAATACTGAGAGCCTGTTCATGCGCAATTCGGGCAATATCCTCATATTCATATTTTGTACGTGACACGCCGTAGCCTGATGAGCTCTTGCGGCGGACTTCACCGTACGGAGTTTCCGCCGTCTCGATCCGTCGGTCGAGAATATACCGATGTGTCGGCGTTTCCCGTACCCCGATGGTAGAAGTGTGTTTGAAAATCAGATGCAGCATTTTTTCACGATCCTGTTCTTTGCACATGACCCGAAGCAATGTGCCGGGGCGGGATTTTTTCATGCCTATCGGAATGGTAAAGACCTCGTTTGCGCCGCCTTCAAAAAGGCGATCCATTGCAAAGCCGATCTCCTCGGCCGTCATATCGTCCACATTACAGGAAAGCTCTAA
>CANQXE010000025.1 GCA_947627725.1 uncultured Clostridia bacterium | reverse complement strand
TTCCATCAGTATCGGTAATAGGCTCATAGAAATGAGTTTGTCCTTGACTGTCCGTAACAGCGGTAGTGGAAATATCCCCGCTACCGCTGTTTGCAGAACAGGAAACAAATATACCGACTATAATAACTGATATTGAAATAATAAGTAATTGCTTTTTCATTAATTACCAGCCGTCACCGCCGTCAACAACATTGTCATCTTTGCCGAGATCGCCGCTTGTTGTGATAACATCAACGGTTTTGAATTCTTCAATTCCCACGATTGGTTTTGCGTATTCTTCTTTCATTTTTATGCCTCCTTTTCAAGCAAATTTTTAACAGCGTTTTTAGTGTTTGTATCTATTTCATTATCGGCAAGGACAAGATTTGCCACCTCGCCGAACGAGCCTTTTTGCTCATTTGAATAGAAATACATTCCGTCTATGCAAACATACGCTCTTGCTGTTATTTCTCTGTCATAATAATCACTTTGTATGTTTGAAATAACAAGATTGAACGAGGTCGTATCGCCGTGGTCTATACGGTTTGTTGCGGTTACAGATTTAACATTTACGTCGTCAACTTTATCTAATGATAAATCCTCAACACCTTTCTGACTATAAACAAAGCCGTATTCAATATTAGAAGCAAGATTTTCAATCTCATCAATATTATCCCATGTGAATCCAAATCTCAGACCCGCAACAGATGTGCAGATTGATCTTCCTAAATCGGTTACATTTAAAGGATTTTCTATACTTTCATCTCTGCTATCACTTGGAATAAATGTATGACCGTTTTCATTTGCCCACCCAGCTGCATACGAATCTGTTGGAGCAACAATCACATAATCATAACCAATGGTGCTGACAAGGTTATTATACTTACTCGGCAGACTTTTCATTGCGTCTGAAAAGTACCATTTTAAGTTCGGAATATCGGGCATTTCCTTTATTTCTTCAGCTTTAGGAAGAAATACAAAAGATAAATTAGTACAATATTTAAATAATGAAATATTCCTATATCTATCAGCAACAGAGGTTGCATTTGGGGCATATACATAGGAAAGGGCCGGAACAAAACCATTTTCAAATTTTTTCTCGGCCATAACGCTCCAATAAATACTCGGACAAAATGTTGATTTAGGAAGATAAATAGATTTTAGATTATAGCAATCAGAAAAATAACTTGAAGACCAACTGTTAAAGAATGTTGTAACATTCGGCATAAACACTTCTTCTAACTCTTCACAGCCTTGAAATGTTCCGTCATATATTGTGTCAACCTTTGGAATACTAATATATCTGCTTTGACAACCTGAAAAGGCACTGGATTCTAAAGTTTCACAATTAGGTAAATTAAGGACTGTAAAGCAAGAGTCTCTAAATCCTTTTGCTTCTACTAATTCTACATTTGAAAAGTCGTATTTGGTAAGCATAAAGCAACGTGAAAAGGCATCATCATCAATATCAGTTACATTTGGTATATTTATTTCGTAAAGATAACTACACCCGGAAAAGGTACTACTCAACCATTCTGCATTTGGTAAATCTGCTGTTCTTAAATTAGCATTACTAAATATACCACTGACACCGGTAAGCTTGGGGAAATATGCATTTTGATAATTAGTTAAAGCAAATGCCAGATCCCCTAATTCTTCGACATTCTCATTAAAATCAACTTCTGTTAATCTTGAACAGCCGTAAAACAATTCTCTTCCACCTGAAACTACATTTGGCATATTAACATTAACAAGGTTATTACAGTTCTTAAAGGCAGAAGCTCCTAAACTTGTTACACCTTTTGCAATTATTGTGTTTAAACTACTGTTTAAAAAAGCCTTTAACCTGATAACGGTAGCTGTATCTGGAAGTTCAATATGTAATATATCAGTTTCTGAAAACGCACTGCCGGCTACTCCCGTTATCGTTATACCGTTAATAGTTTCAGGTACTATAATGTTTTTGTAACTACCTGTGTACGCTGTAATAGTACCGGCGGATGAAATAGTGAAATCACTTTCATCAGCATAATGTACAATTTGATAAGTTGCGCCGACATATTTGCTCTTTTTATCGTTATTTATTGCAACAGCGATAATATGTGTGCTTTCGTAAATGTCAATAGGATTATCATAAATAATACCGTTATCCAAACTTGGAATTGATCCGTCAGTTGTGTACACAACAGTACTGTTTTCGGGAACATCAATACTCAGTTCAATGGAATCTATATAACTGCCTGAGCTATAACTCAACACAGGACTGTCAATGATACCACTTTCATACAACGCAGAATAGTTTAGAATTCCTGCTCCACACCATTCAGTATCAGTATATTCGTTATATACTTGCACAGTCGCACCTTTTAATTTGCTTTCAATATCATTTGTTGTTAGTGACGGATTTTGCATCAGTACAGTTGCGGCAGCGGAAGCTACTAACGGAGCAGCAAAGGATGTTCCGTTTGCAGTTCTGTATCCGCCGCCTAACTGACTGGAATATACATACATACCGGGTGCAGCAATATCAACACACGAACCGAAATTTGAAAAGCTGCATCTATTATTGCTTTCATTTGATGCAGAAACTGTTATAGCACCATCAACATTAGCAGGGAAATAATTTTTTGCATCCGCATTTTCATTACCGGCAGCAACTACTACAGTTATTCCCCTATCAATTAACTGGTTTAACAATTTATATTTCAGAGTGTTTTCATTATTAGAGCCTATTCCAAAGCTCATATTGATAATATCAGGACAATCATCTTCTGAGAGAATGTATTCAATAACAGATATTAACTCAGATGTAGTACAACTATGATCATCATTAAATAATTTATATGGTTTAATTTTTACATTATCAGTAGTGTTTTGTGCAATTACACCTGAAACCATTGTGCCGTGACCATTATCATCCATACAGTCATTTTCATTACCGCTGGAACTGAAATTAATAGAAGTATCGACAATTCTATCCTTTAATAACTCATGGGTATAGTCTGCACCCGAATCAATAACGCCAACAGTGACCTCTGATAATTCCATACCTGAGGCTTTTATTGCATTTAATGTTTCCTGTGATTCTACTCTTTCATTTGCCCATGTCTTTGATGTTTCAGATGTGGATGTAACACTGTCACAAGTTAAAATGGAATCATATTCAACAGTATAGCCTTTATTTTCAAATACTTCTTTAGCTTCTGATGCACCATTAGCATTATCATATTGGAATACCGAATAACCAAGTCCCTTAACTGAGTCAATAGAATTTTCACTGATAACATTGCCTGATGAAACTATCAGTCTGTCATAAATTACTGACTGATTGCTCTCTTCTTGGGTAACATATTCTTCATCGGAATCATATGTTGCAATCAGTTCATTAATTTCTTGGGAAAAATTAGTTATTACATTATTGTTTATGGTATCTGCATTAACGGTATCACCAATAAATAAAAGGCTTGTTATTAATGTAAAAGATAACATAATACTAATAATTTTTTTCATATTAAACCATTTCCTTTGCAGAGGATGAGAGTTTCCTCTCATCCCTTATTTTTATTAATTGATTTTATATGGAGAATTATTGTCACTGAGTTTATACATGCTTGCAGCACCGTTTTCATTTTCAATAACAGTATTCATATAATTATAACCATTATATTTACCAACGGCAAAATCAGGATGACCAAATACTCTTCTCCAATAAGCTCTTTCACTTTCATTTGCAACAGTTGATAAGCCTACACCAAAAATAGTGAGTTCATTTTCAACTTTACCTATCATCTTTGAAGGAACTACACCTACATCAACAGAATTAATTTGTTCAATATTTAATGCAGTTAAAATATTATTAGAAGTTTCATAAGAAGTAGGGGCATATCCACTTAAATCAATATTATTAACAGGATCATTATTGCAATAATTGTATAAGTTTGCGCCAAATACTTCACTTTTATTTTGAGCAAGCATATTTGTATCATCTAAATTAATGAATCTTCCCCATGACGGGCTATAATAGCGATTTTGACTATAATACAATCCTGTTTCATAATCGCAAATATATCCACGATATGTTTGCTGTGTAGTTGCAATTGTTCCGCCGACAGCAGCAGCCAGTGCCAACACCATAAAGAAGCCAATAAGTAATTTAATCCATACACTTGATAGATTATCTAATTGCTTCTTAAATTCTGCAAGAGCATTACCGGAAAATGTGAACGTACAATTACCATATGCATCATATGAATAATGGAAAACTATATTTTCATCGCTGCTATACATATCTGTAATATTACCTTGCGCATCTCTAAGAAGTGAGTAGTACAAGTTTGCTTTTTGAGGTGTTTCTTCTTCATAAGAAGTAACATCAGCATTTATTCCAACCGCCTCTTTTGTTCCATTGTAAATTAATGTAATTAGAATTTCAGATGTGATGGTGTGATTTGTATCCTTTTCATATATTGTCGTTTTATATCCAACTAATGTGTCTCCCTCATAAACATATTCAATTTTGCTGTCCCAAATATCATTGTTTTGAGAATCACATACTAGTTTTTCAGTACGATAACCATCTGCTGAATATTTATAAATGTACTTACTATTTCCATCATCAAAAGAAGTTAATCTCGTTCCATCCCAGTTCATTGTACCGCTTACTTCATTTCCTATAATGTTTTCACCAAAATAATTTGCGGGGCTGCCATAATCATCGTATGTAATTGTATTACCATTATATGATGTTAGTAAATCAGTCCAGTTTTCATCATAACCATATGATACAGTTTCTGCTTTATCATCGTAAAATGTAAAAATATTGCTGTTTTCATCATATGAATATGCAGTTTGAGAATCGTCATTCTGATATATGGTTTTTGAAATCAAATTTCCGCCATCATTGTATTTGTACTTAATAACTTTTTGGGTATCAAAGTTTGCATCAAGTATTATTTCTCCGGCATTATCATATTCATAATGTTTTATAAGAACGTTTTTAGCAGTAAGTTCTGACGATGTTGTATCTTCTGTATTTTCCGGTATATTATTAACAGATTTTCTATAGATATTTTCGATTTGTCCCTCATCAGTATAAGTATAAGATGTTGTTCTGGAAATTCTAAGATCTGTCTTAAATATGCCACTGGATGTATTAGTAAATACGGATGAATAGTAAGAAGATACTAAATTTGTTGCCTTATCACCGTTAGATACATATTCACATATATTTCTGACAGATGCATTCTTATCTTTTGAGACGGTTTCAAAGGTTCTTCCGATGCTATCATATAATGTGTTAGTTGTAACAACATTATTTGAAAATGTATCAACAGTACTATCTAGTGTCTGACCTAATAAATTAGTATTGCTCTCTCGTGAAATATAAGAATTAACACCGAACAAAGAACGATAATTTTTATTAGAAGAGTAAATTGTATCATTAGTTTCATTATTCTTCAATGTATATGTATCTCCGTCTATTGAAGCGGTAGTATTATTAGAGCCGTCCTCATAGGAAATAACATTACCGTAATCATCATAGGTGTATTTATATATTATAGGTTCACTATTAGAATCATTTGGAGAATACATTATTTCAGTAATGTAATTCAAGGAATTATAAGTGTAAGATACTGTTGCTCCATTTAAATAAGTGATAGTATCTACTCTGTTATTTTTATATGAATAAGTGATTAAGTCATTTGTGCACTCAGAAATGCTTATTATTCTTCCGGCAGGATCGTAATCATAGACATAACAAGTGCCATTATGCTCAATGGTTTTTATTCTGTCATTTTCATATGTATAATTTGTTTGTATATTTGTTTCAATGCCATCAATTTGAGTTGTTGCCTGTTTAACAGAATTTAATAATCCCATTGCGGTGTAATCAAATTGAGTGTTTTTACTTGTATCGCTGTGGTTTCCTTTGGATTCTAATAATCCATTTTGTGAATTATAACTATAATATGTAGGAATACCTTCACTGGTGACTTTTGACAAATAGTTTTCTGTGCTGTCATAGCCATAATAAGTACCAAGAGCTTTTCCTAAAACAGAAGTTTTTATTTCTTCTGTAATGCTGTTATTATTGTTATAGCTATAATTAATCTTAGAAGAAGGAATAACATCTTCTGCCATAAGTGTGTTTTGGGCTGTAGTCGATACAAGACTTATTGAATCAAAAGCACATCCCCCATACATATTGTCATAGTAAATAAAGACAATAAGTGCAGGAGTATTTTTTGTTAAAGTAAGCAAAGTTTTTCTTGGTTGCCAATCATCGAAAGTATCATCAAAATTCATTACGCCAATACAATTATCAGGAACAAAGGCACCATTTTCCTCTGTAGTATCATATACTGCTATACTTAAATTTCTATCATCATTTATTGATAAAGGATCTTTATTGCAAATTGAAGCTGACAATATATAATTCTGACCAGCAATAAAGGGATTATCTTTATCAGATTCGATTATTTGAAAAGCTCTACATTTTGCAATGTCTGTTTCCATGTACAGACAGTATTTGTCTATACCCTTCTCTTTATCAACATGATCATCATCGTATTTTGCAACTTCAATTAAAGCGTCATCCTCATCATAATCATATTCCCAATAAAGTGCTTCTTCAGAAGCCGGTTTATATTCATTAAATTCGCCATTTTTGATATAGTTAGTATCAGTTGTACTATTAGGCAAAATATATTTTAAGTCATCATTGTCATAATTAAAGTGATATTCGACGCCATTATAATTATTTAGGTATACCATATTAAAGGATTTATCAAAAATCAGTCTTTTGGGAGTATCATACATTGTGCTATCAAATGTACGTTCATAAATATTTGTATCAACATCTGAAATTTCAACTCTTTCATATACTTCATCACTTTTATGGAAAGTATATGATTTTAACTTGTATGATTCGTAAGAAAATTGGCTTTCGTAAGTGAATATTACATAAGTTCCATCAATATTAGTTATTTTTTGAAGCTTGTGGCTATCATCATATTCATAGGAAACACTTTTTTGATCACTATAAGTAACTTCTGAAAGTTTACCATCATCATATGAATAATCTATACTGATAGGTACATTATTGCCATCAGTTTTAATGGTGATGGCATCACCATTGGAATCATATGCCGAGATGTTTGAAAGATATCCATTTTTATATGTGAATCTATACTCTCGTCCAATACCATCGGTGATAGAGGTAATATTGTACTCAGAATAATCAATAATTTCATAATTGATATTAATTTCATTTTTATTTTTTGAACCATCAACAATTTTTGTTAAATATCCTTTATCAGAATATTTAGAAAAATTAAATGTTTTACCATCAGAATCAACTATAACTACATTATTATAATTGGTATAATCATAAGCACTACCAGACGAATATACAGTTAAAGTATATGTTTTTTCATCTGATGTTCTAGCCGTAAATGTATTAGTTGATGACTTAGTGAAATAGATATTTTCTCCTTCACATGTTTTCCAATAATACATATCGGAATCGTACTCGAGGGTACTATTATAATTCACTCTTGTATAAGCTCCCATACCATTATCCGTTGAATCAGAAAGCGGATTGAAAATCGTCTGAATTTCAACAGGAGCTATTTCTCCATAAAGTCCCATTTCATCACGAACAATTGTCGGTGAACAGGTGTAATCATTAATGTATACAGTTCCTGCTCTTCCCATATCAATTTGTTCAGTTTCAAAACGTGAATCAGTATCATTTAATTCATGATAATACATGCTGACTTTAATTTGTGAAAATGTAACCTCTGTGCTGTCTCCAGAAGCAGTAAGCGCAACACCATAATTATTATAAAGGCCCAGTGAAGCATAATTACAATAATTAGTAAAATCAAAGGTAACACTTTTCAGGGGCTTCAGGTCTTTCCTCAGATTCTTCATCATAACCTAAATCTATTACATCTAAATCATAATATGATGAGTCTAAAGATAATTTTTTAGTTATTGATAATGTTTCATCCCATCCTTGTGTAATTCTATTCACAGAAATTACATTGTAATCTGTTACAACACTGTCTACAATAGCCTCAATTCTTGCTTGTGTTACAAAAACAGAATGTTCTGTAGGGAAATATGGTTTTATGTAGATTTCTGCTGCTTTTTTATTACGTTTGCTACTTCTTACAGTATAGCAGTTCTCTGCTGCATTGGCACTTTTAGAATAATAATTCTTTATTAAAGTTTCACAGTTATCAGTATATCTGTCATTACTGTTTTGAATATCATTTGAAGATGAATACGCTTGTATTTGTTCATCTACATATTCTTCGGCTTCATTAATCGTAGCAATTTCATCCGTTTTTGTGTTAACAATATCAACCCATTCTCCATCATCATAATTATGGATAGGTGTAGCCGAAGTAATCTGATAATAACCATTATCGTCTGTCAAAAATGTTTTTGAGTTTTCTGTTCTCAAACTAATGATTTCTTCATTGATTTTAATGTTTTCATCAGTAGTTTCTGTCGGAATATCCACATTTTCTATCACTCTTTTTTGAACAATATCTTTAGCGAAAGCATTCATAGGTAACATCTGCATTATTATTGCAGATAGAAATACACATAAAAATCTTTTCAATTTTCGATTCATAAATTTAATTCTCCTTTACAATAAAATACGAATAGTTTACTGACAATTAAATATTAAAAACAATTTAATAAATAATTCAACTAATTAACAAAAAAGTACCATCTAAATGACAAAAAAAGTCAAGCACTAAAAAAATAAGTGCTTGACTTCTTGATTTTATTTGTCCTTTTTGAAAATAATGTTCAAGTGGAATTGCCTTTCAGCATTATCATAAAACCATTCAAATTTTCCATTATTCTTTTTTGCATGTTTTTCGATTATCTTTGTTCCAAAACCATGGCTTTGAGAATTACCTTTAGTTGTTATCAATTGATGATGTTCGTGTACAGGTGGTGAATCACAGCTATTGATTACACTCAGCATATCCATACTGTTTATATGCAAAAGAGAAAATTCAATTATTTTTTCTTTACTGTTTTCTGCTGCCTCTACCGCATTATCAAGTATATTATTTAAAATAATTAAAAGTTCTGAATCATCAATATAACTTAAATTAACTGTTTTAACCTCATAACTGAATTTAATTCCTTTGTTTTTACAAATTACAATATATTTACTAAGTATCAAATCAAGCATTTTATTGCTTGATATTTTTATTTTGTTTTTCTGTTCCAAATCGGAGTGGAGTTTTTCTATATAACCTCTTACCTCCGAAATGTTTTCAAAGTTACTTAATGCAAGATAATGATGCTTTGTATCATGAAACAACATTTGCAGTTCATCATTTTGATGTTGCAACACATCAAGATAAGTGTTGTTTAAATTATAAAACTGTTTTTCTCTTTCAAGCTCGTTTACCTTTGCCTCATTATCAGATAACAGTTGATAATAAATAAAAATGAATATACAAGCAAATATAGATAAAACAGATATTACCGATATTGCAATTTGATATTGGACTGAAATTTCTGTTTTTAAAGCCAACAGCAGAATAATAAAAGATGAAGCCATTATCAATATCGGAAATATGAACAGTAGCAAAAATTGCTTTGAATTTGAATCTCTATATCTGCCTTTTTTTATTGCGAACAATAATAGCTGCGATACGGCGAGATACAGTATTTTACTTATTGATGAAAGTATAATAAAAATTGTCAGATTATTTTTGTATAAATCTGTTGGGGCTTTAAAAATGGATGTGTATACAAATATCGTTAAAAGCTCTGTTGAAAATATAATCGCATCTAACAGAATAGAAAAAATTATTGAATCTTTAACCGAAATTTGAAAGCATGATATTGCAAATATGAAGTTTATTAAAAAGGTCAGGCTTAAATTTATTATTTCATTGTCAAAAAGTGTGAAAATGAATGAGCTCGGTATAAATAGTGCACAGCCAATTAATACTATCAAAATGCTTGATTTTACTCTTTTGGGATAGCCACGATTAAAAAAGGCAAATGATATTAGCATACTGAAAATATATAAAACAACATTATATATTGTCCATTCCATTGGTTATCCTCCATAGAATCTAATGAAATTTTGATAAAAATTAGTTTGCAATTTTTTTGCAATAGGTACATTGTATTTTTCGTTGAGGGTGAGTAATTTTCTTTCATATGATGTTACATAGTTCAAATTGATTATAAAGCTGTTATGTGGCGATATAAACATCGAACTTGTTAACTTATCTTTCCAAAAGCTGATATGATGCGAGGAGTAGTATTCTTTGTATATTGTAACTACTTTTGATCGTCTCTTTTCGATTTCAACAAATATAATGTCTTGAATATTAATTCTTTCGGTTGTTTTACCATCTTTTAAATAAAATATCAGTGAGGAATTGTCAATTCTTTTTATTGAATCAGACAGTCCTCTGTAAAATCTCTGTGAATCAATAGGTTTTTCAAAGAAGCGTACTGCATTTAAATTCAAGGCATCATCAAGATACTTTTTATGAGCAGTGACATACATCAAAATGATATGGGGATTGATGTTTTTTAGTTCAGCACCAAGTTTAAGTCCATTCATTTCTTCCATTTCAACATCAAGAATTGCAATATCAGATTTTATATTACTTCTTAACATTTCAATCGGAGAAGTATAAGAATTTACTTTAAATTCAATACCTCTATCTTTTGAAAAAAAGTCTATATGTCTCTTAATATCTTCAATATAAATTTGTTCATCATCGCAAATATCAATTCTCATAATCATCAATCCTCCTTAAAAACAAAAGTCAATGAACGGGAGCATTCATTGACTAAATAATATCATATAAAATTTTTAAATACAAATTTATTTTTCTCTATTGCTTAATAAACTCTCAGCAACTGAAAACAAAACAGAAATTTCATAATCATTGCACAGATTCAGTAAATCAATAAAATTATCTATTTTATTGTTTCGAAGATTACCATAAATCACATGATCTAAAGTTACCCCTAAACAATCACATATTGTAATAAGCGCGTTCAAACTATATGATCCACCATTTTCAATAGTAGAAATATGATTTGCTGACATATTAATGATTTCGCTTAAAGCCTCTTGCGTTAATTTCTTTTCTTTACGGAATTGTGCTAATCTTCTGCCGATCTTTTGTGTATCTATATCAACATTATTCATTTCCATCACCAAGGTGATTATAACATTTAAAAATAATTGTTTTCCCCTAATATATAGAATATATCCTATAATAGTTTGAATTTTCACACAAATTAAGAACTTTTCCTATAATAGTTGGAAAAAATACCGTATTTGTCATATTAATTGTATTTTTTTGTTATCATAATTGAAAGTTGATTTTATTAGAATTATAATATGGGTGATAGTTTATTGATAGAATTTGAGGAAAGGAGAGAAAGTAAAATGAAACAAAAAAAGTTTTCAAGTAAACTACTTGATTGCCTGATTAATCTGTCCGTAAAAAACAGTGCAAACAGCACAACAAGTGGAACAATGTTTCAGCCTAAAACCCCAACAGGGTTTAAGAAGTTCAGCAAGATAAATGATAAATAATCTATCAAAATATTTTACTGGAAAACTACTTTCAAAAGGCAGTATTACAGAGAGCGAGCAAGAGTTGTATGTATACGGTTTCTTTATGTTGCTGTCACAGCTCATGTTTTTTATCTTTACAAGTGTTCTTGGCTTAATACTTGGCTGCTTTATTGAAAGCATCATCTTTTATATTGCATTTCAGTTCATAAGAAGATATGCAGGAGGTTATCACGCATCAACCGAAACGAGATGCGAGATTATGTCATCTTTTTCTTTGGCGGTTTGCATAGTTGTAATAAGGTTTTCAAAGATATATGATTTTCAAACTGTTTTGCTGTTCATCACCATAGTTTCAGCAACTTGTATTTTATTTCTTTGTCCGCTTGATACACCCGAAAAGCCGCTTACAGATAAAGAGTTCAAATATTTTCGCAAAATCTCGTGGCTGATACTGCTTATAATTTCAGCAGCAATTGCTGTTTCATATGTATTTAAAGTAAAACTCCTGTTTGTTCCGCTGAGTCTGAGCCTGATTTTAGAAAGTATTTTATTGATTGCCGGAAAGATAAAGAAAACTGCCATAGCAAAAAGAGTGATAGAATGAACGAATATAATTTGTTTGGCATTTTTCTGAAAGAAAAGCGGCAGCAAAAGGATATGTCTTTAAGAGAACTGGCGGACAAAACAGGAATGGCACATACATATTTACTTAATATTGAAAACGGCATTAAACCTCCTCCGAGCGATGAAATACTTATCAAACTGTCAGACGCATTATTTCTTGATGGTGAATCAAAAGCCTTATTCTTTGATCTTGCGTCAAAAGTTAAAAGATTGAAAAATGATAAAAATTTCAGCCTGCCGGCTGATATATCAAGATATTTATGTAATACAGACAGTGCGAAAAAGGTTATTCGCAAAGCAGACAAGCTCGGATACTCAAATGAATTTTGGAATGAAATACTGCAAAAATTAGATGAATAAAAATATGTCCCCCAAGGGATATATTTTTTAAAAATACTGTTACCCATAGGAGAACATTTGAATTTGATTATAACGCATAATTTTATATGCTTAATATATAAAAATGATTAAAAGAACAAAAGAATAGTTATGAAAGAGATAGAAGTCGGAGCAATCCGGCTTCTATCTCTTTTGTTCTTTTTTGAAAGGACGATATAACGATTTCTTTTTGGCAGCCTTATATAGCAAAATATCCATAATCTCCGAATTTTGAAATCAGGACAATTCAAAATTCGGAGGTTTAATATGAACAGAAAAGAAAACAAAAACAGTGTTGTGCAAAATGCTGAAAATAAAAATAATGCTATTTTGAAAAAGGCAAAAAATGAGGAAAAATCATCAATATTTGGTGTATCAGTTGAACAATTAGCATCGTCATATGATTTCAGCAATGCAAAATATGAGTCAACATTGGCTGAGGACATTATTTCATTGTGTATAGAAAAGAACATTTTGACAGATGGTATGTTTCAGCAAAAGACTTGTGTTTTAAGAAATAATTATTGGAATCTGAAAGCAAATAAATATCATATACCCAAAAAAGAAATACTGTTTACAATCTGCATCGGATTAAAGCTGAATATTGAAAAACGGCGCAATTAATGGAAAAAGGGGGCTATTCATTTACATACAACAGTGAATTTGAACAGAAAAATAATCTTCCTTCATTTGACAGACTTATTCATGATTGCATCTGTATGAGAATTTATGACATTGATGAAATTAATGTGTTTTTAATCAAAAATCAGTACAAAGAAAGACTCGGAAGCAGGAGTCTTATATAAGATTTGGTAAAAATGATGAATAACAGTCATTTTGCCTTTTTTTAAAAGACACGCCGTTTTGAAAGAAGGATTATACTGAACCCACTTGAAGATGTTGGTTAAACATTTAAAGTGAATTTGACAATTGAATATACCTTATAACAAATACTTTCCCGTTATTGTTTCTGACGAACAGGGACAAGCAGCTGTAGTACTAACTTGAGTCTTGTAACTCTTTGTTTGTTGACTACGAACTGTCAGCGGCACTGACAGGTATGCGATGACAGATAACGGGGATAATGATACTTCTGCCCAGCCACAGTCCGAGCGTGATAAAACCGTCGCAGGCAATGGGGGCAGCTCGGTGGAAACGGAGTGGTGAGATTCCAATGATAAGGTTAACCGACCTTAGTTTGTTGTATGCCCTATTTGTCAGGGGAGTCGTGGACAAATATGACTTATGCAAAATAACCTAAACGAAGTGCAGATGGCAATCATTCAGGATATGTTTAAATATCAAAATTAAAATTTGAGCCATCTGCACTTTTAAAAATATCGTATTTTTATTATACGAGGAGGTAATTAATATTGAATATAGTAAAAAGAGGCGAGATTTATTATGCAGAGTTTTCATCAGGCGTAGGAAGTGAACAAAAAGGAATAAGACCGGTTATTATCATTCAAAATGACAAGGGAAACAAATATAGTCCTACCACAATAGTAGCAACCATAACAAGCAGACTGCATACGAATATGCCTACTCATGTGTATCTTGATACGGATTGTCTTGCTTTTAATTCTGTAGCAATGCTTGAACAAATACGAACAATCGATAAGATGAGATTGACAAAACCAATCGGCAGTGTATCAAAAAATAATATGAAAAAAATAGATAAGGCAATTAAAATCAGCTTGGACATATAAAATACATATAGAATAAAAGGATAGTTAATTATGAAATATAGCAATTACGAAGATATGCCGATGTTTTTGTCAATCAGGGATGTGGCAGATACAATCGGATTATCAATCTCAAGAATATATGATATAGCAAGCACGGACAAAACATTTCCGTGTGTCATATTGGGCAGAAGAAAAGTTGTGCCCAGGGACGAGTTTAAATCATGGGTAAAAGCGAGTTCTAAAGGCGTTTAGTGGTCTTAACCAAACACACATAATTTGTCTGGATATTGCATAAAAAGTGTGATATTGTTTGTGTTGCAAAGGAGTTGATATCATGGCAAAAAGAACCAAGGGAACAGGAACATTAAGAAAACGGTCAGACGGAAGATGGGAAGGACGTATTTATATCGGCAAGGATGAAAACGGAAAGAACAAATACAAAACCGTAACAAGTATGAAAAAATCCGAATGCCAAAAGAAACTTGACAAGCTGATTGAAAATAGAGAAAAAGAAATACGCAATCAGGATTGCAGATACGGTGACTGTATAAATCCTACCGTTGAAGAATGGAACAAAATATGGATTGAAAACTACTGCAAGGGATACTTGAAGCCCAAAACAATCCAAGGATATGAATCTATCATAAAATGCTACATTAACCCTTATCTGGGTAAATATCATCTCGGAGATTTAACAAAGCTGATATGTCAGCAATATATTATGGATGTATTTGAAAACGGCAGAGTAAATGAAAAGAGGAAAAGCGATATAGCAGACGGATTAAGCTCAAGAACCGTTAAATCAATTAAAATAGTTTTGCACGCAGCTTTGCAGAAAGCAGTTGATGAGGAACTTATATCAAGAAATCCAACCGATAAACTGAATATGCCTAAAGACAGAGTTAAAGGAATGACAACTCTGACGAAAGAAGAAAGCAACCGTTTGCTTGAAGAAGCCTTCAAGAGCGGTTGCTTTGAATTTTATTACCTTGAATTAACAACAGGAATGAGGCTCGGTGAAATTCTTGCATTGGAATGGACAGACTTGGATGTAAAGAACAGGACACTGAGCATCAACAAACAGGTGCAGAGAATTAACGGCATACTTCAATCGGAAACGCCAAAAACAAAGCAGTCAATACGGACAATCGCAATCAGTTCGGATTGTGTCAAGGCACTTGCAAGATTAAAAATGCGTCAGCCAAGGGGAACAGCACTTATGTTCCCATCATCAGAAACAGGCACATACAGAGATCAGAATGCAGTGACGAGAAAATTTAAAAGAATGCTAAAGCGGGCAGGACTGCCAAATGTCAGATTTCACGATTTAAGACACACCTGTGCCACGATAGCTCTTGAGGAGGGAGTGGACATCAAGGCATTATCAAGTATGCTCGGTCATGCGGATGTAGCCTTCACGATGAACACATATGTCCATGCAACTAAAAAGCTGAAAACAACGGCAGCTGATAAAATGGAAGCTGCTTTTGAGATCGGATACTCAGCTTCAATAACTGCTGAAAAGCGATTGAAAAAAGCATAAATTATATAATATAAGCCGTTGCGATATACGCGGCGGCTATATTCGTTTTGAAAATAAGTGGTCGTTATGGTGGTCGTAAATATTTTTATACAGGAATATGCAAAAATTAAGATTTTTATACATTTTATTATATCATATTATATATGCCTCATATTGAACAGAAAATCAAGGCGGTTTGGTGGTCGTTTATACGGAATAAGTGGTCGTAAAAATGACGAATTCAACAAACAAAAATAAAAAAAGAAATCCTTGAAACCAAGGTATATCAACGGTTTCAAGGATTTTATATGTGGTACAACAGAACTATTAGAATACAAATTTTTTGATGATTTGTTAATCTTATCAAGAATTACATCATCAATGGTAACACTTATATTATCAACATTAAATATTATGGTAACCTTATCATCATACAAATAGATTGATTTTACAAAAATATCAATTAATGCTTTTCTGTATTTTATATCATCAATATTACCATTTTTAAATCTGTTTAAGAAGAATAAAATATCGTTTTCGGTAAGTTCGATGTTTTTAAGTCTTTCGATAGATAATTCTTTTTCTAATTCAGAATATGCAATTTGTAATTTTTCGATTTTATCAAATATGGATTTTCTTACAGTATCTATATTGCACATCGATAACGATTCAATTAAATTTGCTTGTTGCTGTTGATTTTTGTTCATTTGCTTTTTTATATATTTGATATTTGCATTATCACTATCCTTTTTGTTTTCTTTAATAATCTCTTTTGCAATTTTGCTAATGTTGTCATCTGTAAGCATTTCAAGGCATTTTGATACAACTAAATTTTCAATAAGGTCTTTTCTAACATTTCGTTTTTTACAATTCTTTTTTCTGAATTCATTGCAGGAGTAATAATAGTAAGTTTTCTTGTATTTTGATGTGCCTGAAATACCAACCATAGGGGATTTACAATGACCGCAGAATAGTTTAGTGGTAAGCAGATAGTCTACCTTTGCTTTGTTGTGTCCTGCGTTGTGCTTGTTTTTAACTAGTATGTTAGCTACTTGATTGAATAAATCATCATCAATTATTCTTGGTACACAATCAGGAATTACAACATCACCATATTTGAATTCACCTATATATTTTCTGTTGTTGAAAATAGTATGTAGACTGTTTCTGCCGAATTCACAGCCTTTTGCTGTTCTTAAACCGTGAGCATTAAGATATTCAATAATATCAGTACATTTCTTTCCGTCTGCATACATTTGAAAGATTCTTTTAACATATGGTGCTGTGTCTTCGTCAATTTCTAATTTTTGTTCGACAAATTTATATCCAAATGGGGCTATACCACCGTTCATTATTCCTTTTTCTGCATTTAACTGTAGACCAATTGTAACCCTTTGAGACAAATTATCAGAATAGTATTGTGCGTTGCCCATCATCATATGCTTACAAAATTTTCCAGTAGCAGTATTGTCAAATATCTCAGTAGCAGATATTAAGTATACTTTGTTTTTTTCTAATTTGTCTTCATAATACATAGTTTTATACATATTACGAGAAAATCGGTCTATTGCGTATACTAAAACGGCTTGAAATTCACGTTTCTTGCTATCTTCAATCATTTGCAGAAATTGAGGACGGTCATCACTTCTGCCTGTTAAAGCCTTGTCTATGTATTCGTGAATTATAGTTAAATTATTTTTTATTGCATATTCGTGACAAACCTTTAATTGCCCTTCAATGCTTTCTTCTCTCTGTCCGCTACAACTATATCTTGCATAAATTACTACATTGATATTTTCAATTTTATTTGTCATATATTTAGTTCCTTTCGTCTTTCACTTCATCTAAAGCCTTTAACATTTTATTAAATACAACCTGATTAGGGTAATAGTTGTAATTGGCAAATATGCTGATACCGTTCTTTTCAAAATGTTCAAGTATGGCAGCAGCACAGCCTGCACTTCTGCTTTGACCGTATTGACATTGACAAATTATATCAAAGCCTTTTTCTTTTGCCTTGTATATAAATTCTGCAATCTCTTTAGCCTCAGGCAAATATGTATCATAAGTTAAATTGTATTTATATAAATATTCAAAATCAATATCATACAGAGCAACCTGATAAATCATTTCTGTCTTGTTTTTATAGTCAACAGGGGTAAGATTATCACTTCTTATGCCCTTTGGGTCATAGAAGCTGATAACGGCGGTATTCTTAGGGAAATCGGTATCAATAATTTTTTCTATTTTTTCTCTTGAATAAATACTAACTTTCATTTTTAGCCCTCCACAATAGCAATATATTTGTAAACTGTTGGATAAGAGATTTCACATAAGCGTGCCAAATCTGCTTTGCTTATTTCTTTGTTCTTTAATTTTTCATAATGTTTGAAGAATACTTTTGGTATATCGTCAATAGTTGTTTTATGTCTGCCAATAACTTTACCCTTTGACCTTGCGTTTTCCATACCACTTTTAACTCGCTGACTGATGATGTTTCTTTCAAGTTCGCTGAACACACCCATCATTTTAATCATACCCTCTGTCATAGGGTCAAGCTCATTAATGCAGTCAACTATAAAACTGCCGAACACTAATTTAATATGATTCGTCTTTGCAAATTCAATGATTTCACATAACTGTTTTGCACTCCTTGTAATTCTGCTGACCTCTGTTGCAATAATGGTGTCGCCTTGCTTTACACATTCAAGCAATCGGTTTAATTCAATTCTGTTTGAAATTGTGCCGCTTTCATATTCACGATATATTGTTTCGTCAGTAGCACCCATTTGTTTTAACTCTCTAATTTGTCTGTTGATGTCCTGTAATTTCTCATTTGTTGAACATCTTGCGTAACCATAAATCATAAATTTATACCTGCCTTTCAATAATGTAAGTGTATTATAAGGTATAAACGAAAAGATTCCAACACCTGTTAATGTTCTCTTAATATTTGAACACATTGTGAACAGGTAATTTGTATATATTGGTTTGAAATAAACAAAAAGAGATGTTTGTTTTTATACAGGTTGCATAAAACAAAAGCACTCCGAAAGATAATGCGTATCTTCGTGGAGTGCTTTAATTTTTGTGAAAAAACCTTTTATATATATGTAGGGATAAAAAATAATTTGTTTGAAAATACTTGCCGAAACTTTCAGCAGGGTGTCTGAAAAGATAAAACCATCTAACCGAGATGTATAATTAAATTATCCTAATAAAATATCAAAGGAGTTTCAATATGAAACGAATCATTAAAAAATCCATTACTGCGTCAAGCGAATTGCCGAACAACAATGAGGTTATGATTTCTGCAAACTGTGTGTTTGAGTTCTTAAATACCATAGTTGAATTAAACGGATATGAAATATCTATGAATTGCTATGGCGATAACCTGATAGAGTACGTTATCGGTCAGTCGGTTTACAGAATTGTTAAGGAATAGAATTCACCAAATTTCCTTTTCGCCTTTTTCAGTAAGTCGATATGTAGGCAATTCAGTATTTCCCTCTGCATTAAATATACCCTCGTTACATAATTCATTCATTGTATTTTTAAAATCTTTGTGTTCAATAGGATTTAGATTTACAACAAATGCATTTAGATAGTTTTGTGGTTTCCAAACATAATTTTCAGCAAAATTATATTCTCTTAAATGTGCATATATTTTGTCTTTTAATTCCATAATAATACCTCATATTCTCTTAATAAAATATCTTGTTTATTTACAAATCCAAGTATATCCGCAGCTATGAGTAGTAGGAACTCCATTACTATAAGTTGTATAGGTAAATGTTTCCTTTAATAATTTGGCAGCTATTAAAGAATCTTCAAGTTGTGCCTTTGTAGGATAGTCTTCAATTTTGTCATTAGTTGAATAGCGTTTATGTCGTTCCCAGCCCTCTGTATTTTCAAAATATATGTTTTTCAGGTAGGGATTACTAAAACCGTGAGCTGATATTTCAACTAAAGATGAAGGAAGCGTTATGTTTTCCAATGATGTGCATTTCTCAAAAGAAGAGAGGGCTAGATAAGTAAGATTCTCTGATAATTTTACTTCATTTAATGATGAACAATTATAAAATGTACCCATTTCAATACGAGTGACACTATTAGGGATTGTTGCCTTAGTTAATGATGTGCAGTTTTGGAATGCATACCCTGTAATTTTAGTTACTGTAGTTGGAATTTTTATACTCTTTAAGTATTTACAATCTAAAAATGATTCTATTGTAGAAACTATTTTTCCCTCATAAGTTGATGGGATAACAATATTTTCAGCTAATGCTTCATATCCTTTTTTTATTGAAACTCCAAGAGTTCCATCATTAAGTTTTGTAAATTCAAGAATCTGAATAGAACTATTGGTTGATGAATCAATGCTACCCAAATTATCACTTGTGCCATCTGTATAAGTAATAATCAATTCACCATTAACAAGTTCGGTTTTGGCAATACCTCTGCCGTCTTCACCCTTGTCACCTTTATCGCCCTTATCGCCCTTGTCGCCTTTTTCACCTTTGACATTGCCGAGATTGAGGACTGTGTTATCTGAAAGAGTAATGATTAACTCACCATCTTTTGAAAGGGTAACACTCTTTATTCCTGTGCCGTCAGTTCCGTCTATGCCATCTCTGCCTGTTACCTTGCCGAGATTTTTAACATCACCGTTTGTGTAGGTTAAAACAAGTTCGCCGTCTTCATTGATTTCTGACTTTGAAATGCCGATACCATCAGCACCCTTGATGTTACCAAGATTCAATACTGTGCCGTTGGTAAGTGTTACAGTCAATGCACCATCATCGGAAATAGTTACATTGTCAATGCCTATACCGTCCTGACCATCTTTGCCGTCAACTCCGTTTGTGCCATTCAGTCCATCTTTACCATCTTTACCATCTGCACCTTTTTCGCCTGTGTCGCCCTTATCACCTTTAGCACCATCAACGCCGTCTTTACCGTTGACACCATCAATACCATTAGTACCGTCTTTTCCGTCCTTACCGACAATGCAACCGAGATTGATAGTCTGATTATCAGAGAATGTGAGAACAAGTTCACCTTTGGCATTAATATTTACATTGCTGATACCGATACCGTCTTTACCATCCTGTCCGTCAGTACCGTTCAAGCCGTCCTTACCATCAACACCATTCGTACCATCTACACCATCTATTCCGTCACGACCATCCTTGCCGTTTTTGCCTACAACAGTACCAAGATTCATTGATGTACCATCTGCAAAGATAATCACTAACTCGCCGTTTTCGTTTATCTCTGTTTTTGAAATGCCGTTGTTGCCATCTGCTCCGTCTTTTCCGTTTTCGCCGACAACCTTGCCAAGATTTGTAGTTGTACCATCAGAGTAAATAATCACAAGTTCGCCTGAATCATTGATACTTGTTTCTGCAATGCCTATACCGTCAGTACCGTTAATACCATCTGTACCATTGACACCGTCTTTACCGTCGGTGCCTTTTATTGTTCCGAGATTTAAGGTTGTGCCGTTTGATAAGGTGATATTAAGTGTGCCATCTTCAATTACGATTGTGTCGATACCTACACCGTCCTGACCGTCGACGCCATCTACACCATTTGTTCCATCCTTACCGTCAAGACCGTTCTGTCCGTCAACACCATCTCGACCATCTTCGCCGTTTATGCCGTCTTTTCCATCTCTGCCGTCTGCACCAACAACAACACCGAGATTATCAATTACATTATTGGAATAGGTAACTATCAATTCACCGTTTGCGTTGATTTCGGACTTGATTACACTAATGCCATCCTGTCCGTCTTTACCATCAGTACCATTGATTCCGTCCTTGCCGTCAAGTCCGTTTTTGCCGTCAGCACCTTTTTCGCCCTTAGCACCGATAACATTGCCAAGGTTGGATTTTTGACCGTTGGAGTATGTAAGCACCAATTCACCATTTGAATTGATTTCTGCATTGGTTACGCTGATACCGTCTTTACCATCCGTACCGTTAAGACCTGCGTCGCCCTTATCGCCTTTGTCGCCTTTTGCTCCGTCAGTTCCATTTTCACCGTCTTTGCCTACGATAGTACCGAGATTAGCAGCTGTGCCGTCAGAATAAGTTAAAACAAGTTCACCGTTTGCATTAACGGAAGATGATGTAATGCTTATTCCGTCCTTGCCGTCGAGACCATTAGTGCCATCCTTACCATCAACTCCATCTTTACCATCAAGACCATTCTTTCCGTCAGCACCGATTACATTACCAAGATTATATACTTGTCCGTTTGAATAGGTTAATACTAATTCGCCGTTATCATTGATTACGGAATTGGTTACACTTACACCATCAACACCATTCATGCCAACGATTTTATCAAGGTTAACTGTTGAGCCGTCTGAAAATGTAAGGATAAGTTGACCGTCATCATTAACACTTGCTGAGGAAATGCCTTTGCCGTCCTGTCCATCTTTACCATCTACGCCATTCGTACCATTAACGCCGTCTTTTCCGTCAACTCCATTTTTACCGTCTTTGCCGTTAATACCATTTGTTCCGTCAAGTCCATTTTTGCCATCAGCACCATTTGCTCCGTTTGTGCCATTCTTTCCGTTTATACCATCTTTACCGTCAGAGCCTGCAACCTTACCCACATTGATAGTTGTTCCGTCTGACAGAGTAATAATCAAATCGCCGTCTTTTGAAAATTCGGCATTTTTAATTGTTACATTGTTTTGAGAAACATTTGCGATTGCTTTGTTCCATTCGTCCTCAGTTCCTGTGTAGCCGTTATCCACTGCGATTTGATAAGCAGACTTGCCATCAAGAGATTTCAGCCATTCTTCAAGACTGCCGTTATATCCTTGCTCTACTGCAAGCTCGTATGCTGACAAGCCGTTCTTGACTTCAGCAGAAGCAGGCAGGGCATTATTTTTATGCACATAATTTGCTACAATAAAGGCTATGCCAACCATCAGTAATAGCACTATAACAGCACATACTATTTTTGTTATAACTTTCTTTTTCTGTTTTGGATTCTGGTTTTCAACTTGATTTTCCATATTCTACCTCCAACATATGTTAATATACTAATTTATAGTATATAACAACCTAAAGGTGTTGTCAATAACTACATATAAGTGTTTCAATTAACAAATTGAAGTTGTTATCATAGTTATTAGAGGTGATAATTATGGTAGCCAATCTTAAAAAACTTCGTAATGAGTATAATATAAGTCAACAACAACTTGCGGATGTTATCGGTGTTAGTCAACAATCGATAAATAAATACGAAAATCATAACATTGAGCCTGATATTGAAACTTTAAAAACTATGGCAAAGTTTTTTAATACATCAATAGATTATCTTGTCGGATATGAAGAGAATAAAACAGATTTTAATAATACACAGGAGTTATTAAGATTATTTAATCTTATGACTGCTGAACAGCAAAGTATTTTTATAGAACAGGGTAAGGCATTTGTTAAGGCAAATGATTTAGGCAAAGACACGGCAAAATCATCATAGGAAATTTCAACAAGATGTAATAAAACGGATTGACTATTTTTAGCCAATCCGTTTTTTATGGGGTGCAGGGTGTAAGATGTAACAGGTTTATTATATAAATTAGTAAAAAATATATAATTATATAATTATTCGATATTTATCCTGCACCCTGCACCCATATCAATTAAAAATCAACATTATATGTATTATCATCTTCATTATTTAAAACGGTATTCGGCTGAATTTTATAAGCAGACAATGTTGCTGATTGATTATTATCAGTATTATCTTTTCTTTCGGGTGGAAATTTTCTTAACCTTTTACCCTTTACGGCTTTTCGTTTAAATTCTTTTCCTACTAACTTTTCAATTTTAGGCAGCAGGCTTTTGCCGAATTGCGAACTGCTGATATTTAATCCTTTGTTCTTATCATTTAAGATGTTTACAATTTCAGAAGTGGTGCGAAATTTCCACAAGGATTCATCCGCAGTAATATCGAATACAGTTAAAAATTCATCTTCACCGTAAACATCCGCCTCAAATTCCTCATTGTTTTTATTTAATTGATTCTGTTCTTCGGCAGTTAGCAAATAGCCTTTAGGATTGTTTTTGTAATCCTCGTGTATCTGTCGCCAAAACTGAGTGTACCATTCTTTTGAATGCTTAAATACTGATTTTAAATCTATGTTGTTAATGGGAACAGTCCAATAGCGTCTGTTACCTGTTTCATCTCGTAAATATCCTTTTGGATTTACACTTCCGCAAAAAGAAGTCCTGCGGTAACTGATGGTTTCATTTCGGTCATACGGTTCCCTGAAATGGTCTGATTGTTCTGTTAAAAATCCTTTTAGGGCAGATTGTTCTTTTTTAGTGGTGCTGTCAATTTCGCCGAGTTCACATATCCAAACTTTAGTAGCAGATAATAAACTGTCTTTGTTTGTCATATCTAATGTTGCACCGCCCTTAAAGAATTCATCTTTAATAGCAAGATGTCTGAGTAGTTGGGTCTTTCCTATTCCTTGTTCACCTTGTAAAACCAATACGCCTTGTGCTGACACAGGTGTGTTTTTTGAATTATATAGAACAGCGATTGTTTGTATCGCCCATTTATGTATTATGGTTTTGTAAAAGTCATCTTCAATCCCCATAATGTTATATAATTCATTTAATCGGTCTTGTTTGTCCCATTTTTCAGAATTCAATAAATCTAACACAGGATGATAATGGCTTTCGTTTGCAATAACTTTTAAGAAATTTTCAGCAATAGATTTTGTTGTTTTTCTGTATGATAAAAGATTTGCAGTATCATATAGATTAGTTGCCAGAATTTCATATGCATTATCCGCAAGGTATTTTTCAGGCAGACCTATAACCTCAACATTTCTGTTCATTTCGTTAAATTTAACCTGAATACCAAAGATAGATAATAATGATTTTACAGTAGCAATGCTAAATTTATTATTATTAGTTTTGCTAATGAATAGTTTATTAAGTTCATTTTGATTTTTTATAGGGAACTGAAAAAGTGTATCGTTTTGCTGATTTGAATTAACAAAATTATTGTCAGCATTTGTTTCAATTTCATCGTGATAATATTTAACTGCACCATTCCAAATATCCCTAACTTCGCTATCGTCAAGTAACGGTGAACATTGCAAAGATTTATTGATATATTTATTATGACTTTTTTCATTATCGCCATATTGATTTAATACTTTCAAAGCATATTTATGTAGTGTGTTATTGCGTTGACCTTCAGGAATTATATTTTTCTGTTCTTTTTTAAAAGATTTCATATATTCTGATAAATTTATTTTTGCTTTAACGAATGATACTTGCGCATTTTCAACGCCATAGTTTAATTGGGCAGGACTTTTAACATTTGGGTCAAAATGCAAATCAGGAAATTGTTCAATTAAAAATTTCATTAAGTTGACATATTCTTTAACATCTGTAATTGTATCAGTAGGGAAGATGAAATGTTCCTTAGGTCTTGCTGACTTATCATTTTTAACTTTCATATTATTTCGGCTTGGATAATAATAAAATGTTATATCAGGCAGAGCCTTTTTAACATCTTCGTGAGTTATCCACTCTGATTCGTTATCACTATGTGTGTTATCTATATCTGCAAGAATGCAGTTTGAGATTTGGAAATTCTCACCTTTTCTATATCCGTTAATATACTTTGCCGGACAATTGTCAAATTCCAATGCTTTGGAAAGTGTTAAAGTATCTCCGTCCTTGATATAGAACTCTTTAGTAAAGTCATTTGATTTATTAGCCTGCTGATAACTATTTGAATTCTGATAAATTGAAAAATCGAATTTTGACATTGTTTTCACCTCTCTTTGTTTTAATTTAAATTTTCTTTAGCCAAAAATTCTTTGTATTCTTCCTGATGTTTTTTTACATAGTCAACAACATCGGTATAGATTGCTCTTGCAAACTGCTGAGCCTGTTCATTACTGATTTGAATATTAGAAGAATTCGTCATTTTCAGTACCTCCTGTGCAGATTTCCCATAGGGGATACTGTATATAACGAAACGGAGATTTTTCAGAATGGCAAAAATGCTACTTTTTCAGCGATTTTTTTAGTTTGCTGAAAAAAGTTGCACAAAGAATATGTAAACAAAAAGATTGAAAAACTGCTTGTTTTATAAAAGAATATAAAAGAAATTGTGCATTACAGAGAAATTTTGCCGTTTTTCTGTCATTGGAACTGAAAAGAGTAAAACAAGTGTTTTTAGACATAAAAATAGCCCTTGATGAATAAGGGCAAAATGCAAAAAAGAACGGTTTAACTTTTCAGTTAAGCCGTTCTTTTACAACTAGATATATTCATTCGGTGATTTGGCATTTTTAAATTCATCAATATGATTTTGAATTTTAAAATCTGATGCTTCGTCATCTGTTTTAAAAAGCAGTACGGATGTAAATCTTTTTTTATCATCACTTTCATCATCAATAATGATTTTGCTTTCATCGTCAATATATTGGACTTCTTTAAACACGGAATTAAATAATGCTATTCTACAAGGCAAAGTAAACCTTTCTTCAAAAATTTCAAATTCTTCGTGACCTTTAAAAGTTAAAAATATAGGTTTATTCAGAGAATTATCAACATTGTCCTTTAAGTTCCAATCACCGCTTACAGAATCAACTATATAATTATCTTTAATTGGAACTTTATTTATTAAGCATTGATAAAGTTTTTCAATTTCACAGGCGGTTTTATCGTCAACATCTTCTTTTGGAGGAGTAAATTTGAGATTTAAATAAGTTTCAATTTGCAATACCTTTTTCCAAAAATTGATTGTATCTTCGTTATAAAATAATTGCTTGTCAGAAGTAGGATTGCCATTTAATTGTTGATTGTGTAATAATAGTTTGCCGTTTGCAAATGCATTAAACAAAATCATTGAGTCTATAAACTCATTTATTGATTTAATGTTATTTGTTCTTAAAGACATATTAAATCTTGAATTGTGATTTTTTTGATTTAAAAATATTTTTAAACAAATAGGTTCTTCAGGAACCGATTCAAAAGCGACTTCATTAACACTGTCATTTGCGATTCGATGAATCAATATTTCTTTAGATACATCTTCAAAAGACATATTGATTTTATGAGGCTTCGGAAATGATGGCGGAAAAACATATCTTTTCATATCCCTTTCGTTTAAACCATCTTTTGGGGCTATAATCATAGATTCGACAGGAAACTCTTCTCCGTTTAAAGTGATATGACTGCCATCAGCAGGAGTTATTTCATAAGATGATTGAGAATTTTCTAAGTATTTCCACAAATCATCTTGCGTAAAACTGTTTCCTAGAACTTCTTTTTGATGTTCTGTAAGAACAATTTTCCATCCGCCAATATTTATGGGGCTATTAGCATCAGAAACAATTGCACATATTCCATTGCCGATTTGCTTATATTTGAAACCTTTTGGTAATGATTGACTTAAATAATCAACTAAAGCATTAGGTAATTTTGTTTCAGGTTCTTTAGCCTTTTTTAATACTTTATCAAAATCAACAAACATTAGAAGTCTCCTTGTGATTTATCCCAAACTATAATTTTAGATGATAATAAATATTTATCATATTCTTTAATAGGTAGCTCTATGATAGAGTTTATAAGTTTTATATAATCATCGTTATTTTCTACAATAAGATGTTTTATATCACTATATTCAAATTGTAAAGAGACTTCTTGAACACTCTTTAGAGAAGCATTTAAGTTATCAATATATCCCTTTCTTAATTCGTCATAAATAATTATTTGTTCATAATCGAATTTTTCGACATTAGGTAAATATCTCCACTCGCATTCGTCAGTAAAACATTTATTGCTTTCTTCTGATGTTCTGCGATTTACAAAAGTACCTGAATATGGCTTGTAATACATTAATTCGTGTAGCAAATAATTTTTTAATATTCGTTGCAATTTAGATTGTCGTTTGTAATTCATTTTTAATGATGAATTAAATGCTTCAGAAAAATCTTTTCTTAATACAGACTTAGGATTTATATAATGTAATGGCTGTATACCTTGTTCCATACCCCATTGTTTTGAAAATGCTATACCGCACGCACCATACCATCCTATATGTTCGTGTAATTTATGTAAATTAATATCACAAAAACATTTCATTGGATAAGCAATCTTATCAATGCCATCAATTTTTAGATATGATATATCTTCCACACAATATCTTGGTGGAATTGTTTTATTTTGAATTATTTCAATAAGCCAATCTACCTTCTCCATAAAATTAAAAAGCGTGTCTGGCTGAATTTTAGAGGATGTGTGTTTTACTTTTTCATATTTGGCATTAGAAATATTTAATATTTGTTGTTCCAATTATTTTTCCTCAATTCGATATTAATCTAACTATATTTATTATATTTTACAGATATTAATGTGTCAAATGTTTTAAGACAAAAAAGAACGGCTTAACTGAAAAGTTAAACCGTTCTTTTTCCGTATGCACATTATACAAGATTATATACTGTAACTGCAAAGCAGTTTTTGAAGTAAAATAAATTTGTATAATATGGTTTTGGTACGCTGGAAGGGATTCGAACCCCCGACCTTCTGGTTCGTAGCCAGACACTCTATCCAACTGAGCTACCAGCGCGTACATAATTAATAAAAAAACAAGGCACAAACATTTTGTGCCTTGTTAATATACCACATCAATTACTAAAATGCAATACTTTTTTGTATAATTATTTTGGATTATTCTTTAAATATGTCTCAAGCATATCGGCAACCATTGCAACTATTTCGGAACAGGGTCTCTTTTTATAATACTCATCTGTTCTTTTTTCGGGTTCAGGTGAATCACTCCCGTTCATATTCAGCCCCAAAAGCTCACGGCAGATAATCGAACCGTTTTTCTCCTTAAAGCTATTCGCGATTTCCTGTATACGCGCGTAAATACTTCCCTTATCCTCGTGATAGACAGCGGAAATAACAAACGCCATACCCGATATCGCTCCGCACACCTCTCTCATTCTGCCGATGCCGCCGCCAAAGCCTATTGTAAGCCTTTTTGTAAGCTCCTCGTCAAGCCCTGTTTCGTCACAGAATGCCGCGGCGACAGCCTGAGAGCAATTGCATCCCGATTTAAAAAGCGCTTTTGCTTTTTCACCCTTAGACATAATCATTCACCAAAGACGAGATTTTCGTCATTTCCGTTTTCAATACCGCTGTCCTCAGTCGTTTCGACAGGGTTAAACACGGCGGAAAAGCTGACATTTTCATTTGCGGTAAAGGTGTACTTTTCGGAGGAGCTTACTTTAACTCCGTTGGAGTACCAGCCGTCAAAGACATAATCGCTGTCGGGAGTTGCAGTAATTGTAACCTTCTCGCCGTTTTTGTATTCTCCTGTGCCGCTTACTGAGCCGCCTCCGCTGCTGCTTGTGTTAATGTACCATGTTATCACGGTGGTGGTAGTCGTGGTAGTCGTTGTTGTAGTAGTCGTAGTCGTTCTTTCTGTAGTTTCGGGAATTGCGGCATAGGTTGTATGTTCGGAAGTTGTCTGTGTTGTTAATTCGGATGTGGTTTCATCATTGTTTTTTGATTTTGTGCTTGCTACAACCGCAACCGAGACAATGATTGCAATAAGCACCACTGCTAAAATTGCAATAACTATTATACTTTTTTTCTCCGCGAGGTTATTTTTATTGTGAGGATTCTGTGACGGCGTCGGCATTGGCGACGGTGACGGAGAAACGGTATGCTGTGATGTGTTATCTGTTTCCGAAACAGGATTTGACACACTGTTAAAGGTTTGTGTTTGTCCGTTATCAACGGGTGTTTGATTTATATCATCTTCGTCATAAAGAGGGGAGCCGCAGATTTCACAAATGTATCTGTTATCATCATTATATGTTCCGCAGTTTTTACATCTCATATTTATTACTCCTTATTTTGCTGATAAATTATTAGGTTAGATAAATATTATTATATCATACAAAGTGACAAATCTCAATAAAATAAGCTTTGAAATTAAGAAAAATCAAAATAAATTATGGTATTTTTTAAAATACTATTGACTTTTTTTTCATTTTAATATAAATTTTATATGTAGTGTTTTATATAAAACAGTTTCGTATAATTTTGAAAGGGGAACCCTGAGATGAACAAATATGTGAAAAAAGGATTATGTATTGCACTTGCAGCAGGACTTATTGCAAGTTCTTTTGCGGGATGTGCAAAAATCAATTATGTAACTAACGGCGCAGTTGAGGCTATCTATAAGATTAAGGACGGCTCGTGGCTCGAAAAAGAGGAAGATGCTAATGCTGATGCAGGCGACAGCGATCCTATCGTAATTAAAGAGCTTGTTCCGAACACCTACGGCGGAGTTGAGTTCAAGACCTTAGAGGATGTAGCTAAATACTATGTTGAGGCGTATAATTACACAAAGACTCTTACCGCTCAGTACAAGGATGATCAAGGCGCAACGCAGACTTTCTATAAGCTTCTCGGCGACGAGGATCTTCAAGTCGGTGAGGTTATGATTGACGGCTCATCAAGCAAGGTTATCAACAATATTGTTCCCGGTATTGTAAGCACTATGTTCTCAAAAAATACATACGGTCTTGTTCCTTGCTACAACAGAAATCCTGACCTTGATAACAACAGCGATGACGCCACACATAAGAATGACCATGATTTCAGAACATCTGCCATAACGGCTGATGATATTCTCGCTGCTAATGTAACAGATAACGGCGACGGCACAATTACTATGGAAATTCAACCTAAGGCAGGGCAGATGAGCCTTCGCGGTGAGGATTCACAGGGAAAATTCTTTGAGGTTCTCGGTGATATCAGCGGAACAATCGCTCAAATTAAGCAGGTATCATTTACACAGGGTACTCCTGAAGAGAATGTTATAGTTGATTACAAGGGCGGTACCGTAAAGGTTAAGATTGATACTAAAACTAAGGAAATTGTTGAGGCTGATTACAAAATGATTGCAAACGTATCAGTAACACACGCATCAATTTTAGGTGTTATCAAGGATAAGAGCGCTTCACTCATTATCACTTACACAAACCATTATCCCGCATCAGCCGAATACCTTAAAGAGGCTAAGGGTATTGAAAGACTTTCCTAAAATAAACATTATTTCAGTCCGGTACATTTGTACCGGACTTTTTTAGATACTTAAAATCTATAAACATAATTAGTATTTTTATATTGATAATAAATATTGTTTGTTGTATAATAAAAATACTATAATTTTACAGGAGAAGCTATATGGACAATAAAATGCCGAATATGGATTATGATGCCGACGAGGTAATCAATGAATTCAAGGAAAAAATAAAATGGCCCAAAAGCAAGGAAGTTCAGGCTGTTGTTAAACCGACTAAATTGCCGCTTAGAATTTTGCTTTCGGTTCTTATCACCATTCTTGCCGGAGCAGCGGTATATTATATGATGCTCCCTGCGCTTAATATTCACGATACGCAGATGTATATTTTCTTTATCGTTCTTGTAGTTGTGTTTATTGCAGCGTTTTCATTAGTTTGCAGAGCTAATAAGAAAATCGAGAGAAAAGAATATGTTAAGAAAAAGTCACTGATACCGATTATTATTATAGCCGTAATTGCCGCTGTTATGGCAGTCGGTTATGTTACGGGAATGACTTTGTTCAGAGCACATTCCTACAGTGAGCTTATGCAGGTTAATGACAGCGATTTTGAAGATGATTTTAAGGATATCAGCTATGATGAGGTGCCAAGAATTGATGAATCGCGCGCGCTTAAGCTTGCCGACCAGCAGCTTGGCTCACTTTCCGAATATATGAGCCAGTATGTTGTATCTGCGAATTCAACACAGATTAACTATAATAATACGCCTGTACGTGTCGCGTATCTTGAGTATGCGGATATATTTAAGTGGATAAATAACACCAAGGACGGTCTGCCGGCATATATGCTTATTGACCTCATTACCCAAAAGGTTACGGCAATAAACTGCGTTGATGAATTCGGTGCAGGTATCAAATATTCACCGACAGAGTTATTTAATGAAAAGCTTTACCGTCATCTTCGTTTTCAGTATCCTACGGAGCTTTTGGATACTCCTAATTTTGAAATTGACGACAGTATGCACCCGTACTGGATTACGGCAGTGCTTGATAAGACAATCGGACTTTTCGGCGGTACTGATGTTAAGGGCGTAATTATTACTGACGCAATCAGCGGCGAGAGTAATTATTATGATATTGAGCAGGTTAAAAGCAGTAAGGAGCTTAGCTGGATTGATGTTGTATACAGCGAGTCGCTTCTCATTGAGCAGTACAATTACTACGGTAAGTTGCAAAACGGTTTCTGGAACTCGATTATTTTCCAGAATGATGTAAACATTGCCTCAAACGGCAGCGGTAATATTGCTATGGACGATGACGTATGGGTATACACAGGTGTAACGTCATCAAAATCCGATACCTCAAACTTTGGCTTTATTCTTTGCAATCAGCGTACAAAGGAAACAAGGTACTATGCAAATCATGGCGCTACGGAGGAATCGGCTCAGCAGTCCGCAACTGACGCTGTACAGAATTACGGTTATGACGCAACCTTCCCGATTCTTTTGGGAATTGACGGAAATCCGACTTACTTTATGTCACTTTACGGCGACAGTTATACTGTAAAGGGCTATGCGTTTGTAAGCCTTGAGGATAAGACTGTTGTAGGTACAGGTCTGCTTGATGTCGCGAAGAGTGACGCAAGAGCTCTTAACAGCGCGCTTGAAAATTATATTGACGCACTCAAGGAAAAGGGCGTTGTTGACGACGTTGACAAAAACGACATTCTTATTGATGAAGAGGATATAAACGGCGCGGATGATAATGCCATAACCGATGATACGGCTAATACCGATACTCCAGCGCAACCTGATAATAATACGGCTTCAGACGGAAGTATAACGGGCGAGGTTACCGACATCAAGACATCGGTTAATGACGGCAACACTGTTTACTATCTTCAGATTCAGGGAAAATATTACTATATCAAGGTAACTGACGCGATGGAGGTTCTCCTTATTTCCAAGGGTGACACGGTAACGGTTGAGTTTGATAAAAATTCGGATGGTTCATTTATTCCCGCAAGCTCTGTTACAGTAAAATAAGACAGGTAAAAATCCGGCAGAAAACTGCCGGATTTTTTGTTTAGGTAAACTACAAATTAAATTTTTCTTTGATAATTTTTGCGGTTTCGTTCGGTGAGAGATTACTGTTATCAATTTTAATGTAATTTTCAAACGGTATTTCACCGTCATAGCTGACAAAACGATGCTCCTTATCGTCTTTTATAAGTATTTCTTCAGAAAATTTTATATTACGCTTAGAGGGTTTGTTATTAAGCCTGTTTTCTGTTTTATTTCTTTTCAGCCTGATTTCCTGCGGCGCGTAAAGCTCGGCATAATAAATGTCAGCGCCTTTAAATATATTCTTAATATGTTCTATATAGTCCCAATCAGACTGCATATCCAATGCCCACATACAAGTGAAAATGATTCCGTAAGAATTTGATTTCGCAAATTCCTCAAAAATTATTTCACGGAATTTTCGTACAGCGCTGCCATTGAAATAGCCAAAAATTTCTAATATCGGTTCGATGGTCATATGGTTGTGAAAGAGTCTTAAATCGGTTATTTTCATCAGCTCCTGACCTACTGTCATCTTACCGACAGCCGCATCACCGAATAGTATTACTAATTTCATTTTTATCCTCCTTATTTATTATTTTTAATAGCTTATAAAATTTACCGTATTCATCCTCACATTCGGCAATTATATTATTAAATCCCTTTTTTCTGTAAAGATGAATGGCTGTGTAATTATCAATATCCACGCCTAAAGCCATTTGTGAATATCCGAGTTCCTTGGATTTTTCCGTCAAAAAATCAAGAATTGTTGAGGCTATTCCCTGATTTCTGAATTCTTTTTTAACAATTATACGTGACACATAAATTCTTTTATGCGGTATGAAGTAATCGCTGTCACTATTATTAATAACTAAATCTCCCTCGCCGATAAATTTATCATTGATTTTATAGATGAAAACCAAACGCTCGGATTTTAAAATTTGCTTTTTAAAATCCTCCGTAAAAGGGCATTTTTTCATATCCCATATATTATTGCATTTGTCGTATTCGTCAATGCCGATTTGCTCTATTGTATATTTCTGCATTTTTTATATTCCTCCAAAAACAAAAAAGGCTCAATGTCAAATGTTGGGGTCGAGGAGAATAAAATAAAGGACGAGATAAGGAACCGAACAGTTGAATTCAACTGTTCGGTTTTGTTTGATTAAGCAGCGAACA
>CANQXE010000024.1 GCA_947627725.1 uncultured Clostridia bacterium | reverse complement strand
ACGGTCTTTCTCCGAATCAAATTGAAAATTTTTATTTTTCGTGATTTTACTTGTCCACTTTATTGACTATAATCCAATATTCTTCACTCCATTCTGTTTGGTTTTGGTCGACTTTATTTTAATGGATTTTTCGGAATATGTCTCATTTTTTTATCTTTTTTCATAAAAATAAATGTTGAGGCTCTTCCGTTACCCCAACATTTATTATAGAACCTTTATTTCTTATTGCTGATAAAATGATTTTCGAGCCATTTTGCAACGCCGTCGTTGTTATTGGAGTCAATGATTCGCGTCGCGATTTTCTTTAATTCATTTACCGCATTTTCAACCGCGTAACATTCATCCGATATTTCAAACATATCAATATCGTTTATGCCGTCACCGAATACGACTAATTTGTCACAGCCTGAATATTCCTTTAATTCTTTTATGGCATTAGCCTTTGACGCGTTCACCGGCATAATTTCAAGCCATTGTTCATTTGTGTAAATATCCTGCTGGAATATACAGTGATAGCTGTCCCTGTATTTTTCGTATAACGGCTCAAGTTTGTTCCTGTCATCAATACAGGTTATGTAAAATATATCTCCGTTATACAGTCCGTTTTGATTTTCAAGCGGATTGGCACGTTTGTCACCCTTTCTTGATTTAATATGTTCTTTCATTCCGATTGAGCATTTATCTTTTACGAATGACATCTTTTCAATACCGTCTATAAATGAGTATACCATAGGATATATATTATTATTTATTAAATCCTTTATCACAGCGGAAACCCGACTGTCAAAGAAATTTGATATAATCATTTTCCCTGTTTTATTATTTATGACAAAAGCACCGTTATATACTATCAGCGGAATTTCCGCATTTAAACCCTTGGTAACCTTTTGTGCAGTGACATATGACCTCGCCGTCGCATATGAAAACAGCATACCCTCTTTTACAAGTCTGTTGATTGTTTTATTTGTATAGAGAGAAGTCCTCTGATCGTTTCTTAAAAGAGTTCCGTCCAAATCGGATACATATAATGTTTTCATTATTTTTCCTCATCGGTTACAATTTTATATATTTCTTCGGTATCTTTTGCAATATATGTTGCGCCGGCATTTTTCAATTCCTGCAAATTTCCGTAGCCGTATAACACTCCTATGGAATCAATGCCGACCTTCTTTGCGCCTATAATATCGTGTTCTCTGTCGCCGACCATAATCGCGGATGATAAATCCGTTATTTTACAGGAATTAAGCGCATAGGAAATCACCTCGTCCTTTCTGCAACGTGTGTTATCCATATTAGAGCCCGCGACAAAATCAAAATAGTTCAGTAAATCAAAATGCTCCAGTATTCTTAACGTGAAAGGCTCAGGCTTTGATGTCGCGAGAATAAGTGTTTTGTTTTTTGATTTCAGTTTTTCAAGCAGGTCATAAATTCCCTGATAAACATTGTTCTCAAAAATTTCTTTTTCTTTGAAATATTCACGGTAAAAATTAACCGCCTCATCTGCCTTTTCGTCACTGAAACCGCAAAACTGAATGAAGGAGTCTTTAAGCGGAGGACCTAAAAATTTACGCAAATCCGCTTTGCTTTCAAGTCTGATTTCATATTTTTTTAAGGCATACTCAATAGAGTTGATGATGCCCTGTTCGGAGTCTGTAAGTGTTCCGTCGAGGTCAAATAAAATTGTACTGTACATGTTACCCTCCCGTTTTAATAAGCCGGTGATGAAGTATATCATCACCGGCTTTATTTTAAATCAGCAGATCATTCCGCCTTCAATCCATCTCATAACTGACGGGTATTCCTCTTTATAATTATCAAGCTGCTCGTGGTTTGTGTCTATGAACGCCTGCATTTCCTCGTAGTCCTCAAAATCGAAAACAAAGTCCTGCTCAAAGTCATAGGTTGCCGTAAACATATAATCAAACAAATCATCTGCCGAAAATTCCTCAAGCATTTTGTCCGCGACTATTTCCGTTGTATAATCAAGCGCGTTTTTCAGCGTGATTTCAAAATCCTCGTCGTCAGAGTCAATTTCCTCATTTTGCTTACAGTATTCAAAAATTTCTTCATCACTAAAGCCGAGATTCTGCAAATATTCAATTACATCCTCAAAGTCTGTTTCGTTAACCTCATCATATACTCGGTAAATGAATTCACCTACTAAGTTTTGCAGGGCGACCGCTTTGATTACGGCGTCAATTTCATAACCGTCCTCGTCGGTAATGACAAATCCGTTTTCCTTGAAATTCTCCCATATCAGTTCATAAAAATACCTGTGCTGCTCTTTCTCCTGAAAAATAGCCGACTGAATGTAATTTTCAATATCCATTTTATTTCCTCCCCTAAATAAATTGCATAAGTCCGCTTATAGTTTATACCTATTTTACCCTATATATATAATAATTTCAATATTGCATTAAAAGTTTATATAAGTTATAATGAATTTTATTGAGGTGATTTGTTTTGCGGATTAAAATTAGTTCTGACAACAGCTTTGCGGTTCTCGGACTTGAGGGCGCTCAGCTTAATTCTTTGGTTAAGGATTCAAAGGAATATCTGTGGCAGGGTAATCCCGAATTCTGGGTGGGACAGGCGCCTGTCTGTTTTCCGATAGTCGGAGTTCTTCCCGACGGAAGAGCAAGTGCGTTCGGCAAAGAATGTAATATGAAACGCCACGGTATAGCGAGAATGAATCCGTTTGAGGTTTTAAAAACACATAAAAACAGTGTAACATTTATTCAAAAAAGCAGTGCGGAAACACGGGCACAATTTCCTTTTGATTATGAGCTTAAAATAAAATACACAATAATCGGCGATACTGTTACTAATGAGTATATTATAACAAATACAGGCGATGAAAAAATGCCTTTTGTCATAGGCGGGCATCCCGCATTCAACTGCCCTGTTGACAAAGACGAGCGCTTTGAGGATTATAAGGTAATATTTGACAAGCCGATAAGCAAGCCTTGCCTTAGACCTGACCATGAAACGGGGCTTGTCGATGTCAGCAAGGTTTATGATGTAATGAAAGGCAGAAATATTTTAAAGCTGAGGCACGATTTGTTTGAGGAAAAGGACGCGCTTATTTTTGAAAACTGCAAATCAAAATCAGTTACGCTCGTCGGTAAAAACGGCAGGGGAGTAAGGCTTGAATTTCAGGATATGAACAATCTCCTTATCTGGTCCGCTGTCGGTAATGCTCCGTTTGTTGCGCTTGAGCCGTGGACAGGTATATCAAGCTGTTCAGATGAAGACGAAAGGCTTGAAAACAAAAGGGGTATGACAATACTAAATCCCGATGAAACCGTATCTTTTAAATATAAAATAACAATGATTTAACAATTTGTCTATAATATTCTGATAAAATCTATTTAACAGGTGATTAAATGAATTACGGCTTTTTCAGAGTGGCAGCCGCGTCTTTAAAACTGAGGGTTGCTGATCCGCAATATAATAAAGGGGAAATAAAAAAGGCTATTGATCTGGCGCTTAAAGAGGATGTAAGACTTCTCGTTACCCCCGAGCTTTCGATAACAGGCTATACCTGCGCCGATTTGTTTTTTACCAAAGCTTTGCAGAAAGCCGCCGAAGACGCGATTGATGATATTATTCAATACACAAAGGGCAAGAACATTGCCGTTATTGTCGGCGCGCCTTACAGGAACAGAAATAAGCTTTTAAATTGCGCATACACGATTTGTAACGGAAAGGTCCTGCTTATAACGCCTAAAACATATATTGCTAATTACAGCGAGTTTTATGAAAAACGCTGGTTTGTTTCAGGCGATAATGCGGATGAATTCAGTGATAAATACGAATGTAATATTGATTCAAAAATTGAGCTTTGCGAAGGTGTAACCGTCGGTATTGAGTTATGCGAGGATTTGTGGGTGCCTGCTCCGCCGTCATCACGTCTTGCTGTTGACGGTGCGGATATTATTGTTAATCTGTCCGCAAGTGACGAATACGTATCCAAAGCGGATTACAGACGGGCTTTGGTTTCAAATCAATCCGCAAGATGTATTTGCGGTTATGTATATGCAGGCGCGTCCGTTTATGAAAGCACCACCGATTTGGTATTCAGCGGAGCGACTATTGTAGCTGAAAACGGTGCAATTCTTGCGGAGGGAGAACGATTCCAAAGGGAAAATGTCGTCACCATAGCAGATATTGATGTTGAAAAGCTTAATACGCTCCGCCAAAAAAATATGAGCTTTGATAACAGTACGGTCTGTTATTGCGCTTGTTATGCTTTGGAAAATGAGAGCAACGATTTAAAATACCGCTTTACAGACCCTCATCCGTTTGTCCCTGCCGACAACGAAAAAAGGCGTGAGCGTTGTAAGGAAATCTTTGCGATTCAGGCGTCGGGGCTTGCGAAACGTATTGAGCATGTCGGCTCAAAGGGCGCTGTTGTGGGTATTTCAGGCGGTCTTGATTCAACACTTGCTCTGCTCGTTTGCGTTGAAACCATGAAAATGCTCGGCAGGGATAACAGTGATATACTCGGAATTACAATGCCGGGCTTCGGTACGACAGACAGAACTCACGATAATGCCGTAAGGCTTATGAAGGCTCTCGGTGTTACCGTAAAGGAAATCAGTATTCAGGACGCTTGTATACAGCATTTGAAGGATATCGGTCACGATGAGACCGTTAAGGATATCACATATGAAAATACACAGGCGAGAGAGCGCACGCAAATTCTCTTTGATATGGCTAATAAGCACGGTAAGCTTCTTGTCGGCACAGGCGATTTGAGCGAGCTCGCGATGGGCTGGTGTACCTATAACGGCGACCATATGTCAATGTACGGCGTCAATGCGTCAGTACCTAAAACGCTCGTAAGATATCTTGTTGAATATGTCGCGGGCGTCAGCGGTAAAGAAATATCGTCTATTCTTTATGATATACTGGATACACCTGTTTCTCCTGAGCTTCTTCCGCCTGATGAAAACGGCGAAATCGCTCAGAAAACGGAGGATAATATCGGACCGTACGAGCTGCACGACTTTTTCCTTTATCATTTTGTACGCTTCGGCTTTGAAAAGGAAAAGCTGTCGGCTTTGGCTTTAAAGGCATTTGACTGCAAGTACGAGGAGAATACTATTAATCACTGGCTTGAGGTATTTTTAAAACGCTTTTTCATCAGTCAGTTTAAGCGCTCCTGTATTCCCGATTCACCGAAAGTCGGTACTGTTTCACTCAGTCCGAGAGGTGACTGGAGGATGCCGAGCGACGCATCATTTAACGCATTTATTTAAGGGGTTTTTAAAATGAAAAAAATAATTTCCATTTCAATGATAATCGCGGTAGTGTTTGTTTTTACCGCTTGTTCATCATCGGAATATGTTGATACGCCCGTCACCGTTACGGTTACGGATGAAAACGGAAAAACGGTAACAGACAAGGACGGTAACGCGGTAACGGAGATAGTTACGGAGGAAAACGGCAGTCAGCAGTCTGAGAAAGAAACCTCTGCACAGGGCGGCGCTTCGTCAGGCTCATCGCAGACAGGCGGCGCAAGAAGTACAACAGCAGGAAATAATGACAGAACAGGCAGTGAAACTACCGAAGAAACGACTTCAAGAAAAACGAATAATAAAACTACATCCCAAAAGCAGACAACTACTGAAAAAACGACTACCGCCAAAGCAAAAAAACGCGATGTGACAATAACCGTTAATCTCCCTTATTACAATGATGAGGAGACAGAGCTGACTTTATATTATAAGGTTGACGGAGATAAAAAATACACCGCGCTTGAACCTTTGAAAATTGTTCTTGACGGCACTAAAAAGAGTGAAACCTTTAAAATAAAAAAGGTTAAGGGTGAAGTGAAAGCGTATATTGAGCTTAAGGATATTAGCGTTGCGCATTATTCAAACAGCGTAACAATCCCGGCAAATGAAAATAAGGGAACGATTACGCCTGTTACCGGTATAGAAATCATGGACGGCGGTATGATGTAAATACTAAAGATAAAAGCGGCGGGAAAATTCTTGCCGCTTTTTTATTTTTATGATTGAATTTATTATATATTAGTGATATAATTAGCAAGGTTAAGTAGTTTTATTTGACCTTGTACATTATAAATTAAAATATTTTATTTACTTAGGAGGATGTTTTAATGGCAAGAAAAAAGAAAACCATGGACGGTAACACTGCCGCTGCGCACGTAAGTTACGCGTTCACTGAGGTTGCCGCAATTTATCCGATTACTCCTTCATCAAACATGGCTGAGGAAACAGACGCTATGTCTGCAAGGGGAGTAAAAAACATTTTTGGTCAGACTGTAAAGGTTGCTGAAATGGAATCCGAGGCAGGTGCAGCAGGTGCTGTTCACGGCTCGCTTTCAGCAGGCGCTCTCACAACGACTTATACTGCATCACAGGGTCTTCTTCTTATGATTCCTAATATGTATAAGATAGCTGGTGAGCTCATTCCGTCTGTTATTCATGTATCAGCACGCTGTGTTTCAACTCACGCACTCAATATTTTCGGTGACCATTCAGACGTTATGGCATGCCGCCAGACAGGCTACGCAATGCTCTGTTCGGCAAATGTTCAGGAGGTTATGGACCTCGGCGCCGTTGCTCACCTTTCAACGCTTAAGAGCCGTGTGCCTTTCCTTCATTTCTTTGACGGCTTCCGTACATCACACGAGGTACAGAAGATTGAGATTTGGGATTACGATGACCTGAAGTCAATGGTAGATATGGAGGATATTCAGGCATTCCGTGCGCGTGCGCTGAATCCTGAAAGACCTGTTCTTCGCGGCTCCGCTGAAAACAGCGACATCTTCTTCCAGCATCGTGAGGCTTGCAACAAGTATTATAACGATGCAGTTGCCGCAACAGAGATGTATATGAATAAGATTAACGAGAAGCTCGGCACGGATTATAAGCTCTTTAATTATTACGGAGCCGCTGACGCTGAAAGAGTTATCGTTGCTATGGGTTCGGTCTGCGATACGATTCAGGAGACTGTTGATTACCTTAACGCGCGCGGTGAAAAGGTTGGTATGATTAAGGTTCACCTTTACAGACCGTTTTCCGTTAAGCATCTCATTGATGTTATTCCCGAGTCTGTTAAGACAATTTCGGTTATCGACAGAACGAAGGAGCCGGGTTCACTCGGCGAGCCCCTTTATCTTGATGTTGTTGCCGCACTTAAAGGCTCTAAGTATGAGAATGTTCCGGTATACGGCGGACGCTACGGTCTCGGCTCAAAGGATACATTACCTGCTCATATTATTTCGGTTTACAACAATATGGCAGCAGACGCTCCAAAGAAGCAGTTTACACTTTCAATCCACGATGATGTAACAAATCTTTCACTTGACGTTACCGAAAGCCCGGATACAACTCCCGCAGGCACAACCTCCTGTAAGTTCTGGGGTCTCGGATCTGACGGTACAGTAGGCGCAAACAAGGATTCTATCAAGATTATCGGTGATAATACGGATATGTACGCGCAGGGCTATTTCTTCTATGACTCAAAGAAATCAGGCGGTATAACAGTATCTCACCTTCGTTTCGGCTCATCACCGATAACATCAACATACCTTATTAATAAGGCTAATTTCGTTGCCTGCCACAATCCGTCATATGTAACCAAGTATGATATGGTACAGGATATTGTTCCGGGCGGTACATTTCTTCTCAACTGTATCTGGACTCCCGAGGAGCTTGACAAGGAGCTTCCCGCGTCAATGAAGAGATATATTGCTGAAAATAATATTCAGTTCTACACAATAAACGGTATTAAGATTGCTGAGGAGGTTGGTCTGCCCGGCAGAGCATCAACAATTCTTCAGTCAGCATTCTTCACAATTTCAAATATCCTTCCTGTTGAAAAGGCAATTGAGCTTATGAAGGCAGCCGTTGTCAAAAAGTTCTCCAAGAAGGGTGAGGCTATCGTAAACGCTAACCACGCCGGTATTGACAGAGGCTCTAAAGAGCTTGTCAAGATTGATGTTCCCGAATCATGGAAAGATGCTGTTGACGAGCCTGCTGAGCTTGTTATTCCTACCGAGCGTCCTGAAATGAAGAAGTTTGTTAAGGATATTCTTGATCCTGTCGGCAGACTTCACGGCGACGATCTTCCTGTTTCAACATTTGTTGAATGTGCCGACGGTGTATATCCTCAGGGTTCGGCTGCGTTTGAGAAGAGAGGTATCGCAATCTCAGTTCCTGAATGGGACAGCACAAAATGTGCGCAGTGTAACCTTTGCTCTATGGTTTGTCCTCACGCGGTTGTTCGCCCCGTATGTCTTAATGCTGACGAGGCCGCAAATGCTCCAGAGGGAACAAAGATGGTTGACCATAAGAGAACTCCTTATAAGTTTGCGGTTATCATTTCAACTCTTGACTGTACCGGTTGCGGCTCTTGCGCAAATGTTTGTCCTACTAAGGCGCTCACAATGAAGCCTATCGCATCTCAGCTTGGCGAGCAGAAGGTATTCGACGCTCTTGTTGATACTGACGCAAAGCCGGAGGTACTTACAAATAACACAATCGGCGTTCAGTTCAGGAAGCCTTATCTTGAATTTTCCGGCGCTTGCGCAGGCTGCGGCGAAACTCCTTATGCAAAGCTTGCTACGCAGCTCTTCGGTGACAAGATGTATATTGCCAACGCAACAGGCTGTTCTTCAATCTGGGGCGGTTCCGCACCTTCAACACCGTATACAGTTGACAAGAAGGGTCACGGTCCTGCATGGTCAAACTCACTCTTTGAGGATAACGCGGAGTTCGGTTACGGTATGCTTCTTGCTCAGAAGCAGATTCGTGAAAGACTTGCTGCGGACGCTCAGGTGCTTCTTGACACACCTGTTGCCGATAAGGTACAGGCTTGGCTTGATACTTATAATGATGCTGAAACAAACACAGCCGCTGCTGACGCTTTGATTGATGCAATTCAGAATACTTCATTTGACGGCGAGGCTGCTGACGCTGCCGCTGACTTCCTTAAGGACGCGGATTACGCCGCTAAAAAGTATCAGTTCATTTTCGGCGGAGACGGCTGGGCATACGATATCGGCTTCGGCGGTCTTGACCATGTTATTGCCGCTAACGAGGATGTAAATATCGTAGTATTTGACACGGAGGTTTACTCAAACACAGGCGGTCAGGCTTCAAAGGCTACACCGACAGGCGCTGTTGCCAAGTTTGCGGCATCAGGTAAGGTTGTAAAGAAAAAGGATCTTGCTCAGATTGCTATGAGCTACGGATATGTTTACGTAGCACAGGTTGCAATGGGCGCAAATCCTGCTCAGTGCTTAAAGGCATTCCAGGAGGCTGCCGCATATAACGGACCTTCAATCATCATCTGCTATGCTCCCTGTATTAACCACGGTATTAAGATGCCGTTCAATCAGACAGAGCAGAAGAAGGCGGTTGCCGCAGGTTATTGGAATCTCTTCCGCTATAATCCTGCTCTTATCGCGGACGGCAAAAATCCGTTCTCCCTTGACAGCAAGGCTCCGTCAGCCGATTATGTTGAGTTCATTGAGGGTGAAACAAGATACTCTGCTCTCAAGAGATCATTCCCAGGCAAAGCGGAAGAACTCTTTGCTATCGCAGCGGAAAACTCAATTGAGAAGTATAATAAGCTTACAAAGCTTGTCGATTACTATGCTCCGAATGCAGACTGATATTAAATAAAAGTGTTAACGGGCTGCCTCACTTGTGTGAGACAGCCCATTTTTTACAGGTTGAACTCCGTACAAAATGTGCGGAGCTTTTTATATATAAAGATATGTTGACAAATGTTGGATAATATGCTATGATTATACATAGAACATCTATGTATAGACGATAATTGTATAAATAGGAGGTAATTTTATGAAAATCAGTAAAGAGCTTTCAACGGGTACGATTCCTATTATGGTTTTATCCGTGCTTAAAAGTGAAGATATGTATGGATATAAAATTATTAAAACACTTGAGACAAGAAGCGATAATGTTTTTTCTCTGAAGGAAGGTACGCTTTATCCGATTTTGCACGCAATGGAAAAGGAAAGATTTCTTGAAAGCTACTGGGACAATTCCTCGGGCAGAAAGAAAAAATATTATCATATAACTAAAAAGGGACTTAAGCAGCTTGACAGTAAAACTGAGGAATTTGAGGAATTTACGGTTACTGTTAAAAAGGTTTTGCACTTTGCCTGAGTAATGCCATACAAGAGGAGGAAATATGAATAAAAAGGATTATTTAGGTAAAGCTACGGAAAAAATTTATAATTCCGGAGCAAAGAAAATTGTATCAACCGAGCTTGAATCCCATATTGACGAAAGGATAAATTTTTATAAGGAAATCGGATACGATGATCAGGCGTCGGAGGAAAAGGCAGCTTGTGCAATGGGCGATACTGACACGGTTGCCGTACAGTTCGGTGAACTTCATAATGATTTTTATAACCCTGCCGCCGATATGATTTTTCTTTTAATCTGGTTTGGTCTGCTTGGAGGAGTATTTTATCTATTAAAGCAATATGTGTTTTATGATGTAGGCTTGTACGCATTAATTTTAGGGGCTTCCTGTTTTTCGTTTGCGATTATGTTTGCTTATTCAGCCCTGTCGCTTTTCAGAAACAAAATAGTTCCTGTTATTCTTTCGCTTTTAGGTATAGGCGCCACAGGCGTTTTTAATTATTTCATACTAATTGAGCTTGATAAAAAGATGAGTGACAGTCTGCCGAATCTCATAAATTTTATTTTTAAAACAGATATACCCGGCGCGACAAATTATCCGAGCGAGGAAAAGGTCATTCTCGCCGTTTTACTTGTATCTCTTGCTTCAATAGTTACTTTTATATTTTCATTTATTTATAATATTAAAGTAAAATGTCTTGCCAACAAAAAATTTGACAATCGAATCAGGCACGTAATCATAGGAGTTGCAAGCGGCTTTTCTTTGACGTCAATTGTGCTGTGCGTGCTGTTTTCAGTCAAGTGCAGCGCTGATTTGAATACGATAAAGAGTGAATATTATGATGCGTATGATTATGTTTTGGAATTATCGGAAAAGTGCGATACAAAAGAGGAAATTATTGATTTTATAGAGAAGAGCAATTATGATTTTACCGAAAACAGAGACAAGGATGATCATCTTACGGGATATTTATATACAAAAAATCTTGTCAGCATTGATATCGGCTTTCAATCAACAAAAAGCAAAAAGGAAATAAGAAAAGATTATCAGGAAGAGCTTGATTCTATGGACGATGAGATGGCGGAGCTTTATGAAAAAATAGGTCAGTCCGAATCATTGCAGTCTGCGGAAAATAAAGCGGGCAAAGAGTTTCTTGAGGAAGGCATAGATAAAAGAGTGGAAATGGATTATTATGACCAGGAGTTTTGCAATATCAGGTTATCGCCACGTATTTATTACTTTGATAACAGCTATGACAGACCTTCAACGTCATTTTTAGAGGTTAAGGAGGACAGGGAAAATAAATTTTATCAGTATGAAACCAGTAAGCTCAATAATATAGAAAAATATGATTTTTACAAAGAAATTAAACCAACCGGCATAAAAATTACATATAAATTATCTGAAACAGAGAATTGCTCTTATGAGTTTGAGTACGTTTTCGGAGAGGGTTCCTTTAAACGTACAGAGGGATACCGTGCGATTAAGGGTAATGAAAAAAATACGGAATTATACAATCAGATTGATAAGGTTACCGAAATAATAAACACAGACAGAAATATGAGCAGCACCAAAATCGCAAAGCTGACAGGGGTAGCGGTTGAGCAGCCTGAAATGACAAGGGAGGAATATCAGGAAAGCCTTAGCATTCTCGGAAGTTATTTTGACAATGTTAAGGAAACGCTGCTTGATTCATATGATATGTCAACAAAATATGTTTTTGACGACTGGTATTTTATGCTGTCCGGCAAACCGTTTAAAAGTATCTCTATATATGATAGAAACGATAAATTCATTGCTGTTAAATCCCTTGGTGATACACTTGAAAGGGTTAATTTTGATGGCGCTGACGGGCAGAAAAAGGTGCGTATTGACTACGGATATTTTGATAAAAAGGGATACTTTTATTCAAGCAGCGACTATATGCCTTATTATACTGCCGACGGAAAAAAGTATTACTACTATTGTAAAACTATTGAGGATAAAACCCATACTGTAGGAAATACAAAGGAATATTATCTTACCGACAGAAATAATTTATTTTATGAGGCGGATATATGCTTTATCAATAAAAACGGTTATTTGTATATAGATACATCCAAAAGTCTTAAATATGATGAAAAGACTAAAAAATTCAAATCGCAAAACGGCAATGAATATACTAAGGCGTTTGAAACAAGCTGGGACGAGAACGGAAACCTTATTTTTCAAAGCGATGAGTATTAGCCAACGGATATCATGTAATAATGAAAGGCTCAGAATAATATCTGAGCCTTTTAATGTCATTGTTTATACGTTTTAAAAGTATATTGTTAATATTTTTAAAAATTTACCTTTGATTGTATAACGCCAAATCTTCACTGAGAGGAAAGGCTTTTCTAAAGGAATCTATTATTTCTTTATTATCACTGAAAATCAGTGCCTCGCTTGAATCCCATTCGACTAATTCAATGCTTGCAAGAGGGTGCTGAATTGAAAGAGAATTTTCCCAGAAGCCTTTGTATCCGTCTGCATGAGGTAAATCATATTCCAAAATTTTTTCTTTGGAGATATTCTTTTTGTATATTGTTAATACCGTCAAATATATTATTAAGGTAGGTATAATACCCCTCATCTTTTTCAAGAATTGCTCCATAAACCCTATCATCCATTGCTCTATCCCCATATAAATATCCGGACAAAATTTTTCTGAAACAATTGCCGTTAATTTCAAATTAAAATAAACATTCGCATATATATTTATTTAAAATCAATTCAAATATTTATGGTTATCAAACGGATAAACGGTTTTTATATATTATCTTCAGCAGTAAATATAAAAATTGAGCCTTTATGAAATTTAGCAACCGTTTCTTCGTCATATTTGCGCTGGGCATCTTCAAGCTTGATTCTTATATCTCCGTTTGACCTGTCAGCAGTTCTTCCATACTTAAACGCTTCATTCATTAATGCAATCTGTGCGTTTCCGCAAACGCCTAATCTTTCCTGCATTCTCATCGACGCGTGATTTGTAAGTATCGGTGTTTCAATATCACCTGAACCATTATTATATTCAGGGATATTGCTTTGAGGAATATTATCTTGATTGGATTTATCGCTTAAATACAATCTTTTTATAAAGCAATAACAAGTATCAACACTAAAAAAGCTGAAACGCCGATAAAAACTATCATTAATTTATTCATAAAAACCAGTAATATTAATGATTATTTTTGAATTTTTCAAGCCTTAATAAACCTTCTTCATCAGGCTCGCATATGCCGTTTTTATAATTGTATCCCATTTTTATGTAGAAAGGTGTTGCTGTAACAGACGCGGGTATTTCAATTCGTTCGGCTCTTAAAAAATAGTCATCCTGTTCAAGTGCTTCAATGATTTTTCTTCCTATTCCTTTTCCTTGATATTCGGGAAGTACAAACACAGTAAATAAACTGCTTTCATCTTCTTTACCATAGTAAGGACCAATTGCGCCGCAGCCAATCATTTTATTTTTTTTCACAAACCACATATAAATGAGTCCACTGTGAATGGTTAATTAAAAATTCAGGTGAAAAGGTTTTAACATTATCTTCTATATATTCATTTGAATAGTCTTTACTATTCGTGATTCGTAATGTTTTAGCAATTAAATCAGAAAGCTCATCAGCATCACTTTCCTTAAATCGTCTTATCCGCATTTTCATTCTCCCAAATAGCGATTTGCTGCTTTAATTAATAAATTTAATTACTTCATCCAAGTCCTTGCACTTTGCAATTATAAATTTGTCGGTTTCATCATCACCCTGCCACAGGTCTGGCACCATAATCACCTTACAACCCGCGCGGCAGGCTGAAAGCAAGCCGTTTTTTGAATCCTCAACAGCATAACATTCAGCGGGGGATAGACCCAAAAGTATTGCCGATTTAATGTAAATATCAGGCGCAGGCTTTGATTTTTCAATCATATCGCCGCTGATTATAACATCAAAGAAACCGCATATATCGGCGCTTTCCAGATTTCTTGCTATGGTGCTTTTATTGCTTGAAGACGCGATAGCGGTTTTGAAATTATTATCTTTTAAATAGCGGAGAATACGGTACAATCCCTTTTTTACAGGTACCTTGTTTTCGCTGAAAAATTTATCGGTATATTCATCGCAGTATTTTCTGAAAAGCTCAAGGTCAAAGTCCTGACCGTATTCTTTCTTTAAAAGCTTGTTTACGGTTTTTACGTTTACGCCGAGAGCCTTATAAACAATATCTTCTGTTTGATTCATATTCATTTTTTTGCCTGCGTAATTCCAAGCGTTTATGCCTAAACGTTCGGTGTCAAACATCACACCGTCCATATCAAAAATAACTGCTTTCATATTAATCACATTACCTTTCTGCAACCATTATATATTAAATCGCTACAAATAATCAAGAATATAGGAATTCTACGATTCATAGGGTGACAAAAATGAAACATATTGTTAAAATTAAGGTGAGGTGATTAATATGAATAATAATGCGACAGGCACATTTATTGCTCAGCTCAGGAAAGAAAATAACCTGACTCAAAAACAGCTTGCAGAAAAGCTCAATGTCACGGACAAGGCAATATCACGTTGGGAAACAGGAAAGGGATATCCTGATATTCTAATGCTTATACCACTTTGTAAAGTGTTAGGTGTTTCGGTTAATGAGCTTTTGACGGGAGAAAAAATAGATAAAGACAAAATTATTGACAATTCAAACGTGGTAATCGTTGACACTATGAAAAAATCAAACAACACAATCAATACCTTGTATTATGTAATGATTACAGTTTTTGTTATTGTGCAGCTTACGGTTTTTTACGGCATTCCACTTACAGCAGGTTCCGGTGACGAAATGGGAATAATATTTTTTTATATTTTAGCCACCTTTGTTAATTCAATCAGTGTAGGATTTATTAAAGGCAAGCTCAAGCTTTTTATTCCTGTTGCAGCAGGGATTATGTTTGTTCCTATGGGATTTGCAGATTATTCCGATTTTGCAAGATTTGACAGTGAAGAGCTTGCAATGTATATTTTAGTATTTTTTGTTGTATCGTTTTTTGGATTGCTTTTTGGTATGCTAATAAAACTGTTAATAAGTTTTATCAGAAAGCTGATAGAAAAAATAAAAGCCTGATACTATTTTATATCAAGCTTTTAAATATAGATGTAAATTATCATCCTGTTACAAATAATTTAATAACAATGATTGCAAGTAAAAGGACTATAATTGCTATTGAAAGATTTTGTGATTTTTTCTGATTTAACAATATTTTTTCTAACAATTTTTCATAAGAGATGTTGCTGCTGCTTGGCTCCTTTTTATCATTATCCATATCATCACTTCCTAACTTTTGATTGTAATATCTGTTTCCATCTCATCATAAGTGGATGCTCCTGAGATTGAAAAACCAGCTCCTTTATACGCAAGGGATATTCCTAAACCTGTTTTTGCATGTACATAATGTCCATAAATTTTAGTTGATTTTCCACTCTTTATTGGAGTAAGTGTAAATGTACCATACCCAAACAACTGTTCGGGAAGTGCTGTGTATCCTTTCAAATCCGCATACCAAGTAATATAATTAAAGCTTGCATCAGCATATGATGTTGAACTTGAGTGAGTATATTGTGTACCATTAATTATTTTTGTGAATTTATCTAATTTCTTAAAAGTTCCACTTTTGTATGAAAAAATATTGCTATCCCATGAAATACAAATTGGATCTTGATATCGGTTTAGGGGCAATTTTAACCAATCATAATTTAATGTTACTTTTGTATTGGAACCGCTTTTACTTGTAGTGATTCTTAACGATAAAGTAGAAGTTTTAATTTGCCCAATGGGAATTATAGCATTTTCATCAAATGTAGTTACATTAATGAGATTTCCTTTTTCATCGTAATTATATACGTTTGATGATTCGTAGTAACAGTTATCAAATATTAAATCTTCTTTTTCTTCCTAAAGCATAATTTGAATAAGTTCATTTGGCTATCCCCTACTAAGTAATTGACTATCTATTGGTTGATATGCCATAACATTAATTGGACATATAAATAACAATAGTGATAAAACTGACAATAAAGATATAATTTTTTTCATTTATTTTTACTCCTGATTATTTTATTATAAATTAAAAATACCATAAATTTATACAAACTTAATTAATGCATTGGAAACATCTCCAATCATAAAAATATTTGTAGTATAATTTAATACTATAAAGTTATAGAATATTATTCAAGAGTTAAAACAAAAAAATAGAAAAATACAGTAATATTAATGAATTGATATATTATCCGTTAAGAATCGCAAAATTTTCCTTGTTGCACTTATAAAGATTTTTATATACCTTAAAGTTTTTGTCGTAAACAGCCTTATGCTTCAAATTCGGATGATAAACCATCTTTGCGGGAATGAGCTTTTTAACATCCTTCATTGTGGGAATAATTCCTGTGCCTACCGCTATACATGCCGCCGCTCCGACAGCGCCGATGTTCTGAGGAGAGTCTACAACCTCGACATCTCTTTGTAAAATGTCCGCGAGAATCTGGCAGGTGGTTGCTCCCAGAGCACCGCCTCCGCAGAAACGGACAGCCTTTGAGGTTTTAACCTTCTTTTCCTGTCTTTCAAGCATCCAGCGCATATGGAAACAGATGCCTTCGACTACCGAACGGATAAGCTCGGTTTTGCCTGTTTCCAGGCGGATGTTGAAGAACATTCCGGCGGCGTTAGGATCTTCAAAGGGACAGCGGTTTCCGTGCAGCCACGGCGTGAAAATTACTCCGTTTGAGCCTGCGGGGATAGAGTCAATAACCTCCTCAAGATAGTCATACATATTGAATTCAGTCTGTTCAAGACTGTCGGCAGCGTTGCCGTATTTTTTAAGGTATACGCCGATTTCATCAAGAGCAAGGTGATCCTTGACCCAGCCGACGCATTTATTGGAGGTTTCAAGCTCACCGAAATAATTATACGATTCGGGGTCAGCGCCGACAATCGCTGCCATCATGGCTCCGGCGTCCACTGTCTGTTCCTTGCAGACAGTACCTACCCAGCCTGATGTTCCTGAGTAAATATGGGTATCCCCGTTTTCAACAGCGCCTGCGCCTACACCGATAAGCGAGGCGTCGCCTCCGCCTCCGTAAACGGCAGTCCCTGCGGCGAGACCAAGCTCCTGAGCAGCCTGCTTGGTTATCTCGCCCACTTTTTCCGTACACTTTTTAATAGGGGGAAGATGATTTATATTTACGCCGACCATATCGCAAATCGGCTTGCACCAACCCTCGTGTCCCTTTCTGGTATCGTAAAGGAGTGTCGCAAAGGCAGAGTCTGTTGTCATAACAAATTCACCGCTTGCGCGGCAGATAAGATACTCCTTAATATCAAGCCACTTGTAAATCTTTTTAAAGTTTTCAGGCTCGTGAGCCTCTACCCATTTGTATTTCCAGATGGGGTCCTTAACAGAGGATGAAACAGCGCCTGTGTATTTCAAATATTTTAAAAGCTTTGTTACCTCTGCGCCAGCAATCTGAACGCCGTAGGCGATACCTTTCTTAAGTTCTTCCCTCGCTCTTTGGTCCATATATGTCATGGGACGGCGTATACATTTACCTTCCTTGTCTACAAGTACAAGACCCTGCATCGCTGAACAAAAGCTGATACCCTCAATCTGCTCTTTTTTTATATTCGGAGCTTTTTCAAATACGGTCTTTGTGGTAACGCACATTGCCTCCCACCATTCGTCCGCGTCCTGCTCGGCTCCGCCTTTAACTCCTGTTTCCTCGTCAACATACAGTCCATAGCCTTCTGTTGAGGAAGCAAGAATATTTATAGTCTTGTCAATCTCAATTAAGCAGGTTTTGATACCTGTTGTTCCGATGTCATAGGTAATTACGTACTTGCTCATATTAGTCCTCCTAATTATAGAAAAGTATTGTTTATTTACTGAATGTGAATGCCGATTCAATAAATTTAAGAAGCTGAGTTATAATCTGCTCATCATCAGCCTCATTGACATCAACGCCTGTATATATTCTGAATTTTTCCCTGTAATAGTCACAGGTGTATGCAAACTGCAGAGAAGTCAGCAGGCTGTCAAGAAACAGCGCGAAAAGACGCGGATTAAGATCCGAGCGTACGTCACCGCTCGAAAGCGCGCGACCGATGGAGGTTATATAAATTGAGCTTCGCTTACTCTCAATTTCCTCAACGATAGCTCTTATTCTTTCGGCAGAGCCTTTTTCGGAGCTGATTTCATTATACATCTTGATATAATTTGAATTCTTTTTTGAATGCATACATATGGTGCGAATCAGCTTTTCTGCCTTGATAAGCAGCTTGTCGTCGCTTATCATAATATCATAAAGAGCTTTTTCAAGTATATCCATACCGTGCCTGAGACAGGTTATGAATAGATCCTCTTTTGTTGCAAAATACTTGTACATAAGTCCTATTGATATGCCGGCTCTTTTTGCGATGACATTTATATTGGCGTTTTCATATCCCTTTGACGAAAATTCCTCAATGCCGACTTCAAGAATTAAATTTTTCCTCTCGTCGTCTGCTCTTTCAAAAGCGTCCTTGTGATATTTTTTTTCAGGCATTTGATGAATTTTGTAGCATTGCACAAAAAGGCAGTTCACGATTTGTACAAGGTCTACAAATCTCCCTCACTTTTCTTGTTATTATTAAATGTATACTACCATTATTTTTATTTTTTTGCAATAAATATGACTAAATTTTAACCGAAATGTATTTGACAAATCGTTAAAAAGTGATATACTTAAAATGTAAAATTAGTGAGCAGATACTCACACCGCATTGGTGAGCGGCTGCTCACACTAAAAAATATTTAAGGGGGCTTATTTAATGGATACAAGATTTGCTATTTCAGAGTATCCCGATGCAGCGATTCTCACAGCTCGTCTTGACGCGCTCATCAAAAAACCAGTTTATTCAATCAACCGTGACGCTCTTAAGAAGTATGAAGATGAATATTTCGATAAGAAGTGCGCTAAGTCAAAGGAAATGATTTCCGAAGCAAAGCAGGTTATTCCCGGCGGTGTTCAGCATAACCTTGCTTTTAACTATCCTTTCCCGATTGTTATGACTAAGGCAAAGGGTAATAAGCTTTATGATATCGACGGTAATGAGTATTTCGATTTCCTTCAGGCGGGCGGTCCTACAATTATCGGCTCAAATGACGATGTTGTTAAGGAAAAGGTTAAAGAGCTTCTGGATGACTGCGGTCCTTCAACAGGTCTTTTCCATCCGTACGAGTATAAGCTTGCAAAGAAGATTTCAGAGTGTGTTCCGTCAGTTGAAATGTTCCGTATGCTCGGATCAGGTACTGAGGCTTGTATGTGTGCGGTTCGTGTAGCGCGTCTTGCAACAGGTCATAAGAATATTATTAAAATGGGCGGCGCTTATCACGGCTGGTCTGACCAGCTTGCATGGGGTATGCGTGTTCCCGGTACTCTTAATATGCAGTCACATGGTGTTCCTATGTTTGTATTCAAGCATACTCAGGAATTTTTCCCGAATGACCTTAAGAGCCTTGAGAAAAAGCTCATTATCAATAAGTTCCGCGGCGGCACGGCTGCTGTATTCATTGAGCCGATCGGTCCCGAATCAGCAACCCGTCCTGTAGATAAGGACTTCCCGAAGGGCGTTCAGGCTCTTTGCCGCAAATACGGCGCTCTTCTCGTTTGCGACGAGGTAGTATCAGGCTTCCGTATCGGACTTTCAGGCGCTCAGGGCTATTACGGTATTGATCCTGATATCACAATTTTCGGTAAGATTATCGCAGGCGGTTATCCGGGTGCAGGCGGTATCGGCGGTCACAGAGAGGTTATGAAGTATCTCGGCGCAGGTCTTGATAAGGCAGAGGGTAAGAAAATTCATAAGGCTATGTGCGGCGGTACAATGGCTGCTACTCCTATTTCCTGCTGTGCCGGTTATACGGTAATATGCGAGATTGAAAAGAGAAACGCTTGCCAGGTTGCCGGTCAGATGGCTGACAGACTTGTTAAAGGTATTAATGAGTCAATCAAGAAGTATGACCTTCCGTTCGTTTGTTATAACATCGGTTCCGTATGTCATCTTCACACAGTTGCTACAATGCACTTTAAGGTTGACTGGAAGAAACCATGGACAATTCCTACCGTACTTAAGCAGACAGGTATCCGTCAGACAGAGATGCAGTATATGGGCGCTGCTTATATGGCAGAGGGTCTTGTAACGCTTGCTGGCTCACGTCTTTATACTTCATCCGCTTATACAGAAGAGGATATTGACGAATGTATCCGTCGTTTTGACAATGTACTTTCCAAGTGCGAGAAAATTGACTATTAATCTGAAATAATTTTAAGGAGAAAAATTATTTATGGCTTACGAAATTGAAGAAGCAAAAAGATTAGTTGTTGAGGCTGGTAAAAAGCTTCTTGAAACAGGCTTAATTGCTCGCACATGGGGTAATGTTTCAGCAAGAATCAGTGATACTCAGTTCGTTATTACTCCGTCCGGACGTGCGTATGATACGCTTACTCCCGATGAGGTTGTTGTTGTTAATATTGACGACTGCTCACATGAGGGCGATATTAAGCCGTCGTCTGAAAAGGGTATTCACGCTGATTCATACAAGCATCACCCGCTTGTTGATTTTGTTATCCATACTCACCAGAAGGCTGCAACAATTGTCAGCATTACCGGTATGGAAATCAGAAATGTGTATAACGAGTACAAACCTGTTCTCGGCGATATAGTTCCTGTTGCGGAGTATGCAATGTCAACCACTAATCCTCTTCGTAAAAAGGTTGAAAAGTGCATGATGATGAATCCGAGTTGCCGCGCGTTTATGCTTATGCATCACGGCACGCTTTGCTTGGGCAACAGCTATGAGGAAGCTTTTAATGTGGCAGAAACTCTTGAAAAATGCTGTGAAAAGGTAATTAAGGATAACTATCTTCGTCATTCATGGGATAAGGTATATTCAGAGGAAGCTAAGAGAAATTATTTTCTCAATAAAAATGATGCAGGCGAAATGCCCGAATCAATCTGCGACCTTGGCTCGTCAATCAGAAACGGTCATATTTTCACATTGACATATGACGGCGGTAAGAAGGTCGACGTTGATATTGAAACGGGTCTTGCCGTAAACGGCATTGCTCCAAAGTGTGCAAAGCTTCACAGAGCTATTTATCAAAATGAGGACTGCACAATGATTAATCATCTGACTAATCCTTATATTGTTGCGGTATCCTGCCTTGGAGAGACAATGTATCCGATGATTGACGATTTTGCTCAGATTGTCGGCGTTGATGTTAAAAATTGTGCTTGGATTGACGGCGATACAGATGAGTGTGCAGAGGAGATTGCAGAAGGTATCAGCTCAAGAAACGCCGTCCTTATAGAGGGCAACGGCGCTCTTGTAACGGGCAACAGTACAGGCGATATGCAGGCGCTTGAAATTATTATGGAAAAGGGCTGCGAAGCTGCTGTTGATGTTGATATCTTCAACCGTCCGCATTACGTTCCAAAGACAGAGTGTTTCCTTATGAGAACGGTTTATCTTGCAAAATATTCAAAGCAGATTAATAAATAAGAAACATAAATTAAAGCGGTGAGCAATCAGCTCACCGCTTATTTTTTACTCACATATCAGAAGTCCGTAGCCTTTAATACGTTTATAGATAATTTTTGTTTTGCCGTCAATTCCGAGATATACAAAAAAGCTGTGACCGAGCATTTCCATTTGAACGATTGCCTCGTCGTCTGTCATCATTTGAAGAGATATACTTTTTTTCCTTTTTATTTCTGCTGATGACGCATCGTACTGCTCAAAGTTTTCCATACTGATTTCATCATCAAAAGGCTCAAAGGCTGTAACAATTTCATCAATTGCACCCTTTCTTTTCTTATCAACCAGATATGTTTTTAGCTTTCTGATTTTTCTCTTCAGGTCGTCGACAGTCATATCAATTACAGGCTCAATCCTGTCAGCCTCTGCCTCACCTCGTATGAAGGAGCCGACATTTATAACAGTTATATCGCACTTATATCCGTCTTTTTTCTTTGATAGAGTGACGTCAAATGACGCGGACTCGGGGAGCATTTTTTCAATCCTTTTAAGCTCCTTGTCTATTCCGTTTTTTACTCCCTGTTTCAGTTCAAAACCCCGTGCTGTAATATTAATCATAATTTCAGCCTCCTTGATTAATAATCAGGTTCCCCTGTAATATAATTATACACCTTAACAGACACAATAAACAGTATTTACTTTAGTGAAGATTTTTGGTATAATATATTGCAATGAATTGATGGTCGGGGAATTTACGATATGTCAAAAAAAAGAAGAAATGTCTTAGATAAGCTGAATACCCTGTTTTTCGGTAAGGATATACGTGTAACCGAGGGCGAGCCTTATACCGAAATCAGGGACTTTGACTTTTCCTCCTACTATCCTGAGGAAAAATATATTTATAATCAAGAATCGCCTTGTGAGAATATTTTTGATATTCGTGATTACGGCGCCGATGTTTCAAACGATGATAATGCCCAATTTATTAATAAAGCTGTTTCAGATGCAGGCAGGGCAGGGGGAACGGTGCTGATTTCAGGAGGCGATTATATTTCAGGCACTGTTACACTTAAATCGGGTGTAACATTTTTTATTGCAAGGGATTCTTCAATTACGGCGAGGGTTGACGGCAAGGGCTTTGAGGAAAAGCAGGCGCTGATTTACGCTGAAAATGAACATGATATCGTTTTTACGGGAGGCGGAAGGCTCAGGTGCAACGGACATCTTTACGGCAGACGGCCTGTTGCTGACAGGAACAATACATCTCCCGCAAAATATATTGACGTAATTGAAATGCGCCGTGACTATCGCTCACAGTTGCGTTTTCCTCATCCGAGCAAGTACGGCGGACCTGTTTCTATCAGGGAATGCAGTAATATTACCTTTGATAATTTTATTATTGAAAACAGCCCTTACTGGACGCTTAAGCTCTCAAACTGTAATAATGTTCTTATTAAGAATTTTATAATAAGCAACAACAGAAATGTTGCAAACGCGGACGGGATTGACATTGCGGGTTCAAACAATGTAGATATTAGGCATTGCTTTATTTCAACTGCCGACGATGGTATCGTAATTAAAAACGCTGTATGGCTTGGTAACAATAACGCAATGAGCAATATTAAGATAACCGACTGTGAAATAATCAGCAGAACAAATGCCGTTAAGGTAGGTACGGAAACTACGTATGATATAAGTGATATCACAATTGAGGATTGCAGACTTCTTATGACAGACCTTTACCCCGGCAGTGTGTCGGGAATTTCCCTTGAGGCGTGTGACGGAACGGCTCTCAGTAATATCCGTGTACGCAATATCACGATGGAAAGATGCACCTGTCCTGTATTTATCCGCCTTGCCAACCGCAACCGCGCAAGCCTTGTTAATACTCAGAGCGCGAACGCAATTGAGTTCGGCGTGAAAGCGCAAAAGGGCGGTGAGCATTCCAAAAAGCTCTTTGACGGCAAAAGCAGTGTAAGCGATATAATTATTACCGATGTTAAGGCAACAGGGGTTGAACTGCCTGTAATTATTGCGGGTTATAAGCAGAGAGGCAGAATAAAAAGAGTGGAAAATGTCACTCTTAAAAATATCAGGCTTGATTATGCCGACATTCCCGAAACGGTTGACAGGCGCTTATTTATTCCGGAATATGCGAAGGAATATCCGGAGGGCTGGAGATTCAGAAATCTCCCCGCGTATGCGCTTTGGATAAGACACGCCGCTAATATAAGCATTGAAAATTTCGTTTGCCTCCATCCGCAGAAAACATGGAAAAAGGATATTATTAAAGAGGATGTAATATAAAAATATTTTGGAACGGCAAAAGTGATATAGGTATAAATGATATGATATAATAATTTATGTTATATTAGGGAGATTCTTTGTGGTTACAACAGTTATATTAATTGTTATTTTTATTTCTTATATCGGGCTGGGTGTTCCCGATTCCATTTTAGGAAGCGCATGGCCCGCGATATATACCGAGCTTGGCGTTGATGTTTCAAATGTAAGCTTAGTTTCGTTTATTATATCCGTAGGAACAATCATATCCAGCTTTATGAGTGAAAAAATTGTAAACAGATTTAAAACCGCCCCTGTTACTGTTTTCAGTACGGCGTTAACCGTTACCGCTTTGTTCGGCTTTTCATTTTCAAAAAATATGCTTTGGTTGTGTCTCTTTGCTGTACCGCAGGGAATAGGCGCCGGTTCTATTGATGTTGCCCTCAACAACTACGTCGCAAAGCATTACAGTGCGGCGCATATGAATTTTCTCCACTGCTCGTACGGTATCGGCGTTGCGTTGAGCCCGTATATTATGTCGCTCTTTCTGAAAAACGGTATGCAATGGCGAAACGGATACAGAGCGATGTTTTTTATTCAGCTTACTATATTGATTATTCTTGTTCTCTCTCTGCCGTTATGGAAAAGGGCGGACAATACGGAATACGAAAAATCTTCTGTGGAAAAGGTTTCTGTCAAATTTTCCGTTTTATTTCAAAATCCAGCCGTAAGGATACAATGGCTTGCCTTTATCGGCTCGTGCGCTATTGAGTCAATATGTCTTGTATGGGGCAGTACATATCTTGTAAATGCCAAAGGTCTTTCCCCGGAATACGGAGCAAGAATTATTACATTTTATTTTATCGGACTTGCTTTGGGCAGGTTTGTTTCGGGAATAGCCGTAAAAAGATTATCCTGTGAAACGGTAATTTACATAGGGCAGGCGCTCACTCTTGCCGCCATTATAATTCTATTTGTATTTCAGAATACGATTGCCGCTGTTACAGGTCTGTTTCTTGTCGGTTTCGGAAACGGACCGTTTTTCCCGAATATGACTCAGCTTACCGTCAAATATTTTGACGATAAAATCTCACAGGCGGTTATAGGAACTCAAATGGGTTTTGCATATACCGCTATACTTTTTACGCCGATAATTTTCGGCTGGGTTTCAGACAGATTCGGTATTATCTGTTTTCCGATATATTTGATTGTATGCTTTTTTGTAATGTTAGCCTCAACGCTTATATTGAGAAAAAGAGTAAAGAAATAATATAATCCCCCTGAGCAGTTTGTTTTTAATCTGCCTTAGGGGGATTTGTCAATTCTATATATATTTTTATGATGTAAATCATTTCGCGAGCTTTTTAATCGCTTCAAAGCTTTCCGCGCTGATTATATGCTCAATTCTGCACGCGTCCTCAACTGCGGTTTCCGGATTAACCCCGAGACCGATAAGCCAGTTTGAGAGCGTTGTGTGACGCTCATACATCTTTTCCGCGATTTCCTTTCCGCTTTCAAGGAGTGTGATATATCCGTTTGCGTCAACGTCAATGTAGCCGTTTTCTCTCAGATTTTTCATTGCCACGCTGACGCTCGGTTTTGAAAATTCAAGCTCATTTGCTATGTCAATTGAGCGCACGGCGCCCTTTTTATTCTTTATCATAAGAATAGTTTCCAAATAGTTTTCCGCTGATTCGTGAATTTTCATAAATACACATCCAATACAAATGTTATATTTTTCTTATTATAGCACGGAATAAAGTTATTTTCAAGTTTATCGCTTCATATACTGCTTAAGGAAGAAAATGAAAAATTTTTAAAATTTTCCTTGACAAACAAGTTAGTTAGTGCTAACATATAGGCGGTTAGAAACAGCTAACTTAATTTATTTTGACAGCTTTTCTACTGCTTTAATGAAAGTGAGTGATAATTATGATGCCGCTTACATATGCCGATGCGGGCAGTGATTTAACAATTTTAAAAATCGGCGGAAAATCAGAGGTGCGTTCGCATCTTGAAAATCTCGGCTTTGTAGTCGGGGGCAGTATAAGAGTAATTTCCTCGCTTGCGGGTAATCTGATTGTAAATGTAAAGGGTTCGCGTGTTGCAATCAGTAAGGAAATGGCTTCAAAGATTATGGTGTAATTTTCATCTAAACAAAATGGAGGTTAATGATATGAAAACTTTAAGACAGGCTAAAATCGGGGATACCGTAACTGTTGTTAAGCTCCACGGCGAAGGTGCTGTTAAGCGCCGTATTATGGATATGGGTATCACAAAGGGTATCAGTATCTATATTCGCAAGGTTGCCCCTTTAGGTGATCCGATTGAGATTACTGTTCGAGGCTATGAGCTTTCACTTCGTAAGGCAGACGCTGAAATGATTGAGATTGAATAGTACTTAAATTTGCAGGGGGAAATCCCTGTTTTTTATAGAAAGCGGTTAGTTGTCGCTAATTGATTGGAAGAAAGGAATTACATATGGAGATTAAAATTGCTCTTGCGGGTAACCCCAACTCAGGTAAAACAACCTTGTTTAACGCCCTGACGGGCTCAAATCAGTTTGTCGGAAACTGGCCGGGTGTTACCGTAGAAAAGAAAGAGGGTAAGCTCAAAAAGCACAACGATGTTGTTATTATGGACTTACCGGGTATTTACTCGCTTTCCCCTTATACTCTTGAGGAGGTAGTTGCGCGTAACTATCTTATTAATGAGCGTCCTGACGCTATACTTAACATCATTGACGGTACAAACCTTGAAAGAAACCTTTATCTTACAACTCAGCTTACAGAGCTTGGCATACCTGTAGTTGTAGCCGTTAATATGATGGATGTTGTTAAGAAAAACGGCGATAAAATCCGCATTGATGAGCTGTCACGCCAGCTTGGATGCAGAGTTGTTGAGATTTCCGCGCTTAAGGGAACGGGAATTATGGACGCTGCTCAGGCGGCAATTGACGCGGCAAACGGTAATGCAACCGTGCCTCAACACAGCTTTTCAGGTGTTGTGGAGCATGCGCTTGCTCATATTGAAGAGGCGGCGGTTCACAATATGCCTGCTGAGCAGCAGCGCTGGTACGCGATAAAAATTTTTGAACGGGACGAGAAGGTCCTTGAGAAGCTGAATCTGAGCAAAACAGTTATCGACCATATAGAAGAGGATATAAAGGACGCTGAAAATGAGCTTGATGATGATGCCGAAAGCATTATAACAAATGAAAGATATGTTTATATCGCATCAATTATCAAGAGCGCATATAAAAAGCAGCGTGCAGGTAAGCTTTCAACCTCGGATAAGATTGATAAGATTGTGACAAACCGTGTTCTTGCTCTGCCTATATTTGCATTAGTTATGTTTATTGTATATTATATTTCCGTAACTACAGTCGGAGCGTGGGCGACCGACTGGGCAAATGACGGCGTTTTCGGCGACGGTTGGTTTATTGCGGGCAGTTCAGCTTATAACGATGATGTTGACGCTTATGCGGAGAAATATATATTTACAGAAGAATTATCCGATACTGTGGGCGAAGCGGTTAAGGCAGACGTGGTTGGCGCTGAGGATATTCAGAGTGCAGTTAATGATTCTGATTATGGTGCTTTTGAGGAGGCTTATGGCTCTTACGGTGACTCCCTCGCAGAGGAGGGCTATGACATTTCCTTTGTTGACGCCGCAATTGAGGGCGAAGGTATGCCGGATCCTTCAACATATAAGGGCTGGGTACCGGGAATTCCCGTTCTTGTTGAAAATCTGCTTAACAAGATAAACTGCGCGGACTGGCTTTCAGGCTTAATCCTTGACGGTATTGTAGGCGGTGTCGGCGCTGTTCTCGGTTTTGTTCCGCAGATGATTGTGTTGTTTATATTCCTTGCTTTTCTTGAGAGCTGCGGATATATGGCGCGTATAGCCTTTGTAATGGATAGGATTTTCCGCCGTTTCGGTCTTTCAGGCAAATCGTTCATTCCGGTGCTTATCGGTACAGGATGCGGAGTTCCCGGTGTTATGGCGTCACGTACAATTGAAAATGAACGTGACAGGCGTATGACGATTATGACAACTACATTTATTCCGTGCGGCGCAAAGCTTCCGATTATCGCTCTTATCGCGGGCGCGTTATTCCATAACGCCGCGTGGGTTGCCCCAAGCGCGTATTTTATCGGTATTGCCGCAATCATTATTTCAGGTATTATGCTTAAGAAGACAAAGATGTTTGCCGGCGAGCCTGCTCCGTTTGTAATGGAGCTTCCCGCTTACCATTGGCCGACTATAAGTAATGTTCTTCGCTCAATGTGGGAGCGTGCTTCCTCCTTCATCAAAAAAGCGGGCACTATCATTCTTCTTGCTTCAATTGTCATTTGGGCAACCTCACATTTCGGTACTCTTGAGGGCGGCGGCTTTGGATTCAATGCCGATATGGAGCTTGAGGCATCTGTACTCGGTATGATTGCGAATGCTGTTAAATGGATTTTCACACCAGTCGGTTTTGGTAATATTAAGGCTACAATTGCTACTGTAATGGGTCTTGCCGCCAAGGAAGAGGTTGTAGGTGTATTCGGTGTGCTTGATTTTGAAGGTCTTACTCCCCTCGCGGGTTATTCCTTCCTTATCTTCAATCTTCTCTGCGCTCCTTGTTTCGCGGCAATGGGTGCAATCAGAAGAGAGATGAACAGCCCTAAATGGACTTGTTTCGCAATCGGTTATCAGTGTGTGTTTGCATACGCTGTTTCACTTATCGTATATCAGTTCGGTATGCTCTTTATGGGGCAGGCAAATATTATCGGCGTAATAGCGGCGGTAGTTGTTCTTGCATTCATCCTCTTTATGCTTATGCGCCCATATAATGAAAGCAATACTATTAATACAAATGAAATTAAGATTACGTCTAAAAAGAAATAAGGTGATTTTATGCTGGCTTTTTTATCAAAGAATATCGGCACAATCATTGTGCTTCTCGTAGTTACAGCAGTTGTTGCGGCGGTTGTTGTAAAAATGGTTAAGGATAAGAAATCAGGTAAATCCTCCTGCGGCTGTGATTGCGGAAATTGCCAAGATTGCGGTCATTGTAAATAAAATATTACAGAAAAAACCGATGATGTCATTATAACAGACATCATCGTTTTTTTTATTTTGAAAATTTATAAATAAAAGCATTTTACACAAAATAAATCGCTTTCTTATTTAATCATCTTTTTAAAATCACTCAGCATTTCGTCAGCGCTTACTTTAAGGCAAATGCAAAGGCAGGCGAATTCGTAGTCAGTAACCTGACGCTGATTTTTTTCAATTTTGCTAATCATCTGCTGGTCGATATTTACATTCATCGTTTGCATTTTTGCCGCTAAATCATTTTGAGAAATATTTTTGCTTTTTCTTATTTGTAATAGCCGTGCGCCTATAACATTCTTATTTCCGCCAAAGGTTATCTGTTTCAATTTTATCACCCGATACGTTAATATAACGTATTGACAATAACATATATTTGTTGTATAATTACGTTACATTAAAGTAAAACGCATTATATTTTTTTAGATAAGTAAAATAAGTATATCAATACATGCGTTAAAAAATAAATTGATAAATCTTTTTACCTTCTTGATATCATTATTCCCGACAGCTGTGTCTAAACTCGTTTGCGGTATCCGACCGTATCGCAACAGTCCGGTAAGTATGGGTTCAGCCGGGCATCTGTTATGAATAATAAATAAAAAAGAGAGGCGGAAGCCTAATAATAGCTTTTGCCTCTCATATTTTATTTATCTGTCTTTTTTTCAATAGGTATCAGCAATTCAACATAGCTGTTATCTTTGTGATTATTGTATAAATGTATAATGGTTATTTCAGGTGCGTCTGCAATAATGTAATCGGAATTTGCCAGCCACTCATTTACAAGGCGTTTTCTCAAATCAAGATGTTCATCCATACAGAATACGCTTCTTTCAGTCTCTACCGAAACATATGTGTTTTCCGGAATTTTTATAATGTCAAGTAAATTTGAATATTCGCCTACCGTTTCTCTGAGATGTTTGTTGTAAAAGTCAGGGATAGCCGATCCGATAGTAAATGAGTATCCCTTGTCATCAATATCGGAAATAACACAGTACTCTGTATCACAGTCCTTAGCCATCCCCTGCAAGGCAAATCTTATAAATCTTGTGTTGCCGTTTACCATAAAGCCGTGCTGTTGCTCATACCTGTCGGCAGGTGAGCCGTCAAAACGCCTCTTAAGACCTGTTATAATAATTTCCGGCTTTTTAACGATTTTGTAATTCAAAATATTTCCACCCTCCAATGAAATTTTTATAGACAGTCGAGAAAAGTTTTTAAGCTTAACGGAATTGAATTTTGCCTGCGACGGAGTTACGCCGTGAAATTTCTGAAAAGCCTTTGCAAAGCTGTCAGGACTTTCATAGCCGTATTTTACAGCGGCGTCAATTACCTTTATTTCACCTCGCTGAAGCTCAGCTCCCGCAAGAGATAATCTTCGGTTTCTGATATATTCTCCAAGCGTATATCCGCAAAGAATACTAAATATCCGCTGAAAGTGATATGACGAAGAAAAGCTGCGCGCCGCGATTTCTTCAATATCAAGCTTTTCGGTGATATTATCCTCAATATAGTTTATTGCCTGCTGTAAACTGTCAATCCAATTCATAAAGCCATTCCTTTCTTACGTCTGACTACATTTTATCAGGGGTGCAGCTTTTTTACCCGATTTTTTGTGCTTTTGCATATCTGAATAACACCATAAAATATCCCGAAATACTTGATGTATTTCGGGATATAACATATATGATTTTCACTTAGTCTGTTCGGATTAAAGAAGACCGTCCCAGGTATCAACCTCTTTTGCCTTCTTTTCCTCTTCGTCAAACCAGTGCTGTGTAACTGATTTGCTCTCTGTGAAGAAACGGTAAGCGTCTTTACCAAGACAATGGAGATCTCCGAAAAAGCTCTGCTTATGACCGCTGAAGGGAATAAAGCCGACAGGTACGGGAATACCTACGTTAATACCAACCTGACCGCCATCGGTGAATCTTGCAAACTGGCGTGCGTAGTAACCGCTCTGCGTGTAAATAACTGAGCCGTTCGCATACGGATTTGCGTTCATAATAGCAAGTCCATCGTCAAAATCCTTGCATCTCTTTATGCAGAGGACAGGACCGAATACCTCGTCACTGCCGATTGTCATATCCTCGGTTACGTTGTCAAAAATGGTAGGACCTACAAAATAGCCGTTCTCATATCCCTCGGGAACTTCGGGATTACGTCCGTCAAGCACAAGCGTTGCGCCCTCGTCAATACCCTTTTGAATATCTGCAAGGACCTCCTTGTAGTGCTTTTCATATGTAATAGGACCAAGACGTGTTGACTTATCCCACGCCGGACCGCAGTTAATATTCTTTGCCTGTGCTTTAAGCTCGGCAACAAATTTATCGGCAATTGACTCCTGAACAACACAGCAGGAAAGAGCCATACATCTCTGACCAGCACAGCCGTATGCGGAGTTGATAACGCCTGCGACCGTTCTTTCAAGTGCACAGTCCTCAAGGATAAGAGCATGGTTTTTTGCTTGGCAGAGCGCTTGACATCTCTTACCCGTTGACGCAGCCTTCTCGTAAATCTTAAGACCTACGGGAGTTGAGCCTACGAAGGTGATACCCTTAACATCAGGATGTTCAAGAATTGTATTAATCTCATTTCTTGAGCAGGTAACGATGTTGATAACTCCGTCGGGGATACCTGCCTCTTTATAAAGCTCACCTATTCTCATAGCAGTTCTCGGTGTAAGCGACGCAGCCTTAAGCACCATAGTGTTACCGCAGGCAACACATACGGGAGCCATCCAGCCGAATGGAATCATAGCCGGGAAATTGACAGGAACAATGCCCGCAAAAACACCCATAGGCTCACGGTACTTAACCGTGTCAAAGCCTGTTGACGCGTCCATAAGGCTTTCACCCATCATAAGTGACGGAGCCTGAATAGCAAGCTCTGTACCCTCCTGCGCCTTTCCTACATCGCCCTGAGCCTCACCCCAGGTTTTTCCGTTTTCTTCACAGACAAGCATTGTAAGTTCGTCCATATGCTCAAGAAGAAGCTCTCTTACCCTGTAAAGAATTTGTACTCTTTTTCTTGCGGGAGTTGCGCGCCAAGCGGGATAAGCAGCCTTTGCCGCCTCAATTGCCTCAAGCACCTCATCGTTTGTACAGCAAGGAGCCTGACCTGTGATTTCACCTGTTGACGGATTGTGAAGATCATACCAGACGTCTGTCTTGGAATCCTTAAATTCTCCGTTAACAAAATACTTAAGCTTTTCCATATATTATACCTCTTTAAAAAATAAATTTTATCTTTACTATTCTATCATTATAATCGCAATATTTCAATAGCATAATTATGCACTATTAAAATTTCCTTTCATAAAATACCATAGGTGATTTTATGACACTATCCGATATGAAAGAAAATCAAATTGCTACTATAACAAAAATTGAAAGTGACTCGGCTCTTTCCAGAAGACTGTTTGATATGGGTTTTATTGCGGGACAGAATATTGCTTGTGTTAATGTGAGCGCACTCGGATCACCTATTGCATATAATTTGCGCGGCTGCAAGGTCGCGCTTCGTAAAAAAGATGCAGACAAGATAGGAGTGGTTTTGTGAAAAGAAAAAAGAGAGTGCTTTTAATGGGTAACCCGAATGTGGGTAAAAGCACGGTTTTTAATGAAATAACAGGCTCTCATCAGCATACAGGCAACTGGACGGGAAAGACCGTTGACATTGCCAAGGGCGAATATTACTATAAGTTTTCAAATTACGAGCTTATAGATTTGCCCGGTACATACAGCCTGCTTTCCTCAAGCGAGGAGGAACGGCTTGCGAGGGATTACCTTTGCTTTGAGGATTATGATTGCGTTGTGTGTGTTGTTGACGCCACAAATCTTTTGCGTAATCTTAATCTTGTGCTTCAGGTTATTGAGGTAACGGATAAGGTTGTTGTGCTCCTAAACTTAGCGGATGAGGCAAGAAAAAAGAATATAGATGTTGATATACAGGGACTCTCAAGATTTTTGGGCGTGCCTGTTGTGAAGGCAACCGCAAGAAGCGGAAAGGGAATTAATGAACTTTTAGAGCAGGTGCATCTTGTATCAAACGGTACAGTTAAAAACGAGGTGAAAACCTTGTTTTATATTAATGATATTGAAAGTGCGGTCAAGCAGGTTACAAAAGGACTTAAGTGTACTGTTGACACAGATAAAAATCTTCGTTTTTTCGCTCTTAGACTTCTTGAAAATGACGACAGCTTTAACCGCTCCTTTAAAAAGCACTTTGGTGACGGTATTTTTCTTAATGGTACTCTGCGCGGTAATCTGAACAAAGCAAAGTGTGATTTGGCACAGCTCGGCTTAAATAATGATAATTTTGTCAAGTCAATTACCTCATCAATTTTTGATGTAACTAACAGCATTGTTGAGCATACCGTAAAACAACTTCCCTCAAAGAAAGAGCAGAGAGAAAAAAAGCTTGACAGAATACTGATGGGGAAATATACGTCAATACCTGTAATGCTGCTGCTTTTCGGCGTTGTTTTATGGATAACAATAGCAGGCTCAAACTATCCGTCCGATTTTTTGCGAACAGCTTTTGACCGCTTTGAGGTGTGGCTTGCCGATTCAATGATTAATTTAGGTGTTTCGCAAACGATTGTCAGCCTGCTTGTCAACGGTGTACTCAGAGTGCTTTTGTGGGTTGTCGCGGTGATGCTGCCGCCTATGGCAATCTTTTTTCCATTGTTTGCGCTTCTTGAGGATTTCGGTATACTGCCTCGTATAGCGTTCAATCTTGACGGAGCGTTTGAACGTTGCGGCGCTTGCGGAAAACAGGCGCTTACTACATGTATGGGCTACGGCTGTAATGCGGTCGGTGTAACAGGATGCAGGATTATTGATTCACCCCGAGAGCGTTTAGTCGCAATCATTACAAACTCACTATCCCCCTGCAACGGAAGATTCCCTCCGCCAACACTGTGGCAACTCCTATGGCTGAAAAGAATATAAACTTCGTCAAAGTAACCATAAATCCAAATGCTAATTTGTACAACCCTGCCAAAATCAAAAATTTTAGAAAAAGGCACAATCTAAAGCGTACAGAGTTATCAAAATTAACAGGTATCTCAATCAACGCCCTTCAACTATGGGAACTCGGACAAGCCAAACCGCATTATAAATATTGGAGAAAATTATTGCTGTTTATGAGAGAATATGATAATAAAAAATTTTGAAAAGTGTATTTTTATAATCAGTAAGATATGTATCAAATATAAAAAGCAGTGCATTCGTTTGAATGCACTGCTTTTTTTTGCACTAAAAATAAGTGTTTTTTGCAAATCAAGTTGATTTTTCAAATTTTTAAAGTTACTATTCAACAAATTTCAGACTTAATTATTGTGTAGAACTGCGAGTTC
>CANQXE010000023.1 GCA_947627725.1 uncultured Clostridia bacterium | reverse complement strand
TGGTCGACTTTATTTTAATGGATTTTTCGGAATATGTCTCATTTTTTTATCTTTTTTCATAAAAATAAATGTTGAGGATATTCCGTTACCCCAACATTTATTATAGAACCTTTTTTTATAATGTATTTAGAATATGAAATGGGGAAATGCTATAAAGCATACACTTGTATTTATAACAAACGGCACCCTGTGTTATGGAAAACACAGTGTATCATATAATTCAAAAAATTATTGAAAGGAAAATCACTATGAAAAAAATCACAGCGTCAATTTTAGTATTTGTACTCGCTTTAACTTTTGCGGCTTGCTCTTCGGACGGTAATAAAGACGGCACCCAGCCGTTTGAAACAGAAAGCAGCACAGTATCGGAAAGCACATCAAATGAAACTGACACAGTATCAGGCGGTAAAACCCTTGTTGTTTATTTTTCGGCGACGAATAATACCAAAGCGGTTGCAGGCTATATTGCGGACGCGGCAAACGCAGATCTGTTTGAGATTGTTCCGACTCAGCCGTACACAAGCGACGATCTGGACTGGACAAATCAAAACAGCCGCGTATCTGTTGAACATGATAATCCCGAACAGAGAGTTGTAGAGCTTAAAAAAACGACTCCCGATAATTGGGCAGGGTATGATACGGTCTTTATCGGCTATCCGATATGGTGGGGAATTGCTGCGTGGCCTGTTGACGGTTTCATTTCCGAAAATGATTTCAGCGGCAAAACCGTTATTCCGTTTTGCACCTCTTCCAGCTCCGGACTCGGTGAAAGCGGCAAATTGCTTGCTCAAGCGGCAGGAACCGGCAACTGGCTTGAAGGCGAAAGATTTCAGTCCCGCGTTTCAGAGGAAACCGTTCGGGAATGGGTAAGCAGTCTTGAAATAAAGTAAAAAAGCTTAATTTGAAAGGAGCAATAAAAATGAGAAAAGATTTTGGAGCAAAAACATGGATGTATCCGCTACCTGTGCTTATTGTCGGCACTTATGACGAAAGCGGGAATGCCGATGCGATGAATGCGGCGTGGGGAGGAATATATGATGAAAACAGGGTAATTCTCTGCCTCAGCGCAAATCATAAGACTACGAAAAATATCAGGGCTAATGGCGCATTCACAGTCAGCTTCGCTGATGTGGAACATATTGCGGCTTGCGATTATGTAGGTATTGTATCGGCAAATGAGGAGCCTCACAAGCTTCAAAAGGCAGGATTTACCGTAACAAAAAGCGCCCATGTTGATGCGCCTGTTATAAACGAGCTGCCTATGACCTTGGAATGCAGGCTCGTGAAATTTAATGAGGACGGAAACGTGATAGGTGAGATTGTCAATGTCAGCGCTGACGAATCAATTCTCGGAATAAACGGAACAATTGACCCCGGCAAATTCAGTCCCGTTTCGTTTGATCCCGTAAATAATGGTTATCTCGTATTGGGAGAGCGTATTGGAAACGCTTTTTCAGACGGAGCAAAGATAGAATAGGAGGAAAGACTATGGAATATGTAACTTTATCAAACGGCGTTAAAATGCCGATTTTAGGCTATGGCGTGTATCAGGTAACGTCGGATGAGTGTGAAAGGTGTGTTCGTGAAGCGCTTGAAGTAGGCTACCGTTCAATAGACACGGCTCAAAGCTATTTCAATGAGGAACAGGTGGGTCTGGCAATTAAAAAATCCGATGTTGCGCGTGAGGATATTTTCCTTACAACAAAAGTGTGGGTTGAACACTACGGCTACGACGAATGCCGCAAAAGCGTGGAGGAATCCCTGAAAAAGCTGAAAACAGATTATATTGATTTAATGCTTTTGCACCAGCCATTCTCTGACTACTACGGCGCATACAGAGCGCTTGAGGATATGTATGACGAGGGAAAGCTCCGTGCCATCGGTATCTCTAATTTCTATCCCGACAGAATGGTTGATATTGCCTCATTCAGCCGTATACGCCCTATGGTAAATCAAGTAGAAACACATGTTTTAAACCAGCAGACTGAGGCAAAAAAATGGATGGATAAATACGGCGTTCAGATTGAAGCGTGGGCGCCGTTCGGAGAGGGACGCGGCGGTTTGTTCACCAATGAAACACTTGTAAATATCGGCAATAGGTACGGCAAAACCTCGGCTCAGGTTATGCTTCGCTGGAATATCCAGCGTGGTGTGGTGGTTCTTCCGAAATCCACCCATAGAGAGCGTATGATTCAAAACCTTGATGTGTTTGATTTTACTTTGACAGACGATGATATGGCTGCTATTGCCGCACTTGACACTGCTGCAAGCTCATTTTTCTCACATTACGATCCGAATATGGTTGAATGGTTTGTCAAGATGGTGGAGGAGCGCAAGAAGAATAATGACAGCAGCAAAGAAAAGAAAAATTGGTGAGTATAATCTGAAAAAGCAGAATGAATGCTTTTATTGAGAAGACCTATAAGCCAGACAACAATTATTTCACTTTTTGACATAGAGAATTTTTATGATATTTTATTTTACCGCCACAGGCAACAGCCTGTATGCCGCAAAAAGACTTTGTGTAAATCCTAATGAGATCCCAATCAGTATACCGCAGATGCTTAAAAGAAAAACTTTGAACTTTTCCGATTCAGGTATCGGAATTGTTTCACCTGTTTTTACAGGCGAACTTCCTTTGATTGTGCGAGAGTTTATACAGAAAAGCTCGTTTGACACACCGTATCTGTATTTTGTGCTCACCTATGGTAATGATTATTCGATTGCCGCCGAGTGGAGCAAAAATTTTGCTTCACAATACGGCGTGAATGTTGATTACATAGGAACAGTCAAGATGGTTGATAATTTTCTGCCCGTTTTTGATATGGACGCGCAAAAAAGAATTGACAAAAAAGTTGATGAGCAGTTAGACTTAATATGCGCTGATATTCAAAAGAAAGCTCGGAAAATTCCTAAGTCGGGATTAAAGGCGCGTATGCTTTATAAAATGGTGAAAGGCTTTCAAAAGAAAAATCCGTCGTCTATAAACGGCTCACTGATTACTGTAACAGAAAATTGCATAGGCTGCGGTATTTGTGAAAAAGTTTGTCCTCAGCGCATTTTCCGTGTAAAAGACGCAACGGCAAAAAGAATACAGGAGACATGCCAGTTCTGTCTTTCCTGTGTCCATAATTGTCCCGAAAAGGCAATTAATTTAGGAGCGTTGGAACGTAATCCGCAGGCGAGATACCGTAATGAGCACATTACCCTAAAGGAAATAATGGAATCAAATGAAATTTAATTTGCCTGAAGACAAATTTTCAATACGCCGCAGAGTAGATATAAAGGATGACCGCAGCAATATTTCTGCTGACGACATATACACTTTTAGGAAAGAAGCGCGCGAATGGGTCGGAACATCATTGTTTGCTCTTTTTGCTATTCATCATATTCTAAGCTCAAAATGTAGCAAAAGCATTTTAATATGTAATGCTGCTGATCCTGAATCCCCGTATGGCAGACCTTAATAACGAAGAGTTAATTGACGCTGAAGATATAATTGAAAAGGACGGGCTTGTTCTTATGAAAGCAACCTTTATCAGAAACTCTGTAACAGTAATCGGGACGGCTGTCGGTATTAAATACATCTTAGGCAATATTGAATAATTATTACTGTTAATTAGAAGGATTTACAATGTCCTTAAATTCTCAGTAATTATTATCTCTAAAAGCAATACAGTCCGCCATATTGTGATATTATGATTGCTGCGGCTTTAGGGTCAGGATTTTTAATATTTACAGGGTATTGTAATTTTTTTACATAATTAAACATAAATTCAACTCCTTAAATTTCTGTTCTATTCTATGATAAAATTGAATTTATGACACATTTGTAAGCGCGGTCTGTTTTGTTTAAAAAAATCAAACCTCCGATGCGAATTGCGTCGGAGGTGTTTTTTATAGGTTTTTTGTTTTAAAGTTATCTATAACAATTTGATATCTGTCATATGCTTTTTTGACCGCGTCGTCCCAACTGATATAAATATCTGTCTGTGCTTTTTTACCTACTTTTTTAAGAAACTGTCTGTTATCCATAATTTTCTCAAGCGTAGCGGCGATTGAATGGGCGCTTTCCATACATAAAAAGCCTGTTACTCCGTCGGAAATTCCCTCGGCAGCGCAGCTTTCACGTATGAGTAGGCTTGGTGTTGCGCAGGCAGCCGCCTCTCTTACAACCAATCCGTTGGTATCGAAAACGGACGGAAACAGCAGAATGTCAGCAATGCCGTAATATCCTTGAATTTCCTGCCTGTCAAGTATTTTTCCTGTCCAGATAATATCGTTTTTTAAGCCTGCTTTAAGCGCGTAATGTTTTATTGCGTTTTCATCCGCGCCGAATCCAACCATTATCAGCTTAAACTGTTTGCCGTCATTTTTTATTTTTGCGCACGCATCAAGGATTAATTTAATATTTTTATACCATATCATTCTGCCAATATAAATAAAAACAGGTATATTTTCAGGTACATTATGCTTGCGTTTAATCATCGCAATATCTTTTTCGGATACATTCATAACAGGCAGATCACAGCCGTTTGGCATAACGATGTAGTCACCGGTATATCCGATTTTTCTGAGAGAGTCAGAAGTGCCGTCGCTTGTTACCCATACTTCATCAGCGGCGTTAATATTATTAAGAAGAAAGTGATATGCGAAATCCTTTGCCGGTTTCGTCGGTACGCGCTTGTCAATATCATATTCGTATTTTGTATGGTATGTAAGGACTACGGGGATTTTTTTCTTTTCCGTAACACGTCTGAAATAATAGCTTGTGGCAAGCGGTGCGTGGGAATGAAGAATATCAAAGTCCATATCAATAATTGCCTGATGAAGTTTGTCACTGAAAGGCCAGCCGATGCTGTAGCCCTCCTTTGACGGAATCCACCAGCTTTTATATCTGAAAATTTTGTAGTTATATTTATAATCAAGCTGATTAGGGTTTTTAGGTGTAATTACAACAGCCTCGCCTAATTTATCATTAATAAGGCTTGCATAATTCTGGGCAACGCTGCTTATACCGTCTGTCGTAGGCGGAAAAGCATCCGTACCTATACCAACCTTTAATTTTCTTTCCAAATCAATATGCCTCAATTTCATAAATAATTTTAATAATTTTAACACAAATTGTTAAATATGTAAATAATATACAAAGAGAATTTATCCGTTGTTAATTAATAAAAAATTCTTGATTAAGTTCTTATAATATTTTATAATGAAAATGTATATTGTTTAGGAGGGAAAAATATGAGTCAGACCTATTCCGTGTCCCTTGAAAAAATTATTGAAAACCATAATCTTGAAGTGGTTTATCTTCCGAAACCTGCTGACGAAATATTAATAACTACTGCCGAGATAAACAGACCTGGCATAGTTTTAACAGGATATATTGATTACTTCGATTCGCTCAGAATACAGATTCTCGGCTGGACAGAGTTTGGCTTTATGCGTAATATGAGCAAGGATGAGCGCGAACGGGCGCTTGGCTACTGGCTTGGCTTGAAGCCTGCCGCAGCGGTTGTTACAAGAGGACTTACAATACCCGATTATTTTGTTGACGCATGTAAGAAGTATGAAGTTCCTCTGCTTAAAACTGATGAGGAAACATCGCCTTTTCTCGCCGCGCTTATTGCTTATCTGAACAGAGAGCTTGCACCGAGAATTACAAGACACGGCGTACTTGTTGAGGTTTACGGCGAGGGTGTTCTTATCATAGGCGACAGCGGCGCAGGAAAGAGCGAGGCGGCAATTGAGCTTATTAAAAGAGGTCACAGGCTTATTGCAGATGACGCTGTTGAAATCAGAAAAATCAGCGATAAGACGCTCAGGGGCAACTCGCCGACCAATATACGCCATTTCATTGAGCTTCGCGGTATCGGAATTATTGATGCAAGACGTCTTTTCGGTATGGGCGCTGTTAAACCAAGCGAGAAAATTGATATGGTAATACAGCTTGAGGCGTGGGATTCCACAAAGGCATATGACAGGCTCGGACTTGATAACGAGTATGTAAATATACTCGGCGTAAGAGTTCCCGCAATCTCAGTACCGATAACGCCCGGACGTAATCTTGCCGTTATTGTTGAAACGGCTGCAATGAATAACCGTCAAAAGAAGATGGGATACAATGCGGCAAAGGATCTTATGGTGAGTCTGGGTATGGAGGACGTCCAGCCTGAGGATAAAGAAGTTGACATTTGGAAGAACTGATTTAAGGAGGATAAATTATGTACAGTATCGGAATTGACCTTGGAGGAACGAATATTGTTTCCGCGGTTGTAAACGATAAATATGAAATTATTTCAAAGGCAAAGACAGCGACAAACAGCCCAAGAAGCGCGCAGGAAATCTTCGACGATATTGCAAAGGTTTCCTTTGAGGCGGTTGAGAAGGCGGGAATAACAATGAATGATATTGATTCGGTCGGTTTAGGTACACCGGGTACCGTAAACGGCGACGGTGTCATTGAGTTTGCAAATAACCTTGTTTTTAATAATGTTCCAGCGAGGCAGATGCTTATCGACCGTCTGGGCGTTGAGAAAGTATATATTGAAAATGACGCAAACTGTGCCGCTCTCGGCGAGGCATACGCAGGTGTCGGAAACGGCGCAAAGGATTTTGTAGCCGTAACTCTCGGTACAGGTGTAGGCTCGGGTATTATTGTTGACGGAAAGATTGTAAACGGCGTCAACTTTGCGGGCGGCGAATGCGGACATATGGTAATTATGGTTGACGGCGAGCAGTGTACCTGCGGACGTAAGGGCTGCTGGGAGGCTTATGCCTCAGCAACAGCGCTTATAAGGCAAACCGAAGAGGCTATGGAGGAGAACCCCGACTCCGTTATGCATAAGCTTGCCGCCGAAGAGGGCAAGGTTTCAGGCAGAACCGCTTTTGATGCAATGCGCAAGGGAGATATAGCCGGAATAAAGGTTGTTGACAGATACATAAAATATGTTGCGTGCGGACTTATTAATCTGGTCAACGCACTACAGCCTGAGGTTATTTGTGTCGGCGGCGGTATATGCAACGAGGGAGAGACGCTTTTAAAACCGCTGAGAAAATATATTGAAGCAGAGAGATATTCAATTTACAGTAAGATACAGACAAAGATTGTCAAGGCACAGCTCGGTAATGACGCAGGTGTAATCGGCGCTGCAATTCTCGGTAAGGTAAAGTAAGTAATTGGTGATAATATTTGACAAGATTAATTGAGCTTTGTAAAAAACTAAAATGTGAATATGCGGAAAATGAGCCGATGTCAAAGCATACAACCTTTAAAATAGGAGGAAACGCAAGGCTTGTGGTTTATCCCGAAAATGAGGAGCAGATAAGCGCGTTTGTAAAAGAGGCTAAATCGGCGGGCATAAGGCTTATAGCAATCGGAAACGGCTCTAATCTGCTTGTTGATGATAACGGTATTGACGCCTGTGTTATGATTCTTGATGAGCATTTTTCCGAAATTAAGCTTATTGATGATGATACTGTTTATGCAAGCGCAGGGGCGATGCTTATAAAAGTGTGCAGATTTGCTTATGATAACGGACTTTCAGGGCTTGAATTCGCATATGGTATTCCGGGTTCCTGCGGCGGCGGAGCGTATATGAATGCGGGCGCCTACGGCGGAGAAATGAAAGACGTGCTTTTCAGGTGCAGTCATATTGACAAAAACGGCAATAAGGGCTTTTTGGAAAATGAAGAGCTAAGGCTGAGCTACCGTCACTCCGCGTATTATGATAACGGTTGTATTATTACAGGTCTTTATTTTAAGCTGAAAAAAGGCAGCAAGGCGGACATAAAGGCAAAAATGGATGACCTTATAACACGCCGCCGTAATAAGCAGCCGCTTGAGTATCCATCCGCAGGCTCCACGTTTAAAAGACCTGAGGGATATTTTGCGGGCGCTCTGATTGAGGAGTGTAATCTAAAGGGAAGAAGCGTCGGCGGTGCCCAGGTTAGTGAAAAGCATTGCGGATTTGTGATTAACAAGGGCGGCGCTACATGCAGGGACGTATTGGATTTGTGCAAAATATGCAGCGATACCGTCTATGAACAAAAGGGCGTTAAACTTGAAATGGAAATCAGAATCACTAAGTAGCAGAGGGTGACGGAATATGGAAAAAGAATTAGTCGTTCTTACAGGAGTAAGCGGCGCGGGCAAGTCTACCGCCATGGGATTTTTGGAGGACGTAGGATATTACTGTATTGATAATATGCCCCCGAAGCTTATGACAACCTTTGTCAGTATTCTCGCAAAGGATGACGAATATCCGAAGGTGGCTATTGTTACGGATGTCCGTTCAAGTCACGTATTTCAGCATTTGATAGAAAGCATTTCGGAAATTGAAAAGTATGGTTATACCGTAAAGGTGATTTACCTTGATGTAAATGACAAGGAAGCGCTTAAAAGATATAAGCTGACGCGCAGGAAGCATCCGTTTGCGGATAAATTTAACGGCAGTATTTCACAGGCGATTGTCTATGAAAAGGAAATACTCTCATCACTCAGAGGACGTGCTGATTATGTTATTGACACCTCCGATTTGGATGCGACTAAGCTCAGAACAAGGCTCACGCAGATTCTCCTGGGTGATGACAGCGAGGTTATGAACATTCACTGTATGTCCTTTGGCTTTAAGCATGGTATCCCGTCGGAAGCGGACTTTGTTATTGACGTGCGCTGCCTGCCTAATCCTTATTGGGTAGAGGAGCTCAGGTCCAAGACAGGACTTGACAAAGAGGTAAGGGATTACGTATTCTCATTTGATGAGTCAAAAGAGCTTCTAAAGAAGCTGATAGATTTGCTTGATTTTCTTAATCCGCTTTATATCAAAGAGGGAAAGAGCCAGATAGTTGTGGCTATCGGTTGTACGGGAGGAAATCACAGGAGTGTCGCCATTGCTGAGGCACTTAAAGAGCATTTTTCAAAAAAGTGGGACAATGTTTCCACAAACCACAGAGATATTGACAGAAAATAAATTTTTAAGAGTAAGGTAAAATGTCATTTTCACAGGATGTAAAAAACGAGCTTCTGCAAACTGAATATAATAATAACTGCTGTGAAAAGGCTCTGCTTTACGGTCTTTTGATTTTCGGCAAGAGATTTTTTTCATACGGTATCAGTATGCAGACGGAAAATGAAGGCATTGCCGGTCTATGCAAAAAGCTGATAAAAAAGTATTGTAATGTAAAGTGTGATATTATTGTATCGCCTAAAGGCAGGAGCTTTTCAATTAATATAAATAAGAAAAGCGACTGTGACAAGATTCTGGGAGCTTTCGGGCATAATGATTCAGAGAGCCTGAGAATAAATTATTCTAATTTTGACTGCCGGGAATGTCAGTGCGCATTTCTCGCGGGTGCGTTTTTATCGTGCGGTACGGTATCGGACCCTAAAAAAGATTATCATTTGGAATTTACCGTACCGTATATGAATCTTTCAAAGAGCCTTGTGACATTCCTTGAGGAAACGGAGCTTTCTCCCAAGCTGTCTAACCGAAAGGGCTATAATATAGTATATTTTAAGGGGAGCGGCGCGATTGAGGACTGCCTTTACCTTATGGGCGCGTCATCTGCTATGTTTGAGATGATGAATATTGAAATTGTAAAGGACTTCAGAAACAAGGCAAACCGCACCGCGAACTGCGAAGCTGCTAATATAGAGAGAACGGTTAAGGCGAGCTATGTTCATATTGAGGCTATTGAAAAGATTGAAAAGGCAAAGGGTCTTGATTATCTAAAAAAGGATTTAAAGGAAATGGCGATTTTAAGACGTGATAATCCCGAAGCATCGCTTGCCGAGCTTTCAAAGCTAAGCGGAATGTCACGCTCGGGGGTTAATCACAGATTAAAAAAGATAGTTGAAATCGCCGAAAATATCTGACGTTAAAAGGAAGAAAACACAATATGTTTACTCATTTGCACACACATACGGAATTTTCACTGCTTGACGGTGCCTGCCGAATCGAGCAGCTTGTATGCCGTGCAAAGAGTCTTGGAATGCAGTCTCTTGCAATTACTGACCACGGTAATATGTATGGGGCTGTTGATTTTTATAAGGCGTGCAAAAAAGAGGGGATTAAGCCTGTAATCGGCTGTGAGGTCTATGTGGCGCCGCGCACACGCTTTGATAAGGACAAGGTGCTTGATAAAGAATATAATCATTTAATACTGCTTTGTGAAAATGAGGCAGGATATAAAAACCTTATCAATATGGTTTCAAAAGCATTTACGGAAGGCTTTTATTTTAAGCCGAGAATTGACCACGATTTGCTTGAAAAATATCACGAAGGGCTGATATGCCTTTCCGCCTGCCTTGCAGGTGAAATACCGCAGGCAATTCTGCAAAAGGACTATGAAAAGGCAAAGCGTACCGCGCTCTGGTATCTTGATGTTTTCGGAGAGGGAAACTATTATCTTGAGCTTCAGAATCACGGGCTTCCTGAGCAGATGTCGGTCAATGAGGGAGTAAAAAGAATTTCAAGGGAGACCGGTATTCCTTTAGTCGCTACAAATGACGTGCATTATATTGAAAAGGAAGACGCTAAAATTCAGCAGGTCCTTATCTGTATTGCGACTAACCATGTTATCGGAGATGATACGGGGCTTGAATTTCACGCAAACGAGTTTTATCTGAAAAGCGAGCGGGAAATGAGAGAGATTTTCTCCGATGTTCCTGAGGCTGTCGACAATACACAGATCATTGCGGACAGATGCAATTTCGATTTTGAATTCGGGCAAACGAAGCTTCCTTATTATGAAACGCCCGATAATATGAATCATTTTGAATATTTCAAAATGCTCTGTATGCAGGGTATGAAAAAAAGATACGGGTATAATCCGCCGAAGGAATATTACGACAGACTTGATTACGAGCTTGATACTGTGGAAAAAATGGGATATACGGATTATTATCTGATTGTTTCTGACTTTGTATCCTTTGCAAAAAGCAGAGATATTCCCGTAGGTCCCGGCAGAGGCTCCGGAGCAGGCTCAATTGCCGCGTACTGTATGGGAATAACCGACCTTGACCCTATGAAGTATAATCTTCTCTTCGAGCGTTTTCTTAATCCCGAGCGCGTGTCAATGCCCGATTTTGATATTGACTTCTGCTACGAAAGACGTGGCGAGGTAATTGAATATGTAACAAAAAAATACGGCGCCGACCACGTGGCACAGATAGTCACCTTCGGTACGCTCGCAACACGTGCCGCTATCCGTGATGTGGGCAGAGCGATGGGTATGCCGTATGCCGCGGTAGACGCTGTTGCAAAGCTTGTACCGAATGATTTTCATATAACCATTGAGCAGGCTGTGAATAAATCAAAGGAGCTTTCTGCCCTGATGAGTGAAAATCAGCAGGTCAATGAGCTTATAGAAACTGCTAAAAAGGTTGAGGGAATGCCGAGAAATACCTCAACTCACGCGGCAGGCGTTGTTATTACGCATAATCCTGTTTCCACATACGTTCCGCTTGCGACAAATGACGGTGTGCCTGTTACGCAGTATATTATGACTACGCTTGAGGAGTTGGGACTTCTCAAGATGGATTTTCTCGGTCTCAGAACACTTACCGTTATTGATGACGCCTCAAAAGCGGCAGGTATTGACATTAACTCAATATCTATTGATGACCCGAAAGTTTATGCACTCTTTGCAAAGGGGCAGACTGAGGGAATATTTCAGTTTGAGTCATCGGGAATGAAGCAGATGCTCACTAATCTTAAGCCTAAGGCTCTTGAGGACCTGATTGCCGCAACCTCGCTTTACAGACCCGGACCGGCAAAGCAGATTGACACATTTGTTGAAAATTCGCATAATCATGATAAGGTGAAATATATTACCGATAAGCTGAGACCCATACTTGAAAACACATACGGCTGTATGGTTTATCAGGAGCAGGTTATGCAGATTTTCCGTGAGCTTGCAGGCTATTCCTACGGCAGGGCTGATATTGTGCGCCGCGCAATGAGTAAAAAGAAAATTTCGGTTATGGAGCAGGAGAGGGAAACCTTTATTGACGGCTGTGAGAAAAACGGCATTGATAAAACAGCGGCAAATGTTATTTTTGACCAAATGTCTGATTTCGCAAAATACGCATTTAATAAATCACACGCCGCTTGCTATGCCCTTGTCGCGTACAGAACCGCATATTTAAAATGTTATTATCCGGCTGAATTTATGGCGGCTCTTATGACATCGGTGCTTGACCAGTCAAACAAGATTGCACGGTACACTGCCGAGTGCAAGCGTCTGGGACTAAGGCTTGGACCTCCCGACATAAATACATCAATGAAGGGCTTTACCGCTAACGGAAAAATTATAAATTACGGACTTTTAGGTATTAAAAATGTCGGTGCGGAATTTATTGATGAAGTTGTTGAGGAAAGAAAGAAAGGTTTATTTACCGATTTAATGGATTTCTGCAAGCGTATGCAGGAGGGACATTTTAACCGACGTGCTGTTGAAAGCCTTATCAGGTGCGGCGCAATGGACTGCTTTGACAATAACAGACGGCAAATGCTTCAGGCGCTTCCGTCTCTCATAACAAATCTTGAAAATTACCGACAAAGTACACGATACGGTCAGGTAGGATTTTTTGATCTCGGACAGGGAGAGATCATGTCTCTTGAGCTTGAAATGCCGGATGTTTCGGAATTTCCCAAAAACGAGCTTTTAAAAATGGAAAAGGAAATGACGGGGCTTTATCTGTCAGGACATCCGATGGATAAGTATTCGGATATTTGCAGGAGCTTGGGCTATGCGTACACTGTTGATTTGATAGAGGCTGAAAAGGACCCGATGTCAAAATATAAGGACAAAAGTCAGGTTAAGCTATGCGGAATAATTACGCATGTAACGCTTAAGCAAACAAGAAACGGCGGCACAATGGCATTCGTAACCGCAGAGGATTTATACGGCTCAATAGAAATAATTATTTTTCCTAAAACGCTTGAAAAATATTCAGAGCTGATATATGACGGCAGTATCATCAGCGTTTCCGGCAGCCTTTCAATTGAGGAGCAGAATGATGCTAAAATACTTGCGGCAGAGATAACAATACCACCATCGGGCGGCAATGAAATATCCGAAAAGTATGATGGCACTCCCGTCAGAAAAAAAAGGCGGCTCGGACTTTTCCTGAGATTTCAGAATGAGGCTGACCCTAATATAAGACTTGCAAAAAGGGTAACTGCCATATTTGACGGAACAACTCCGCTTTATTTTTATTATATGGACAGCGGGAAGTACGAGCTTCAGCCGAGAGAGGATTTTGTTGAGGTCAACGAGACGGAACTGAAGGAGCTGAGACGTATACTCGGCAAGGAAAATGTTGCCTTTGTCGGATAAAAATTTCCCAACTCTTGACATTTTTGATTAGTGATATTAAAATACATTATAATATGTTATCATTTTTAGGTTTAGGAGGATACTAATTATGAAAACAATTGCGGTATTGACAAGCGGCGGCGATGCACCGGGAATGAATGCTGCAGTTCGCGCGGTAGTCCGCACGGCTTGCAAGAACGGAATGAAGATATACGGTGTAATCCGGGGATATAACGGACTTATCAGCGGAGATTTTATTGAAATGGATCTTCGTTCGGTTTCTGATATTATCAACAGAGGAGGAACAATTCTTCACTCTGCCCGTTCAGTTGAATTTGCAACTGAGGAGGGTATGAGAAAGGCTATCCGCACCTGCCAGGAATGGGGAATTGAAGGCGTAGTTGTTATCGGCGGTGACGGCTCCTTCCGCGGCGCGAGGGATTTGTCAGAGAGAGGTATTCCGTGTGTCGGTATACCCGGTACAATTGATAATGATATTGCCTGCTGTGACTACACAATCGGCTATGACACCTGCCTTAATACTATTATGGAGATGGTTGACAGGCTCCGTGATACAAGTGAAAGCCACGACCGCTGCACAGTGGTAGAGGTAATGGGCAGACGCGCAGGATACCTTGCGCTTAATTCGGGTATAGCCGTAGGCGCTACCGCTATTCTTATCCCAGAGGTTGAGTTTGATATTGAAAAGCATGTTATAGAGCGTATGGAAAGCACACAGAGAACGGGCAAAAAGCATTTTATTATTGTTGTTGCCGAGGGTGTCGGTGTTAATATTGATGAGCTTGCAAAGGAAATTCAGGCTCGTACGGGCGTTGAGTCACGCTCAATGGCACTCGGTCACGTTCAGCGCGGCGGATATGCTACGGCTAAGGATAGAGTAATGGCTACGCGCATGGGTAACCGTGCTGTCAAGCTCCTTATGAATAATATAGGAAATCGTGTTGTTGCTGCTCAGAAAGAAGAGGTAGTTGACTACGATATCTTTGAGGCTTTGAATATGACAAAGTCAATTGATATGGATCTTTATAATATAGCTCACGAGGTTTCAATTTAATTTACATAAATTAAAAAATAATTTTAAGGACATCTTTGAGATGTCCTTATTTTTTGTCAATACTATAATCGGTGATTTATTTGAAAAAAATTATACGTATAGCAGATTCCTGCATGGCAGTAGTATTGATTATTATTTATGGTTTAATAGGGCTGGGCAATTTCATACTGCCCGATCAGATTTCGGCTTACTCTCCAAAGAGCATAAGCTATAAAAATATATATACGGTAAATGTGCCGAATGATACCCAAGTCGATTTTCAGAACAACGTGCGGGTCTCTCCGTCGGAAAGCGAAATAAAACTTCTCGGTATAATCCCTGTAAAATCAGCCAGAATTTCACAGGTGAATTTAAAAAAGGTTTTTGTGAGCGGTGAGAGCTTCGGGATTAAGCTCTATACCGACGGCGTTATTGTTGTAGGAACAAAAGATGTTGATACTTCAAAGGGGAGGTCTAATCCCGCTAAGTCGGCGGGACTTGAAAAGGGAGATATTATTGTCAGCATTAACAATGTCAAAATGACATCGTCCACACAGGTGGAGGAAACCTTTAACGATAATAACGGCAAGGATTATAAAATAAGAGTAAAAAGAAACGGAAACTATAAAACCTTTACATTAACACCTGCTTACTCACAGAGTGAGGGGAGATATAAGGTCGGAGTGTGGGTCAGGGACTCAACTGCCGGTATAGGTACGGTTACCTTTTACAATCCTGAAAACAATTCCATTGCGGCTTTAGGACATCCTATAACCGATGTGGATACAAATGAAATAATGCCGATTTTAAACGGAGAGGCTGTCAAGGCAACGGTAACAAAGCTGTATAAAAGCAGCGACGGCGAGGCAGGTTCATTATCCTGCGATTTTTCAAACGATGTTATCGGCAGCCTGAGCGTCAACAGCACCTGCGGCATATACGGCAAATACAGTTGTGATATAGACGAAAGACGGCTGTATCAGATTGCTCCGTCACAAGAGGTGGAAAAGGGCAGGGCTCAGCTTCTCTGTACCATTGACGGCAGCGGACCCCAGCTTTACAATGTTGAGATAACACGTGTTTCGTACAGGGAAAACAATGAAGAAAAAAATATGATTGTAAAAATAACTGATGAAAGGCTTATTAAAAAAACAGGCGGAATAGTGCAGGGAATGAGCGGTTCACCGTTAATTCAAAACGGTAAACTGATAGGCGCGCTTACCCATGTTATAGTTGATAACCCCGAAAAGGGCTACGCAATATTTGCGGAAAAAATGGTACAAAAATCAGAAGAGGTTAAATAATGCGGAATTTATAAGCTAAAACTGCGGAAAAAAGCAAATAAATAAAAATGTGAAAAAAAATTACAAAAATTTGTGAAAAGTACTTGCAATTTTGTTTCATTAATGGTAAAATGTAGACGAAAAAACAAGGAGGGGTTTTTATGAAAACCAGTTTAAAAGTGCTCATTGCCGATGAATCAGCGCAATTTGGTAAAAAATGCCAAAATGAATTAAGGAACGCCGGCTTTGAGGTGGTTCTCACAGCTAAAGACGGGGGAAGGGTCATTTCAGTTATTGATTCACAGCATTTTGACGTCGTGCTTATGGACGCCTTTATGCCAAACGGCGATGCTATTGAAGTGCTGGAACATATGAATAATTCCCTGAGTGAGAAGCCGCTTGTTGCAATTTTGTCATCTATTGACTCTCAGGATTTTGAAGAGCAGATGATTAACGCGGGAGCGAACTATTATTTTATAAAGCCTGTAAATGCCGAGTCGGTTGCCAAAAGGATAGTGAGCCTCGCTTCATGGAAAACAGAAAAGAAAAAGAGAGAGCGTACTCTTTTCTCCGATAGTGATATTGACGTAGTAATTTCGGATATTATGCGTCAGATAGGCGTGCCTGCTCATATCAAAGGGTATCAGTATCTCAGAACGGCAATCAAGCTTTCGGTAAATGACAGTGAAATGTTAAGCTCAGTTACAAAGCTTCTTTACCCTACTGTTGCAAAAATGTACAGTACAACCGCGTCAAGAGTGGAAAGGGCAATCAGACACGCGATTGAGGTTGCGTGGGACCGCGGAGATGTGGATGTCTTGTCATCGTATTTCGGTTATACGATTCAGTCACAGAGAGGTAAGCCCACAAATTCGGAATTTATAGCAATGATTGCGGATAAGCTCAAGCTGTCACTGAAAACAACTGCGTAATATATCATAATCAATATCTTGTGGTGTGAGCAGGAATTCACTGTTTCATACCGCAAGATTTTTTATTGTGCATTTTTACAGAATTTTATAATGAAATTTCGTTAAAACTGCACAAGGAAAATTTTTTTAAAAAGTTCAAAAATTTCCTTGACAACTGGTATTCTATAATATATAATAAACAGGCTTGCGGAAATGGGCATATTATGTATTTTTATATATTACGTCTGTTATCCGCATTTAGATATGCGATGATGTATGAGGTTGCGCCATAACCCAGGCGGTAATTCATACGGAGTATGTCCGATTTTAAACCGGGCGAAAATCACCGATAGGTAACTTACGCAGTCAGCGGCTTGCGAACGCTGGTATTATGTGCAAAACCTGTACTATGCCCGAATGATATTTCATTCGGTTTTATTTACAGAGAGGGTTGAAACGCACGGTAGCGTGGAAACTTATTCGGAGCTCGCACCATAATTTTTCAGGAGGAAATAACATGGCAGCAAGTAAAATTAAAATTCGAATCAGGCTCAAGGGCTATGACCACAGCCTTGTTGATCAGGCATCAGAGAAGATTGTTGAAACCGCAAAGAGAACAGGCGCTCAGGTAAGCGGTCCTATTCCGCTTCCTACAGAAGTTGAAAAGGTTACAATCCTCAGAGCTGTTCATATGTACAAGGACAGCCGTGAGCAGTTCGAGCAGAGAACACACAAAAGACTCATTGACATTATCAAGCCTTCAAACAAGACTGTTGAGGCTCTGACAAGTCTTGAGCTCCCAGCCGGTGTAGAGATTGAAATAAAGCTCTGATTCAGGCTGAGGTCATGTTGGGGAAACTCAACCAATAACCAAAAGGAGGAAATAAACTATGAAAAAAGGTCTTATCGGCAAGAAGATTGGCATGACCCAGATTTTTGACGAAGGCGGAAAAGTAATTCCGGTAACAGTAGTTGAAGCGGGTCCGTGTACGATTACTCAGATTAAGACAATGGACAACGACGGCTATGAGGCTGTTCAGGTCGGCTTCGGCGATGTTAAGGTATCACGTGTAAACAAGCCGATGAAGGGTCACTTTGACAAGGCGGACGTTGCTCCGAAAAAGACACTCAAAGAGTTTCGTCTTGACAGTATCGAAGGTATTGAGGTTGGTAACATCCTTAAGGCTGATATTTTTGAAGTCGGCGAAACAGTAGATGTTAAGGGAACAAGCAAGGGTCACGGAACATCAGGCGCAATCAAGCGTTGGAACTTCTCAAGACTCAGAATGACACACGGTACAGGTCCCAATCACCGTCACGCAGGTTCACTCGGCGCTTGTTCAAGTCCTTCAAGAGTATTCAAGGGCAAGAAGATGGCAGGTCACTACGGTCACGAAACAGTAACAGTTCAGAACCTTAAGGTTGCAAAGATTGACGCTGAAAACAATCTTATCGCAATCAAGGGTGCAATCCCCGGTCCAAAGGGCGGAATTGTTGTTATCGCAGACGCGGTTAAAGCTTAACGAAAGGAGAGGTTAAAATGGCACAGGTTCAGGTTTATAACCAGGAAGGTAAGAAAACTTCAAAAATGGAACTTGCTGATTCCGTTTTCGCAATTGAGCCAAACACATCAGCAATGCATCTTGCGGTTGTTAGCTATCTTGCTAATCAGCGTCAGGGTACACAGTCAACTCTCACTCGTTCAGAAGTAAGTGGTGGCGGTGCAAAGCCTTGGAGACAGAAGGGCACAGGACGTGCCCGTCAGGGTTCAACACGCAGTCCGCAGTGGACACACGGCGGTGTTGCGCTCGGTCCTAAGCCGAGAAAATATAAAGTAAACCTTAACAAGAAGGTTAAGAGACTTGCTATGAAGTCTGCACTTTCTTCTAAGGTCGCTGCTGAGGAAATGATGGTAATCAACAAGGTTGAGCTTGAGACAATCAAGACAAAGGCTGTTGTTGATATGCTCACAAAGCTTAAAGCGGCAAAGAAAACGCTTATCGTTACTCCTGAGAGTGATGAAAAAATTTACAAGAGCGCTCGTAATATTAAGGGCGTAAAGGTTGTTACAGTGAATACACTTTGTGTTTACGATATTCTCAACTGTGACTCTTTCGTAGTTCTCAAGGACGCGGCTAAGAAGATTGAGGAGGTATATGCATAATGAAAACAGCTCAGGATATCATCCTTAAGCCGATAATCACTGAGGAATCAATGATGGGCATTATGATGAAAAAGTATACCTTCAAGGTTGCAAAGGACGCTAACAAGATTGAAATCGCTAAGGCTGTTGAAGATGCTTTCCCCGGCACCAAGGTTGCCAAGGTAAACACAATCAACGTTCGCGGTCAGAAGCGCCGTCAGGGTGTTAATGTCGGCTACACTCCGTCTTGGAAGAAGGCAATCGTTACTCTTACAGAGGATTCAAAGGAAATTGAGTTCTTTAACGATATGATGTAATCACATCCATATATAATTAGTATAGCAACAAAATGATTTCAGATGATGAGGTATGAAAGGTGCCATCCTTTCGCAAAGTTATCTGGAAAGGAGAAAAAACAATGGCAATTAAAAATTACAAGCCAACCACTCCTTCAAGAAGAAATATGTCAGTAACTGATTATTCTTCACTCACAAAGGTTGCTCCTGAGAGATCCTTGCTTGAGCCGCTCAGCAAAAAATCAGGTCGTAACTCTTACGGAAGAATTACAGTTCGTCATCGTGGTGGCGGAAACAGAAGAAAGTATCGTATTATCGACTTTAAGAGAAATAAGTTTGATGTTCCGGCAACTGTTCAGACAATTGAATATGACCCGAACAGAAGCGCGCATATTGCTCTTATTCAGTATGAAGACGGCGTAAAGAGCTATATCACAGCTCCCGAAGGACTTAAAGTAGGCGACACAGTAATGTCCGGTCCTAACGCTGATATCATTTCGGGCAACGCACTTGCGCTTAAGGATATGCCTGTAGGTACAATCGTACACAACGTGGAGCTTTATCCCGGTAAAGGTGCTCAGCTTGCCCGCTCGGCAGGCAACAGCGCACAGCTTATGGCGCTTGAGGGCGCGTATGCACTTCTCAGACTTCCTTCAGGCGAGCTCAGAAACGTACCGAAGGATTGTATGGCAACAGTTGGTGTTGTAGGCAATGCCGACCACGCAAATGTTAAAATCGGCAAGGCAGGTCGCAGACGCAATATGGGTTGGAGACCGACAGTCCGCGGTTCTGTTATGAACCCGAACGACCACCCTCACGGCGGTGGTGAAGGCAAATCTCCTATCGGACGTCCGGGTCCGTGTACTCCTTGGGGCAAGCCTGCTCTCGGTTATAAGACACGTAATAAGAAAAAAGCATCTGACAAGATGATTGTTCGCCGTCGTAACGGTAAATAAGAAGAAAGGAGAAGATTAAAGTGAGTAGAAGTACTAAAAAAGGACCTTATGTTGAAGCAAGCCTTTACAAAAAGGTTGAAGCACTTAACGCTTCAGGCGATAAGCAGGTTATCAAGACCTGGTCAAGAAGTTCGACAATCTTCCCTGAATTCGTAGGACACACATTTGCTGTTCATGACGGAAGAAAGCATGTTCCCGTATATGTTACGGAGGATATGGTTGGACATAAGCTTGGTGAGTTTGCGCCGACAAGAACATTCAGGGGCCACGCAGGCTCAAAGACATCTAAGTAATCGAAAGGAGAATCATTATGGAAGCAACAGCAAAAGCAACTTACGTCCGTATCTCTCCTCGAAAGGTGCAGATTGTTCTTGATCTTATCAGAAATCAGCCTGCCGACAAGGCTATGGCTATTCTTCAGTACACGCCAAAGGCTGCCTGCGAGCCTGTTATGAAGGTTCTCAAATCAGCAATGGCTAACGCCGAGAACAATAACAATATGGACGTATCAAGATTAGTAATAAGCTACTGCAACGCAACCGCTGGTCCTACTCTTAAGAGAATTCAGGCAAGAGCGAAGGGCAGAGCTTACAGAATTAATAAGAGAACATCACACATCACCATTACCGTTAAGGAAATGGAAGACTAAGCGAGGAGGTAAAGTTAAATGGGACAGAAATGTAATCCTACCGGTTTGAGAATCGGTGTTATCAAGAACTGGGACTCCCGCTGGTATGCAAAGAAGGGTGAATTCGGCGATACACTCGTAGAAGATTATAAGCTTCGTAAGTATCTCCTTGATTCCCTTTACGGAGCAGGTGTTCCAAAGGTAGAAATTGAAAGAGACGCTAAGAGAGTAAGAATCAATATTCACTGTGCTAAGCCGGGTATGGTTATCGGTAAGCAGGGTGCTGAGATTGAAAAGCTAAAGGCTATCTGTGCAAAGAAGTTAGGCAAGGACGCAAGCGAAGTGTTCATTAACATTATCGAGATTAAGCAGCCTGACCTCAACGCGACACTCGTTGCACAGAGCATTGCACAGCAGCTTGAAAGACGTGTATCTTTCAGAAGAGCTGTCAAGGGCGCAATCAGAAATACAATGAGACTTGGCGCTCGCGGTATTAAAATTATGGTTTCAGGCAGAATCGGCGGTGCTGAAATCGCCCGTTCGGAAACCTATAAGGAGGGTACAATTCCTCTTCAGACACTTCGTGCAGATATCGACTACGGCTTTGCTGAGGCTAAGACAACCTACGGCAGAATCGGTGTTAAGACCTGGATTTATCAGGGCGAAGTTCTTCATGAATCCCGTAATAAGAAGAGGTCAAACCGTAAGGAAGGGGGAAGAAAATAATGCTCTTACCTAAGCGTGTAAAGCACAGAAAGCAGCACAGAGGTCGTATGACCGGTGTGGCTACAAGAGGTAATAAGGTAACATACGGTCAATATGGTCTTCAGAGTACTGAGCCGGCATGGATTACAGCAGCACAGATTGAAGCTGCCCGTATTGCTATGACACGTTACACAAAGCGTGGCGGTAAAGTATGGATTAAGATTTTCCCCGATAAGCCTATTACAGCAAGACCTGCCGATACCCGTATGGGTAAAGGTAAGGGTAATGTCGACTACTGGGTAGCAGTAGTTAAGCCGGGCAGAGTTATGTTTGAGCTCGGCGGTGTTGACGAGGCAACAGCTCGTGAAGCTATGCGTCTCGCGGCAAACAAGCTTCCTATTAAGTGTAAGTTTGTTAAGAAAGAAGAAGAGGGAGGCGAGCAGTAATGAAAGCATCAGAAATCAAGGCTCTTTCAGCAGATCAGAGAGCAGCAAAGCTTAAAGAGCTTAAAGAAGAGCTTTTTAATCTTCATTTTCAGAAGGCTATCAATCAGCTCGACAACCCTATGAGAATTAAAGCAGTCAAGAAAGATATCGCTCGCATCAAAACTGTTGAGAGAGAAATCGAACTTGAAAATGCTAATTCTTAAGAAGGAGGTAACTAAGCAATGGAAAGAAACCTCAGAAAGACAAGAGTAGGTATTGTAAGCAGTGATAAGATGGACAAAACCGTTGTTGTTACAATCAAGGACAGGGTTCGTCATCCGCTTTACAATAAGATTGTTAACCGTACTGTAAAGTACAAGGCACACGACGAGAACAATGAATGCGGTATCGGTGATAAGGTTCTTATTATGGAATGCCGCCCTTACAGCAAGGATAAGAGATGGCGTGTGGTTGAAATTGTAGAGAAAGCTAAATAATCGTTACGATTTACAGCTTTTGATAATTTAGTCATTAAAATAATAACTGCAACTTAGCAAAGTGTTATTTTGCAGTACGAAGGAGGAAAATGCTGTGATACAACAAGAAAGTCGTCTTAAAGTAGCAGACAACACGGGCGCTAAAGAGCTTCTTTGCATCAGGGTACTCGGCGGTTCAGGCAGAAGATATGCAAATATCGGTGATGTAATCGTCGCAAGCGTTAAGAAAGCGGCCCCGGGCGGTGTTGTTAAAAAAGGCGAAGTTGTTAAAGCAGTCATCGTTCGTACAACTAAAGGTGTACGTCGTGACGACGGTCAGCATATTCGTTTTGACGAAAATGCTGCTGTAATTATCAGAGAGGATAAAACCCCTCGTGGCACTCGTATTTTTGGACCTGTAGCTCGTGAGCTTCGTGAAAAGGATTATATGAAAATTCTTTCACTCGCTCCGGAAGTACTTTAATAGGAGGGCGAAAATATGAGCAAAATGTTTGTAAAAACCGGTGATACTGTATTAGTTCTCAGCGGTAAATCAAAAGGCGTCAAGGGCGAAGTAATCGCTGTAAGTCCGAAAGAGAAAAAGGTTATCGTTAAGAAGGTAAACGTTGTTACTAAGCACGTTAAGCCTCGTAAAATGGGCGAAGCCGGCGGTCTTATTGAGGTTGAATCAGCTCTTTACGCGTCAAAAGTTCAATTAGTATGTCCTAAGTGCGGCGAGGCAACACGTGTCGGCCGTAAGGACGGTATGCGCGTTTGCAAAAAATGCGGTAATGAATTTTAAGTGAGGGAGGAACATAACAATGGCAGCAGTATTAAAAGAGACATATAAAAATGATATTGCACCTGCATTGATGAAGAAATTCGGATACAAATCTGTTATGCAAATCCCAAAGCTTGACAAGATTGTTATCAATGTTGGTTGCGGTGAAGCTCGTGAGAATTCAAAGGTTGTTGACGCTATCATCAGAGATCTTCAAACAATTACAGGTCAGAGACCGGTAGTTTGCCGCGCAAAGAAGTCAGTTGCTAACTTTAAGCTTCGTGAGGGTATGCCGATCGGTGTTAAGGTTACGCTTCGCGGTGACAGAATGTATGAATTCCTTGAGAGATTTTTCAATCTCGCGCTTCCAAGAGTTCGTGACTTCAGAGGTATCAACCCTAACTCATTTGACGGTCGTGGCAATTACGCCATGGGTGTTAAGGAGCAGTTGATTTTCCCTGAAATTGAGTATGATAAGATTGATGCTGTCCGCGGTATGGACGTCATCATAGTAACGACTGCAAACACTGACGAAGAGGCTCGTGAGCTTCTTAAGTTAATGGGCGCACCATTTTCAGAGTAAGGAGGGATTATCGTGGCAAAAACATCTATGAAAGTAAAGGCGGCAAAGCCTGCTAAGTATTCAACAAGACAGTATAACAGATGCAAAATCTGCGGTAGACCTCACGCTTACCTTCGTAAGTACGGTGTATGCAGAATTTGCTTCAGAGAGCTTGCTCATAAGGGCGAGATTCCCGGAGTAAAGAAGTCATCTTGGTAAGAATTGAGAATTGCTAATCTAACAAGGAGGAAATATCAATGCATATTACAGATCCAATCGCTGATATGCTTACAAGAATTCGTAATGCAAATTCAGCAAAGCATGATACAGTAGATATTCCTGCGTCAAACATGAAGAAGGCAATTGCTCAGATTCTTGTTGATGAAGGTTATATCAAAAACTATAAATTAATTGAGGACGGTAAGCAGGGTGTTATCCGTGTAACACTCAAGTACGGTGAGGGCAAAAGCCAGGTTATTACAGGACTTCGCAGAGTTTCCAAGCCGGGTCTTCGTATTTATTCAAACGTAGAGGATATGCCTAAGGTTATGAAGGGACTCGGTGTCGCAATCGTTTCCACTTCAAAGGGCGTTATGACAGACAGAGAAGCTCGCAAGCAAAACGTTGGCGGCGAGGTTTTAGCATTCATTTGGTAAGGAGGTACAGTCAGGATGTCACGTATCGGTTTAAAGCCTATTACAATTCCTGCCGGCGTTGATGTTAATATTGACGCAAATACTGTTACCGTTAAGGGACCTAATGGTACTCTTTCAATGGATGCACATCCAAACATGGCTATCAGTGTTGAAGGCAGCGAGATTATCGTTAGCAGACCTAACGATGAAAAAGAAAATAAATCTCTTCACGGTCTTACACGTACGCTTGTTGCTAATATGATAACAGGTGTTACAGAAGGCTTTAAGAAGACATTAGAGGTAAACGGTGTAGGTTACCGTGTTCAGCTTCAGGGTAATAACCTTGTAATGAATCTCGGTTTCTCGCATCAGGTTACAATGGAAGCCCCGGAGGGTATTAAGATTGAGTGCCCGTCAGCAAACGCTATTGTAATAAGCGGTGCTGATAAGCAGAAGGTCGGACAGTTCGCGGCACAGGTCCGCGAAAAGAGACCGCCTGAGCCGTATAAGGGCAAGGGTATCAAATACTCAGACGAGCATATCCGTCGTAAAGAAGGAAAAGCAGGTAAGAAATAAGAGAAGGAGTGAAATACTATGGTTTCAAGACAGGATGCCAATAAGGCAAGACAAAAGCGCCATACAAGAGTGCGCGGAAAAATCAGCGGTACTGCTGAATGTCCAAGACTTAACGTATATCGCTCTCTCAGCAATATTTACGTGCAGTTAATCGACGATGTTGCAGGTGTAACAATTGCGTCGGCATCAACTGTTGAAAAGGACTTCAAAGAGTACGGCGGAAACGTAGAGGCAGCTAAGGCTGTTGGTAAGACATTAGCAGACAGAGCCAAGGCAAAGGGCATTGAAAAGTGTGTATTTGACCGCGGCGGTTACGTTTATCACGGACGTGTAGCAGCTGTTGCTGACGGCGCTCGTGAGGGCGGACTTAAGTTCTAACGAAGGAGGTAAATTTTTATGGCAAAGATTGACGTATCTTCAATGGAGCTTGAAGAAAGAGTAGTAGCAATTAACCGTGTATCAAAGACTGTAAAGGGCGGTAGAATTTTTAAGTTTTCAGCTCTTGTAGTCGTAGGTGACGGTAACGGTCTTGTAGGTTTCGGTATCGGTAAGTCCGGTGAGGTTCCGGATGCTATCCGTAAAGGAATTGAAGACGCTAAGAAAAATGTTATTAAGGTTGCTCTTAAGGGAACAACAATCCCGCATGAGATCAAAGGTAAGTTTGGTGCCGGCGAAGTATTGCTTATGCCTGCTCCAAAGGGTACCGGCGTTATCGCCGGCGGTCCTGTCCGTGCGGTTGTAGAGACAGTAGGTATTCAGGACGTAAGAACAAAGGCTATTCGTTCAAATAACCCCTGCAATGTTGTAAGAGCAACAATTGACGGTTTAAGCAAGCTCAGAACTGCTGACCAGGTTGCGGCAGTTCGCGGCAAATCAACCAAGGAAATTTTAGGTTAAGGAGGGTGGAACAATGGCAGATATTAAAATCAAGCTTACAAAAAGCTTAATTGGCAGCAAAGCAGACCAGATTGCCACCGCCCACTCACTTGGTCTTCGTAAAATCGGTAATGTAACAGTTCAGCCTGACAATGCGCAGACAAAGGGTAAGCTCGCAAAGATTGCTCACCTTGTAACTGTTGTAGAAGAATAAGGGGAGGTGCAGATATGAAATTACATGAACTTTCTCCTGCAGAGGGCTCTAAGAAGAGCGTAAAGAGAATCGGCAGAGGTACAGCCTCAGGCCAGGGTAAAACATCAGGTAAAGGTCAAAAGGGTCAGAAATCACGTTCAGGTTACAGCAGACGTTTCGGTTTTGAGGGCGGTCAGATGCCGCTTCAGAGACGTGTGCCTAAGAGAGGTTTCAACAATATTTTCGCGACTGAATATGCAATTGTAAATCTTTCTACACTTAACGACAGATTTGAGGACGGTGCAACAGTAGATGCACAGGCTCTTGTAGATGCAGGTGTTATCAAGAAGACGCTTGACGGTGTTAAGATTCTTGGTAAGGGTGAAATCACAAAGGCTTTTACCGTTAAAGTAACCGCCATCAGTGAGTCGGCTAAAGCAAAAATTGAAGCTGCAGGTGGTAAGGTGGAGGTGCTTTAAATGATTAAAACCATCGTAAATGCGTGGAAGGTAGCTGAAATCCGTAAAAAGATTTTATTTACTGCGTTTATTATCCTCGTTTTCAGAATAGGTTCAGTCATTCCGGTGCCTTTCCTCAACATTGTTGATGAAATCAGTGTTGGTAAAGGAAACACAATACTCACTTATTTGAGCCTGATGACAGGTAGTGCATTCACATACGGAACGATTTTCGCTATGTCAATCACACCGTACATCAACTCTTCAATTATTATGCAACTGCTCGCAGTTGCGATTCCCGCGCTTGAAAGAATGCAGAAGGAAGGCGAAGAGGGCAGGAAGAAGATTGCTTCTATTACACGTTTTGTAACAGTTGCGCTCGGTCTTCTTCAGTCACTTGCTTACTACTTCTATCTTCGCGCAAACAATTATTTGATGACCGATGTAAACGGTGCAGCTTTCACAGGCTTTGACGGCGTGTTCCAGGCAGTCGTTATTGTTTTGATTCTTACAGCAGGCACGGCTGTTATTATGTGGCTCGGTGAACAGATTACAATCAGCGGTATCGGAAACGGTATTTCAATCATCCTTTTTGCCGGTATCGTATCACGTTTCCCGACACTTATCAGGCAGTTATTCGGTTATCTTCAGACAGGTAGATTTGTATACAGAATCCTTGTTCCCGTTGTATGTGTCATTTTCCTTTTTATGATTGCATATATCGTATTTATGGACAATTCGGAGAGAAGACTTCCCATCACATACGCAAAGCGTGTTGTAGGAAGAAAGCAAATGGGCGGTCAGTCAACTCATATGCCTATCAAGGTTAATATGAGCGGCGTACTTCCTGTAATTTTTGCTTCATCAATTCTCTCTCTTCCGGGAACAGTTCAGATGTTCATTTCATCGAGCAAATATGAGGGCACTTTCTGGGAAAAGTTTTTCAACGCATTCCAGGGTGACTCATGGTGGTACGCATTGATGTACTTCCTGCTCATTATCTTCTTTGCTTATTTCTACAGTACGATTCAGTACAATCCTATAGAAATGGCAAACAATCTTCGTAAAAATAACGGCGCAATTCCGGGTATCAGACCGGGAAGACCTACATCTGATTATATACTCAGAGTTCTTTCCAGACTCACCCTTATCGGTGCCTTGATGCTTTCGGTTATCGCTCTGTTCCCGATTGTTTATTCACTGATTTGTGATATGGCAATTCCGCCTCTTGAGGGCGCGTCGGAGGATTCGGGCGGTATGACAATTTCTCTTGGCGGTACATCGCTTATCATTATGTGCGGTGTCGCTCTTGAGACAGTACGCCAGCTTGAGTCACAGATGATGATGCGTCATTATAAAGGCTTCCTTGACTAATATATAGGAGAAACATTATGAAACTTATTCTTCTCGGCTCTCCGGGTGCCGGCAAAGGCACGCAGGCAGAAAAGATTGTAGACAGATATGAAATTCCTGCAATTTCAACAGGCAATATACTTCGTGCCGCTGTTAAAGACGGTACGCAGCTTGGGCTTAAGGCAAAGTCTTATATGGACGCGGGTCAGCTCGTTCCTGATGAAATTATAGTCGGTATTATCAAGGACAGACTTAAGGAAGACGATTGTAAAAAAGGATTCATTCTTGATGGCTTTCCAAGAACCATTCCTCAGGCTCAGGCGCTTGAGGATATGGGCGTGGAAATTGATAAGATCCTCGATATAGAGGTTTCCGATGAAGCCATTACAAAGAGAATGAGCGGTCGCCGTGTATGTTCAAAGTGCGCAAACTCTTATCACCTTGAGTATAAAAAGCCTAAGGTTGATGGAGTATGCGATGCATGCGGCGGTGAACTTATTCAGCGAAAGGATGACGCTCCAGAAACCGTACAGGCAAGGCTTGCGGAGTATCATGAGATGACAGAGCCTCTTAAGGATTTCTATAAGAAGCTTGGTAAGCTTGTGATTGTAGAGGGTCAGGAAGAGGTTGCTGACACAACAGCACTCGTTTTCGCTGCGTTGGAGGATTAACATGATAGTGCTTAAAAGCAGCCGCGAGCTTGAACTTATGAAAGAGGCTTGTCAAATTTCGGCTGAGGCATTAATGGTAGCAGGAGAGGCAGTAAAGCCCGGTGTTTCTACCAAGGAAATAGACGAGGTTGCATACAGGTTTATAAAGAAACATAAAGCAACTCCGAATTTTCTTAATTACGGCGGATTTCCTGCTACTGCATGTATATCTATAAATGATGAAGTAATTCACGGTATTCCTAAGGCTGACCGTATTATCCGGGAGGGTGATATTGTCAGTATTGATTTAGGGGCTGCCAAGAACGGTTATAACGGTGATAATGCTGCCACATTTGCCGCAGGGACTTGCTCTCCCGAGGCAAAGCGGCTGATGGACACTACCCGCGAGAGCCTTATGAAAGGTATCGAGCAGGCTGTCCCGGGCAACAGAATCGGTGATATATCCTTTGCGGTACAGTCCTATTGCGAAGAACGTGGATACGGCGTAGTACGTGATTATGTAGGTCACGGCGTCGGAACAAAGCTTCACGAAGAGCCAAGCGTACCAAACTTCGGTCACGCAGGACGTGGTATCAGACTGTTACCCGGAATGACATTGGCAATTGAACCAATGATAAATCTGGGAACCTATAAGGTTAAACAACTTTCAGACGGTTGGACAGTTAAAACTGCGGATGGAAAGCTGTCGGCTCATTTTGAGCATACGGTTGCCATCACATCAAACGGTCCGGTAATTTTAACAAAAGTCTAAGGTTTAAATCAATTGCTGGCGATTACGCCGTAATGTGATTCCAGTTAAATAGATAACATCAATCGTAATCATTTTTTTAGCGAGGTATAAGATGTCAAAGTCAGATATGATAGAAGTTGAGGGTACCGTGGTAGAGGTATTGCCTAACACTACCTTTAAGGTAACGCTTCAAAATGGCCACATTATTATTGCCCACATCAGCGGGAAACTCAGAATGAATAACATTCGCATTCTCCCCGGTGATAAGGTAACAATTGAGATGTCACCGTATGATCTTACAAAGGGTCGTATTATTTGGCGCTCAAAGTAAATATTTAGGAGGATATTCAAAATGAAAGTCAGACCTTCTGTAAAGAAAATTTGCGAAAAGTGCAAAGTAATTAAGCGCAATGGAAAAGTAATGGTTATCTGTGAAAATCCAAAGCACAAACAGCGTCAGGGCTAATCCTGAATTAAAAATCGGAGGTAAACTGTAAAATGGCACGTATTTCAGGTGTTGACTTACCTAATGAGAAGAGAGTAGAATTTGGACTTACCTATATTTACGGTATCGGTCTTACTACTTCTAAAAAAGTTCTTGCGGCAACAGGCATCAATCCGGATACCCGTTGCAGAGATTTAACGGAAGACGATGTTAAAAAGCTCAGTGATTATATTACCAATAATCTTACTGTTGAAGGTGACCTTCGCAGAGATACAGCTTTTGATATCAAGAGACTTATCGAAATTGGTTGCTATCGCGGTGTAAGACATAGAAAGGGTCTCCCGGTAAGAGGTCAGACATCCAAGAACAATGCCCGCACACGCAAAGGTCCTAAGAAGACCATAGCAAATAAGAAGAAATAAGTAGGAGGAACAAAAAAGTATGGCTACTAAAAAGACCACAGGCTCACGTAAGCGTCGTGAGAAGAAAAATATTGAGCGTGGTGCTGCCCATATTCAATCAACCTTCAACAACACAATCGTTACAATTACCGATTTGAACGGTAACGCAGTTTCATGGGCGTCAGCAGGCGAAATGGGCTTTCGCGGTTCGAGAAAGTCTACTCCTTTTGCAGCCGCAACAGCCGCTGAAGCCGCCGCAAAAACAGCTATTGATTGTGGTATGAAGACGGTTGAAGTTTACGTTAAGGGTCCCGGCTCAGGACGTGAATCAGCTATCAGAGCTCTTCAGACAGCAGGTCTGGATGTAAGTCTTATTAAAGATGTTACTCCTATTCCGCACAATGGCTGTCGTCCACCAAAAAGACGTCGCGTATAGTATAAACTTGGAGGTTACTTGATATGGCAAGATATACAGGACCTGCTTGTAAGCTTTGTCGTCGTGAGGGCAAAAAGCTTTTCCTCAAGGGTGACAGATGCTATACAAGCAAATGTGCAATTGACCGTCGTTCATATGCGCCGGGTCAGCACGGTCAGAACAGAAAAAAAACATCAGAATACGGTATGCAGCTTCGTGCAAAGCAGTCAGCGCGTCGTTATTACGGTATTGCTGAGGGACAGTTCCACAAATATTTCCTTATGGCTGAACGTAAGGCAGGTGTAACAGGTTCAAACCTTCTCCAGATTTGTGAGAGCCGTTTAGATAATTTTGTTTACACAGCCGGTTTCGCAAGCTCAAGAGCTCAGGCACGTCAGCTTGTTAACCATGCGCATTTCACTGTAAACGGTTCTAAGGTTGATATTCCATCATATCTCCTTAAAGCAGGTGATGTTGTTGCTGTTAAAGAGACAAGCAAAACAACAGATGAGTTCAAGACTCTTGTTGAGTCAAACGCGTCACGTCCTGTTCCGCAGTGGGTTGACGTAAACAAGGATGCTATGGAAGCAAAGGTTGTTAAGCTCCCTGAGAGAGATGAAATAGCAACTCCTGTTGAAGAGCATTTAATCGTTGAGTTCTACTCTAAGTAATAGCCCTTTGCTGCTGTTATTTAGCGAAAACAAAATACAACATTTTTTAGGAGGCTTTTAGATGATAGAAATTGATAAGCCTAAAATCGAGATTGTAGACGTGTCTACTATCGGAAGTCGAAGCACAGGCAAGTTTATTGTTGAGCCGCTTGAAAGAGGCTTTGGTACAACACTCGGAAACAGTATGAGGAGAGTTCTCCTTTCATCACTTCCGGGCTATGCGATAACTTCCGTAAAGATTGATGGTGTTTTACACGAATTTTCAACTATCCCTCATGTCAAGGAGGATGTTACTGAGATTGTTTTAAATCTCAAGAGCGTTATCCTTAAGATACATGACGAGAAACCCAAGACGCTTTATATTGAAGTTTCCGGTGAGGGAGAAATTACCGCGGGCGACATCAAACACGATGCTGATGTGGAAATTCTTAATCCTGATCTTCATATTGCTTATCTTGATGAAGGTGCGCATGTGGTTATGGAGCTTACTGCCGATAACGGCAGAGGATATGTGCCATGTGACAGAAATAAGCAGTTAATGGATTTGCCAATCGGCACAATCGCAATTGACTCTATTTATACACCCGTATTAAAGGTTAATTACACTGTTGAAAATACCCGTGTAGGACAGCAGACTGACCTTGACAAGCTCATTCTCGACATTGAGACAGACGGCACAATCGCTGCAGACGAAGCGGCGTCGCTTGCTGCTAAAATTCTCAATGACCATCTTATGCTCTTTGTTGACCTTTCTGAGGAAATCGGAAATCAGGATATTATGGTTGAAAAAGATGATGACGGTAAAGAAAAGGTTCTTGAAATGACTATTGAAGAGCTTGACCTTTCCGTTCGTTCCTTCAACTGTCTTAAAAGAGCAGGCATTAACACAGTAGAAGATTTAATCGGTAAATCAGAAGAAGATATGATGAAAGTCAGAAACCTTGGTCGTAAGTCACTTGATGAGGTGGTTGCAAAGCTTGCCTCACTCGGTTTAGGACTTAGTCAAGAAGAGGACTAAAGGAGGGAATTTCAATGCCAGGTAGCAGAAAGCTGGGACGTCCTACTGACCACAGAAGGGCTATGCTCAGAGGTATGGTTACTTATCTTTTAGAAAACGGCAAGATGGAAACTACCGTTACAAGAGCTAAGGAAGTTCGTGCAATGGCTGAGAAAATGATTACTCTCGGCAAAAACGATACACTTCATTCAAGAAGACAGGTTCTTTCCTATGTAACTAAGGAAGACGTAGCAAAGAAGCTTTTTGATGAGGTTGCTCCTAAGTATGCGGAAAGAAACGGCGGTTATTGCCGTATTGTCAAAACAGGCCCTCGTCGCGGCGACGCAGCTGAGATGTGCATCATCGAGCTTGTTTAAAGATAGTATTATAACAATTTTTAACACCCGGGTATATCTCGGGTGTTTTTTTAGGCTCAATTAATCAAATCGAAAATAAAAGACAAAAGCAGTAATACTTGTCTATTTTTTAAATTACAGCCAACCGACAAAATTTTTATAACCTCTTTTTGCAACATATTCTTCACTCTATTCTAATTGCTTTTTGTTGACTTTATTTTAATGGATTTTTCGGAATGTGTTTTTTCACAGTTTTACTAAAAAATAAATGTTGAGATTTTCCCGATACCCAACATTTATTATAGAATTTTTTTGTATTTAGTTTTATATGTTTTTTATAAATTTGGAATAAAAAAGTCGTACAAGTTATTGACATATGTCAAAAATAATGTATAATATAGTCACAACAGTAAATAATAAAAATAATGGCGAAATGAGGTGCGAAATGGCACGCCCCAAAAAAAGCAGGCGAGTGTGTGCGGTACCTGATATAAAAAAATTCAACGGAAACTGCGAAAAGGATGAAATCAGCATAACCGTTGATGAATATGAGGCTGTAAGATTGATAGACTATGTCGGCTTAACTCAGCAGGAATGCGCCAAGCAGATGCAGGTTGCCCGTTCAACGATAACTGCGATTTACGACAATGCAAGATATAAGATTTCCGATTCTATTGTAAACAGTAAACCGCTTAAAATTGAAGGCGGTGATTATGAGCTTTGTCCTAATTCAAAGCATTGTTGCGGTCAATGCGGAAAGAACAGATGCTTAAGGTGCAAGCATGGTACCTGTGAGAGATGTATCGGAATTTTTCATGAGCCCGGTAAGGAATGTTTTGTGATTCAATATAATTAGTTTATTCTTTATAATGTGATTTATACAGGAGGAAAATTATGAACGCTTGGAGAAATTTTAAAGAAGGCGTATGGTGTGATGAAATAAATGTAAGTAATTTCATTAAGCTGAATTATACTGCATATGACGGTGACTCATCCTTTCTTGAAGGACCGACGCAAAGAACAAAGGATGTTCTTGAAAAGGTGAGGGAGCTTTTAATAAAGGAAAATGAAAACGGCGGTGTGCTTGATATTGATACCGAAAAGGTTCTCTCAATTCTCTCTCACGAGCCGGGATATATTGATAAAGAAAAGGATATCATTGTAGGACTTCAGACAGACGAACCGCTTAAAAGAGGTGTTTCGCCGTTTGCGGGATACAGAAACGCTGTTCAGGCATGCCGTGCATATGGGTATGAAATTTCAGATAAAATTAAAGATGAATTTATTTACAGAACAACCCATAATACAGGAGTGTTCCGCGTTTATACTGATACGATGAAAAAAGCGCGTCATGCGGGTATTCTTACAGGTCTTCCCGATGCATATGCAAGAGGAAGAATTATAGGAGATTACCGAAGAGTTGCTCTTTACGGTATGGATTATCTTATTGAGCAGAAAAAAGCAGACAAGAACAAAATCGGTGAGGCTGATGTTCTCGGTGAGGAAACCATCCATCTTCTTGAAGACCTTTCAAAACAGCTCGATTTTATGAATCAGCTAAAGGGACTTGCTCTTGATTACGGCTATGACATTTCAAAGCCTGCCGAAAACGCAAGAGAGGCTATACAGTGGCTGTATTTCGGTTATCTCGGCGCAATTAAAGAGCAGAACGGCGCCGCTAACTCAATTGGCAGAATTGCTGAATTTATTGACTGCTATATTGAAAGAGATTTTGCTGAGGGTACACTTGACGAAAAGAGCGCGCAGGAGCTTATTGACGATCTTGTTCTCAAACTCCGCTTGGTGCGTCATCTTCGCACTCCCGAATATAATGATTTGTTTGCGGGTGATCCTGTGTGGGTAACGCTTGCGCTTGCGGGTGTGACAGGAGAGGGCAAATCTATGTGCTCAAAAACTTCGTTTAGAGTTCTTCAGACGCTCTATAATCTCGGTCCGTCTGCCGAGCCTAATATAACTGTTCTCTGGTCCGAGCATCTTCCTCAGGGCTTCAAGGATTTCTGCGCTCAGGTTTCAATTGATACTGATTCTATCCAGTACGAAAATGACGACGTTATGAGAAGAATGTTTGGTGACGATTACGCTATTGCCTGCTGTGTATCGGCAATGAAGATGGGCAAGCAAATGCAGTTTTTCGGTGCGAGGTGTAACCTTGCAAAGGTTCTGCTCATGGCTCTGAATGGCGGTAAGGATGAAATCGAGGGCGAGCAGATTGCTCCCGAGGGCGAGGTATTTGACGAAAAAATACTTGATTATGATAAGGTGCTTACCGCATATAAAAAATATCTTTCATGGATGGCAAGGCTTTATGTTAATACAATGAATGTTATTCACTATATGCATGATAAGTATGCCTATGAAAGACTTATGATGTCGCTTCACGATACAGATGTTGAAAGGCTGATGGCGTTCGGTGTATCGGGTATGTCTGTTGCGACTGACTCGCTTTCCGCAATTAAATATGCAAAGGTAACGCCGATTAAGGACGAGCGTGGTATTATTAATGATTTTAAGGTTGAAGGCGATTTTCCGAAATACGGCAACGATGATGACAGAGTTGACCTTATAGGCAAGGAGCTTATAGAGTATTTCTATAAGGAGCTTTGCAAAACTCCCGCATACAGAGGAGCCAAGCACACACTTTCAATTCTTACAATCACATCAAATGTAATGTACGGTAAAAAGACAGGAGCCACTCCTGACGGACGTAAGGCAGGTGAGCCTTTTGCTCCTGGAGCCAATCCAATGCACGGCAGAGACGCGGAGGGCGCTCTTGCGTCGCTCAATTCAGTTGCTAAGCTTGACTATGCTTGCTGTCAGGACGGTATTTCAAATACCTTTTCAATAACGCCGGATACACTCGGCAAGGACAAAAATGAGCAGATTGAGCATCTCACAACAATGCTTGACGGTTATTTTGCTCAGGATGCCCATCATCTTAACGTAAATGTTCTTAACCGTGAAAAGCTTATTGCGGCAATGAACGACCCAACACTTTATCCGTCGCTTACAATCCGTGTAAGCGGTTATGCCGTGAATTTCAATAAACTTACAAGAGAGAAGCAGGAGGAGGTTATTTCAAGGACCTTCCACACATCAATGTAATTAAAATGAAAGCTGATATTCATTCCTTTGAATCTATGGCGGCGCTTGATGGAGAGGGCATACGTTACGCGGTATTTTTTACAGGCTGTCCTCTCAGGTGCGCGTATTGTCACAATCCTGATACGTGGTACAAATCGGGCAGAGAATGGTCTGCCCATGACCTTGCGGAAAAAATTAAAAGGTACAAGCCTTATTTTAAAAACGGAGGTGGAGTTACCTTTTCCGGCGGTGAGCCTCTGTTAAACGCAAAATTTATTATTGAGGCTGGCAGGCTGCTTCATGACGAGGGTATCAACTATGATATTGATACTTCGGGCAGCGTACCTCTGACAGATGAGGTAAAAGCCGCTCTTGACGGCGCGGAGCTTGTAATATTAGACGTAAAATTTTTTGACAGAGAAAGTTATCGGAAGTATACAAAAGGAGATTTCGACAATTTTATTGCTGTGGGAAAATACTGTACTGAAAAGAGTATCAGACTGTGGCTTAGAACGGTTGTCATACCCGATATCAATGACAATGAACAGAGCATAAAAAAATACGCTGAGTTTTCAAAACAATTTAAATTTGAAAAATACGAGCTTCTTGCGTTTCATACGATGGGATTTTTTAAGTATGAAAATTTAGAAATTGAAAATCCTCTTAAAAATACACCTGCTCTTGATAAGGGCAGACTTAAAAAACTGCAATCATATCTTGATAGATGCCTGTACACTGAAACAGCCGATGATTAATCGGCTGTTTAGACTGTCGATAAAGTGGTCTGAATCACGCCTAAATAAAAACCAGCGTGTAAATTTTTATTTATTTAAAAACAGTATATCATTTCATTATTAAATTTATTTTTATATTGTGAAAGCCGCCTGAACATCGAATTCAAGCGGCTTTCGGCGTTGTCTAGCTACTTGCGTGACAACCCCCGGTTCTACCGGGGGGGAAGAAGAAAGCTTTAGTAAAAATAAAACCGCCG
>CANQXE010000022.1 GCA_947627725.1 uncultured Clostridia bacterium | reverse complement strand
CTGTTAAGCTCTTCCTTTTTCAAGTACTTGAAAAAGCATTCCATTACGGCGTTGTCATAGGGATGTCCCTTTGCTGAAAAAGACTGAATCATATTCAGCCTGTCAATTTTTTTACGGAAATCCGCAGATGTGAACTGTGTCCCTCTGTCTGAGTGAAACATAACCCCGGATGAAGTTTTTCTCAATTTAACTGCATCATGAAGTGTGTCAATTGCTAAAAAACGGTCAATTTTATTTGAAATTCTGCAAGCAATAACTTTTCTTGAATACAAATCTAATATCACACAGACATAGTAAAAGCTGTTTGAAACTCTTACATATGTAAAATCACATACCCGGACCATATTCGGTTTTGGCTGATTGAAATTCTGTGCAAGAACATTTTTGCATACGCCGTTTTCAGAATGCTTTTTCTTCTTCGGAGGCTTAAAAGTGCTCATCTTGGACAGCTTCATTTCTTTCATCAGGCGGTACACTCTTCCTTCACTGATGGTAAGGCAATAATCACGCTCAAGACAAATTTTAATTTTACGAAATCCTATTCTCTTATCTGCCTTTGCATAGATTTCAAGAATCTTTTGCTTTATTTGAGTATTCTCCTGCTCACGGCGGGACGGCTTACGATTCAGAAACTTGTAGTAAGTACTTCTGTTTACATTCAAAACCCTGCAAAGAATAGAAATGGAATGCTGACCTGACAGAATTCGAACCGCTTCTAATCTTTGTCTGAGTGTGGCGTGAATATTGCAATCGCTTTTTTAAGATGAGATTTTCCTCCTCAAGCTGAGCATTGCGCCGCTGAAGCGCTTTTATCTGTTTTGCTGTCAGGACGGTATCGTCATCCACCCGAACCTGAGAATATTTTCTTACCCAGTTTGACAGTGCCGATGATGATACGCCGTATTCTTTCTGAATATCCGCGTAAGATTTCCCTGACTCGTGAAGATTTACGATTGTTTTCTTAAACTCCTCACTGTATTTTGTCGGACTCTTTTTATTACTCATGTTTATCCTTCCTTTCCTTGTCCTCTATTTTATCACACTTGTCTACTTTTTTAGTATACATCCAATCCTTTGAAAATCCGAAACAAGCTCAGGGTAATCTTGATGAATTTCTGAAAGAAACAATTGACGAAAGCTTTTCTAAAATGCTGTTAAGGTTGATTGATGAGCGTGGGTTGAAAGACAGTGAGTGCTATAAAAAGGCAAATATAGATAAACGATTGTTTTCAAAAATTCGCTCTAATCCCGATTACAAGCCAAGTAAACCTACTGTGCTCGCTTTTTGTATTGCGCTTGAATTATCACTTGCAGAAACAAATGAATTGCTTATGAAAGCAGGCTTTGCGCTGTCCCACAGTAATAAATTTGATATTATTGTTGAATACTTCATTAAGCGAAACAACTTCAATATCTTTGAAATAAACGAGGCGCTTTTTGCGTTTGACCAGAGCCTTTTAGGCGCTGTAAATTAGTCGCACGGCAGGCGACCAAATATTAAAAAACCTCTGTATAATGAGCTTGTAAGGTTGAGAAGGACCTTAACACAAATTCATTTTACGGAGGTTTTTTCTATGAAAAAGACAAACAACAATATCACGGAGTTAGTATTTATTCTTGACCGTTCAGGTTCAATGGGCGGTTTGGAAAGCGACACAATCGGCGGTTTTAACGCGCTGATTGAAAAGCAGAAGAAGCAGAGTGGCAAGTGCTATGTTTCAACTGTTTTTTTTTGACAATTTCAGTGAGGTTATCCACGACAGAGTTGAGCTTGAAAACATCAAGCCTATGACAGATAAGGATTATTATGTCCGTGGCTGTACTGCGCTGATTGACGCAATCGGCGGCGCGATTCACCATATTGCGAATATTCATAAGTACGCAAGACGCGAAGATGTGCCAAAACACACAATGTTTGTCATTATGACGGACGGCTATGAAAACGCAAGCCGTATTTATACAAGTGATAGAGTTAAATCAATGATTGAACATGAAAAAGAAAAATACGGCTGGGAATTTCTTTTTATCGGCGCGAACATTGACGCTGTTGAAACCGCAAGTCGCTTCGGAATAGCTGAAGACAGAGCAGTAAATTATCACGCAGACAGTCAGGGAACAAGCGTTGTTTATGATACAGTCGCAGACACGGTTTGCTGTATGCGTGCCAGTCTGCCAATTGATGACGATTGGAGTAAGGAGATTAATGAGGATTTCGAAAACAGAAAATAAATATTTAAAAATTCGATTATCAGATTTATTGCTTAAGAATTCATAGAGCTAATTTTCATGCTATGTTATCATTTCGTTTTGCTGATTAGTATATAGGTGCAGATTATCTGCAGAATTCTCTTGTGTTAGGTGTAACTTGTGATTACAGTAATATTGACAAGTGAAGTATTAATAAATATAATTATTTTTAAAAGAGCTTGATGAAAATGATTTTATCAAGCAGGGCAATCATCCGTCAGGAACAAAATCGGTCTATATTACAGACAGCAATATAGATTATGCAAAAGAAATGCTTGAAAAATATGGTATTGAAGATTGGACAAAGTAAATGAAAACGATTGAAAGTATATTAAATTCCGTATCCGATATAATCTATGAGCGCGGTGAAGATTATTACCGTTCAGGTAAAATTCTGAATGTTGAAAGGGAAAGCGATGGAAGCATTTTTGCTGAGGTAGAGGGCAGCAGTGGTGATGATTATTTTGTTGATATAGAAATGAATAAAAGCGGAGATATAGAATATTTTGATTGTGACTGCCCTTATGATTATTCGCCTGTGTGTAAACACATTGTAGCGGTTATGCTTGCTATCCAAAATGGTGACTGTTCAAACTATGATGAAAATAGTATGTCAATAAGCGATAAGCTGAAAAGCCTTTCTAAAGAAGAAATCATTGATATATTATCCTCTTTTGCCGAGAGTGATTATAAGCTGAAAGAAAAGCTAAATAATAAGCTGAATATGATGTTAAATAAGAATTATGATATTTCCGAAATCGTTGACAGCATTATTGATGAATACAGCGACCGCGACGGGTTTGTTGATTACTATTCCTGCTATGATATGTGCATGGAAATTGTCGGAGTAATAAATGATGAATTTGAATATTTTATTCGGGATAATTCTTTGAATCACATTCAGAATTTATTTTATATAAATCGAAAACTGATAGATGTTATGGATTACTGTGACGACAGTGACGGCGGTATTTCCATTGCGTTGGATGAGACCGAAGAAAAGCTGTATAATATGTGTATGACGATTTATAATTCCGCCGTGGAGGAGGATTGCACAGCTTGTTTGAATATGCTTTGCAATGAAGTAAAAAATAAAAGCTATAACTATTGGCTTGAATCTAGAATATGCTTATTGAATATTGCGGTTCAGTTTTCAGAATATAACACGCAGCTTGTATCAAAAGCTATCGACGGATTGATAAACCTTTGCAGGAATGATTATGAATATGGTTTTGAAAATGCAATTTTAATTAAACATGAATTTTTAGTCAAAACACAAAGCCAGAAAAAAGCCGATGAATTTTTATATAATTATGTCGACTGTGACAAAGTATGCGAGTATCTGGTTAAAAGATATATTGAAGAAGAAAAATTTAAAGAGGCTGAGCAGTTATGTATTAACAAGCTGAAAAAGGGGGAAAACAAAAAATTCTGGAACAATCTGCTTGCATTGATTTATGAAAAGTCCGGACAGCTTGATAAACAGCTTGATATTGAGCTTGAAATCTTATTAAACGGTGATTCACGAAAATATGATACTGTTAAAAAGCTGTTGCTTAAGCTTGGTTTGTGGGAAAAATCATATTCGGATTTAATTGTAAAATTATCAAATAAGCTGCCCCCACATTTCTATGCGGAAATTCTTGATACTGAGGGCGAATATAAAAGATTATTGGATTTAGTGAAAAAGTACAATTATTTATTGAATCCGTATTTTAAAACACTCACAAAGAAATACCCTGATGAAACATATGATATGTATTATGATTACATAATTAAAACAGCGGAAACGGCAGGCTCAAGAAAAGCGTATAAGTCGGTATGCAGGGAAATAACGGAGCTTTATAACGAGGGCGGTAAAGAACACGCTAAAGAATTGATTGATTTGCTGAAAAATAATTATAGACGTAAACGCGCGTTTCAGGATGAACTTAATAAAGTTTCTAAAAAATTTAAATTATAGTATTTTAATATAAAAGAGAATTAATGATATAAAATTTACAAGTGTGAAATAGTACATTGAATTTAAAAAAGTATAGATAACTTGCCATAAAGCCTGTTCCCGTTTAAACGAGAACAGGCTTTATCGACAGTATGGGAGGAGGACGCACTATTTTGTGTCATCCTCTCAAATATTGCCATTAAATAATTCATTTTACAGCTTTGCCGTTGACATAGAGGGTATAGCCGTTAAAGTTAATATTGCTGTTGGATGTATCGGCATTCTCAAGAGATGTCACATAAGAATCACCGGTAAGAGTGATTGAAGAATTTTTATCAAGAGTTAATGTAATGCTCTTTGCAGTGTTGTCTGCATTAATTGTGCCTGAGTAATTTGATGAAGATAAATTCATTTCAAGTGAAGAAATATTATCAAGCTCAATATTTCCGCTAAGCGTTTGGTTCGTTGCATTAAGTGTAATATTACCGCCGTTTGAACCGCTTTTTCCCCATTCATCAGTACCCTTTGCACTGATTAAAAGATTGCTGCCAAAGTTAAGAGTTGTATTTTCAAGACTGATTACTGCATCTGTGTTTGTAATGAAAAACATTGGCGCTGTTTTATAATAATCGGAATTGCTGTCAATGCTGAGGCTTGAATTTTTAGAGGTGAAGTTGCCCGTACCTTCATCTGCATCACCTGACATTGACTGATAAATCATAACTCCTGCATCGTCAACATTATTTCTGTTGCCTGCGCCACTGCAAATTAAAGTTGAATTTTCAACTGTTGCAGAATTCTTACCCTCAATAACAATCATTTGCGCGCCGTTTGCTTTTCCTTCAGTGCCTGAGATTGAAATATCACCTGTGGAATAAATAACAGGTGAACCCGCTCCGTTCGTTTCAAGCTTTGAATTTTTCGCAATAACAGTTCCTTCGCCCCTGTCCGTTGCAAGTGAGGCACAGGACGCGCCTTGGGTAGTTATTGTTACATTATCAGCTTCAATATATCCGCCATAGGTTGCATCAAGTCCTCTTGCAGAACTTTTACCTGATGTGGAGATAGATGTGTTGCTGATATATATTTTTGAATTGCTGCCTGTTGAAAATACCGCGTTACTGCCTTTAGAATTAGTTGATATTGTTGCACCGTCAATCGTTGCAGTTGAATTTTCTGCTACCAAAATACCTGCGTTAATTCCATAGAATTCTGAATTTTCCGTATTAGAGCTGTCACCTGTTTTGGTTACATCAGCATTTGTTAAGGTAAGACTTCCGCCGTCTTTAACAAGAATTGCGTTGTTGTCAGCAGTAGTTGAACCGAATTCACCGTCAAGGCTTTGTTCGTTTGTAATTTCCGTATCTCCGACAGCGTCTGAGCTTGAGCCTGTGTCACCGCCCATTTGAATTTGACCATCTTGATTCGTGCCTGATGTTAATTTGTTTACGGCAAAGCTGTCAGAAACTGTTAATGCAGCTGTAATAATTACTATAGAAAGAATATAAATAATTATTTTATCTGCGTTTTTAAAGGTTGCTTTAATGCCTTTTTTATTTGCACCTGACATAATAAGATACATAATCGCAGCGGCAAGTACGAGATTTTCTATACCAAACAGAATGTAATACAATGTTCTGTTTTTACCGCCTTGATTATTATTCGGCATTTGCATATTATCGTCAGACTTATTCATATCCTTGTTATCAGGTGACTGCATACCTTGATTGCCATTATTATCACTCGGCGCATTGTTGTCTTCGCCGTCAGGCTTTTCAGGAGGGGCTTCATTGTCATCGTTTTGTATATCGTTTGGTTTTTCGGACGGTTGCTCACCACTTGGCGCGGCACTGTTATCGCCGCTTGGTATTTCAGGCGGTGTATTTGAATCTCCGCCGCTCATTTGCCCATTATTGCTCATTTGTATATTGTTTGAAAAATTATTTGTTTGAGTTTTTGCAAAATATATTGTTGCTCCGTTAGCAGCAATCATTGCGATGATAACAATAATATTAATGATGTTTTTAATACTTCGTTTCATAATAAGGCGCTCCTTGATATTTTTATTTTATTATCAACATTCTATTTAATAATTATGGACATTTTGTGAAGTGTTTATTTTTTAAATCAATATTATTGTAACCTAATTGTTAAATAATGGTTCAAAAACATTAGAATTCTCATTAAAATTATCAAGAAGATTAGTAATGGTGCATTTATTCAGAAATTTAATCAAATATGTTCCGAGTCATAGCCCATTTGGTTATCCAAATGGGCTATGACTGCAACGATTATTTCATTTAAATCTAATAATCTTTTATATTATTATTTTGATAAATTTTAAAAAAGTGATGTAAAAGGATATCTTACATTACCTCCTGTGTGTTTATCTATTTGATACGAATTTCAACTTATCCTCAGTAGATAAATTAAAAATATCCAATTTTTGTTTTATTGCTTTTGTGTGGTAACAGGTCAGCTTTTCTGAAATTTCTTTTTGTTTTTCGTGTGATATTTTAACTCGGTGGATACAGATGTTTTTGATTCTGCTTTTTTTCATCTGCCCACACCTCTGTAAAATATATTTTTTGAGATGCTTGACCTATTCCTTTTTAGATTTTGCTGCGGCATAAAACCACAACACTTTAATTATTTTCCGTTTCACTCCTTTACAAAGTCATTCCGTGATACTCATTATATTCTTCGTCATAATCTTCATTCGTGATTTTTTGACCCTGAGCGATGAGTTTTTCAATTTCCTCTTTGCTGTGGTGAGGCATCCATTTGCGTTTTGTGTTGTTTTGCATTTCCAAATCAAGTAGGTTGCCTATAAGATTGAATAAATCATCAGAAATAATTCCTGTCTGCGGTGTTTCGTATTCTTGATATTCTTCAGCAATAACGCTATATGAACCGCCGAGTTCAAAGTAAATTTCAAGATTTTCTTTTAGAAAACGCTCGTCAAATAATTTGTTGTCACGGCATTTGTGATTGTCATCCGTTGTAAAAGTGATGTACTTGTGATTGTCCTGCCAGTCAACCTTAACACCCATTCTGCCAAGCACATAAATAAAATCTTTTTTTGTTGCGCTATATTCCATTGCGTACTCAACTTTTATAAGCAGTTTGCGTTTCCATTTCGGCATATTGTATCTGGTGGCCTTTGCCTCTGTAAGAGTGAGTCCGTACTCCTGACAAATCTTGTTTGAATACTCTTTTGCCTGTATCATTTCATCTCTTGTCTGATGAAATTTCTTGCCGTTTACAAAATTAACTGAGTTGAAAACGATATGGTTGTGGATATGATTTTTATCTGTGTGAGTAGCAATTACCATTTGATAACTGCCAAAGTATTCTGCAAATTTCAATCCGATTTCGTGTGCGGTTTCGGGTGAAATGTTATCTTCGGGACTGAAAGATTACACCACATGATAATATTGTCTGCCATCTGTTTTGTTGAATTGTTTCTTAACAGCCATAAATTCTTCCATAGCCGTTTCGGGCATACAGTTGATACCGCTGATTAATTTTTGCTCAGTCTTTTCTTTTTTCATAATATACGGGAAGATATTATTCATCGGACTGCCTGAGATAACGAATTTAACGACTGCCAAATTTTTTGCACCTCCTTTTTCGTTTCAGTTAAGTCAACGGCATATACTCCGCTGTTGACCGTTTTTGTAATTTGATTTAGGTTATTTCCTATTCTACGGAGCTCTGCTGATAATTTTTTTACTCCGTCAATTACAATAATTTCTTTATCCAAAGCACAGTCACGGAGGTACATACTAACAAGTCTGTATGATGAAAGTGCCTTGGTTTCAATCAATTTCTTCTCTTCAGGAGTTACTCTGAAGGTTAGTATTTCTGTTCTATTTTTACTTATATTATCACCTTTATCCTTTCCTAATAGGGGTATGGGCTTAGTCCGAATGCATTTGTTATCGCCGTGGCGTAATACAAATGCGAAACCTGCAATAAATTCTTTATCAGCTACATATTTTTTTACCTCTGTACTATAAATTCAGGATTTATATTTGTAATACAATTCTTCCTGTGCTATCATTTTAATAAATACAGAAATGAAAAACTATGCGTAGGTAATAATTGAATTTTTTAAGAAAGATTGATTATGGACAAAAACATTTATTCAAGAACAGGGTTATATATCAAATTCAAAAATAAAAATATTATTGATCGAATTGCAGTTGATGATTTGGATATTACTGAATTAGAGCCTATTGACTACAGGAATGAACTGATTGCACTTTATGATTATGAATTACCAGAAATATACGATAACTATACTGTTGATTCTGCATATGACTTTGCAGAAGAAATTTTGAAAGATAATATTGTTTTAGGAGTTCTGCTCAAGGCTGATATCAACAAACATCTCATTCACAGAAAATTGGCTGATATTAATACACCTGAAGAACTAAAAAGCAAATTAGAAACAGTAAGCATCAGAATGAAACTGCTGCCATATATGAAAAACAAAGTGAATAAACTTTTTATGTGTGTGATGCACAAGGATATTCTTTCAGGTGTGCTGGATGTTTCTATGCACGATACCATTGAATACACAGTTACCAAAACACGAAACGGTGAAGAAATTTTATTCTTTGATAGTCCTAAGTCATACTATGAATATCTGATTTTTACATTTTATTTGAGAGATGAAACCGTTTGTGAATGTGAAAACTGCAACAGGCTATTTGTTCCGAAGACAAAAAAGAAAACTCTGTACTGTGACAGAGTTTTTAAAGACGGAAAGATCTGCAAACAAATCGGTCCGATAATAAAGCACAAAATGCTTGCGGAGAATGATTTAGTTTTACAAACCTTTAATAAAGAGAAAAATAAAATGTATAAGCGTATGGAGAGATCATTTACATTCGGTGAAACATCGAAGTCCATTTCTTATGATGAATATACAGCTTGGCTAAGCACTGCTGTCACTGCTAAAAATTTGTATCTTAATAACCAACTCACAGTAAATGAGGCATTGGAAATGATTATGATAGATTAAACGACAAAAGCACCTGCTAATCAGTAGCAAGTGCTTTAGTTTTATAATCCAAGTATTTTAATATAATCGCGTTTACCGTATATAATTCTGTCAATATAAACTTCATTTTCAGAAATATGATAAAAGGATAAATAATTACCGTAAACAACATATCGGTAAATTGTAACCTCACCGGTTGGAATGCAGAGTATAGAACCACTCTCTGCAAATTGCTTCAAAATATCAATTGAATCAATGATGCCATTAACAGTATTTTCGGCAGCGATTATATCTTTTAACTCATAAGCAATATAGTCAAAAATTTCATCAAGGTCAGACAATGACTTTGGTGAATAGTGAATTTTATTATCCATTTGCTTTTTTAGAGAAATGCGCTCTTATATCAGCCTCAGTAAGCCATCCCTCTTCCTCTCCGGATTTTCTGCCTTTTTCAAGCTCGCACATCAGCTTGAGCGCCGCTTTTGTTTTTTCATATTCTTCCTGTTCGGCAATATCTACGATAGCATATTTACCGTGACCGTTTTTGGTTAAAAATACAGGTGAACCGACAGCAACATCCTGTAAAACAGTATTATAATTTCTTAAATCAGAAATCGGTTTAATATTAGGCATATGAACAGCTCCTTTCACAATCATATTATAACCTGATATTACATAATATTCAACAGTAAATTTTAAGAAATATTTTAAGAATATAATTCATATTGAGCCTTGAAGTATTCTTTTTTTGATGTTATATTATGTGTATGATAAGAGGTGATTATATGAAAGTTGCAATTTACAGCCGAAAGTCATTGTTTACAGGCAAGGGCGAGAGTGTTGAAAATCAAATTGAAATGTGTAAGCAGTATATCAAATTTTCAATGGCTGATATTGATGTTGCCGATGAGGATATATTCGTCTATGAGGACGAGGGATATTCCGCAAAGGACTTAAAACGCCCGCGGTTTCAGCAGATGATGAAGGACCTTGATACATACAAATTTGAGTATATCGTGTGTTATCGGCTTGACAGGCTGAGCCGTAATGTGAGTGATTTTTCTGGCTTGATTGAAAAACTGAACAACAAGGGCGTAAACCTGATTTGCATCAAAGAGCATTTTGATACCTCTTCTCCTATGGGCAAGGCTATGATGTATATAACCTCTGTTTTTGCGCAACTTGAGCGTGAAACGATTGCAGAGCGTGTCCGTGATAATATGCACCTTTTGGCTCGAACAGGTCGCTGGCTCGGCGGTACTCCGCCGACAGGCTATCGTGGAGCGGAGGAGAGCGAGGTTATTGTTGACGGTAAGGTCAAGACCTCGCATAAATTAATGTTCAGTAATGAAATTGACACGGTAAAGCTGATGTATAATCACTTTCTTGAAACACATTCCGTATCTGCCGTGAGCAAATATCTGATTGCGAAAAAAATTAAGTCAAAGACCACGGGCAAATATTTTTCCGTACTCGGTATCCGTGATATTCTGCAAAATCCGGTTTACTGTATTGCCGATGAAAACGCTTATCATTACTTTGCAGAAAACGGCTCTGATATTTGTCAGGATAAAGAAATGTGGAACGGTGAGCATGGTGTTTCAACCTACAATAAAAGGGATTACAGCCGTTCGGGAGCGCCGAGAAATTCGCTTGATGAGTGGATTGTGGCAATCGGCAAGCATGAGGGAATTATCAGCGGTAAGGATTGGGTGTCGATTCAAAAATATTTTCACAATAATCATAGGGAAAAGATTGTCAATCATAGCGAAACAGGTCTGCTGTCGGGCTTGATTTACTGCGCAAAATGCGGTGAAAAAATGTTTTCAAAAAAGCATAAGGCGACAAGTGATAGCTTTAGTTATATATGCTCAAGCAAGCTGAAAGGCAACAACGCACTTTGTGATTGTCCCAATCTTACGGGACAGCAGACAGATGATTTGGTTGTTGACTATATAAAGGGCGAGCTTGATAATTTTGACACCTTTACATCTGCTCTTGAAAATCTGAAAAGGGAATATGAAAAGGAGCGGAATATTGATAAAACAGACAAAATAAAAAAGGACATTGAAGCTGTACAAAATGAAATGGATACCCTTGTAAACCGCTTGACCGATACAACATTAAGTCAGGCATCAATCAGTGCCATTGACAAAAAAATTGTAGAACAGACCGAATATTTACACGCTCTTGAAAACGAACTCACAGAGCAAAATCAGACAAGCGAAAATATAGATTTTGATACGGACGCATTGATAGAAAGCGTTAAGTCGTTTAAGAATTTATTTGACGATTTGTCAATCTACGACAAAAGGCAGATTATAAGACTGCTCATTCAGAAAATCGAATGGGATGGGGCGGATTTACATATTTTTATGTACGGTGAATAATGCAGTTTCAGCCGTTTATTCACCGAAAAACGCACAAAAGTTTCCGCAATTTTGGTGGCGTATTTCCTCTTTTGATAGCAATAATATCCATGTTCTTTTGCAGGAGCAGTATTTTGTCGGCCGTAATACTTTTAGCATTAATTGCCGTGTCAATGTTGATGACGCTTGCCGCTTCAAAGGTTCTTACGTCTACTGTGCTTAAAGGTGTTTCCAGCTCCTTTGTGCTTGAGCTTCCGCCATACAGAAAGCCTAAAGTACTCAGTCTGATAGGCGATACAATCCGTGAGAAAATAATTTTTGTTCTTATGCGTGCGGTAATTGTGGCAGCGCCCGCAGGACTGATAATATGGGCGCTTGCAAATATCCATATTGCAGGTACAACTCTGCTCTGCAAAATAGCCGATATTCTTGACCCTTTAGGTCATTTCATCGGGCTTGACGGAGTAATGCTGCTTGCGTTTATTCTCGGCTTTCCCGCAAATGAAATCGTTATTCCGATTGCGCTTATGGCTTATCTTTCAACAGGTGAAATGGGCGACTATTCCACGCTTGAAAGCCTTAAGACAATTCTGGTCGACAACGGCTGGACATGGATGACGGCGCTTTGCACCTGCATATTCTCAATGTTCCATTTTCCTTGCTCGACAACGCTTTTAACTATTTGGAAGGAAACAAAAAGCGTAAAGTGGACCTTGCTGTCCGTATTAACGCCGTTGATGACAGGCGTAATAATTTGTGCGTTAATAAGTTTTATATTTTAACGGCTTTGCATAATACTTTATTAAGAGAAGATTGTTAATCTTCTCTTCAGCGTGTAGAAAAAGTCCAAAAATCAAATTTCTACACGCTGGCAGACTTCGAGAAATGGAACTGAATTTACCTTTTGGCAATTCGTCGGCGTACAGAGGTACGGTAGAGTTGCCAAAAGGTGAAAACGCCGAAAGCCGCTTGAATTCGATGTTCAAGCGGCTTTCACAATATAAAAAAATTTAATAATGAAATGGTATACTGTTTTTAAATATATAAATATTTTATATGCTTGTTTTTTTAGGCGTGCTTCAGACCACTTTATCGACAGTCTGAAGAGAAGCTTGTTAATCTTCTCTTTTTTTTCTTGACACAGGATTTATGCGGTGTTAGAATATTGTAAATTGAATATAACTGTTTTTCGGTGTTGTTTTTTAACATTCAAGGGGAAGTTCGGTGAAAATCCGTCGCAACCGCCATTACCGTAATTTAAGGCTTTAGCTTTAATAAGTCGGAATTCCTGCCGGAAAACAGGGTTATTAGGTTTTAACCTGTATGAACACTTTTGGGTAAGGAAGAGTGCAGCCGTTTGATGTGAGCGCCAAGGGACAGTTGTACTCTTTTTGATAATCAGCTTGCAAAAAATATGTTGCACATTTCTGCTTTTTAGCGGGATGTGCATTTTATTTTTATAAAGAAATTACATTATTGGAGGCAAAATGGGCGGTAAACTCACGAAGAATGATTGTATTTTATTAATACAGCAAAAGGCGGACACGGTTAATCGTATGCCTAAAAAATCTGATTTTGACAATGAAACCGTCAGTATGATTAAATCCTTTTTCGGACCATGGCCGAGAGCTTTGGAGGCGGCGGGCGTTAAAAAGCCTAATGAAGAGAGGATTATTAAAAAGCGTGAAAAGCGCAGACGTGCAAAGGAAAATCAAATTAAATACAGGAGAGAACATCAGAAAGAAAAAGGAGAGTCAGTAAAATGAAAAAAAGAATTTTATCCTTGTTATTATCCATAACATTGATGGCGTCCGTGTTGCCGGCAATTCCCGTGTTTGCACAGGCTTGGGACGGCAGTACGAAAACAAAGCCGGAACAGATTGACGGTATTTATCAGATAAGCAGTGCAAACGAGCTTGCCTGGTTTGCGGAATATGTTAATACTCTTGGAGCGGAGGATACAGGACTTGTCAGTCTTAACGCTGTTCTGACAGATGATATTGATTTAGGTAACAGACCGTGGACGCCTATCGGACTGATTACATATGTTGTAGACGCTTATGCGGGTACGTTTGACGGGCAGAATCATACTGTATCGGGACTTAAGATTGACGCCTCTGCGGGAGGCTACGGCTTATTCGGAACTGTCAATACGGGTACGGTTAAAAATCTGAAGGTTGAGGGCGAGGTTACATCAAACAATGTAGTCGGAGGTATTATCGGAAAGCTTCAGACCGGTACGGTTGAAAACTGCTCTTTCAGCGGCTCGGTCACATCAACGGGAACAAGCACAAAGGGCTACACAGGCGGTATTATCGGTACTGTTGTATCAAAAAACGCGGTTATTACAGGCTGTTGCAATACGGCGGATATAAGCGGTTCATACGCAGGCGGTATTCTCGGCTATACCAGCCAATCGGCGAGCGTCAGCAGTTGTTATAATACAGGTGATATTTCGGGTAAAACAAGAAGCGCTGGTATCGCGGGTCAGCAGAGTAAGGGCGAAATAAGCTATTGTTATAATACAGGTGACAGCATAAACGGTATTGCGGGTTTTAGTAACGCAGTTATTACAAACTGTTACTATCTGAATGATGAGGCATCGGAACCCGGCGGAACTGCAACAGGCTATGAAAAAATAACCGATAAAGCCGCGCTTTTAACAAATCTTAATGCAGGCGCTCAAAAATTATTCAGCGAGGATACGTCAAATATGAATGACGGCTATCCCGTTCTTACATGGCAGCTTGTTTCGGGTGTGGAGGTTGTGCCAGTAACAACCGTAAATATTCTCGGTGAGGCGGTTACGGGTGCTGTACTTACAGCACAGGCACTCGGTGAAAATGAAAAAACCGCGACAAATGTTGAATATCAGTGGTCTGTTTCGGACGACGGCGTGAGCTTTGCGGATATTTCAGACGCTCAAAGCGGTATATTTAATATCCCCGATACAGCCGATTATGCGGGAAAATATATTAAGGTTACCGTGAACGGTGAGGAAAATTCAGGCGCATTTGCCGTTATCGGTCCTGTTAAAAAATCCGATAATTTAATTGAAAAGGAGAACAGTGACAAGGTTAAGGCGGCGCTTGCCTCTCTTTCTCTTGAAAAAACAATAATCAAGGAAGAGACAAATTTAAATCTCCCGTCTCAAATCGGTGATTGCTCTGTAAGCTGGTCAAGCAGTAATCCTGAGATTATAAGCAATACAGGCGTTGTCAAGTTACCGGATAAAAATATTGTTACGGTTACATTAACCGCAAATGTTTCCTGCGGTACTGTGTCGGACAGTAAGAAGTTTACTATAGATGTATGGGCAAAAGATGTGGATGCCGATGTCTATCTTCAGAATGTGCTTGACAGTATGAAATGGGATTTCAAATTACTTCAGCCTGTTTATGGGGAGGATACAAATATTCTTGTCAAATTCAGTAATATCCTTAAAAGCAGAGGATATGACGGAGTAACCGTTACTATTCAATCAACCGCAGACGAGAGCCTTATTTCAGCAAACGGAAAAATAAATTATCCCGCTGTTCCCGAGGGCAATACCTTTGCAAACGGAAAGCAGCTACAGGTGTATTTTAACCTTACAGTAGACGGCAAAACCGTTACTTATCCCACATCGGATATCTATTCACTTTTAGTTCCATGGGATACGGCGGATGGCAGAAAGGCACTGGAGGCTTCGTCGGATAATGTACTGACAGAAGATGCTATCCGCGCGGACAACACAGACTTAGGCTCAGTTACTTCGGATTTGAATTTACCGTCATTTATAGACGGTGACAAATATTCATTCGCATGGATAACATGGCAGTCGTCGGATGAAAAGCATCTTGCTGTCAGCAATGAAAAAAGGCAGAGCGGTGCCGACTCCTTATATAATTCTTTTACAGGCAGAGTTTATCAGGACAGCGAGGAGCATATCGTCACCCTGACTGCCGTGATAACAAATCCGTCAACAGATATTACGGTTATAAGAACATTCGATGTTACAATCAGTCCTCTTTCTGACGAGCAGTTAAATCAGAGCATAGATACAATGAAAGCTGTTTTAAAATGCTATACGGCAGACAAGCTGACAAATTTCGCAACAAAGAAAAAGCTTGATATTAATGCCGTTGACAATGATATTCAGCTTGTTATTCCAAAAAATGTTGTAACAGAAAAGGAGCTTGAAAGCATTCATTACGGTAAATACTGGGATTACTGGAACTACAAATTTACCGTTACAAGCTCCGATACTCATGTTATTGATATAAACAGCTTCCGCGCGTATGTTTACAGACCGCTCGGCGAGGACGGCAGTTCGGATAAGCAGGTAACTCTGAGTGTAAGAATGGAGAGCAAAGCAAATCCGAATCTCTATGCAACAAAAGATATTACGGTTACTGTTAAGCACTTAAGCAGAGCGGAGATTAATGCCTCGCTTGAATTAATGGATCAGGCAAAAACGAATTATTCCTACGGACTGCTCGGAGAAAATACCGATACTTACAGCATTATTGATAATCTTACTCCTTTTAAGGAAGTTGTATGGAATAGTGATAAATCGGGTGTTGATTTTATTTACCGTAATGCTGATATGCGGGGCAGCGGAATTATTGTTGACGAGCTTCCCGGCTGGGAGGAGCAGGAGGACTGGCGTCTTTTCCGCACCAGCGACAGAAATTTAATTTCCAATGAAACGTTAATTTTAAATGAAACACCTTCAAAAGATACTTTCGTTAAAATCAACAGTGTATTGACAGACGAAACGCTCGGCAAGTATTATACTAAATTTCAAAATGATAAAGCCTATGATGCTGAAGCATTGGCAAAGTTCAGACAGCTTTATAAGCAGCCTGTAAGCGCATATGTAATGGCGGTCGGCGCGGGTAATTATACAGAAGCCTTTGCTTCTATGCCCGAAATGCTGAAGGCGTCCTCGTATAATGCCGCCCTGTCCTCATATAAAAGAGAGCTTGACAAGCCAATCAGCGTAAGCTTTACGCTTTTGGGGCTTAACGGTACACCGATAATTGCTAAAACTTTGGAGACATCCTTCACTAAAGGTGCAACCGTTTTTGATGTGTTTAAAAAGGCGCTTGCGGATAATAATATAGCTTACACCGCCAAGGGCAGTTATATTTCTTCCATAAACGGTCTTTCGGAATTTGATTACGGTAAAAGCTCGGGCTGGATGTATACTGTTGGAGATGTGTTTGTAAATTCGTATATGAACGCTCAGGAGCTTTCAGGCGGCGAGGATATTGTTGTTATGTATGTCAAGGATTATTCGCTTGCCAATAAGCCGAAGGACAGTCAGAATAACAATCAAAGTGATAACGCGGATTCACAGGAGAAAAACGGAAATTCTTCAAATACTGTTCAGGATAAAGAAAATAATAATCAGAATAACAAGAATCAATCCAATAAAATTACTGATTATTCTGCCGACGGTAACAAATCAAACAGTACGGGCAGTAATTCAAAAAGTTCTGTACAGACTGTGACGGTAAATCAAAAATCCACAAAAAGCTCCGATAAAAAAAGCATTGCGAAAAATAATGACAATCAGCCTGAAAGTGTAAACGGTGAAATTACTTCAGGAGATAAAGCAAAGGATAATACGGTAACCGCACAGGATAAAGACAATTCACAGACGGATGCTGAAAAGAAAAACAATAATTTGCCGATTATTATCGGTTCGGCTTTAGGCTTACTTCTCCTTGCGGTGATTATCATTTTAATTATTCTTAATAAGCGAAAAAAGGATAAAAAATAATAAACAGACCCTCCCGATATTTAACATATCGGGAGGGTCTTTGTCTGCCTTATTCGTTTTCTGATTTTCTGAGTACAAATACAAGCCAGCCCTTTTCCTCAAAACGCTCAATTCTTTCAAATCCGTTCTGACTGAAGGAGTACAGTACCTCATCCTCACGGCTTTCTATTATGCCGCCTGTTATATAAACTCCGTTATCATCAAGATATCTGCCGACATCCTTGTTCAGCTCCATTATTATATCGGCAACTATATTTGCGACTATAATATTATACTTACCTGATACCTTGTCGGCAAGATTGCCCTGAACCGCGTTAAATCTGCTGTTATCAAATCCGTTTTCCTCAGCGTTTGCCTTAGCTGTTTTGACAGCCAGAGAGTCGATATCAACGCCAAGGGCGTTTTTTGCCCCAAGCAGCAGGCACGCTATTGAGAGAATACCGCTGCCGCAGCCGATGTCGAGCACCGTTGAATTATCGTAAACATATTTTTCAAGTGTTTCAAGGCAGAGCTTTGTTGTCGGATGACTGCCTGTGCCGAACGCAAGTCCGGGCTCGATATGCAAAACCATTCTTCCGCCAGCGTCATATTCATCCTCCCACATAGGGCGGATAAGGAGCCTTTCGCCGATTGGCATCGGATGAAAATACTGTTTCCAGTTATTTACCCAGTCCTCTGCGGCACAGTCAGCGATTTTTATATCGTATGTAATCTTTTCGCTTTCAAGTCTTTCCTTAATAAAAGATACTGCCTCCAGCGGATTTTCGTGCGGATTAATATAAATATGGATAATACCCTTTGTTCGGTCTGATTTTAAAAGCTCTTCCTCGATTAAATCAATATGGGCTATTTCCATAACCTCGTTTTCAAGAGCGGAATAATCCTCAATATATATTCCGTAGGGTACTGTCATATTTGCTATACCGCCTGCAATATCAATGTTTTCGGTATCCACTGTTATTGCGATTTCAGTCCAGCTTTCATTTAAAGTATTATCCAAATTTATTCTCCTAAATTTACTTTGTGCTCCGTTGAAGACAGCCCGTGATTAAACAGCTTTCTGTTATCAAGCGCCCATTGTCTTTCCGTGAACTTACCGGGTTCAATTTTACTTGTCGCGTTGTTGATTTCAAATATTGTTGCATCAAGCGAGTCAAGAGCTGAAAGAATTTCCGCCTCTAAAAACATAGGTCTGACAGGTGAGCCGTATTCCGGTACTCCGTGGTGGGAAAGTATCATATGCTCAATAAGCACAGCTTTCTCCTTATTAATATCAAGCTCTTTTGCCGTTTCCTCAATATACATCGCACCCTTTACAAGATGACCTATAAGCTCGCCGCCGACTGAATATCCGCTGCAAAGTCCCGTTTTGCCGGTTTCCATTTCAAAGGTCTTTGCCACATCGTGAAGAATTGCTCCCGAAATGAGAAGCTCCCTGTTAACGTTAGGATAAACGGTGCAAATCTTTTCAGCCATTTCAACAATTGACGCTGTGTGAAGCATAAGACCGCCGACTATTGCGTGGTGAAGTCTGTATGCCGCCGGGTATACCTCAAGCTTTTCTCTGTTTTTAAGCATAATGCTTGTTACAAGCTGCTTAAAATCATTGTCGCTGAAGTTTTCTGCCTTTTCAAGAAGCATAGCGAAAACGGCTTTTCCGTCATATTCGGCGGCGGGAACAAAGTCCTTAATCATTTCATCCGGCGCTTTTTTTATCATTGTTATGTTAAGCTGTGTTTTACCCTTATAGTTGTCGACGGTATATTCTATTTCTATTACCTCGCCCGCCTCAAACTGACCGTTATTTTCAAATCTCCATATTTTTGCGGGATATTCCTTTTTGTCACTGCCGATAACAGTCATATCAAGATATCCGTTTCCGTTTTTGTCTTTTTTTTCGGCAAGCTCCTTTATCATTGCAAATGACGCCATAATTACTCCTCTTTTTGTATATTTGTTAATAAATATTATACAATAAATTAACCGTATGTTCAATGCTAATTTTCTTGACAAAGTACGTCTTGATTGTTATTATATTTTATAAGTGTTTATATATGGAGTGATATAATTGAAGGATATTGATAATCTTTGTATGAACTGCTTTAAGGAGCTGACTGACGGCAGCGTCTGCACAAACTGCAATTATGATAATGACAGCCAGACGGATATGATATATCTTCAGCCAAAGACAGTTTTTAACGACCGTTACATTATCGGCGCTGTTCAGACACACGAGAGTGACGCTGTAGTTTATGCCGCTTATGACAATCAGCTTGACACGGTTGTAAATATAAGAGAGTTTTTGCCGAAGGGAATATCAAACCGCCTTGAGGGAAATCTTGATATCCATGTAAGAGAACGCTATAAATCAAGCTATGAAAAGTATAAGGCATCTTTCATTAATCTTTGGACAACTATTATAAAAATGCGTAACCTTTCTGCCGTTATACCGACCTTTGATGTGTTTGAACTCAACGGCACGGCTTATGCTGTAAGCGAAAATATGGAGTCAATTTCCCTTCGTGAGTTTTTACTCAGAAATCCTGACGGCAATATTCTTTGGGATCAGGCAAGGCTTATGTTTATGCCTGTTCTTACAACGCTTGAGGTGCTTCACTCAAACGGTATAATTCACGGAGCAATCAGTCCCGATAATCTTGTGCTCTGCCGTGACGGTAAGGTAAGGCTTAAAAGCTTCTGTATTTCAGAGGCGAACACAAGCTCGTCCGATTTGGAATTCAACGTAAACGATGGTTATACGGCGCTTGAGCAGTATGACAATAATCACAAAATGTGCCCCGCAACGGATATTTATGCTTTTTCGGCGTGTATCTTCCGTGCACTGGTGGGTCAGAATCCTCCCGATGCCAAGTCAAGAGAGACTAATGACAAGCTGATGATTCCAAATAAAATCGCCGAGAAAATTCCTACTCATATAATCAAGGCGCTCGGCGGAGGACTTCAGATTTATCCTGAAAAGAGAACCCAGACAATTAACGAATTCAGAGAGCAGCTTAATGCCGCTCCCGCTGTTGTTGCGGCAGCCGCGCAAAAACCTGAAATTGTTGAAAGGGATATGGTTGAGGAAGAGGAACATTACAGAGGCTATCCCGAATATGATATCCCTAAACCGAAATCAAGGGGACCTAAAATTGCCATAACCATCCTTATCATCCTTATTGTAGCGGCAGCGATAGCAGGCATATATATTGTTAATAACGGCGGTATAGGTAAGAATCAGGAAGAACAGACCACCGCCCCCGTACTCGCAACATATTCTGTACCCGATTTTGTATCGGCAGGATATACGCAAAGCGATATTGAAAATAACGGCGCATGGAACGAGCAGTTCAAGATTTCCTTTGTTGCCGACTACTCAAAGGATGTTGAGGAGGGTATTGTCTTTAAGCAAAGTGTCGAAGCCGGTCAGACTGTTGATAAGGGAACGGAAATTCTCCTTACAGTAAGCAAGGGAGTTAAAACAGCACAGCTTCCCGATGTCGGCGGCTTATCTCTTGAGGAGGCGACAAAAAAGCTTGAGGATCTCGGCTTCAAGGTATCAACAGTTGAAGTTTATAACGACGGCGGACAGACGCCTAATACAGTAAAGCCTAATTATGGTATGGCTCCCGCGGCAGGCGAGGAAACAGCGGTCGGTGAGGAAGTTATTCTTCAGGTTTACGGCGAGACTGTATCAACTACCCAGCCCGATACCACAGAAGAATAAATGAATAAATTTAACTATCCTGACTTGGTTTTTATTGAGTCGGGATTGTTTTTTATATTCTTGCAGAGAATATATATATTATGATATAATATCATCAAATATGTATTTAAGCTAAGTGTAAAAATCATACTTTTACATAATATATTGCCATTCAAATGCACGCGGGTGCGGTGTTAAGGCGGAAAGGCTGCGGAAATTATATGAAATTACTTGTAATTGACGGAAACAGTATTGTAAACCGTGCGTTTTACGGAATTAAGCTCCTCACAACAAAAAGCGGAGAGTATACCAATGCCATATACGGTTTTTTAAATATTTATCTTAAACTGAAAGAAAACTGTAATCCGGATGCGGTTGCGGTTGCTTTTGATGTTCACGCGCCTACCTTCCGTCATAATATTTATGACGCGTACAAGGCAGGCAGACACGGTATGCCCGACGAACTGAGACAGCAGATGCCCATTCTCAAGGAAATGCTTAAAAACCTCGGAATCGCAACTCTTGAAAAGGAGGGCTGGGAGGCTGACGATATACTCGGTACACTTGCCGAAGCGTGCCGTAAAAACGGTGATGAATGCTTTATCGCAACAGGCGACAGGGATTCACTTCAGCTTGCGCACGGCGGTGTTAAGGTGCTTCTTGCCCGCACAAAAACGGGACAGGCAGTTACCGATGTTTTTGAGGAAAACGCAATTATGGAGGAATACGGTGTAACGCCTCAGGAGCTTATTCAGGTGAAGGCGCTCCAGGGCGACGCCTCCGATAATATTCCCGGTGTTGCGGGTGTAGGCGCTAAAACCGCGCTCGACCTTATTCAGCGTTTCCACACGCTTGATTATATCTATGATAATCTGGATGAGCTTGATATAAAAGCCGGTGTTAAAAATAAGCTTGCGAATGATAAAGAAAAGGCTTATCTTTCGCTTGAGCTCGGAACAATCCGTACAGACGCTCCCATTGATTTGAATATCGCAAGCTACAGACTTGCAGACGGCGATAAGCATAAGGCTGTAGCGCAGTTTGTAAAACTTGAGCTGTTTTCGCTTATTCCAAAATTTAATCTCGACCCTAATAATGCTCAGACCGCTGAAGAGGTAAGGGAGGAAAAGAGGGAGCTCACGCGTCTTACCTGTGTTGACGCGGACTATCTGCTTGACAGAGTACGGAAAAGTGATGCATACTTTTATCCGAATATTGTTGACGGAAGTATTACCGATTTATATTTTTCTTTCGGTGATGAAATAATTGTTATGCCGTCAGAAACGCCGGAGTATTCTTACTTTATCCGCAATTTTTTTGAGGACGGCAGTATAAAAAAGTATTCCTATAACACAAAGGAGCTTCACCGTCTTGCATGCAGGTACGGTGTCGAGTTTAAAAATGTCTGCGGAGATTTAATGCTTTCAGCCTATCTTTTAAGACCGAGTGACAGCAATTATGATATTGAGCATCTCTGTCTTGAGTACGGTGTGAATGTGCCGGAATATCTCAACTCGCTCGGCGAAAAGGATATGACGGTTTCAATTTCCTCTGTAGTTAAACCGCTTTTTGAAAAGCTTGATAAGCTCATAAAAGAGAATGATGAGGAAAATCTTTTACATGAAATTGAGCTTCCGCTTTCAGCGGTGCTTGCAAAGATGGAATACGCAGGCTTTGAGGTTGACAGAGACGGTATTGAGCAGTTCGGCAAAACGCTCGGTGAAAGAGTAAATAAACTGACAAAGGATATTTACGAGAGCGTCGGCTATGAATTTAATATCAATTCTCCAAAGCAGCTCGGCATTGCTCTTTTTGAGGATTTGGGTCTTCCCTGCAAAAAAAAGACAAAGACAGGCTATTCGACTAATGCGGAGGTGCTTGAGGGACTTATTTATGAGCATCCCGTAATTTCGCAGATACTCGAGTACCGTTCGCTTGCCAAGCTCAAATCAACTTATTGCGACGGACTTTTAAAGGTTATTGAAGAGGACGGACGTATCCACACAAGGTTTAATCAGGTGGAAACGAGAACAGGCAGAATTTCATCGCTTGAGCCTAATTTACAGAATATTCCCATAAGAACCGAGCTCGGCAGGGAAATGAGAAAATTCTTTGTTGCGGGCAAAGGTAAAAAGCTTGTCGATGTTGACTACAGCCAGATTGAGCTTAGGGTGCTGTCGGATTTAGCAAACGACGAGGCAATGATAAATGCATTCAATAACGGCGACGATATTCATACTATTACAGCGTCGCAGGTATTTAATATGCCGCTTGAAATGGTTACTCCCCAGATGCGCAGCAGGGCAAAGGCTGTTAATTTCGGTATTGTATACGGAATAGGCGCCTTTTCGCTTGCAAAGGATATTGGCGTCACAAATAAGGAAGCAAAGCAGTATATCGATAATTACCTTGCAACCTACAGCGGCGTTAATTCATATATGCAGAAAATGATTGATGTTGCAAAGGATAAGGGCTACAGTGAAACACTGTTTAAGAGAAAACGCTATCTGCCCGAACTTGCATCGTCTAACCGTATGCTGAGAGCCTTTGGTGAAAGAGTCGCAAGGAATATGCCAATTCAGGGAACGGCGGCAGATATAATTAAAATTGCTATGGTAAAGGTCGATAAACGGCTTAAGGATGAAGATATGGAGTCACACCTTATTCTTCAGGTCCATGACGAGCTTATTGTAGAAGCTCCCGAGGACGAGGCTGAAAAGGCGCTTGCCATTGTAACAGAGGAAATGGAAAACGCCTGCAAAATGAAGGTACTGCTCAGGGCAGACGGTAAAATCGGAGACACATGGTATGATGCTCATTAAACCTTTTACCGAAAAATATCTTGACGATGTTTATGAAATAGAAAAGGTCTGCTTTTCAAATCCGTGGTCAAAGGAGGATTTAAAAAGGCAGATTGACCGCGGGACATCTTATTTTTTAGTTGCCGATATAGACGGCAGAGCAGTCGGCTATATGGGACTTCAAATTTTTTCGGGCGAGGGATATGTTACAAATATTGCCGTATTGCCCAAGTACAGAGGACAGGGGATTGCGCGGACTCTAATTAATGAACAGATGAAAAACAAAATGGATTTCATTACCCTTGAGGTGCGTGAAAGCAATACACCCGCAATTTGTCTTTATGAAAAAACGGGCTTTGAAAAAGTCGGTATCAGACCGAATTTTTATAGTAATCCGACCGAAAACGCGGTTATTATGACGAGGTGTTTTTATGAGCAAAATAATGAGTAAAACGCAAAAAGATTTGCTTGCTAAAACAATTAAGCTTGTTGAGGAAAGCTTTAAAAAATATTTTTATGAATATTATCAGCTTCACTCAGAGGTTAAGCGTGTGTCTTATTATACAATGAAGGATGATATGGGATTTTCAGCGATTATAGATTATGAAGGTTTCAGGCAGTATATAAATTTTTACTACTCAAATTTAATAGTCAGCGATAATGCGTTTATTAATTCCTGCTTTGAATTTGAATATAACAAAAAGAAATTTTTGTGCCATTTTGTTGATATTTTAGACAGTATTGACAGTGATGATTTATCCTTTTATCTTTATCCTAACTGTACAAGTGAAGACAGAATCAGGGGAGCCCTCAATAAACTGATGTCTGCCACTCAGACATATTTCAGTGACATTGACAGAATTGCAAAATCAGATGATTTGAAAAAGCCTATATATGAAAATTATTGTGATGAGGATGAGATATCAAATGAAATAGAAAACACGTGGGATTATACCTATGACTTTTTTGAGCGGTACGATTCATTAGATGAGCTTAAAAAATATCTTAATAAGCAGAATAAAAAAGGAAATCTTGAGGACGGCTACGAAAAAAGAGCTTACAGAGTTTTGAATCAAATGACTCCGGACGAGCTGAAAAGTATGAGCAAACAATCCAAGAAAACAAAAATCACACCCATAAAATATAAAATTTTAGTTTCAATTCCATATATAGTTTTTTCAATTCTATTTTTTATTCTCTTTGCAATTCTGGGTTTGTTTATTGATAAAAAGCTGTATGAAAATTATGTAGGACAGAATACATTGCAGTCAGTATTTATAACGGGCGTATGCGGAGTGCTTTTTGCGTTTATATTTGTGGGTATATTAGGTTTAAAAATTTACAAGCCTATTGTTAAAAAAGATGATTTTAATAATTTTTCAATGATGCTTGCCGCTAATTCGCCATCAATAGTTCTTGAAATAATATTGTATTTAGGATTGGTAGCTGTCGCCGCATATTTACTCTCAGTGTTCGCGTTTAACGGCTTTGCGTTTAATGAAAATGAAATAGTATATAAAGAATATCTTTTTTCACAACAGCAGATATCCTCTTTTGCTAAGACTGATATTGCCATTGTTAAAGGCAGTTATGACGATGACGGATATTACACTGATTACGGGTATGATTCGTATGCTTTTAATATCAATGGGAAATGGTATGAATACGGCGTACCCAGCGATGAAAAAGCACAGAAAATAATACAGGACAATATTGTTAAATATAATAAACAGCTGAAAGCTGTAGAATCAATTGAGGATTTAGAAGAATGAAAATATTAGGTATTGAGTCCTCCTGTGACGAGACCGCGGCGGCAGTTGTTGAGGACGGACGGATAGTATTGTCAAATATTATTGCCACCTCTTTGGAGGAGCATAAGCTGTACGGCGGCGTTGTGCCTGAGATTGCGTCGCGCCGCCATGCAGAGTCAATCAGCGGAGTGGTCAGGGAAGCTCTTGAACAGGCGGAATGTTCTATGGCGGACATTGACGCAATAGCCGTTACGTATGCACCGGGTCTTATCGGCGCTCTGCTTGTGGGCGTGAATTTTGCAAAGGGGCTTGCCCTTGCCTCCGATACTCCTCTTGTGCCCGTACATCATATAAGGGGGCATATTGCATCAAATTACATATCAAGTGATGTAAAACCGCCGTTTTTGTGCCTTATTGTAAGCGGAGGTCACTCGCATATTGTCGCGGTAAAAAGCTATACCGATTTTGAAATTATCGGGAAAACTCGTGACGACGCGGCAGGAGAGGCTCTCGACAAGGCGGGCAGGACTATGGGGCTTGAATATCCCGGCGGTGTCAGTATTGACAGAATCAGCAAAGGTGGTAATGAAAACGCCTTTAAATTTCCCAAACCAAGACTCAGCGGCAGTCCGTATGATTTTTCGTTCAGCGGACTGAAAACTGCGGTTATTAACACTATTCATAATGCAGAACAAAAGGAAGAAAAAATAAATATTGCTGACCTTGCGGCATCCTTCCAAAAAAGCGTTGTTGACTGTCTTGTTACTAATCTTGAAAAGGTTGCAAAGGATAGGTGCTTTAATAAAATTGTTATTGCCGGAGGGGTTTCCGCGAATTCAAAGCTGAGGGCAGAGACACAGAAAATGTGCAAGGGTCATAAATGGAGCCTTTATCTGCCGAAACTTAAATACTGCGGTGATAATGCGGCGATGATTGCGTCACAGGGTTACTATGAATTTATGCGGGGTGTGACGGCAGATGAAAGCCTTAACGCCTATGCCACAATGCCTATTGATAAAAGCGACAAAACAAATTAACACTTAATATTCTTATTGTTACAATTTAATGAATTTTTACCGCCGCTATTGAATTTTTGCTATAATTTGGTATAATCTACTTAATGAAATTATCGTGAGGTAATTATATCATTAATATTACAGACTATAATTAAAGGAGAATACCGTAATGGAAACGAATCTTACATCAAACAAGTCTCTGCTTGCTTGGCTGGATGAAAAGGTTGAGCTTCTTAAGCCGTCTGAAATCGTTTGGATTGACGGTTCTGAAGAGCAGATTGACGCTCTTAAGAAAGAGGCTGTTGAAACAGGCGAGATGATTAAGCTGAACGAGGAGCTTCTTCCTGACTGCTATCTTCACAGAACTGCTGAAAATGACGTTGCGCGTGTTGAGGACAGAACGCTTATCTGCACAAAAAATGAAAAGGACGCCGGTCCTACAAACCACTGGATGGATCCTGAAAAATGCTATAAAATGCTTTATGACATTGCTGCCGGCTCATATGAGGGCAGAACAATGTATATCATCCCTTATTCAATGGGTCCCGTCGGTTCGCCATTCTCTAAAATCGGCATTGAAATTACAGACTCAATTTACGTTGTTCTTAATATGAATATTATGACGAGAGTAGGCAAGGCTGTTCTTGACTGCCTCGGTGATTCTGACGACTGGGTACGCGGTATGCACTGCAAGTGTAATGTTGACCCTGAAAAGAGATGGATATGCCAGTTCCCTGAGGACAACACAATTATTTCCGTAAACTCGGCTTACGGCGGAAATGTTCTTCTCGGCAAAAAGTGCTTTGCTCTTCGTATCGCATCTTATCTCGGTAAAAACGAGGGCTGGCAGGCTGAGCATATGCTTATTCTCGGTCTTGAAAAGCCGGACGGAGACACCAAGTATATCTGTGCCGCATTCCCGTCTGCCTGCGGTAAAACAAACCTTGCTATGCTTATTCCGCCTGAGGGATACCGGAAAAAGGGCTATAAGGTATGGTGCGTAGGCGACGATATTTCGTGGATAAGAAAAGGTCCTGACGGACGTCTTTACGCTATCAACCCTGAAAACGGTTTCTTCGGTGTGGCTCCGGGTACAAATGAAAAGTCAAACCCGAATGCGCTTGCGTCAACCAAGAAGGGTACAATCTTTACAAACGTATGTCATAATCTTGATAATAACACAGTTTGGTGGGAGGGACTTGACAAAAATCCGCCTACAAACGCAATTGACTGGAAGGGCAATCCATGGAACGGCGCTGAGAGTGATGAAAAGGGCGCTCATCCAAATTCACGTTTCACAGCTCCCGCTGTAAACTGCCCATGTATTTCACCTGAATTTGAAAATCCGCAGGGCGTTCCGATTTCCGCTTTCGTATTCGGCGGACGCCGCGCGAAGCTCACTCCGCTTGTATATCAGTCAAAGAGCTGGAACCACGGCGTATTCGTTGGTTCAATTATGGGCTCTGAAACAACCGCTGCCGCTACAGGCGCCGTAGGTGTTGTCCGTCGTGACCCAATGGCAATGCTTCCGTTCTGCGGCTATAATATGGGTGATTACTGGAAGCACTGGATTGAAATCGGTAAAACTCTTGATCCTGATAAGGCTCCTAAGATTTTCAATGTAAACTGGTTCAGGAAGGATGACGAGGGTAATTTCCTGTGGCCCGGCTTCGGCGACAATCTTCGTGTTCTTGACTGGATTATCGACCGTTGCGATGGTAAGGTCGACGCTCAGGAGACAGCGATCGGTTATCTTCCTTATGCTAAGGATATTAACCTTGAGGGTCTGGATATGACAGAGGCAGACCTCGACAAGATTCTTGATGTAGATAAGAATGCGTGGGAAGAAGAGCTTAAGGGTGTTGAGGAGCTTTATGCCAAGTTCGGAGATACTCTTCCGGAAGAACTTGCAAAAGAGCTTGCAGAGGTTAAGGCTGACCTTGAAAAATAATTTTGAATATTAAAATTGACCTGCTGATTATAAGTCAGCAGGTCTGTTTTTTGTGGCTCAATGTCAAATATTGAGGTAGAGCAATAAAATAAAGATGAGATAAGCAACCGAACAGTTGAATTCAACTGTTCGGTTTTGTTCGATTAAGCAGCAAACATATAGAGAATTTTTTATGAAACGTTCAAAGTTTCTGTAACCGTAAGCGTTTCTTTTAAGTACTTTAATTTTGTAGATGTTGTAAAGTCGATTTTGTTATATAGCCAAAATTAACGAAAATTGCTTATGTACAAAATGTAACAAAATAAAATCGAGTTGAAAAATGGTATAGAAGTTGAAAATATATTCTAATTAGGTAATAGATATACCAAAAAATGAATATGACAACAACAATTAATCAAAATAGTTTTAATCCAATAACGGGATGCTATAGTAAATCAGGCAAGAGAAATAATATATAATGATGTAATCTACAGATATTAATAATTTAAGGCAGGATTTTCCTGCCTCTTTGTGTATTGATTCACGAATAATACATACCATTTTAATAATTGTGAAAAGACTTTTAAAAACAATGGTAATATGTTAAAATAATGCAAAGTGGGTGAGAAAATGAATTGCAATGAAATGTTTGAAAGCATAAAAAAAGAGTACAGCATTGTTAAAATTCTTTCAAATAAAAATGAATGCAAAATTTTTCAGATGAGACATAAGACATCAAATTGCGATATTGTATTAAGACAATACCGTTCTCCTGTTGCGGTGTATAATTTTCTAAAAAATATCAGGCACGATAATCTGCCCCAAATTTACGATACATATATGCTTGAGGACGGGCAGATAGTGCTTGAAGAATTTATCAGCGGTATAACAGTTGCCGAAGTGCTTGAAAGCGGAAAATACACCTACAGGGGAGCAAGAAAAATCATAAGCAGCGTTTGTGACGCACTTTCATTTCTTCACAGCATAAATATTATTCACCGAGATATTAAGCCTGAAAATATTATGATAACGGATAAAGGAACAGTTAAGCTTATAGACCTGAACGCCTCGCGCGTTTATAAAAATAAAAGCAGGGCGGATACGGTGGTGTTGGGAACAATCGGCTACGCCTCGCCCGAGCAATACGGGCTTTCACAAAGCGACAGCAGAGCAGATATTTACGCCCTTGGAATACTGCTTAATGTTATGCTGACAGGGGTACACCCAAGCGAACGGCTTGCAAAGGGCAGAGCAGGAAAAATCGTTTTAAAATGCACACAGATAGACCCGAATAAAAGATATCAATCGGTTGAAGAATTAAAATATAATTTATAAAAAGGCTTTGAAGTAAAATCACTTCAAAGCCTTTTTTATGCAATGATTAATTCATCATTATCATAGATAATACAAGCGCATTTATAATCCAAACAACTATTGAAACAGGAATCGCAATAATGCACTGCTTTTTTAATTTTTCGGATTTATACTTTACAGTTCCTATAATACCTAAAATGAGTCCTACAATAGGCATTAAAAATGCAAATACCAATGCACAGGTGGCAAGAGTTTTCTTCTCTTCTTCAACTTGAGAATACGGTGGTTGCTGAACCTGTACAGGCTGCTGAAACTGAGGTGCTTGCTGGGGCGAATACGGTTGTTGCCCGTAAATCGGCTGCTGAGGAGCAGCATTTACGGCGTTACCGCATTCAGAGCAGAATACCTCATCCTCTCTAAGCTGTTTTCCACAATTTGTGCAATACTTCATTTTGATTTTATCTCCTTTATTTTATAATAATTTTTTAGAATAGTCTTCTAATTTACCATTAGTTACACTTTCAATCTCTCGAATCAATGATGGACTTGATTTGAAGATATTTTCGCCATGAATTGTCTCATTAGATACGTATGCAATAATAAAATTATTGTATCTATCTTATCGGCTCATTCCAACTATTAAGTTTCTTTGTAGCATCTACAACCAAATCATATGTTGATGAAGTTACCGATTGTACTGCAAAATTGGGATTATAACTAAATTCGCCATTTTTTTTCACATCTTTAACAACAACAAGATATTCGTTTGTAACATATCCGCCAAATGAATTTGTTGCTTCAACATTGATGTAAACTAAATATCTACCATAAGAATCCTTATCAATAATTTTGCAGTCGTGCCAAATTGCTGATGACGGCGATTTAAGCTGATTTGAAACAACGGTTTTTGCACATCCTATGGCAATATTCTCTATACTCTTTCCGCCAAAAAGATTTAAAGAAAAACCAATGATGATAACAGCTATTATTATATATGCCAATTTAGGTAAAGATTTTTTTGTTTTTGTATTATTTACAGACATTTCAGTATTAGAAGCTGTATTCTGATTTGTAATATTTTCCATAATAAATTCCTTTAATTTCGACCCACATAGATATATGTTAATTTTTCATCAAACCCAACCGAATATTTGATTTTTCCATTATTCCAATTAGATATATTACCCTCATTTAAATGACTTTTATATTCACTTTCAATGTATTCACTTAATTTTTTATCATTTACACTCACATCATCAAAAATAATATCCAAAAGCTCATATGCTTTTTCTTTTCCATCTGCGCCAAATTTATCTGCATTAAAGCATATCTGAATTGAATATACAACATCATTATCATGAGTAAAAGCATAGAAGCCATTAGTTGTATTGCCTCCTTTATCTAAATTAATAGCTAGAGAGCTGTCTTGTAAAACAATTACTCCAGAACTTGTTTCTGCTATAAATATATTACCATTGTCAACAGTTACATTCCAATCATCAAAATTATATCCGTTTTTTGCAAAGAAAGGTTTAACTTTTTCATAAGTCTTTTTTGTGCTTACAAAGCAATCTTCAGGCGATTTTTTTCCTTCTCTTGTTGTAATCTCATTTTTTGTTGTGTCAGTTGAATTATTATAAAAAGCATCTGAGTTTAATTGATTATTTGCATTATCGGTTTTGCTTTCAGATATATCCTCACTTTCTTGCGTTGTAGTTTTATATGTAGTTGAGCTTGAAGACGCAGACTCTTGTTTGTTAACCGTATTCAAAACGGTTACCGCAGAAATAACCGTAATAATTACAAACACAACTGTGACAACGGCAACAATTATTTTAATCAATTTCGCATTATCTGATGGAATTGACTTTGAAACAGGCGAAGAAGTAACCGCAGGATTTATATTATCAGCATTGCTTTCTGTTTGCGCCATTTTTAAATTTTCATCACTGTTATTTGAAAAATCGGCATTGATTCCGTCAAATTCATTAGAACCGCAGCGATGGCAGAATTTCTGATTGTCTTCTAATTCTGCTTTGCAGTTTTTGCAATATTTCATTTTAATTTAACCCTTTATTTTATAATAATTTTTAAGAATAGTCTTCTAATTTTACATTAGTTACTCTTTCGAATTTTCGTATCAATGATGGACTTGATTTGAAAATATTTTCAGCATGAATTGTTTCAACATATGCGTATACAATAAGAAAATTATTTTATCTATCTTGTCGGCTCATTCCAGCTATTAAGGTTCTTTGTAACATCTACAACCAAATCATATGTTGATGAAGTTACCGATTGTACTGCAAAATTGGGATTGTAGTTAAAATCACCACTTTTTTTCACATCTTTAACAACAACAAGATATTCGTTTGTAACATATCCGCCAAATGAATTTGTTGCTTCAACATTGATGTAAACTAAATATCTACCATAAGAATCCTTATCAATAATTTTGCAGTCGTGCCAAATAGCGGAAGATGGTGCTTTCAGCTGGTCTGATATTACTGTTTTTGCACATCCTATAGCAATATTTTCAATACTGCTTCCGCCAAACAGGTTTATAATAAAAACAACTGCTATAATATCTATGATAATTGGTATTATTTTTGGGAGAGATTTTTTTGCTTTTACATTAACATTTTCAGTTGGAATAGTATTAATTGTTTCGTTATTAACAGTTACGGATGTATTATTATTTTCAATCATAAATTCCACTCCTTAATTACGATAAAGGCTGATAAATGTTAAATCTTTATTAAATTGAATTATATATCTAATTTTTCCATTACTCCAATTAGATACATTGCCCTCATTTAAATAGCTTTCATATTCGCTCTCAATGTACTCGCTTAATTTTTTATCATTAACATAAGCACCATCAAAAATAACATCTAAAAGTTCATAGGCTTTATCTTGTTCTCCACCGTCAAACCATAGCTGAATATTATTTGCAGAATTACCATCAGCAAAAACTTGTAGACCTCTCACTGTATTGCCACCCTTATTTAAGTTAATGACTAAACTGCTGTCTTGTAAGAGAATCATTTCAGAACTTGTTTCAGCGGAAAATAAATTACCATTGTCAACAGTTACATTCCAATTAACAATATCATAGCCGTATTTTGTAAAAAGAGGTTTAACTTGTTCATAGATTTCTTTTGTGCTTACAAAGCAATCTTCAGGTGTTTTTTTGCTTCTTTTGTTTCAGTTTCCTTTTTTTGTTACTTCGTTATAATCATTTAAAGACATCCTATCCGCAAGATTTATCATAGAAGAGCCTAACTTTTTCTCAATGTCTTTTTCATCTATTTTTAGAATTTGCCAACATAAAACTTCAGAATTTTCATCTTCAAAAAGGTAAAGCACAAAATCGCCGTATTTGAAAGAAATTTGTATTCGTTGATTTTGAGCCATTTTTTCCAATTCATCCGAAAATGATTTTAATGCATTTAAAACATCATCGGCTGAGTCAGACTCAAATGCATTATATGCATACAGGATTTGCACTGTAGATTTGCACAAATCAGAATAAGCGAAATCAAAAGACCACACATCATTGTAAGGAAAAACTAAAGACGTTTTGCTTATTGTTTTATCTTCACAATAATCAACTCCACATTGTGAGTAATACCCCAAATTTATTGGTTCATCACCCGGGTTAACTTTAAAAGAAGAAATATCATACCAGTAACGTTCAGCTGATTCATTATCATCTCTTATGGCTGTTTTTTCTGCATATTCAAATTCATGATATTCATTATCATAATTGCATAATTCATTAGCCTTATCAATAAATTCTTCAGGGGTTACATTATATCTATAGATGCCAATACCTTCCTCATCAACCGGTTTTTTCCAAAGAGAATTGCTGTTTCCTGTAAAAACAATAACGGATACAATAATACCCATTATTACAACTATTGCAGCAATTAAAGCGGATATAAGAATGACTTTCTTTTTACTCGATTTCGGCTTTTTTTCAATTGCTTTTAAGTCAGGCTGAGCAATGTTTTCGGAAATATTTATTTCCTTTACTTCAATTGTTTCTTTGTTTTCCATAATTGTGTTCTCCTCATTTTTTATTTAACAATATCACATAATGATACTATTTGTCAATATCTGTACTATATGTCAGTGTATAAAAAAGACAAATAGTACTATTATATATTTGGTGGTTCATTTGAAAAATATTGATTATACTGCTGTCGGCAGAAAAATAAGAGAGCAGAGAAAAAAACTGAAAATAACACAGGAACAGCTTGCCGAAATGTGTGAGGTTTCTCCGTCTTACATCGGTCATATTGAAAGGGGAAGCAGAAATCTTTCTATGAACATGGCTGTCCAGCTTTGCAGTGTACTTGGAATCGGGTTGGATTATCTATTTCTTGACAGTGCGGAAAACAGCAATGAAATAACGAATTGCATTACTTCTGCTCTATCTGCCTGTTCCGATGAACAGAAAAAAAGATTTTTTAAAACAATAAAAATTCTTGCCGACAACATAAATAAAATATAAAAGATTACCCGATACGTTATTTTATCGTATCGGGCTTTCTTTTTCTTATGCTGCCAGCATAATTGAAAAAAATGTTGAATTGTGTTATATTTATTTTCGGAGGTTATGTATATGATGAAAGACACAACCAAATTACTTGAAGAACTGAAACAATGCTCCGATTTTAAGAAATTCTATAATGAAAACAGCCAATACGTCCAAAACACCTCTCTGGCTGATTATCTGAATAATATAATTGAAAAGAAAAAACTGAAAAAAGCGGAAATAATCAAAAAAGCCGAAATCAGCGAGGTTTACGCATATCAGATATTTTCGGGAACGAGAAAAAGACCTGAACGAAACAAGCTGCTTTGTCTTGCTTTCGGTATGGAACTGAATCTTGATGAAACACAGGAGTTGCTGAAAATTTCAGGCTACTCTCAGCTTTATGTTAAAAAGCCGTTTGATTGTATTGTTATCTATGCGATATGCAATCAATTAACCGTGGTGGATACAAATAATTTACTTTATGATTATGATTTGGAAACGATAGGATAAAGCTATGAAAAAATGCCCCTACTGCCATGCCGAATTACAGGACGAGGCCTCTTTTTGCCTTTTCTGTATGCGCGATTTAAACGAAAAAGTAACCATTGAAACACCGAAAAAAAGAATATCTAAAAAGGTAAAAATTCTAATTTGTATAGTTCTTGCAGTTGCTGTTGCTGTAGGTTCAGTTACTTACGCTGTTTCTGAAAATTCAAAAATTTGCACTTTTACACAATTTAATGAACGCTTCCAAGCTGTAAATGAAAGACTTGAATGCGGAGATTTATGGAAGGTAAACGAATTAAAGGACTATTATGCAGATGAAAATTGGACAACGTACAGCCTGCCTTTGAAAAACGATGATATTGAGCTTGGAATTTACTTTTACAAAGGCGGAAAAGAAATCCTTGCCGTAATAGGAGCAATCCCCGAAGAGGATTTTGAAGATACAAAGAAAATGGCGCTTTGCATTACAGATTCCGTAGAGGGACATTACATAAGCGATTTTATGGATATTCTTGATGAAAATGAAAATTATCAGTTTTTTGCGAATGAATTTTCATACCCTGAGAATATTGAAAGTAATTTCAAATTTATCAAAGATGAAGATGCAAAAGAATCAAACATTTCATCAAAACACATAGCTACAAAAATAGAAAACAGCGATATTCAGATTTTCTATGAAATCTACACCTTTGATTATGGCAACAGAAAGACTTATAAAATGATTCTTTACTATTATCCGGCAGGTGCTTTTGAACAAACTGATTAACCAAAAGCAAACCATTTGCTTAATAACGGTTGTATTTCGGATAACAATCGAACACGATTAATGAAATTAGTAAAAACGCATATAATGATAATTATGCGAATATGAATGTTGACACTACTCAATCTCATAGAAGCATACAGTTCAAGAAATGTGATTGTATCTATTGAATAGATCAAATCTTCTTAAAACATCTATACTCGGGAAAAGTAAAGCCGAAGGTTTTATACAAAATGCAACAGATTTTACTGAAAAGGAGAAGCCCTTGAAAACAATGGATTCCATTTACAGGAAACTAGCGGATACGCTATTGCCCTGGTACAGAAAAAATGCTCGCGCCCTGCCTTGGCGACAGGATACCGAGCCCTATCATGTCTGGCTCTCGGAGATTATGCTGCAGCAAACACGCGTGGAGGCAGTACGGGCATACTATCTCCGCTTTTTGGAACAATTCCCCAGCATCCATGCTTTGGCAAAAGCGCCGGAAAGTCAACTGTTCAAGCTTTGGGAGGGACTCGGCTATTATAACCGTGCACGCAATCTGCAAAAGGCGGCACGCGTGATTGAAACACAATACGGCGGACATTTTCCGAATCAATATGAAAACATCCGTGCTTTGCCCGGTATCGGACCATATACCGCAGGCGCCATTGCTTCGATTTGTTTTAATCAGCCTTATGCTGCTGTAGACGGCAATGTACTGCGTATTATCACGCGTATGACAGAAAATGATGCGCCGATCGATCAGACAAAAACAAAAGCCGAAATCGCTGCACAGCTTGAAAAAGTATATCCGAAAAATGATTGCGGACAGTTTACACAGGCGTTAATGGAACTGGGCGCAACAGTTTGTACGCCCAAGTCACCCACATGCACCGTTTGTCCGGCAAACGACTTCTGTCGTGCGCACGCAAATGGCACAGCGCTTCAGTATCCGTTCAAGCAGCCAAAAAAAGATAAACGCTCGGAAGATCGCACAGTCTTTTTGCTGCAATACGAAGATAAATACGCCTTAACCAAACGCACCGAGAGCGGTCTGCTGTCCGGCTTGTGGCAGCTTCCGAATGTTACGGGCAAAATGGACGCTGAGCAGGTATTGTATACTGCCGATACCTTTGGCGTTGAGCCTATAGAATTGTATCGGGAGCTGCACCGTTCCCACATCTTTACGCACATAAAATGGCAGATGACCTGTTATCATATCCTGTGCGCCAAAGCACCGTCGGATTTTACTTGGGCGACTGCGCAGGAGATACAAACCGCCTATGCGCTGCCGACTGCATTCCGTATGTTTTTTGAATTCAATCACAAAACCAATCAAACAAAAGCAATTAATGAATAATAACAAAAAAATTAAAGACAGGGACGGTTCATAAATTAAACCACCCCTACCTCAAATTTTGGTGACAAACAATATAAAACATTAATGTATTTGGAAAGCAAATTAAATTTATAATTAATTAAAGCATTCACAAGGAATTGTTAGAAAATTATCCTTATTTTCTTTGAAACCTAGTTTTTCATAAAAAGCTTTTGCCTCATCAGTTTGTACTAACCATTCAGAATTTTCACAAGCATTTCTACATTTCTGCACTAATTCTTTACCAATTCCTTTATTCTGAAACTCAGGCAAAACAGCTAAATCGTAAATAACAGAGCGAAAATGCAAATCACTTAAAACTCTAATGCATCCCACTAATTTATCATCAATCCACGCAGAAAAAACAAATGTCGAATTAATGAACCCAATATTAAAATTATTTATCATTTCCTGTGTAGTTGTATCTTTCTTTGCCCAGCCAACTGCTAAAAATAATTCATACAATTCATCACAGGGAAGATCTTTTTGTGTCCTGTATTCTATATTCATTTATATCACCTACTAAATAACTATTTACTTTAGCATTTTAATTATATCATAACAATCCACAAACACAATACACATCTCTCAAAAGTTTCTCACCTAAACGTTCCCGGCTGCTCTTGTTCGGTTTTGAGAATTGGTAATTTATAGGTCTCTGAAAATCTCACAAAAAATCTTAGCAGAAAAATCAAAAAGAAATCGCCCTTAAATCAATAGCAGATTGAGGGCGATTTTGTACTATTTGAGGCTATTTTGCATAGAAAAAGCGTTGACATCTATATTGTCACCGCCTGCTGGCAGAGGTATATGGATTCGAACCTTAAATGACGGAGTCAGAGTTGCAAAATCACTTTTTTAAACCTACCATTTTAAGCCAAAATTTCACTTTTCAATCTCTCAAAAATCTCTTACATAATATTTTTAATGGTACAAGCATAAATTAGGTCTTTGATTAACTATTTGGATGTATACTAAAAAAGTAGACAAGTATGATAAAATAGAGGACAAGGAAAGGAAGGAAAAAATGAGTAATAAAA
>CANQXE010000021.1 GCA_947627725.1 uncultured Clostridia bacterium | reverse complement strand
TCAACTACATCGTACTCAAAAATTTTATTACAGTCCCTATCATTTGATTCGGTGTACTGTCCTACGGTTTCGGGGATGACTTCATATTTGTACATTTCATCCGGGTTATTTTTCTCGCAGCAAACATAACAAACACCGTCAGGAAATGTGATAAGACTTCCCTCAATCCATTTTCCGTTATCTTTTCTTTTTCCTCTAAACAATATTTCTCTCATTTCTCCGCCTCGCTTTCAAGCCATTGTTTCATCAGTAATTTTCTATAATATATATCGCAACTGAAATCTTTATCCGCAACACAATTATCACCGTCTGTTTTATCACATAAATCGCAAAACGAAGGAAGCGAAAATGGTGATGCGAATTCAATAGCCATTTCCTCGATGCTCATATTCCTAATTTTGTCATAGTTTGTATAAGGTTTTAACAAAGAAAAATCTTTTTCCGGCATATTAATCTCCCTCCAGCTCTTTTATTTTTTTCTCAAATAATTGCGCGAAAATTTTTACAAGCACATCAACAACAATACTATTACCGGCTTGCTTATATAATTGACTGTCACTTATCCCTGCTGCTTTGCATTTTTCAAAATCGGTATCATCAAATGTCATTAACCTAAAGCATTCTTTTGGAGTTAGTTTTCTAATTCTATTACCGTTTGAAATATAATTTCCGTTCCAACTTGCGTAATCTCTTGCTTTCAGAGAACTTGCAATATCTGCATTGACCGTTGTGTACTTCTTTTTTATTCTGAATGGTTCTGTTACAAAGTGACTGATTTTAGTTGAAATATAATATTTTTCGTCAACATCACTTTCAAGAACATCTTTCAGCCTTTTTTCAAGTTTAAAAGGTAGCGGAAATTCGTAAAAATAATTTCCGAGAATAGAAATCATAAAAGTACGGTTTCTGTTTTGCGGAACTCCATAATCTTTAGCGTTCAGGTCGGCGTAATAATTGCTATAGCCTAAATCTTCTAAACTCTCAATCCATTTATTGAAATCAGGAGAATTTTTCTTGTTATGAACTTGCGTTACATTTTCCATAAGCAACACTTGAGGTAATACCGTACACTCATTGAGCAGTCTTTCAACTTCCCACAAAAGACCTGACCTCGTTTTGCTGCCCTTTTTCATTCCGGCTTGTTTACCCTCAATGCTTAAATCCTGGCAGGGAAATGAATAGGTTAATATGTAGCAATATTGATTTGTGTCAACGATGCCAAGGTCACTTGCTTTAAGCCCGGTTATATCTGACTGCACGAATTCTGTTCCGTGAATGGCGTTGTAACTTTTAACAGCATATTTATCAAATTCACATATTCGATAATGCTCAAATTTTACACCTAAATTTTCAAGCGCCTTTGACTGAGCGCCGATGCCTGCAAATAATTCAATCAGTCGGATTGGTTTGTCGATAACAAAATGCGGTTTGTAATAATCAAAGCTGATTTGCGCTTGCATAATCAAAATAACCTTTCCTGTATAGCCTCAACCGTGAGCATCTGTTCTTTAGCCTTTTTACAGAAATCCTTTGATATTTCAAATCCATAACTGTTTCTGTTTAATTCCATTGCTGCTCTTAATGTTGAGCCGCTTCCTGCACATGGATCAATTACTGTTTCTCCTTCATCAGTAAATATTGATATGAGGTTTTTTAATAATTCTACCGGCTTCTGCGTTGGATGTATTTTTGGATATATGCCTCTGTCATCTCTCGGGTATTCAAACCAGTTTTTTATCATTCTGCCGTTGTTATTGAATTTCGGGAGTTTATCTCTGTAAAGAACTAATCCATATTCTGTTGCACCGACTATTTTCATATTTGCTTTAAGCACCTGTGCTGAAGTGTTTTTAATAAAAACAAGAGGAATATAATGTTTAAATCCGTATTTCTCTGCATATTTAATTACAAGTTCAAGCTGCTGGAAACTGCAGAATACAATCATTGCAGGTGATTTTCCTTTTTCTTTAGGCTCTTTCTTTAGAAGTCGATTGCAAAAATGAAAATATTCAGCAATATTAAAATTGCTATCGGTATAGAAAAACTGCTTTCCTGCTTTTTCACTTTCTCCTTTTTTGTTATCGCCGTCTATGTACCACTCGTTACTTGATGCATAAGCGTTAACTCCAAGATTATATGGTATATCTGCAATTACAAGCTGTGCTTTCGGTATGTTGTATCTCTTGTAATTTTGAAAATTATCATTAATTAACTCAGTCTTGATTCTTTGCATTATTAACTCCCATTTCTTCTATGTATACCTCTGTACGTGGATGGTCTTTATCGTACAATACTCTGCTGCCGTCATGAGCAGCTATTATTCTGTAATTATCATCTTTAAACAATCCGGCTTTAACCATCACATCGTCAATTGATTCAAGCATATTAGTTAAATCGCAAAGCCTTTTTGTCGGCATATAAAAGAGGCATTTGACATTGCACGGATAATCTATCAGTCTGTCCTTTTTTGGGATAAACCACAATGCGTCTCTTTCATAATCCCTGTATTGCTTTGACGGTGCTACAAACGGTCTGCCGTATTTATTCTTTAAAATCCGCTGATGATTTTTCTTGCTTCTTGGAATAAGCGGTATTGTGAAATGTATCATTTATTACTCCTTGTAATTACCATCCTGAATAGCCCATTTAATGATTGTAGAGAACTGGTCCTTAATATCAGGATAAAACTGCATTTTAAAAATATAATCATCAAAGCATTTTGTATTATTTAAATGTTTAGCAATCATATATACTTCTGCGATAGTAAGTTTTATAGCAGAATTAGATAAATATTCTGGATAGGGTTCGTTCATTTCTTCCTCAGTAAATTGACTCCAATCGTAATATGACTTTTCTGCTTTTTTTGCTATATCACAATTAGTAGTAGTATTTACCTTATCTTTAGTTACCTTACCTTTACTTACCTTATCTTTACTTGCTGTTAAATTGTCTGCATTTTCACTTGAAATGTTTACATTTTTATCTAAAATGTTGACATTTTTATATTTTTGGTCGCAATCAATCAAGAGGTACTGTTTTTCAACTTCGACACATTTACGGCGACTAACAACCTCAAAATACCTTTTTTGTATTCCCTCGCTTGTGAGAATACCGTATTTATCAAATAATGTCTTGTCAAAAATACCTCTTCTAATAGAAGCAGCCACTATGTCGGAAACAACATTAACATCCACGTTATTTCTTTTCGCAAACATTAATGCAATTTCGTTTGTCCATTCACAATAGTAACCATTGCTGCCGTATATCTTCTGCCACAGCTTGACAACTATTGCAAATCCTTTTAGTCCGAATTCCGCTTCTATTAACTCAACCTTGTCATTTGGCGAACAGTCAAGTAAAAATGCAGGAATGCCCTGCTTTGACATTAACGTTCTCCTTTCAGTCTATATCTGTTATAATTAACCGGCTCGCCGTATCTGTTTTTAGCAGTTTCCACATCAATATGAAATACATATCCCTCCTGCTTCAACTCGCATATCCTCTTAGGTAAACAAGCAACACCTAAGTCTTTAAAGGCATCATAAGTGGTGATACTGCCAAACTGTTGAATATACTGAATTATTCGTTTTCGTTGATTTATTTTTCCCATAATTTAACCTCCTTTAAAACGGTAAATCATCATCGTCATCGATTTCCTCAAAATCTGAATCGTCAGCACTTGAATAATTCTGTGCAGGTTGAGAGAATGCGGGATTTGTTGTACCACTCTCTGCTTTTGAGCCGCAGAAAGAAACCTCGTTAGCAACAACAGTTACAGATTTTCTCTTATTTCCGTTATTATCAGTAAAATTATCTGTCTGTATAGAGCCGGTAAGGGCTATCATTGAGCCTTTATGAAAATATCTGCATATGAATTCTGCTGTCTGTCTCCACGCAATAACATCAATAAAATCCGCCTTGCGTTCTTCACCTTTTGGCGTATAATTGCGGTCAACGGCAATTTGAAATCTGCATATTGAAACGCCTGAGGTTGTTGTTCTGAGTTCAGGCTCATATGTCATTCTCCCCATTAAAACTACATTGTTAATCATTTTCTTTTACCTCTATAAATCTTCCTCTGCTGTCTAATCTGTAATATGTATTTTCTTTGATTTTCGTTCCGTCAACTTCCTTAAATTTAATGCACTTAAATTCACCGTCAACCCAATATTGAAGAGCTAAAACTGAATGTTTACCGCCGCGCACCTTAGCGCCTTCACCGCCATATACAACAGACCAGTCACCGCCTGATAATGCAGACCTGTCACCGCCTGATAATGCAGACCTGTCACCGCCTGATAATGCAGACCAGTTACCGCCTGATAATGCAGACCTGTCACCGCCTGATAATGCAGACCTGTCACCGCCTGTTAATGCAGACCTGTTACCGCCTGTTTTGTGATTAGTGCATCTTTCTTTTGTATATTCAAACGCAGCTTTTATTAAGTCTTTAACACCTATTTCGGCGCCTATTTTAATTTTGCTTGATGCAACCTTGCTGTCTCCGCCGTTTTTAGATATTTCACCTGACTGCTCAACCTCGCAATATCTGCTTTCGGCAGGTGGATAATATCCGAAACAATCCAACGGATATTCGCATGCGTGAAATCCACACTCACAAGTTTTGACCTTATCTGTTTCATACTCCTTGCCGATTTCATATTGAAATCCTCGGCACGTCATGTCTTTGTTAAATCCTTTATATGTTTTCATAAATAATTCACTCCAAATATTTTAGATTTCTCCATTGAGTTCCAAATTCTCTTTGGCTGCAATTGCTATAGGACAGCCGAGATAAAACCCGGACATACAAAAATTTTTGATATGGTCGTTTTTATCCGAAATACTGTTGAAACTCAATGTTGTGGTTTTTTGATTATTAAAAACAGGACAGCATTGTATTGACTTTTTGTCTTTTTCCTTTTGCCTTTTAAAATAAGGGCAAATAATTTTTGCGTCTAACGAAAATGAATTAGACATTATCTCACCGTCCTTTTAACACCTATTAAGAATTTCTTTTATATTTTTATAACCTCTTTATAGTCATTCTAAATTGTTTAGATTCAGGAACTGTATATGCCTTTTTAATAAAGGATTTGCGCTGAATTAAATATTGACCCGTAAGCACCTTTTCTCGCTGACCTACCCTTGCCTTAATTTCCTTGTCAATTTTTTCATATTCGCTCTTAATAGGCTGTAATTCCTGTTTTCTATTTATGAGAGCATCCAACTCTTCATCTATGAGAATATCAGTAGAATTACGCCGTATATTTCCACAGATGTGAGATAATTGACAGTTTTCACAAAATGAAATATCATCACATGTATCAGGTAATTTTTCTTCCTCTAGACACTTGTAAATGCGCTCTGCTTTTTTTAACAGTTCATCTGCATAGTCCCAATCAAAAGGCATTTCAATAAATTTTGTTTCACCTGTCAGCTTATTGGTAAGAGCAAAAAAGCCTTTTTCTTTTTCAAAATAATACATATAAATCTGAAGCTGGGCAGGATAGCCTTTAATATAGGCTTTCTTACTGTTTTTAAAATCATCAATAGTATTAAGTTTGTTGTATTCAAAAGGAGAAATACCCTTAATTTCAACAGGCAATAGCTGTCCGTCATCGTCCTTAATTCGTATATCTTCCCTTCCTGTGATATGCGGATTATCAATTTTCCACGAACGGCAAGTAGGAGTAAGTATTTCAAAGCCAGCCTCTTTAATATTCTTGATAGTATGCTCTTCAAGAGAGTTGCCTAAATCAAATATATTTTGTAAACCAACATCAATTGGCTTTTGCTCATCCCAGTGTCTTATAAGAAGGTATAAATATCTTTCACAAGGATGACCTAAATTTGATGCTCTTAGATGATGGCAAGGATAAATAGTAATTTTATCCTTCTTAGCTTTAAAAAGACGTGCATTAATTTGCTCTGCGTTCATTTACTGCTGCACCTCTTTTTGACAGTCCATGCAATAAATTGCACCAAATTTACTTTGACTGTATGAAGCTACTTTTTGTGTTACTGCTTTACCACAGCTTGAACATAGCAAGTCGTTATCAGGAACCTCTTGCTTTTGACCACCTTTTGAACCATTTTTGAATGTATACCCCTGCATTTTGTTAATAGCAAATCCTGCTTTTTCGAGTACGGATACATCAATATTGCGCAAACCAGGTATAAGTCTTTTAATACCATTGTTTACGCAGTTCGTATAAGCAGCCATTTTTACATCACGTTCGATAATTTCGTCAGGTCTCTTTTTCTCTTTTCCTTTTTTACAGAAAAAGTCTTGTTTCATTGATCTGCTTCCTTCACAATCAACGAACTGACCGTTGTAATGTAAACGCATTTTATAAGTGTATGTAACATAACCTTCTGAATCTGTCTCTTTGATAGGCTGACCTAATATTTCAATTGAAATTCCGAAAAGCCTTGCGACCTTAGTAGCACCGCTTTCCTGTAGATAAGGTTTACCACCAATAAGTACCCAATCATACTCGGTTGTTATTCTGAGAGCCGCATCCATTATTCTGTTTGTGGCATCAATATACTTGTCTGCTTTATCTGCCATTTGCAAAATATTATCAATATTATTTGTATCCAATAAACCGCTACTCTGACGGTTTGATAAATCTGTAATTTCCTTACCTATTACTTCTACTGTTTCACACATAATGATTTATCTCCTTTTCGTTTTCTATTTTATTTTCTGTTTTATATGACTCAATGCTTACACTACCACCACAAGAAATAATATTCTCAGCATAATTAAGTGCGCATTCTTTGCAATAATGTCGGTCATCAATGCAATCAATTGTGTAATAAAATGCTTGATTTATTGCTTCACAGCAATCATCACATACCATTACTGCATTTTCTAAATCTACCATGTTACTATCTTTTCTCCTTTTCAGCAGATTCAATAATTTCATTAACCTTCGCAAGAATAATTTGATTGTAAAGATACTCAAAGTCAGGCGAATAATTATGTTCTGTAGACCGACTCTCATCTTCACTCAGCACCTCGCGTATTCGCCCGGGATTGATTTTTATTGACAACCAAATAAAGATGCTGCCTATAATGCAAAAGCCCAAATTCACTAAACAGATAAGCAAATTATATTCGGGTGTTTGCGGAGCTAATAGCAATCCTAACATCCAGCATATAACGCCTACGAATTCGCAAGCAATGCTTATATATGTCATACCTTTTCCTCCTGTAATATAAATTCACCGTTGTACCAACGCATAAAAGCTGGTCTTGAGATTTTATATACCTTTGACTTGTTTGTCCTCATGCATTTACCAAATTCAAATGAACCATTTTCAATGCATTCCCTTAAACACTGAGGTTTCATACAAAGAACTTTTGCACATTCTTCGACTGTCATCATAGTTTCATTTTTCATTTAAAATATCACTCCTTGATTTTTTCTGTGATATTTGCTATAATCAAATTGCTTCTTGATATGCAAATATCTTGATTTGGTCGCCCATTGCAGTGGGCGGCTTTTTATTTGTCTTCCCAATACTCCACATACTTAACGTACTGTTTCTTGCCGTCAGGTCTTTCTTTTCCGAGCTTAACGCAATAACCTGCCTTGATTAGCAATTTGCATAACTCCAATCTGTCAGCATCCGTAAGCTCCTGCTTGGCTGTGTTAATTATTCTCTGTCGTGGTATTTTCCTCACCTTCTTTCTCTGCCTTAGCGTTCTTTACTAAATTTTCAAGTTCGCTGTAACATTTTTCTGTAAGGGCTTTAAACTTATCCATATATTTGGAATGCCATTCAACAGCCTTTTTTTCACCGACTGCATCACAGAGGAGTTTGATTGCCGCACCCGAAGTCTCAACCTTGGCACCGTCTGCAACAGTAACAGAAGCTGATACAAGAGGAGATTTACCAATCTCAATATACCTTTTTGCTTGTTTTTGTGTATGCCGCAATCCTAAAGATTTTCTTTTCCTTTTCATTTTCTCACCTGCCTTTCTTTGTCAGCCTATAAATGAACAGCAGAACAATTTGTTTCATCAGTAATAAGAAAGGAGTTGCTTTTATGTTAAAAGCAATGTTAATTCTGCCCTGTTCTTCATTCTGCCGCTCATTTATAGACTGACTTAAATAAAGTTCAATATAATTGAGCTATACTGTTTTTCATTGTTATAAATTAGCCATTTTGGCTAATTGAATCACAAAAAAAATAAGCGTCCTTATCTAAAATATTGAGTTCTTTACATAGTTTTTTTATCTCACTTGCCTTAAACTCAACTTTATTGTTTAACTTATAAGAAAATGATTGCATGCTTATTCCAAGCTTATCTGCAATTTCTGATTGAGTTAAACCGTTTTCAGATAATTTCGCTTTTAATTTATTTGTGGCTGTCAAAAAGTACACCCCCTTTTATATTAGCCAATTTGGCTATGAATCAAGAATATCATCTTATAGCCATTTTGTCAATAGTTTTTTTGAAAAATTTTCAAAAAAAGTTGACATTTTGGCTAAATAATGTTATTCTGTTGTCGGTGATAAAATGACGATTTACGATAAGATAAAATATTTAAGAGAAAATATCGGCATGTCTCAGCAAGAACTTGCTGAAAAAGTCGGATTTAAAACAGCATCTGCTGTAAATAAAATTGAATTAGGATTAAGAGATATTAATCAAACAAAAATTAAGGCATTTGCAGTTGCTCTTGGAACAACGCCGGGATATTTATTGGAAGATGATAATAATACATATGAAAAAAAATTTTTTTCTGTCACTAATATAAACCCTTTACCAAAAACGGTAAAAAAACCACGCCTTGGAACAATAGCCTGTGGTGAGCCGATACTGGCAGAGGAAAATTTAGACGGTTATGATGATGTGCCTGATAATATAAAATGTGATTTTACATTGTTGTGTCAGGGGGACAGTATGATAAACGCCAGAATAAATAACGGTGATATTGTTTATATCCGTCAGCAACCTACTGTTGATAATGGAGAAATAGCAGCTGTTCTGATTGATAATGAAGCAACATTGAAGCGTGTTTATTTATATGATGATAAAATTGTATTGCAACCTGAGAACACACGTTATGCTCCCCTTGTATATTCAAAGGAAGAAATGAATGACATTAAAATAATCGGAAAGGCTGTTGGATTTACCAGTAAATTATGAAGAAATTCTATTTAAAAAGAACATCTATTATTATAACAATTCTTTCACTAACGTGCATTATTTTAGGCATTTTAGCTATTAAGTTTTATAGCGATATAGATAAATATAGAAAAGATGCCAAATACACTTATGACCTATACTTACAAGGCATATCTGACACAGAAAAAAATATGTATCAAGAATGGATTGATAATTTAGGAACTAACGAAATATCTGCTTATAAGCAAGGATATTCAGACGGTCTTACTGACGGGGAAGATAAAGAATATACTGATTCTTATGATGACGGTTACAACGATGGTTATAACGAGTCAAAAAACAAATTCATTTATGCTTCGTTAATAATGATTTTAATTAATCTTGTGTTTTTATTTAGTATTTCTCAAAAAATAACAAAAAAACTTGAATAAGAATTAATCCATTGACTATGTCAACAGTCAATTAGATAAATCACAAAATATAAATGATTGTGAGGAATATTCCATGAAAGATAAATTACAAACTGCTTTAGGAACATTTGGAAGCATTTTATATTGGGTATTAATTATATTTATAACTGTTTTACCGGTTGTTATGATTGGCGCACCATTTTGGCTAAGTGCTATAATTTTTCTTATATGTTCTTTTGTTCCATATCTTTCACTTCCTTTATGGATTTGGGGACTTGTTGAAGCCATAAAAGGTCCGCAGGATGTTTTTGCAATTATTTACTATATTGCAACAGTGATTATCTTTTTGCCAACTATTATTTCGATGTTTTCAAGTCTTATTAATAAGACAAAGAAAACTAAATTAAATAAAGCTGAATCATCAGAAGAAAAGCCTAATAAAAAGAAATCAAAATCACGTTTAAAGACAGCTACAATAATTCTTTCAATAACAACTGCTATGTTTGCAATTTCCACAATAGGTCTTTCTATAGGCTTTGCAAATCAAATTGAAAATTTGGAAAATACTATTGAGAAAAAAGAAACTGCAATTCATTTATTAAGCAACGAAATTGATGACTTAGAGGAGCAATTAAAAAAAGGCAGCTTTGCTGATTATGCTAAAACTCTGCCTGATGATACAAGCGATAATTCGAAATATAAATTTAATGATGCAAGTTCGCCTACTGCTGAAGAGATTAGGGAGCAAGTAAGTAACGGAACATATGTATATGGTCAAAACTAAAAAATAAACCCCTCGACTGCTGGAACAGCCAAGAGGTTTATAAATAGCAGAGTGCTGATACACTCCGTTGTGGTAATTAGATTGTATCACACTCTGCTTAAAATTTCAAGCAGGGTATTTTTATACCCTTTTTAAGGAGTGATACATAATGAAATGTATAAAATGCCATCAAATAATCCCTGACGGCTCTGTATTCTGTCTTTTTTGCGGCAAAAAGCAAGTTACTCAAAAGAAACAAAAAAATCGTTCACGCAAAGGCAGGGGCTCTGTATCCTACAGAAAAGATAAGAAGAAATACTGGGCAAGAATAACAACATCCGAAAACAAAAGAATTCATATTGGATATTATACCAATGAAAAAGAGGCATGGGAAGCTGTTGACAAAGCCTTAACAAATAACAACATAACAGACAATTACAATTGGACTGTTAAAGATTGTTATCAAAAATGGAGTGCAAATCATTACCCAAATCTTACCAAAAGTGGCGAAGGAAGCTATAAAAATGCTTGGAGATATTTTACTCCAATAGCCAATATGAAAATGCGTGATGTGAAAACATCCCATATACAAAAATGTGTTGATTTAGGCGCTGAAAAATTTTCAAGACCTATATGTGAAAAAATTAAAAGTCTTGCAAGCCAGATTTGCAAATTTGCTATGCAAGAAGATTTAATTAACAAAAATTATGCTGAATTTCTTAAACTTCCTCCTATGGAAGAAAGTGACACTCACCCTTTTAGCGATGAAGATATTAAAATACTTTTAGAAAACGATTCAATCGACACTGTTAAAATAATCTTGATATTAATATATACAGGGTTTCGTCCGTCAGAATTTTTTAGTCTTGAATTGAAAAATATTGATATTGAAAAATACTTTATCAGAGGTGGCGGCAAAACTAATGCCGGGCGAAACAGAATTGTTCCTATTTCACCTAAAATACAAAATTATGTCAAATACTTCTATATTAAAGCAAAATTAAATAATCAAAAATATCTCATAGTAAACAGTAGAGGTAATAAATTAGATATTAACAATTTCAGAAATAGATACTTTTATAAAACTCTTGAAGAACTCGGCATATTGGAAAATGAGAACGACAGACATTTAACGCCATATTCTACAAGACATACTTTCGCTACCTTATGTGATAAAGCTGATATTGACGATAATCTTGTTATAAAAATGATTGGTCACACAAGTCATAAAACAACTGAAAAATTTTATATACATAAAACCGAAGAGGATATGAAAAAAGCTATAGATGCAATATAAGGTTACTGAATTGGTTACCTTGCCTTTGAAACACGCATAAATAAAGGCTTTTCCTCTTTTTTGGTAAGGATGAGGTCACCGGTTCAAGTCCGGTTATCAGCTCCAAACAAAAAGTCTTGAAAACCGCTTAAAAACAAGCGTTTCAAGACTTTTTTACTTTTATTTTTAAATATTTTAAGTATTTCCGAATATCTCTTACTATCTACCATTTGGTGTCCGTTTTGGTGTCCACTTTTTCTATTTTAAAAATCTTTTAATTGGTATTTTATGTTAACTTTTATATAAAAAATTTTAAAAAAGGTCCTGACATATCACACATTGTGTGATACAATATAATCAATGAAGGAGGTGAAAACAACGAATGCAAAAGACATAATCGAAATTGTCTTGACAATATGGTCAAATGTGATAGCAACAATCACTTTGATAATATTAATAAAGCAAGACAAAAAGAAAACCGCTCCGAAAAAGTCCAACAAACAAAAACGGAAACGGTAGAGGGATGGGGAGGAAACTCCCCAAACCCTGTGTCTTTAGTATATCAAATTATTATGAAAAAATCAATACTTTTATTAATCATTCTATCTTGCGTTAGTTGCACTCTTGCATTTACAGTCTTTTCACAATTTAGAATTCCTATATTAATTATATCAGTAATAGCAGCAACAAGCGCATTGATTATTGCAATTAAAAAATGAGGTGTTTATTATGACTATAAGAGAAGCAAGAAAGTCAGTAGGACTTACTCAGCAAGCATTATCAAATTGGCTTGGTATTCCGAAAAGAACTATCGAAAGTTGGGAGGGTGGTCAACGAGCTTGCCCTGATTGGTGTGAAAGACTGTTGATTGAAAAAATTCTGACCTACAACAAAAATAATTAATAAACAAAAAAACGCCCTTAATCTCAAAAGAGATAAGCGGCAATTCTTTTAGATTTACAATTTAGGTGCCGTTCCCTTTCATTTGTTAAATTATTATATCTATTTTCATATTTATTGAAACAGCTCTGTTGATAATATTCTTTATATAATTCTTAATATAATTCTTACCGAAATTAAAATGGATACCGCAAGACCAATTATCACGCTTTACAGCATATATGTATTTTTCTTTTGTCATTATACACTTATTTATAAAAGTGCCTTTTACTATATTAGCAAATCAGACATAAAAAAGCTCACAATTTTAAAACCCGAAAATTTCAAAAATATAGTTTGTATTATTTTTTGACATGATTATCCTTCTTGCACTACGCCATTCAAATAACGCAGATTCAAATACTTTCACGGTTTGTTCGATTAACAGTAACTATTTTCACAATATCGCCCGAGCTGTCTTTAATACCGACAGCCGTTTCAATTACCGTTTCGGAATTTATGATAAAGGTTGCTTTTATCAGAACAATCTCATCATTTTCAAATATATCCTGAGTTCCAATAAGTTCTTCAAAATCATTTGTATTTTGTCTCACTATATGATACCTGCCTAAAGTATGATAAGAGTGTTTCATTTATTCCATATTGGTTTATTATCAAAAAAATTGAAAAAAATGTCAATATTATTTGCTAAATTGCATATTGCTATGTACAAAAATACTAATTTATTTTTATATAAAAGCGCATAACCATTTATTTGTATATTACAATTAATAATAAAAAGCAGGGAAAGTAACCCCTGCTTTTCTTTTATACAAATGATTTATTAATTTTTTTCTGGTATGCCACGAGCCAGCCCGACGGTATTTTTACCCAAAGGTTTCCTCCTGCATCAAAGCGTTTTTCAGTAATTGTTACCTTAGTTCCTTTTTTGAGATAAGCATTCCTGCTCAGAGTTTTAAAGGTAGCATTTTTTCTGCCGTCGGCGGTAAGGTCTCTCACCTTTTTTCTTCCTGTTGACGCTCCCACACCCTTATAAATTCCTCTGATAGCTTTCAGAGTATAGGTCTTTCCTACAACAATATTCGGCGCTTTCGCACTCGTCTTAGGTTTTGTATACGTTACAAGAAAATATGCCGGGTTACGGTCGGCAGTTGCCTTGCCCATCTGCGTGATATTTACAATACAGCCGTTAGTTGTTTTTTTAACAATTCTGCTCGGTCTGCTGTAAGCATCATATTTTCCCGAATACATCTGGGGATCAATAATCTCAATATTTTTACCGCTCATTCTGTAAGCGATTACAAAATGACCTGCCGTACTGAACACATTATAGACATCGCCCTGATTTGCAATCGCCATACCGCCTTTTTTCAGATGCGCCACAAGCTCAGTCTCGCTCGTTGTTGTAACAAAGGAAAAGTCGGGATTTTTCTTGCAGAGCGCTTTTAAAAGCGTGAGAATATTTGTTCCGGAATTATCTCTTGCTCCGTTATTCAGACTGAATTTTGCCATTTCCGAAACGGAATAAAGCTCCTTGCCTATTAGGTTATTAAAAATTATACACGCAGCCACAACACCGCAGCCGCTTGACTTAACTGTTTCAACGACAGACGTATTCGGTCTGTCATAAAGAATATTGGGATAGTTATTCTGATTATAATAATACACTACTTCTCCTCCTTCAGTTCTTTAAGATATTCGTCAGCCTGCCTTGCCTCTTTGGTAAAAGAATTATTCTTCCACCAGGAGGATACGGTGCTGAATACCAGCAATCCGACTGAAATGACCTCGTTAACTAATTCATCCTCAATAGGAATTGCGCTTATGCCGAATCTTTCAAGAATAATATTCAGTACGGAAAAGAACAAAATTATGGTTCGTACCAAAGTCGCTTTATCAATTTTCATTATTACAGCCCCTTTCCATATCTTCTATCTTTTCATTTAAAAACTTGATTTTTTCCTCTACCAGCGGCACACGTTCCGCAAAGGAATTATGCTTATCTACCTTCTGCTCCAGCTTTTCAATGCGGTAGGAAGTCAGCTTTGATGAGGTGATAATACCGCCGAAGGAGCCAATCAGCGTACCTGCCATTGCAACAAGTGCAACGATTATCTCATTGTCCATAAAAATACTCCTCTCATAATATTCAGAGCTGAGACCCTCTGCACCTTTCCATATTATGTATGGTACAAGTTTTTTGCAAACAACAGTACGAAAAATTACCCTTTATATATATGCTATATAGAACATAAGTAACATAAACAATAATGTAGCAAAGTAACAAAAAATAGCAAAAATATTTATTGAATAAATATTCATTTTATTGTATATTTATAAATATTTTTGAAATTCTATTGACATTACAATCAGCACGTGTATAATAATTAAGATATAATTTAGAAAATCGGAGCTTTGCATAAAAATGAAAAAAGTATTCATTGACGGAAAAGACGGTACAACAGGTCTTAAGATATATAAAAGATTTGAAAACAGAAATGACATTGAGCTTCTGATAATTGACAGCGATAAAAGAAAAGATGCGCAAGAAAGAGCAAGACTGATTAATGAAAGCGATATTACCTTTCTCTGTCTGCCGGACGCCGCGTCTGTTGAGGCTGTTTCTCTTGTAAAAAATAAAAATACAAAAATTATTGACACTTCAACCGCTCACAGAACGCTTGACGGCTGGGCTTACGGCTTTGCCGAGCTGAGCGCTAAGCACAGACGTGATATCGAAAACAGCAGCAGAATTGCCGTTCCCGGCTGCTATGCAAGCGGTTTCAACTCAATCGTGTATCCCCTTGTTAAAAATGGTTTTATAAGCAGTAGCTATGATATTGTCTGCTATGCGCTGAGCGGCTACACGGGAGCGGGAAAAAAAGGGATTGCACAATATGAAGACGAAAACAGAGACAGTGAGCTTGACTCACCGAGACTTTACGCTCTTACTCAGGAGCATAAGCATCTTAAGGAAATGAAGGCAGTAAGCGGTCTTGAAAAGTTTCCTGTTTTCTCCCCTGTTATCTGTGACTATCCGCAGGGAATGGTTGTTGCGGTTCCGTTTTATACCGACAGAATGAGTAAAAAATATACCGCTTATGATCTTTATGAAATGTTTTGTGCGCATTACGGTAATTCGGATATTGTAAAAGTCCGAAGACCCGGCTATACTCAGGGAATGATAGGAAGCAACAATTTTGCCGGACGTGATGATATGGAAATTGAAATTAACGGCAATAACGACAGGATTCTCATTACGTCACGCTTTGATAACTTAGGCAAGGGCGCAAGCGGTGCGGCAATACAGTGTATGAACATCGCAATGGGAATTGACGAAAAAACAGGACTTAATATAGGAGATTAAGATATGAAATTTAAATTTACAGAAGGAGGAATCTGTGCCGCAAAAGGCTTTAAGGCAAGCGGAACGTACTGCGGTATCAAGAAGCCGAGCATAGATAACCTGAATCCGAACATAAAGCATAAAAATGATATATGCCTTTTTGTTTCTGACATTGAGTGCAACGCCGCCGCGGTTTACACACAGAACAAGGTTAAGGGCGCACCGATAATTGTTACAAAAAGAAATCTTGAGAAAAGCAAAAACAAGGCTACGGCAGTAATTGCAAATTCAAAAAACGCAAATACCTGTAATGCCGACGGTGAGGAAAAGGCTGAAAAAATGTGCCGTCTTGTAGCAGACGAGCTCAATATTCCAAAGGAACAGGTCATTGTTGCAAGCACGGGCGTAATCGGGCAGATACTCCCGATAGAGCCGATTGAAAAGGCTGTGCCCGTTCTCGTAAAAAATCTTTGCTATAATAAAAATATTGAAGCTGCAACTGCAATTATGACTACCGATACGGTAAAAAAGGAATATGCGGTTGAGTTTAAAATAGGCTCTGTTACCTGTCATTTGGGCGGTATGGCAAAAGGCAGCGGAATGATACACCCGAATATGGCGACAACGCTTAACTTTATAACAAGCGACTGCGCGATTTCGGCAGAGCTTTTACAGGAGGCTCTGAATGAGATTGTCAGGGTAACGTACAACTGCCTTTCTATCGACGGAGATACATCAACAAACGATATGGTCTGCCTTATGGCAAACGGTTTGGCATTAAATGACGAAATAACCGAAAAGGGCGAGGCATATGATACCTTCAAGGCTGCGCTTTACGAGGTAATGGCGAATTTAACAAGGATGCTCGCAAAGGACGGAGAGGGAGCGACAAAGCTTCTCGAATGTATCTGCACAGGCGCGCCGGACAAGGACACAGCTATAACCGTCGCCAAAAGCGTTATATGCTCTACCCTCTTTAAAGCCGCAATGTTCGGCGAGGACGCTAACTGGGGCAGAGCCCTCTGCGCTATCGGATACGCAGACGCTGACTTTGACATAAATAAGGTCGATGTTGATTTGAGATCGGACAAGGGTGTTGTATCCGTTTGCAAAAACGGCTCAGGAGTAGAATTCAGCGAGGAAAAGGCGTCTGCTGTATTGTCAAGTGATGAAATTTATATTGACATAAATCTCAATCAGGGAACGGAAAACGCAACCGCTTGGGGCTGCGACCTGACGTATGACTATGTAAAAATCAACGGAGACTACCGAACTTAATGAGAAAGGCGGAAAATATGGATATTAACAACGCTCAAAAGGCAGAAATCATTGCGCACGCTCTGCCGAATATTCAGATGTACAGAAAAAAAACCGTCGTTGTGAAATACGGCGGTAACGCTATGATTAACGAAAAGCTGAAAGAGGCTGTAATGCGCGACCTTGTTCTTCTTTCAACGGTGGGCATTAAGGTTGTGCTTGTTCACGGTGGCGGACCGGCTATCAACAAAGCTCTTGAAAAAATGAACATAGAAAGCAAATTTGCTGACGGCTTGAGGGTGACCGATAAAGAAACTGTTGACGTTGTTCAGATGGTGCTAGCCGGCAAGGTAAACAAGGATCTTGTCTGCCAGATAGGAAATCTCGGCGGTCACGCAATCGGTCTTTCGGGAATGGACGGCGGTATGCTCAAATGCAGACCTCTTGATGACAAGCACGGATATGTAGGTGAAATAACAGAGATAAATATGGAGGCTGTCACCGAAATACTCAATAACAACTGGATTCCCGTTATTTCCACAATCGGATATGATGACAAGGGCAACTGCTACAACATTAACGCCGATACTGCCGCCGCCGCTATTGCGGGCGAGCTTAAAGCGGAGGCGCTTGTTTCAATGACGGATATTGTAGGTCTTTTGAGAGACAAGGACGATGAATCTACTCTTATTCACAGGGTATATATTTCAGACACTCCCGCACTTATTGCCGAGGGAATAATCAGCGGCGGTATGATACCGAAGATTGATTCAATGACTCAGGCGCTGCGCGAGGGTGTAAAAAAAGCGTTTATTATTGACGGACGTGTTCCCCACTCCATTCTTATGGAGCTTCTTACCGACGAAGGTATGGGAACAATGTTCAGAAGCAGGTGATTACAATGAATACAAAAGAACTTGATAACGAATACGTTGCCCACGCATACGGCAGATTTGACGTTGTTCTTAAAGAGGGCAAGGGCTCAACTCTCTACGACGAGGACGGCAAAAAATACATTGATTTCGGCTCAGGTATCGGCGTTACCGCCTTTGGTATCGGCGATGATGAGTGGAAAAGGGCTGTTGAGAAGCAGCTTGGCAAATTGCAGCACGTAAGTAACCTTTACTACACCTCCCCCTGTGCAAAGCTTGCGAAGCTGCTTTGTGAAAAGAGCGGTATGAAAAAGGTGTTTTTTGCAAACAGCGGCGCTGAAGCAAACGAGGGAGCAATCAAATTCGCGAGAAAGTACTCCTTTGACAAGTACGGTGAGGGCAGAAGCACAATTATTACACTTAAAGACTCCTTTCACGGACGAACAATAACTACGCTTGCCGCGACAGGACAGGACGGCTTTCATACAACCTTCGGTCCGTTTACAGAGGGCTTTAAATACTGCCCGGCAAACGATATTGATACGCTCAAAGAAATGGCGGGTGATGACGTATGCGCCGTTATGTTTGAGTGCGTTCAGGGCGAGGGCGGTGTAAACAATCTTGACTATGATTTTATTAAGGCGATTGAGGCTCTCGGCAAAGAAAAAGATATACTTATAGTTGTTGACGAGGTACAGACAGGAAACGGCAGAACAGGCAAGTATTTTGCTTACCAGAACTTTGACATTGTTCCCGATATCGTTTCAACTGCAAAGGGTATGGCAGGCGGTCTGCCTATGGGCGCCGTACTGTTCGGTGAAAAGGTTAAGGACGTTGTAACAGCGGGCTCTCACGGCTCCACCTTCGGCGGCAATCCCATATGCGCGGCAGGTGCCTGCTCAATTGTTGAGCGAATTGATGATAAATTTCTTGATGAGGTCAATAAAAAAAGCGCGTATATAAAAGAATTTCTTATGAACATCAAGGGCGTTAAATCCGTAAGCGGTATGGGATTAATGCTCGGTGTTGAAATTGATAAGGACGCAAAATCAGTCGCGAACGAATGTCTTGAAAACGGGCTTCTGGTACTTACCGCAAAAACAAAAATCAGACTTTTGCCCGCGCTTAACATCAGCCAAACAGAGCTTGACGAGGGGCTTAAAATTTTGAAAGAGGTAATTGAAAAATGAAGCATTTACTGAAATTACAGGACTTGGATCAGAAAGAAATATTAGATATTCTGAATTTAGCCGACCAGTTAAAATATGAAACAAAACACTCCATTGAACATCATCATCTTAAGGGAAAGACATTAGGTATGATTTTCCAGAAAAGCTCAACGAGAACAAGAGTAAGCTTTGAGACAGGTATGTACCAGCTCGGCGGTCAGGCGCTTTTCCTTTCGAACAGGGATTTGCAGATAGGAAGAGGCGAGCCTGTTGAGGATACCGCAAGAGTTCTTTCCCGCTACCTTGACGGAATTATGATAAGAACCTTTGAGCAGAAGGAGGTTGAGGATTTGGCAGAATACGGCTCAATCCCGATTATCAACGGACTTACAGACTACTGCCATCCCTGCCAGGTGCTCGCTGACCTCATGACAATCCGTGAGCATAAAAAGAGCTTTGACGGACTTAAATTTTGCTTTATCGGTGACGGCAACAATATGGCAAACAGTCTGATTGTCGGCGCTGTCAAAATGGGTATGAGCTGTGCTGTCGCCTGCCCTGACGGCTATCAGCCTGACGCTGAAATAATGAAATGGGCAAAGGAAAACGGTAATTTTATATGCAGTGAAGATATTCTTGCCTGCGCCAAGGACGCTGACGTGCTTTACACAGACGTATGGGCGTCAATGGGACAGGAGAAGGAAAAGGCACAGAGAGAAAAGATATTTAAAAATTTCCAGATTAACGACGAGGTTATGGCTGTTGCAAAGAGCGACGCTATGGTGCTTCACTGCCTGCCTGCTCACAGAGAAGAGGAAATCACGGCTAAGGTATTTGAGGAACACGCTGAAGAAATATTTGACGAGGCTGAAAACAGACTGCACGCTCAGAAGGCTGTGCTTGTTAAACTTTTAGGATAAATTATAACCGCAAACACTCCGCAATCAAAAACAACAGGGATTAATATGATGGATAATAAAATTTATATTTGTCTTGCAAACGGTGACATATTTGAGGGAAAGAGCTTCGGCGCTAAGGGAGAGGTCTTAGGCGAGCTTGTATTCACAACAGGTATGGGAGGATATATTGAAACGCTTACCGACCCGAGCTATTTCGGTCAGATTGTTATGCAGACCTTTCCTCTCATCGGAAACTACGGATTTATTGACGAGGATACGGAGAGCAAAAAAAGCGCTGTCAGTGCTTATATTGTACGTGAATACTGCAACGCTCCGTCAAATTTCAGATGTGAGTACACGCTCGAACAGTATCTTAAGGACAATTCTATTGTCGGCGTTTATGATGTGGATACAAGAGAAATAACAAAAATCATCAGGGAATACGGCGTGATGAATGCCGTAATTACCGATGATCCGAATAAGGCTGATATGGAAAAGCTGAAGGCTTATGAGGTCAGAAACGCTGTTAAATCGGTATCCTGCAATAAGCCTTATATGAGCGCGTCCGAAAAGCATATGTATAATGTTGTGCTTATTGATTACGGCACGAAGAAAAATATTGTGAGAGAGCTTAATAAGCGGGGCTGTAATGTGGCAGTTGTTCCGTACAACACAAAGGCAGAGGATATTTTATCTCTCAATCCTGACGGAATAATGCTTTCAAACGGTCCGGGCGACCCTGAGGAAAATACTGAGGCGATTGATGAGCTTAAAAAGCTCGTGGGTAAAAAGCCGATATTCGCAATCTGTCTTGGACATCAGCTTCTTGCGCTTTCGCAGGGCGGTAAAACAATGAAGCTTAAATACGGTCACAGAGGAGTAAACCAGCCTGTTAAAAATCTTGAAACAGGCAGAACTTATATTTCCTCACAAAATCACGGCTATGCTGTTGTTAACGACTCAGTTGAAGCAGTCGGTGGAAAGGTTACCTATATCAACGCAAACGACGAAACGTGCGAGGGCGTTGATTACAAGGACAAAATGGCTTTTTCAGTCCAGTTTCACCCGGAGGCTTGCTCAGGTCCTCACGACACGAGATTTATATTTGACAAATTTATTGATATGATGGGAGGTAAAAGCTGATGCCTCTTAATAAAGATATAAAAAAGGTACTTGTTATCGGTTCCGGTCCCATTATTATCGGACAGGCTGCCGAATTTGACTATGCCGGCGCACAGGCATGCAGAGTTCTCAAAGACGAGGGTATTGATGTTGTGCTTGTAAACTCAAACCCTGCCACAATTATGACCGACAAGGCGCTTGCCGACCACATTTATCTAGAGCCGCTGACAGAGGAAACCGTTAAAAGAATAATTGAAAAAGAACGCCCCGACTCAATTTTATGCGGACTCGGAGGACAAACGGGACTTACCATAGGAATGCAGCTTGCAAGGGATGGCTATCTTGACAAAATGGGTGTTAAGCTGCTCGGTACAAATGCGCAGGCGATTGACAAGGCGGAAGACAGGCAGATGTTCCGTGACACTATGGTTAAGATAGGACAGCCTGTTGTACCGAGCGACATTGCGTATACTGTTGAACATGCAAAGGAAATTGCTGAAAATATAGGCTATCCTGTTATCATTCGTCCTGCCTTTACGCTCGGAGGCGCAGGCGGCGGCGTTGCACACGATGAAAAAGAGCTTGAAGTAATAGCGAAAAACGGCCTAATGCTCTCCCCTATCACTCAGGTGCTTGTTGAGCGGTATATCGCCGGCTGGAAAGAAATTGAGTTTGAGGTAATGCGTGACAGCATAGGAAATGTTATCGCCGTCTGCTCAATGGAAAACTTTGACCCTGTCGGCATTCACACAGGCGACAGCATTGTTATAGCGCCCGCTGTAACACTTGCGGACAAGGAATACCAGATGCTCCGCTCCGCGTCGCTTGACATCATTACAGAGCTTGGAATTGAGGGAGGCTGCAACTGTCAGTTTGCGTTAAATCCGGAAAGCTTTGAATATTCCGTAATTGAAGTTAATCCGAGAGTATCACGTTCGTCAGCGCTTGCGTCAAAGGCAACGGGCTATCCCATCGCAAAGGTAACGACTAAAATTGCGCTCGGCTATACGCTTGACGAAATAAAAAATGATATTACAGGGAAAACCTGCGCCTGCTTTGAGCCTACACTTGATTATGTAGTTGTCAAACTGCCGAAATGGCCGTTTGACAAATTTGTGAACGCGTCCAGAAAGCTCGGTACGCAGATGAAGGCGACAGGCGAGGTAATGAGCATTGCGCCGAGCTTTGAAATGGCTATTATGAAGGCTGTACGCGGAGCAGAAATAGGGCTTGATACGCTCAATAACAAAGCGCTTGACAACACCGATATAAAGGCAAAGCTGTATGACCAGGACGACGTAAGGCTTTTCAGCGTGTTTAAAGCGCTGAAGGAAGGTATCAGCATCGAGGAAATTCACAAAATCACTATGATTGACGAATGGTTTCTCTCAAAGCTTAAAAATCTTGCTGATTATGAAAAGGAAATAAACGGCAGTCCTTTATCGCAGGAGCAGTATCTGAAAGGAAAAAAACTCGGCTATACCGATAAAGCGCTTGAAAAAATCAGCGGAGGTATTCTTGCATACCACCGTGACTGCGTATATAAAATGGTTGACACCTGCGGTGCGGAATTTGAGGCGGAAACACCTTATTTCTACTCAACGTATGACAATCATTGTGAATCGAGAGCCCTGCCTAAATCAAATAAGGAAAAAATAATTGTGCTCGGCTCGGGTCCTATCAGAATCGGTCAGGGAATTGAATTTGATTATTCGTCAGTTCACTGCGTATGGACGCTTAAAGAGCTCGGCTATGAGGTTATTCTTATCAACAACAACCCCGAAACCGTATCGACCGACTTTGATACGGGCGACAGGCTTTATTTTGAGCCGCTTACCGACGAAGACGTTATGAACATCATAAAAGCCGAAAATCCTGTCGGTGTTGTAGTTGCTTTCGGCGGACAGACGGCAATCAAGCTGACAAAATTTCTTGATAAAAACGGTATAACAATTCTCGGAACGAGCGCTGAGTCAATAGACGTTGCTGAGGACAGAGAGCGCTTTGACGCTCTGCTTGAAAAATTTTCAATTTTCAGACCTAAGGGCGAAAGTGTTATGACGCTTGAGCAGGCGCTTTACTCCGCAAACAGACTCGGCTTTCCCGTTCTTCTGCGTCCGTCATATGTTATCGGCGGTCAGAATATGACTATCGCATATACAGACGACGATGTGTGCCGGTATATGGAAATCATTCTGTCACAGGGAATTGAGAATCCTGTCCTTGTTGATAAGTATATGATGGGCACTGAGCTTGAGGTTGACTGTATTTCAGACGGTAAGGATGTACTCATTCCGGGTATTATGGAGCATATAGAAAGAGCGGGAGTTCACTCAGGCGACTCGATTGCCGTTTATCCGCCGTATAATCTTAACGATATTATGCTTGAAAAGATTTGCGACATTTCGCAGAAGCTTGCGCTTTCACTCGGCACCAAAGGTCTTGTCAATATTCAGTATCTAATTTATCAAAATGAGCTTTATGTAATCGAAGTTAATCCGAGAGCGTCAAGAACTATCCCGTATATCAGCAAGGTAACAGGTGTTCCTATGGTTGAGCTTGCAACAAAAATTATGGTAGGCTCTTCCCTCCGCGAGCTCGGCTACGGTACAGGTCTTTACGGAACTCCTCCGTATTTTGCGGTCAAGGTTCCTGTCTTCAGCTTTGAAAAGCTCAATGATGTAAATTCAAAGCTCGGTCCTGAAATGAAATCAACAGGCGAGGTTCTGGGAGTAGGTAAAAATCTTATTGAAGCACTCTTCAAGGGACTTGTTTCAGCCGGATTCAAAACTGATTTTCACAAAAAGGACTCTCACGGCGTTTTAATTACCGTTACAAAGCAAGACAGATTTGAAATCGTAAACCTTGCAAAAAAGCTTGACGATTTAGGCGCGAAAATATGGGCTACTCCCGAAACCGCGAAGGCAATTGAAAGTCTTGGAATTAAGGTTGAGATTGTCAATAAGCTCCGTGAGGACAATTCCATTATGGAGCTTGTTGAATCGGGACAGCTTGATTATATTGTCTATACAGGAAAGAGCGATAAAAAATCAATTGCCGATTATATTAAACTGCACAACAGGGCAAATCAGCTCGGCATCGCGACAATCACATCTCTGGATACGGCAAACGCGCTTGCCGATATCATTGCGTCACGCTATAAGCAGACTAACACGGAGCTTGTGGATATTAACAATATGCGTAAAGAAAAAGGGGTTTTGAAGTTTTCAAAAATGCACGGCACGGGTGACGACTATATTTTCTTCAACAATCAATGCGGTATCATCACCTGCCCCGAAAGCTTTGCGATTGAATTTACAGACAGGCACAGAGGAATAGGCGGAGACGGAATTGTGCTTATTGAGAAAAGCGAAATCGCCGACGCTAAAATGAGGATATTCAACATTGACGGCTCCGAAGGAAAAATGGCGGGCAATTCAATCAGATGTCTCGGTAAATACCTGTATGACAACGATATGGTTAAAAAGGATAAAATGACAATTGAAACCGCATCGGGAATTAAGGAGCTTTCAATATTTACAAGAAACGGTAAGGTTTCCTCCGTAACTGTTGACGTCGGCAGGGCTGAGCTTGAGCCTTCCAGGATACCTGTAAGCCTCAGCGGTGAAAAAATTATCAACTACCCCGCTGTTATCGGAAATAACAGCTACAATATTAATTGCTGTTCTGTCGGCAATCCGCACTGCGTAATATTTGTGGATAATGTTGATAAGGTGGATTTACAAAATGTCGGCGCGCAGTTTGAAACCGCGGATATTTTCCCGGAGAGGATCAACACAGAATTTGTAAGAGTTGTAAATTCAACAACACTTAAAATGCGTGTATGGGAACGCGGCAACGGTGAAACGCAGGCTTGCGGAACAGGCGCCTGCGCCGCTGTAATATGCGCCGTGGAAAACGGATATTGCAGCAAGGGCGAAAACATCACGGTAAAGGTCAAGGGCGGCGATTTAATCGTCAACTATACTGACGAAAAGGTGACGCTTACAGGCGACTGCAACCTTGTCTACAAGGGTGAAATTGAATATTAAAAAAACGGCACAATGTCAAATCAATAATTGACATTGTGCCGTTTATATTGTTTCTATTTAAGAAAAAGCGCCTGCTCTATTGAGTAAGCGCTTTGTTTGTAATTACAGTATTTGCTTTAGCTTAATGATATGCCCTCTAAGAACCAGCCATTAAGCGTTAAGCATTTTGAAGGCTTATCTTTATTATACTTTTTGCAGAAATCGTATCCCGCGCCGCCCTGTACCTGAGTAAGAGCAATTTTGCCGTCAGCAAGTGACTTATAAACCTCGTCATACTTAGCCTGAATGTCCTTATCGTCAGAAACAAAGGTTGCATAAATACCGTCAGTTGAGCAGTTTGCAGCCGCAACTGTACCGCCCTTGAAATCAGCAAGGCAGTCCTTAACAGCCTCACCGTAATTATTAACAATTGTCGTGTACGCATCTTTGGCGTTTTCACCTGCGGCAATTACGTTTAATTCATAGTCAAAATCTCCCTTTGAAGTGAACGCTGAAGCTGCTCTGCCGTTACCGCCAGTGAAGATTGCTGTTACGCCGTGATTATACATTGTATCGCAAATAGCGGCATATCTGTCAACCATATTAAAGGTTGTGCTGTAATTATACTCATTATCCATAGCAATGCCTGTACTGTGACCGTAAGCGTCAGCATTCTCCCAGTGCGAGAACATATAACCGTCCTGCGGAGGAGCGGAAACAACCGTTACAAAATCATCTGCCATATAGGAACCGCTTCCTGTTGAGGTACCGTTACCGCCCTCGCCTGTAACGACATTTATATTAAACGTCGGGATATCACTCTTTACATAAACAGGAGTAAGCTCTGCATTCTCATTGATTTCCGTAACCTTTGTGTCAGCGCTGTTTACATCTTCAATCTTAACAGAAGATGATGTATCCCAGTGGTCAAACACCATATTTTCAGCGGCGACGGGAGCTGTAATATCACATTCTCCGTTTTCTCCTACATTGTAGGTTGAAGCAATCTCGCTGCCGTCTGCCGATTTAATATTGACAGTATAGTTTGTACCCTCAATGTCCTTATATGTAGCCGTAATTGTACAGTCGCACTTTTCAACAAGAAGGTTCATTGAAGAATCTGTTTTGGAGGAAATGTTGACCTTCTTGTCCTTAACGCCTTCTGTATCGCTTTTAACTTCCCATTTGTCAAATACCTTGCCTGCGGGAGCCGGATTTGCGGTTATTGTTATATTGCTGCCCTTTGTATATGTTCCTGAGCCTAAGCCGTCAACAACATTTACCTTAAAGGTTTCGTCAGACTGTTTCTCAACCTTTTCATAGCAGGCGGTAATTGTAAAATCAAAATTATAATCAAGGAGAGCGGAATCATATTCTGCCCAGTCCATTGTTACAGGCACACCGAGAGTATCTGCGGCATATGCGGCGCCCTGAACAAAACCGGCACCGCTGTTCGCGGAATTCTCACTGCCGTACTCGCCGAAATATCCGAGTTCCGTATTACCGTTAAGAACGGAAATATAGCCTGCAAGGAAACCGCTCTGAAGCGAGTCAAATGTAACGCTCATCACATTGCTTACAAAACGGTCGGTTGCATCATCGGCAGTATGAGGAATTGCGTCAAGTAAAATAAAGTTAATTTCGGGATATGAAGCCGCTACCTCATATGCGCTTACAGCAAAATCCTCGCCCGGAAAAACAATATATTTTGCACCGTTTTCGGCTGACAGAGAAACATATTTTTCTACATTCTCAACAGTAATTTTATCGTTATCGAGAACAGGCTGAAAATAACGGCAGGTCATAGAATTTTCTTCAGCAAAGGAAGATATACCCTCCCACGCACTTTGATTATATCCGCCGTCGGTAATTGTACCGCCGTCAGTAATAAGAACGATATCACTCTTTAAATCCTCCTGCTTAGTACATCCTGCAAAAATACAGCCTACCAATGCAAGACACATTAATACAGAAATAATCTTTTTCATAGCTTTCCTCCAAAAAGATTTTATCAGTAACTAATTATATCACTAATTAATAATAACAAAAAATAAGCAATAATGCAATAGTAATTTGTTGATTTAATATGTAAAAAACATTATAATAGCCTTAGGTGATGATTATGCTGCAAAAACAGTTGGATTATATCAGAGAAAAAACGGATATTGCTCCTGAAATCGCAATTATTCTTGGCAGCGGTCTCGGCGGGCTTGCAAATGAAATTGATGTAAAATGCACCGTTGATTACAGTGATATCCCTGATTTTCCCGTATCAACGGCACCCGGTCATCAGGGCAGATTTGTTTTTGGTAAAATCAAAAATAAAAATGTTGTTATTATGCAGGGACGCGTTCATCTTTACGAGGGGTATACACCACAGCAGATTGCGAATCCCATAAGGCTTATGAGAAAGCTCGGCGCTGAAATATTATTTTTAACTAACGCTTCGGGTGGAATTAACAGCACGCTTGACGTAGGTGATTTTATGGTGATTGACGACCATATTTCCTGCTTTGTCGAATCCCCTCTTGTCGGTAAAAACGATGATACTATCGGCGTGCGATTTCCAGATATGAGTGAGGTTTACTCAAAAAGGCTTAACGGTATAATATTTAAAACGGCTGAAAAAGAAAATATCAACATTAAATCGGGAACATATCTTCAGCTCAGAGGACCTAATTTTGAAACGCCCGCCGAAATTAAAATGGCTAAGCTGATAGGTGCGGACGCTGTCGGAATGAGTACGGCGATTGAGGCACAGACAGGTGTTCACTGCGGTTTTGAGGTATGTGCTGTAAGCGTTATATCTAACCTTGCCTGCGGTATCGGCAAAAAGCCTATTACAAGCGACGAGGTAAGAGAAACAGCAGATAAGGTCGCTCCCGATTTTAAAAAACTAATCAAAGAATCCATAGGTAACTTTTAATATGGAAAGTATAAAATTCATTGACAAAAAACTGTTTATCCTTGATCAGACGCTTTTGCCTAATAAGGAAAAATGGGTTGAAATAAAAAATATAGAACAGTCTTATAATGCCATTAAAACGCTGATGGTAAGGGGCGCTCCCGCTATCGGCATTTTTGCGGGATATTCTATGGCTTTGTTTTCGGATAACAATAACATATATAATTTGAAAAAATACCTTGACTCATCACGCCCTACCGCAGTCAATTTAAGCTGGGCAACAAACAGAATGATCCGTGCGTTTGAAAACGGTAAAAGCCTCATTGACGAGGCGATTGCGATTCACAATGAGGATATTGAAATGTGCCGAAAAATCAGCGAATACGGTCTTACGCTCCTCAATGACGGTGACGGGATACTCACCCACTGCAACGCGGGCGAGCTTGCAACGAGCAGATACGGGACGGGCTTGGGTCCGCTGCTTCTCGGAAAGGAAAAAGGATATAATTTTCACGTTTTCAGCGATGAAACAAGACCTCTCCTGCAAGGCGCAAGGCTAACCTCCTATGAATTTGAAAAGGCGGGAATTGACGTCACGCTTATTTGTGACAATATGGCAGGCTTTGTAATGAAAAAAGGACTTATAAACGCTGTGCTCGTCGGCTGTGACAGAGTTGCCGCAAACGGTGACACAGCAAATAAAATCGGCACGAGCTCGGTTGCGGTGCTTGCAAGTTATTACAATATCCCCTTTTATGTTTTAGGTCCGTACTCGACTGTTGATTTTAACTGTAAAACAGGAAATGACATTGAAATTGAAGAGCGTGAGGGTGATGAAATTAAGCAGATGTTTTTTGAAAAGCCGACTGCATTAAAAGAAACAAAATGCTTTAATCCCGCCTTTGACGTAACTGATCATTCACTAATTACCGCGATAATAACGGACAAGGGGATTGCGTATCCGCCGTTTGAAAAAAACCTGAAGGAGATACTAAAATGATAAGATTTTTTAACGGAAGAATACTTACTTTAAAAAACAGCTTTGATATTATTAATAACGGTGAGGTTTGGATTGACGGAAATAAAATAACGTATGTTGGTAAAATTAAAGAAAATACGCAGCCGTTTAACTTTGAAAGGGAAATTGACCTTAAAGGTAATCTTCTTATGCCGTCATTCAAAAACGCACATACTCACAGCGCAATGACCTTCGGCAGGAGCTTCAGCGACGATTTGCCTTTACAGGAATGGCTTTATAATAAAATTTTTCCTATTGAGGATTCGCTGACAGGCGATGATGTTTACAAGTTGTCAAAAATCGCTTTTGCCGAATATCTGACAAGCGGTATTTCCGCCTGCTTTGATATGTATTATTTCCCGGAAAATATGGCAAGGGCAAGCGTTGATACCGGCTTTCGGACTGTTATGTGCGGAGCAGTCAATGATTTTAAGGAATCCGTGCCTCTTTTGGAGGAATATTATAACACCTATAATAATTACAATGAGCTTGTTTCATACAGGCTTGGTTTTCACGCGGAGTACACAACAAGCGAGAAAATTATGAAAAATATCGCGCGCCTTGCTGAAAAATACGAGGCGCCTGTGTTTACACACTCAAGTGAGACAATGAGTGAAACTCAGGAGTGCATACACAAGTATAATAAAACTCCGACCGAGCTTTTTGAAAAACTCGGACTTTATAATTACGGCGGGGGCGCCTTTCACAGCGTCTGGGTCTGTGAGGAGGATTTGGATATCTACAAAAAGCACGGCGTTTACGCCGTCATTAACAGCGGTTCAAACTGTAAGCTTGCGTCAGGAGTTGCACCTGTTGAAATGATGATGAAAAAGGGCGTAAAGCTGGCACTCGGTACTGACGGACCGAGTTCCAACAATGCTCTTGATATGTTCAGAGAAATGTATTTAACCTGCGTTTTGCAGAAAATCAAAAGTAAGAACGCTGCGTCAACAAACGCAAATGAGATACTAAAAGCGGCAACCGTCGGCTCCGCAAGATGTATGGGACTTGACGACTGCGACTGCATTGATGTCGGTAAAAAAGCGGACTTAACCGTTATTGATTTGGACAGACCGAGTATGCGCCCCATACATAATATCACTAAAAATCTTGTTTACAGCGGCTCTAAAGACTGTGTCAAGCTGACTATGATAAACGGAAAAATACTTTATGAAAACGGCGACTTCCCCACCCTTGATATTGAAAAAATTTACAGCGAGGCGGATGAGGTCGTAAAAAGAATGACCGAGTAAAAAAATACCCTGCGGATTTTATCCACAGGGTGATTTTTTTGACATTATGCGTGACGGCATATATTTAATTAAATATTTACTCAACTGTTACCACTTTTGCAAGATTTCTCGGCTTGTCAACATCAAGTCCCTTGTCAGATGAAACATAATAAGCCAAAAGCTGTAATGATACCACAGCAGGTATAAGCATAAATTCATCCTCAAGCTCAGGTAATTCAAAGCTGTTCATAAGGTCGTCTGTTTTAAGCGATTTGCGTACAAAAGTAATTACATCGGCACCTCTTGACTGCACCTCTCTTATATTTGAAATCTGCTTTGATACGAGATACTGCTGTGTCATAAGCGCAATTACAGGTGTACCGCCGGTTATAAGCGCTATTGTTCCGTGCTTGAGCTCGCCGGATGCAAACGCTTCGGAATGAATATACGAAATTTCCTTAAGTTTAAGAGAAGCCTCTAAAAGGGCAGGATAATCAAGTCCTCTGCCTATCATAAAGGTGTGCTCTGCCGTGAGCATTGATTTGGAAAGATGATGAATTTCATTTCTCTTATCAAGCACATCACTGACTGCCTGAGGTATCTTTTTAAGCTCATTAATAAATCTTGTTACGCCCTCATAATTGAGCTTTTCTCTGAGATAAGCCATCTTAGCCGTAATAAGATAAAATACCGAAACCTGCGTAGTATATGCTTTTGTTGAAGCAACCGCAATCTCAGGACCTGCGTCGGTGTAAATAACATTGTCACTCTCACGTGCAATCGACGAGCCGCGCACATTTACAATTGAAAGCGTATCGGCTCCCTTTCGTTTAGCGTATTTGAGTGCCTCAAGGGTATCAATCGTTTCACCGCTCTGCGAAACGCAAATAACAAGCGTATTTTCAGTAATAATAGGATTGCTGTACATAAATTCACTTGCCATATGAACAGACACAGGTATAGAGCAAATGCTTTCAATAAGCTGTTTACCTATAAGCCCCGCGTGCATAGCCGTACCACAGGCGATTACCGAAATGCTCCTGCATTTTGTAAATATACTGTCATCGACCTTATCACAGGTGAAGTCCGGAAGAGAGTCTGAAATTCTTGATGAAATAGTCTTTTCAATAACCTGCGGCTGCTCCATAATTTCCTTTTCCATATAGAAGGGATAACCGCACTTTCCGCTGTTTCTGATATCCCAATCGAGTTTGAGCATTTCAACTTCGACCTCGTTACCGCTGAAGTCCTTAATCTCAAAGCCATCCTTTGTTATCTTGGCAATTGAAAATTCAGGAAGCACAAAATAGTCCTCGCTGTAACCGCCGATAGCCATAATATCAGACGCAATATAAGCACCGTCATCATTTTTGCAGCATACAATAGGGCTTACATTTCTGACAGCGTATATTGTGTCGGGTATGCTGTCAAACATAACAGCAAAAGCGTATGTTCCGGAAAGCTTTTTGACTGCGTTGACAATTGCCTCTTCCGGATTATCCTTAAAGCATCTGTCAATTAAGGCTGCCGCAACCTCGCTGTCCGTTTGGGATTTCAGCTTATCCGCAACATTCAGGGTATTTTTTAAGGTTTCATAATTTTCAATAATTCCGTTATGGACAAGTGTGACATTCCCGAACTTATGAGGGTGTGAGTTTGTATCGCTCACACCGCCATGTGTTGCCCACCTTGTATGACCTATACCCGTACTGCCTTTAATGTCTGTGGCTTTCTTTTCAAGATCCTCTACTCTGCCTTTGCACTTGGTTGTCAGACATTCGCTGAAATCCTTGTGATAAACAGAAATTCCGGCACTGTCATATCCGCGGTATTCAAGTGACTTAAGCCCCTTGAGCAAAATGCCTCTTGCGTCGCTATAGCCTGTATATCCGATAATTCCACACATAATTTTTCTCCATTCATATAAATTAGCCATTAATATAATTATCATATGACTTAAAATTAAAAATAATACCTTCGCTGAAAAGTTTTTGTAACAAACGTTACCGTCTGCTTTTGTCTTTTCATCACGCACCGAAGGAGATACGAAAGAGCATCCGCCGAAAATTCGATAACTCTTTTCCTCGTCCTCCTGCAAAAGGCAGGAGCAGGCGCTATGAAGAAAAAATATGCCTTATCACGCATTAAATTGTCAAGGTACAAGGCAGTATTACCGCCAAAAAAATAATATCATACTAATGTATAATTGTCAATTAACATCAGTATGATATCTGTATTATTATAAATTGCGTTCAGTTGTAATTTGTTTAACTATTTTTTTAAATACAGAGTTAAGCAATTTTCACTGCTATATTTCTAAAACTACTTTTTATTCAAAAATGAGACAAAATCAAATTTTTTTTCAAATCCATTTAAACCAATAATATCTCTATTCATATAAACAAGAGGATATTTTTTATTATACAGAGGTTTTATATAATAAGCGTATGATTTATGATTGTTTGGATTTCGCGTTAGTAAAGCTTTGTTATTACATTTGAAATTTTCGAACTTTTCTAAATCTTTTTCGCATATATATCCAACCTTATTACAATCCTGTTCATAGATATTATCTATATCACACATTATAACATATAAATTTTCACGATTAATTCTCTTTTTTCTTTCATTCCATTTCTTTCGTCCCTGTTCAAAGGTTTTATAATGAACAAAGTTAATTCTTATATCCGGAATTTTTCCTACGCCTTTTATTATTCCAATCGGCACATCTATCAAATCATCTTTTTCTGTATATTCAATAATGTCTTTAGATAAATAGTATTCAAAATTTTCCAAAAAAGAACAAAAATCATCCGTATTTAAGGATAAATCAATAGTCGGAGAATTAAATCTTTCTCCAAGCCGATGATAAATAAGCCCAGCCATATAATTAGGCGTTAAAATTGTAAAATTTGTATTATTTAGTTTTTTTCTAAAAAAGTAATTTTCTATATTACTGATAAATCGTAAAATATTTGAATATTTCCACCAGTTAATTAATTTATTTAACATAGTACACTCCAAATCAATTTAAATCAAATTATATACTTTCAAATTCTAGGTAATGATTAATAACCATCTTATAAATTCACACAATATGGGTCGATTTGAGATACTGATTCGTCCATATCAAGCCACGCCCTCGCGCAGGCAAGATCAAGTCCGTCATCGTCCCAAAGATAGCGTTTAAATTTCTCCATTGAAATTAGCGAATCATACCCATTGTCAAGCGCCTTATAATAAAGCTTTATTGCTTCTCTGTAGTGCTTAGGAAAAACCAATGGCGCTGTACAGGTTGCCCAGAGTATATCATCACCCGGAACATTCTCACAAATATGCGCAACCACTTCTCCAAAAGTTTTGCTTTTTTCATCACAAAATTTTGGTGCACGCTTGTGAATCATAACACCCTGAGAGTGTCCCATTGCTAGCATTAATTGTGAATCGGATGAAACAACGATATTTGCAATTTCTTCAACCTGTTTAAGCTGGTTTATTTTATTGATTAAAAGATTCGTTCCGGCAAATGGAGCTATATTTTTGTTCTTAAGCCTACGGCTTCCTTCTCGTACAGGTATTACTGCAGTAATACTCATCACGCCACCGCCTTTCTAACAGCGGTGAGAGTTACTGCCTTATAGGAGTACCCCCCCCCCCCCCGCGAAATTTCAAGATCTTTTATATTTTTCATAATCGTTTTGCATCCTTCCATAAATATTCCAATATCAACAGAATAACTAAGATATTGAATTCCCATATTTCTCCAGATTTTTAAATCCTCAGGTGTATCAACAAAAACACCTATAACTTTGTTTTTCTTTTTAGCTTTATCAACAATTTTACACATTGACTCAACAACAAGAGGACTATTTACCTGACCCGGTATACCCAATGATTGTGAAAGATCATATGGACCGATAAATAAAATATCAATACCGTCAACTTCAAGAATACTTTCAAGATTATTAATTGCATCAACGCCCTCTAACTGTAAAATAATCAAAATATCTTTTGAACTCTCAAAATAATCAAATCTGTCCATTGCTGAATACTCCGCAGCACGTACAAATCGGCATACCCCTCTGGAACCATAAGGATAGAACTTGGCAAATTTGACTACTCTTTTTGCTTCTTCAGCAGTCGAAATCTGCGGGACCTGAACTCCGGAAGCTCCTATGTCAAGCGCCTGTCCTATTGTGTTTTCAGCATGATCTTTAAGCCGTATTACAGGAACAAGACCTCTTGCTTCAGCGGCTCGTATATTATTCTGCTGACTTTCAATTGATACTGGACCATGTTCTGTATCGAGTATTACAAAGTCAAATCCCGCTAATCCGGCAGCTTCTATAAACATAGGATCCGATGTCTTCATAAACGGACCATAAACATATTTTCCGTTTAATATTTTATCCCTAAAAGACTTGATCATATTATTCATTATTGCTACCTCCAAAATATATATGATTGTAGATAGCATTAGCTATATCAAAATCTTCTTTTTCGTCAATATCAATTGCTTCTATTTCATTTACTTCAACAATATAAGGACTTTCCCCTATTCTTCTGCCAAACTCATTTATTACGTTAGATTTATAAATATAAAATCCGCTTGTTTCTTCATACAAAGGTGGTAAATCTTGTGTTCTCGGTATATCATCAAGAGAATAGTTGAAAGGTTTGCCATCTTTCCATAAGAAATCCTGAAGCTTTTTTGCAGCAAAAGATGAATCATACCCTCCATTTTTCACAGCGTTAAGACCTTTTTCAATACTTTCTTTTGATATGAACGGTGCCGTAGTGTGCGTCATAACATAAATATCTGATTTGATATTCTCGGCAAACGCTTTCAGAACCTCATTCATTTTTGTTGTATCTTTATCAAGATTTTTGCTTCTTTTTAAAAATTTTACACCTTCAGGTATATAACCTTTAATCTTTTCATTGCTGCAATAAACATAAACATCATCAATTACATTTATACTAAGAAGTGTATTAAGTATATAATAACACAAAGGTTTGCCATTGGTGAACGGTTTTGTATTTTTCTGTGGTAGCCTAGAATTATTTAATTTCATAGGCACAACTGCAACAACTTTCATCTCACATCACCTCCGAAAAAGAGGCAATTTGACAAGTAAAATAAAAAATTATATTAAGGTAATAAACTAGGTACTTAGTACCCCCCCCCCCGCAAATTTCGAGGTCTATATTGTTATTCTTAATCCATAATTCTGCTAAAAGTAAATCTGTCTTTGTATGGATATCTATTGACTCATCGATAACATAATATCCAATATTATCACCCATAAAAGACCACGGTTGCTGTCCCTTTCCATTACTTTTAAACAGCTTGTCCACATTTAAAACCCAAAAATTATGTGAAAGGAAATAACATTTTGGCAAATCCTGACGATTAGTAGAAATCTCTTTTGTTGTATCGTGCGCAAACATTTGCAGACGATTATTTTCATCAACTCTTTTTGCTCTGTATGGATGATGGTCATTATCTTCATAAACAGGAACCACTGCGCTTAGACTCATATCGTTTTTCATCATATTAACACAATCGTCAATCCATTGCGGTTTTATTGTAACATTATTTGCCAATGTAACAACAAGAATATCGGGAATGTCATTATGCTCACAAATAACATTTAACGCATGAAATATGCAATCAGCATGCTGACTCGTAGGAAGAGCAAGTTCCGGCGGTCGCTTGATTGGAATATGATTGAGTCGCTCAGCTTCCTGAAGAATTTTTTCATCATCACTGCTGCAAAACAGTTTATCAACAGTTTTTGCGTATCTTGCAGATTGTGCAGGATAATACAGAACAGGGTGTCCAAGACAATCCAAAATATTTTTATCTTTTAAAGAATTATTACCGCGTCCGGTTAATAAAGCGTATGTTTTCACCAATATTCCTCCTTGCTATGCTTATTTATTTTTAGCCCATTCAATCATGGTTTTCATACCATCTTCAAAATTCACACTTGGTTTCCAACCCAATTTGTTATTTATTTTGGAATAATCCCCATATATACCAAATTGATCACCGGGTGTGCCCCCAATATATTCTACAGATACAGGATAATCTAAATTATTCTGTATTGTTTTGATAACATTTTCAACCGTTTGCGGCTTTTGTGTACATACATTAAAAATTTCAAAACCACTTTCTCTTGTCAGTGATGCTAATACAGAATCTACAACATCATCTATATACACAAAGTCTCTAAAACGTTCCTTACTTCCTTTTACAACAATATGCTTGTTTTTTATTGCTTGTGCTAAAAATATGCTTGCCATACCCTGACGCAAATTTTCCATATTTTGCCCTATGCCATAAACATTAAAAAATCGAAGTGCGGTACATGCAATACCATAATCTGAATAAATCCGCATATAGTTTTCACTTGCTAACTTACCGACAGCATAAAAACTTTTTGGGAATGTGTCAGTAGTTTCGTCTACTAATGGTGGGTTATGATCACCATATACTGACATTGAGCTTGCATATATAAATTTTTTGCAACCGGTTTTAACCGCATATTTTAATAACATAATAGTCGAGTCAGTATTTGTTTTAATATCATATATTGGATCATCAAAACTTACCTCTCCGGAACTTTGTCCTGCAATATGTATAATTGCATCAAAATGTACATCCTTAAGTTGATTGATAATCTGAAGATCATACGTATTGCCTTCAATAAAAGAGCAATTTTCAGGAATGTTATCCTTTGTACCCGTACTTAAATTATCAATTGTAACACACTCATGACCCATATCAATAAGTTTTGCAGCCACGGCAGAACCAATAAATCCCGCTGCGCCAGTAATTAAATATTTCATAATTTATTTCTCCTCTGCAATATCATTAATGTCTTTACAAATATGTATACTATCAGAATAAGTTTTATAAAAATTTAAAATACAATCAGTTAAATCACCTTTTAAGACTCCCGGAATTTTTTTTAAACATTCAATGAGAGAATAGCTTTCAATTTTCTTATTAAATAATGCCATAGAATTAATGATACTTGAAGATGCAATTGTAATTAAAACTTTATCACTAAAATCATTATTTATTAATATAACTTCCCATGGGATGGAAGTATTCTTATTTGTTTTATAACCGAGCTTTTCAAAACGGTTTTCAGGATTTCGCGGATGTATTTTAACCATTATATTTTCTTTGCCCACAAGTTGCGCTATTTTTTCAACAAGTTCAACATCCTCCATATAACCTGAATCAGCATAATATGACTCTTCTAAAAAAATATACTTTTTGTCATATAAATCAGTCATATTATCATAACTGAAAATTTTGTTGACAATAGAGATAAATTCATTTTCACACGAAATAGGTTCTATTTGCTCAATTTTGCAACCGGGATCCCACATCATTGCATCTTTATTAAAAACATAAAAACAATTAGTATTTTTATAAATATTTTTCATTTTGTTTTCATGTGGATATTGACAAGAAAAAAAGCGTTCAAATAGTTTACTATATGATGATGCTCCATCTTCATAAAAGTTAAGTTTTATTCTGTCATACTTATGTTTATTATTTAACGCAATAAATAGTAAATCAGAAAATGGATCCGGATTAGCAATAAAAAATTCATCATAATCAATATTAATAATATTTTTTAAAATTTTAATAAAAGGATTTATTTTGGAAAATATTTTTATTATTTTGTTTTTAAAAAGTGGATGTTTTTTATCAATACCTAAAGATTTTACAGGAAAAACATTCAAAAAAAGGTGGGTTTTTTTCAAGTTATTTGATATAGCATAATACCCGTTCATATGATTAGTTATTATAATATCTACATCACAATTTTTAAACTTGTAATATTTGATCCAAACAGCCACTAATACATGATACACTGAATTACATATAAATAGTTTTCTTTTTTCTTTAATAATTCCTTTACTTTTCATAGCTGATCTCCTTTATGAGCGCATTAATATCTATACAATAATGAGTTAAAACATTATTTGTTCTTTTTTAAATAATTTTTTCCTATAAAAATACACAAACGTGAGTTTGTAAAAATATAATTGAAAAAAGTAATAATTATTATTGAAATTGCAGGTAATAAAAATAAACTGATAGTGTTATTAATGATATTTGCACCTTCATTAAAATGAAAAATAGGATAAACGAAATTTGCAATAATAGTATATATTTTTTGATGCATTATAAAATAAATAATTGAATTTTGTCCCAGATAGCTAATAAATTTAAAATGAATTTTTTGAGATATCAAAACGACAACTATAATGCCGGCTATTGCTGATACAAACATTAAAATTAAATTCCCATATGAATTCTGGCTCATATCAACTTTAACTGAAGATATTTTTTTATTCAAATAACCAACTATAAAATTAATTGATAAAAATAAAAATATCAAACAAATGAATAAAAATGGGGTTATTTTATTAATTTTTTCTAAAACTTGCCTTCTCATGGATAGATAATATCCTAAAGCAAAAAACGGCAATGCCATAAACGCAACATCTAAATTGAACCAAAGCGCTTTCCCACCGAAATAGTAGTAAACTGCAAATATTATAAACATTATTGCAGAAAAAAATAATATAAAATATATATTATTTTTTAAAAATTTCGCCAAAAAGTACATAATAATACTAACACAAAACATGGCGCCGAGAAACCAAATTGTTTCTTTTCTTCCCATTATTATGAAATCTTTATACGAACTAAAATCTATATTTTTATCATTAATTAAACGAAATATTATATCAATAGGTATAAAATAGAAAAAAGCCCAAAAATAATATGGTACTACTAATGTTCTGATCTTATTTTTTATAAAGGCAGTTGTATTATATTTATTACCACTAAACAGAAATCCTGATAAAAAGAAAAACAACGGCATATGGAATGTGTATATAATAGTCTGCAAATACGGATAATTAACATGACCAAGTAAAACACATAAAATTCCAATACCCTTGGCAGTATCAATCCATTTTATTCTATCTGTCAAGATTGTCCACCTCCTTCTCTTGTGCAAATCCTTTGTTATTTTAACATCTATTTATTATGTTAAGACTATTTTTAAACACAATTTTCAACTATATAATCTCTTATTTTATATATTATTTCTTCATCTTCATTTAAACTGAATTTTCTCGCAAACATAGCTTTTGATGATATAATTTCACTAAAATCCTCTGTTCTAAAAATATAGGGATTTCCCCTTTCCCAATCAATTAGCCTTGCACACGCAAGCTGATTATTATTACAATTAGGCATAAAAAGATTATTTTTAAAAGGAGAATTTACAAATATAGTTTGTAAAAACACCTCATCACAACAATATGAATAATTAAATAACTTTTCTATTTCATAACTCTTTGAAACAACATATTTTGCAAAATCACCTGTAATACTGAACCAATTAGTTCCCTTTTGAACAATTAAATTACTATTTTTCAGTCTGTTAATACCAATTAACTTCTGAATTTTCAACGCAATCTGAGAAAGGATTTTAAAAAATAAATTTCTTTTTTTTCTGAAAATATGATAATACTTAATCCTGTTTGCAAACGCAGGAGAAGGTTTGTTTTCAGAAAAATGAATAAATTCTTTACCTTTATTTTCAGCAAAAAATCTATGTATCTCATCATTCGTTTTTATTGGCAAATCGACACCTGAAAGAAGATGATAATATGAATATGGATTATTTTTATCTTCTTTCTGTACAGCAGATTTAAGCAAAATCATTTCAGCCTGTACCTGTGAAAAATCTCCCCATGTAATTGAAATTCTGTCAGTAAATAAGATATTCGAGTGCTGTGTCAAACGCTTAAATTTTTCAAAATCAAATTTATTAGCCTTGGCATCAATATGGATAAAAATATCATTTCGCTCGTCATCAAGCATTTTTATCAATATTTCAAGCAGCTCGAACTGATTGTGCGCAATTATCAAATAAGCATGTCTGTCTGTCTGTCTGTCTGTCTGTCTGTCTGTCTGTCTGTCTGTCTGTCTGTCTGTCTGTCTGTCTGTCTGTCT
>CANQXE010000020.1 GCA_947627725.1 uncultured Clostridia bacterium | reverse complement strand
CGTCAGAATTTTGGTCAGAAATGATTAAAATTCTGACGGTTTCTCTATATTCAATTCATTATTCGTATATGAGAATATTAAGCGAAAGAGAACAATAAAAAATGCGCAGCCGAAAGACTACGCATGAAAAACGCAAACTCTCGCTGCTAAACGAAATTCTACATCAATCTAATGAAAGCATGTGAAAACAGAGCCTGCATTTTTACCTAAATAAAAATACACGCTTGTCAAAAGATTGATATATTAAGATTTCGTTTAGCAGTTTTATTTTATCACAAGAATTTGTTATATGCAATATGATAAAAAATTATTTGACAGCAAAGTTAAATTTTGCTAAACTAAATATTGTTGGCAAAGGAAGCCAACATTATACATTACAATTGAATATTTTTTATTTTATTTATAGTTTAACTAAAAGTTAAAACTAATTTTTTCAAGTTTAATGAACGATACGGATATTAAGTCGGACATTGAAACGAATACATATTTACATAGCGTTCCTCACACAAGGGAGTAGTCTGTGTAAAAGTATGTGTAGGTTTCAATGCCCGACTTTTGTTTTGTCATTTTGCATTCTGATACCTATAAAATTCCAGAAAGGAGGTTTGATATGCAAGATTATTATTTCAAATTACCTGATAAAATTTTCAATGAAGGATTCACACCTATTGAATTTGTTGTGTATTCATTTTTGAACAGAGCCAAAGACAAGCGTGGACAGAGTTATTATTCTGTTCCCAATATTGCTAAGCATTGCAATATCGGTGAAACTTCATGCAGGAAAGCATTGACCAGTTTAAAAGAAAACGGCTACATTGAAATTTCAAAAAGATATATGGATAATGTTCAGCTGAGTAATTTATATACGGTCAACAAATTATGAGCCACCCCTACCTTACTATGTGATGACAAAGTAATAAAAAACCTCACCCATTAACAAAATCAAAAGATTTTTAATGTGTCCCGAGAACTTTGTTATTCACTTCGCTCACAATAAAAGCCTGTCGCAAAACTGTCGGCAAAATTTAGAGAGTTTGTATTTTAGGAAAGTCACTAATCAAAATCAAACATAAAGACCAAAGGAAGGCATTTGTGACAACAGTTTTATAGGCACAATTCAGCCATATTCTCAAGGTCGATTTTCAAGCAGGAGAAAGCAGCAACGCCATAATAGGCGTTGTTGCAGCTCACATCGGACGGCAGTGCCGACCGAATTATCCCACTGTTAAGGCATATTTCATGAGTTTTGTAATCAAAATTGTTAGGGGTTATGCTATGTGCCTATAAACACACTTTGGTGTAAGTTTGGGTGTCGTAAATAAAGGAAAAGCACCAATTTCAAAGCAAATTTATCGGTGTTGCAGGTTGGTGTATTCAAAATTAAGGAGGTCTTATGGATTCAGAAAATAAACAAAGAATCAGTCTTTATTTAGACAAAGATTTAATTAAAAATGCAGATAAATTTTTAAAAGATTATGGTTTCAAATCGCGCAATGAATTCTATTCCTGTACTGTTGAGAATTTCATTGCTGACGAGTTACTGAAAGAAAATAAAAGTATTATCAGTGATAAACTAGCAAAAGCTATTGCAGATTGCTCAGAAGATAATGCAAAAGCAATATCAAAAGGTCTGTTCCGTTATGCCGTTCAATTGGAAATGGTTATGCGAATGATTGCTGAACAATTTGATTACCGCAAAGATGAAATTGAAGATATGAGAAAAGAAGCTATCAATAATGTTCGCAGAACAAGAGGGAAAGTGAATCTGATTGATATTATCACAGGATACTACAACGAATAGGAGATGATTATTTGAAGAAAACTACGAATGAATTAAAATCAATAGCAACTGAAATTTCCGGACAGTTTGGTTACTTTTTGAATGTAACTGAAGTGGGTAAAGTATTTGGTATCAGCAGAGAATCTGCAAGAAAACTTGTTGCAGATATTCCAACAGCTGAACTTACCGGCAGCAAGAAATATTATCTTTATGATATTCTCAAAAAGGTTTACAAATAAACATATAAATCTTTGTTGGTATTGGTGATAGATATTCAAGTACCAAAAGAGTAATATGTGTCACAAAGGAGATGATTTAATGTACGAAGAAAAACGACCTGACGGTTCAATACTATATCGGATGACTCGTCAGGTTACAGACAACGATGGCAACAAAATTCGATTGACCGCTCGCGGCAAGAGTGAACGACAAGTTAAAAAGAATATGGAACAAAAACTGTTGGAATGGCAGCGAGAACAGGACGAACTAAAAAATAAAACTATTTTTCCTGAAATTAATTTTAAAGTATTCGCTGATAATTGGTATGAACTTAATATCAAAAATGCTAACATCAGCGATACAACAAAAAGCGATTACAAATATTATCTTTACAGCAACATCATTCCATACTTTGAAAAGTTCAAGCTATGCGATATTACCGAAGATGATTGTCAAAGATTCTTAAACAAATATGTTGGTTACAGCAAAGCCAATGTATCTAAAATAAGAATGACTTTGCGTAGAGTGCTAAGAAAAGCACAGAAACAAAAGTTAATCGGTGAGAATCCTGCAGAAGATATTGTGTTACCTCAAGTCACAGAAGGTAAACGCAGGCCTATCACTGACGAAGAACGAGCGTTAATCTTAAAACAAGTTCCAAATCACTATGCAGGCGCAATGGTGCTGACAATGTTATGGTGTGGACTCAGGCCTGCTGAAATACGTCGAATGGAATGGGATTGGGTTGATTTTGATAATGCAATCTTAACTGTAGGTAAAAGCAAAACAAAAGCAGGAACAGGCAGAAAGATTCCAATGCCACCACAATTAGTAAAAGCCCTGCGTGAACACAAGGCTAAAAACTTAAACGAACAATATGTATTTGTGAGATGCAAAAATCCTAATCTGCCAATGGATGAAAATGCATTCTATCATGCATGGCACAACTTCAAAAGAGAAATGGATATTGCAAATGGTGCAAAGGTATATCGTAATCAAATCATTGAGTCAACATTAGCCGAAGATTTAGAACCTTATCTACTCCGACACACATTCTGCACAGATTGTCAGGCAGCAGGAGTTCCCATCAATGTAGCTAAAGAATTAATGGGACATAGTGATATCTCAGTAACAGCAAAGATATACACGCATATGGTAGACGAGGTATTCGAACAGAACCGTCAAAGGCTTGCAGAGTTTACAGAAAGCAAATTCAAGACGGCTTAAATTACGAACCGCCCCTCCCTCAAAATCTGAGGACAAACAATATAAAAGTCCAAAAAACTATCTCCATTGTACACAATGGAGATAGTTTTTAATGATTATGTTCTACTCGAAATTCATTTAACATATCCCGCAAAAGCAATGCATTTTTATAGTCATATCTAAAAATTTCACAATTATATCCATCTATATCTTCAATATAAGGAATATCGCTTTTGTATTTTTCAACATCATATTTATCATAATTTTCAAATACATAATACTCGAATTCTCTTCTTTCATTTTCATTATCAAATATTAAAATACAGGACATTAATCTCATTCTTGAATATTGTGTTTCTGAACTATTACTATCAAACAAAAGATTTTCTAATAAATATTTTAATGAATCTTTAACGAAACTACGATAGAAAAAATCACTGCCATCCTTAATCTTGATCATTCTCCAATCAGGTACCGGTGTAAAATGTCTACCACCATCAAGCAGATTACATAAAACTTCTTTTAATGGAGTTTGATTATAATATAAATTAATCAAATACCAATGGGGTCTACTATCAAATTGTGAAAACATATAATATTCATATGCTGTTCTACAATCATCTGGAGTTTCTACTATTCTAAAATCCGGATCATATTTATAATACAATCCTTCTCCATTTTCCAATTCTTCCCAATCTTCTGTGTTCCTTAAATACTTTTTAAATCTTTCGAATGCTGGTAAATCTATTCCAAACCTTCTTTTCCACAGTTTTTCAATATCATTTAAATCGGCAGACCTATTAATTGAAGTATTAGTATCACCAACTCTTGTATAAATATTATTCTGATGAACTCCATCATATCTTTCTGCAAGATAATAAGGAACATTATCATCACTTACAACTACAAGCACATCAATATATGTATCTTCAACAGACAAAGTTTCAACATATACTTTTGGTCTGATGTAGCCTGCAAATTTTTTCGTAGACAAAAAATCGACAATTTTTTGAGTATTATATCTATTTTCATTATTTGAAACATCCACCAATGAATAATTATCGTCTTCATCAACGCCAATAATTATATAACCATCATGTCCTGTCAGATTATTCGCCATACAAATTATATCATGAAGTAAATCAGTTTTATTTTTATGCCACTCTCTTTTAAAATCCCAATACTCACCCTCTTGTTTCAAATCAATTAACTTCAATATTTCAAATGATAGTTTATTTTTATCCATTACAAATTATTCCCATCATATAAAACTAACTAAATTATATCATAATAATTATAAAAACTCTATACACAAGGGACATATTATAAACACAGCAATGTCTGTTAAGTGTCTGCATTTTTATTGGCAAGGTTTGGCTGTTTTGTGCAATTGAGATTTGGATTTAGTGGCACATTAGTGTCACACAAGTGTCTCATTTCAGATAAAAGCAAACTTAAAAAGCACCTGAAAAGGTGCAAAAATGTGCCAAAAGGCGAAAAATAATGGACAGTTCAATATGAACTGTCCAAATCTGGCAGAGGTATAAGGATTCGAACCTTAAATGACGGAGTCAGAGTAAACAAATTATTCCAAAAAAACACCATATAAAGCCAAGTTTTCACTTCTTAGTCTCTCAAAAATCTCTCAAACTTATTTTGAATAAAATTATTAAATATACACAAATAACTTTTTTGATAAACATATTTTATAATCTGAATCTTATATAATTATTATTTGACTAATAATGATAAATATTGTAAAATATCGTTATAATTACAAAAAAATGGTGTGTAACAATGAATAAAAAATATCAAGTTTTTGTTAGTTCTACATATGAAGATCTTATAGAAGAACGAAAATTAGTATCAAATGCATTATTAGAGAGTGATTGTATTCCAGCTGGTATGGAATTGTTTCCTGCTGCCAATAAAGAATCTTGGGAAGTTATAAAAAGTGTTATTGACGATTGTGATTATTATTTATTAATAATTGCAGGCAAATATGGTTCCTTAGGTAAAGATGATTCTGGTAATAAATGTGGTTTTACAGAAATGGAATATAATTATGCCAAAAGCATTGGTAAACCTATAATTGCATTTATTCACAATGATATAGGTAATATTGTTTCTGCAAAAGTTGAACCAACTAAAGCAGGAAAAAAGAGATTAGAGAGATTTTCAAAAAAAGTTAAATCTAATTCAAATGTGAAGTTCTGGGCTAATCCTGGTGAGTTAATTTCAAATATTAAATCATCTTTAACCAAACTCATTGAAGAGTGTCCTGCGGATGGTTGGATTAAAGGAAATGAAATATATGAAATTTCACCAGATGATAATCCTTTGATGCTAGGATTAAAAAAAGTATATACAAATGTAGAAAATATTAATTATAACGATATTATTCAGAATACTAAGCAATATATTGATATTGTCCACATTCATGGAATGACATGGACAAACTCAAATAGAAATGCTTTGAAAAACAAATTAAAAGATGAGGATATTACTATTCGCGTAGTATTGCTTGATAATAGAAATATATTTTTTAATCCTTATGCTGATTTTATTGGACAAGAAGGAAAATACTTAAATAATAAAACAGCTGAAGTTTTAGATATTTGGAAGGCAATATATAACGAAGCAACATCTAATGGCAAAAAAAGTGGGGCAAAATTATTCATCTATTTTCATGATGGGTTCCCTTCAAAATCATTATATCGATTTGATAATCAAATTATTTCAAATCCTGCGGTTATGACCAAAAGCAAATCGCCAATGATGCCAACCGTTTATTGTGAAAAAAATGAAAACCCAAATTGTCTTTTTAATGTTTACTTTGATGAAATAAATTGGCTGATAGATAACAGTATTGACTTCATAGAGTTATCTAAAAAATAAAACAAACATAAACCACCCTCTCTACTTGAACAAAGAGCAAGGGTGGTTTTGGTATTTATGGTTATAATTATTTCGTTGAACAAAATATTTAACAATGATATAATATTCTTATAAAATCAATAATTAACAGAATTATAGTAAAATATTAGTGGTGGTAATATGAAAGATTATTCTAATGGTTTTAATTTTAAAGATAAAGACAATAACTATAAAATCGAAATTGACGCCAATAAACTATTAGCAAAAGTTACATCTGTGACAACAAAAATAGTACGAGCATCACATGATCAGGAAGCAGCAAAAAATATTGTCCTAAATTCATTGGGTGACTTCATCGAAATGTTTGGATGCATCCATATATCTAAAACTACGGATGGATTAATGTGGACTTTAATAAAAAACAGTCTTTATTCTGCTACATATAATATTTTAAATGATAATTATTTAATATTCCCAAGAAATGATATCGCAAAAGACACAAAACTTTTTATAAAAGACTGCACTATTTCAATAGGTTACGATTTTTTATTTCATCCTGCCAACTCTGAATTTTCAAATTTCTATAGAAATAGATTATGCGAATGGTTATCAAATTTCCTTTCTATTAGCACAATAATAACAATAAAAAATAAATGGCCAATTTATTTTACAAAAGCATTTAGTTGCGAATGGTTTAAAGATAAGAATTACCACAATCTATTGTTGGATTTGGATTATCCAACTAGAAATTATATTGATATGCTTAATGATTTAGAAGCATATCAAAAAAAGATATTAGATTTTTCAAATCAAAATGTCTTTGAAGATGATATAACATTAAAACAAATATATATAGATCTATACGGTACAACTAAAAACTATAGCAGAGATATAGTTAATGTTAGAATGTCATTGATGTCATGGATAAAAGACAAAAACAGTAATATGTGTATGGTCTCCGGTGATCCTGGAAGTGGTAAGTCTACAATTATGAAAAAACTGGCTGAATCATTAGTTGATATCGGTGAAAGAGTTATATTTATTGATTTATTTCGATTAAATTTTTCTGATAAAATTCCTGCTTTATCGGTATTGGAATCATATATTAATTCAATTTCATGGATGAAAAATTATGATAGGGAAAATGATTTACCGGTAATTCTTATTTTAGACGGATTGGATGAAATAAAAGTAAATGTTTGGGATAATGCTTTAGAATTAGTTCGCGAATTAAAAAATAGCATATGGAATACAAAAGGCAAAGTAATCATCAGTGGTAGAAAAAAGATAATTAATTACTGTTCTTCCGAAACGGAACAGTTCTTACATATAGAAGTTTTACCATTGTTTATACCTATAAAAGAAAGAAAAAATTTTTCTAATATGAAAGAATATAACCTATTAGAAAAAGATTTAAGAATAAACTATTGGTCTAAACTAACTGATGTATTTAATATTTCATATGATTTAAACGATATAATTAATAGAGAACATTTAAAAGATTTAAGCACATCCCCTCTTCTGTTATTCTTATTAGCTTGGACTATAAAATATTCAAATAAGTCGATAGAAACAATTCACCACTCGGTTGAAATATATAATCATATTTTAGAATGTGTTTATACAAGAAAATATAGTAGAGATAAAAAAGATTATAGTTCATGGGGATTAGACGAATACAGAAAAATGCTATCAATTACAGGATTATGTGCATGGCAAAGTGATAGTAGAAGTATTTATATTTCTAAAATTGAAGAATACTGTAAAAAAACAGGCAACGAATTTTTATTTAATCAATGGATTAATTATCATAAAATCAGTAACCCTTCAAAACTATTATTACTCTTCTTTTTTAGAGAAAAAACAAATGATTATAACCCTAATGAATCAGAAATTGAGTTTATTCACAAAACTTTTTATGAATATTTATCTGCTTTAGAAATATTGAATACGATAATGGAAATAAGCACCTTAAAAAGTGATGAATTTTACAAACGAATTTTTTATTTACTATCAAAGAGTTTGCTTGGAATTGAAACAACTGAATTTATAGAAGGCCTATTAGAATACGATCCTCGTTTCTCTTTTGAAAAATATATAGATGTTATTAGTAGTATTGTTCCTCGTGTTTTTAATATAAACTGGCCTATTGAAATTTCCGAAGAAAATTCAGGAAATAAAATACATATAAAAAACTATCAGGATTTATTAAAGTCAATAAAAAACACCGAAGAAAATATCATGCGATTATTAGAAATAGTTTCACTGATAAGGCAAAGAGGAAATGTTCAATGTGATTCAATTGCACACTTAGAATCTAGTGATTTTAAAGATATCAATATAATGTGGAAAGATTTATCTTTTACTAATTTCTCTGGTTCTGATTTTTCTGAATCTGTTTTAAGTGGATGTGAATTGAACCATTGCAAATTAAATAATTCTACATATTATAAATCTTTACTTAATAGTTGTTCTATGGAAGACTCTAACCTCATGGAATGTGATTTTACAAGTTCTCATATGGAATCTGCTTCATTGTCAAATTCCGATTTAACCATGTCTGTAATTAATAATGCTTTTTTAGATGGTGCTTATTTATGTGAGTCATTATTAAAAGATACTTCATTCTGTGGAACTAGTCTTGTAGGGTGTAATTTAGATGAAGCAAAACTAATTAATACAGATTTTGCCGATGCTGATCTTGAAAGGGCAGATTTTAATGGTGCCACAATAAAAAATGTAAACTGGCAAAATTGTTCTTTAAAAGATGCTAAATTACAAAATGTTAAAATGTCACAATTTAATTTATCAAACAATGAAATTATTGAAATACTAATTGAAGCAGATCTATCTAATGCGGATTGGGAAGATGTACCTGAAGCAATAAGAAATAAGCTTCTAAACAAAAAAGGTGAGCTTTAAACCGCTCACCTTTTCATTATCTTTATTCAAAAAACAATTACTTTTTATTTTCATACATAATTTGAAAATGTGACATATTTGATAATAACATATCATTCAGCTCATTTTTATCAAAAAGAGATAAATCTACTGTCTCCAAATTGTGCGTTTCTGCAATCTGCATAAGACTATGAGGACCACCACAATCCTCTACAATTCCATAACCTTTTCCTGAAATTACATATGGTATATCGTTATTTTTCAAATTATTTTCGCCATATATTTCTTCCAATTTTAATTTAATACCCAGCCATCACCAAAATCATATTAATAATAAGGCAATTATCTTTGTCATTCAAACTTACAGTATTATGTATTTGCTCTTTTGTGGCATAATATCTTTCAATAATATTCATATCTACATCAGAAATATCCATATTCGTGTTTGGCATCTCGTAAAGTGCAGCCGCATCTTTTTGCAAGGGTTTCTCGATGTTAAATAAATGACTTCCATTAGCTCGAAAGATTATTAAAACAGCATAACTCAATTGTGCAACCGTCATATTTTCATTAATTAAAAATCTTCTCCACATTTTTGGTTTGTACTCTTCAAGTTCTGCATAAAACTGATATGTTGACATATACTTGTCCCGCTATTTTCTTTTTATTTCTTAATACAATTCTAATAGATATTATACTCATTTGCAAGTATTAAAACATTTATAATTTACTATTTAACCCTTATTTCATTAGGCTTTTCCGTAGTGTATTCAGGATAATCCATTAACGGTTCTGATGTGACAAAACGATATCCCACTACCCAATCCTCAGACCAATTCTCTGGCAGCAAAACCTGATCTGCACCGCCCTCAAGGATAGTACCCGACAACAATTTAACGGGCGCAACGATACCAATATTCAAAATCACATCTTTAGGAACAATTATCTTTTCTTCAATATATAAAGCATTCTTCCACTGAGGATTTAATGCAAGGCGCATCTTGACATCAATACGAGATTCAGCAAATTCAGTAGTTGCAAATGCACCTAGCTGTTTTGCACCAGCTTGTCCCGAAGGAGTTAATCCATAAACTCTATATAACACAATCTCATCCGTTGTGATATATGTGTTATATTCACCATTCTTAAAACTATTAGCTATACCTTCAGACAAATGCTGCTTTTCAATTTTCTTTATATTATTATCAAGTATAGTTTTGAATTTCTTATTTGTACTTCCTGATACAAAACCGAAACCAAGTTGTCTTAATTCTTCAAAAGACCAACGCATATATAACTCCATAAATACTTCAAACTAAAACAATCATATTATCTCAAAACTATTTTAACAAACACTTCATTATAATTCAACACAATGTGTATATAAACCATAATAGTTATATAGTGAACGGTAATATATAAACAAGATAAAATAAAACAAATAATAAAAGTTGATTTTCCAAGAGTTCTCTGTCAGATAGAGAGCTCTTTTTACTTTATATAACCACAATAACTTCTTTATTGCAGAAATCATCAACAGAATTGCATAAAAAACAATCTAATTGCTATCTTGTGATACTTTATTAATAATTAAATATTTTTAGAGAGGGCTAAAAAATGGCACAAAAGATATTACCATATAAAATACCAAAGATGATGCTTACATATCCATATAATGCTTTTTATTTCGGAATTCTTGAAGCAAATAATATTGATTATACCGATATCATACTAAATGATTTTTTAGAATTATATTATTTCAAAAAAAGTGCAATTCATAAAATTGATTTTAGAAATAGCGGAATGTTTGAATTCAACAGATTTAGTTCTATTGAGTTTCCAGAAACAAATGATATTGTGAAAACTATAAAAGACCATATAAATAATGGCTATTATGCAATTCTTATGTTAAACCAAAAATATTTTCAAAATGAAAGTGTTCATGCTACATGGGATTATTGTCACGATTGGCTGATTTATGGATATAATGATTCATCAATGCAATTTTATTGTTCAAGTTATATCGGTACAGGACATGGTGAAACAATGGGAATAATTAAATTGGGTTACTCAGAAATAGAAACATCTTTTAGAAAAGTTCTGCCAAGATATATCAAACCTTCACCTTCATATTTCAGAAGTCACTTTATTAAAATAAATTTGGATTGGAAAGAAAAAGAAGTAACGCCGGATACTTTGTATAACAATGTAAAAAAAATGTTCTTACCAAAACATTTTGCAAGAGATGGATATTGGCATCCGGTTGCTGGAATATATTCTTTGGATAAATTATTACGAAAAATCAAAAAAGTAAATATTGTAAAAAGCAAACGAAAAACAATTTACATTCAAAATATAAGAATCATATATGAGTTTAGGCAAAATGTTCTTTTATGTTTAAAAAGAATGAATATTGATCAAACGACTATAGCTCAATATGAAACTATAGTAAACGAAACATATAAGATTTTACTATTATCCTTTAAATACAATCAAAATAGAAACAGAAACACGTTAAATACCGTTTATGAAAAATTGAAAAAAGAAAATAAGGACGAAAGAAAAATATTAAAACTTATTTTAAAAACATATAAACCATAAAATGGAGGACATAATTATGGATAACTTCAAATATATGATTAAAAATTGGCTAACATGGGACAGAAAAAGCTTAATCTATTTTATAATAAAAGTTCCTGCACTTGTCCTGCAACCAATTATAACAGCATACATTCCTAAAGTTATGATTGATTGTATAACAGATGGTGTAACGATTAACAGACTTGTAATGATTATTGCTCTGTTGAGTCTATTAATTACTCTAATTACATGGTTAGACCCTTTCATGCAAGAACTTTTAAAAGGAAGTTCTAATATTATACGAATGAGATATTCAATTATTGCATTTAGAAAAAATCTGTATATGGACTATATTGATATTGAAAGTCTTGAAGGGCGAAAAAGGAATAAACAAGCATCCGAATTTTACAGAAGCAGCTATTCCCCTGCCGCATCATTTATAGATAATCTGGGGCAAATCATTGTTTGTATTGTAGGTGTAATTACGTCAATGACATTACTCTATAGAATAAATATATTTATGATTTTAATTATTCTTATTAGCTGTGCTATAGAATTCTTTCTTTTGAGATTTTTGCACGATAAAGAATTGGTTATAAATAAAACAAGAAGCAGAGCAACAGTAAAATTTTACTATTTCTATCATTTAAGTAAAGATACATCAGCTTCAAAAGATATAAAACTATATAATTTTGAAGATTACTTTACATATACACTTGCAAAAATAATATCCAATTTAGAAAAAATAACAAAGCAATATGGACCACAAAGCTTTAAAGTAAGCAGTGTCAGAGCAATACTGAATTTCATAAGGGAATTAGTTGCTTATTCTTATTTAGTATATTTAACCTATAACGGAAAAATAAATGTTTCTGATTTTATATTTTATTTTGGAATAATTTCAGGCTTTTCAAATTGGATTGTAAAATTAGTTGGTTCAATATCAAGAATGGAATATTGCTGTAAATCTTGCGGTTTATATAGAGAATATATTGAAGAAGAAACAGCAAATGATAATAATGATAAAATTGATTTTGATTCTGTAGAATCTATAGAATTTGACAAGGTATCATTTAAATATCCGGGTTCGGAGCATAATACGCTAAATAATATTTCTTTCAAAATAAAAAAAGGTGAAAATATTGCAATTATAGGAGAAAATGGTGCTGGGAAAACTACAATTATCAAATTACTTTGTGGGTTATATAATGCGACCCAAGGTTCTATTTTCGTAAACAACAAAGATATATCTTTATATTCAAAAGATAGTTACTTTAATTTGTTTTCTGTTGTATTTCAGGATTACTTTTTTATGCCTATGTCAATAGCAGAAAATATAAGTACAACCCAAAAATATGATAAAGAAAAATTATACTCTTCATTTGAAAAAGCTGGAATATTAGAAAAAATCGAGTCATTAAAGGATAAAGAAAACACTTTAATGATAAAAGATATTTATAAAGAAGCTACGGAGTTTTCAGGCGGAGAAAAGCAAAAATTATTATTAGCTAAAGCAATATACAAAAATGCACCTATACTGATTTTGGACGAACCTACTGCAGCACTTGATCCTATTGCTGAAGGAGAACTATATGAAAAATATAATGAAATAACTAAAGATAAGATTTCATTTTTCATTTCACATCGTTTATCATCAACAGTATTTTGCGACAGAATATTATTCATTTCAAACGGAAAAATAACTGAATCAGGAACACATGAAGAATTAATGGCATTAAAAGGTGCTTATTACAGAATGTATCAAGCGCAAAGCTATTACTATAAGGAGATGAATACAAATCATGAATAAATTAAAGTCCATCAAATTAGCATTCAAGGAAATGCAAAAATTAGAAAAAAACATTATTCCAAGTTCAATATTTATTGCAATAATAATGGCTATTATGCCTTTTATAAACATTTACTTTACTTCAAGAATAATGGATTTGCTAATTAGTAAAGCAAATGTGTCAGTTATTATATTCAATATCAGTCTTGCTTTAATAATAAATTTAATCTTATTTTTTTTGAACAATTACATAGGAGACATTCAATTTGTTCATAAAACACTAATGTATAATAATGAGCTGAAAAATATTGCCGAAAAATTATACAGAATTGAATATTCAAAACTCGAGGATAGTAATTTTAAAGAATTAATACATAAGCATTCTGAATCTCAAGAACGAGTTTATTCTGCATTCACACAATTTGCATATATGATTAGAGATTTTATTTTCGGAATGGTTACCATCATATTGTCAATAATTCTAATTTTCCCTTTATTTAAAATTGGATTTATTTCTACCGGTAAAACCTTTTTTGAAAAGCCTATATTTCTTTTCAGTGTGATTATTTCTGTAATTGTCATGGCAGTAATAATCTTATTTATTGCGCTGAAAATGAATAAAAACCAATTTGAATCAGAGAATCAATATGCAACTCTCAACAAAATTTATTATTACTTTTTAAATTTGTTTTCAGATTATAAGACAGGTAAAGAAATACGATTATATAAAGAACAAAACATTATAGACGATATCGCTACTAGTAAAATAGTTACAGATGGCGAAAGTATAATGAAAAAAACAGCTTTACAGTGTGCTCGTTCCAGCTCCATCGTAGCAATTTTGGCATCTTTAGTTGGATTCGGAGTATATTTATTCATTGGCGTGAAAGGGCTCTTAGGATTATTCAGTGTTGGCTCATTAGTATTGTACTGCGGTTCATTTATGCAAATTGTTAAAGGCGTCATGAAAATGACATGGACATTTGGTCAGACTGAAAAAATAATTCCACTTGTAAATTACTATTTTGAAATATTAAATACTCAGGATGAAATGATATATGGAACAAAAGAGTTAGATTTTGCTAATAATTTTGATATTGAATTTAAAGATGTATCATTTAAGTATCCTAATTGCGAAACATATGCATTGAAGAATATAAACATAAAAATAAACACAGGTGAACACTATGCAATTGTAGGTAAAAACGGCAGCGGAAAAACTACATTTATTAAGTTACTATGTAGACTATATGATGTTTCTGAAGGTGCAATATATATTAATGGTACTAATATAAAAGAATATACAAAAGACAGCATTAGAAGACTATATTCTGTTGTGTTTCAAGATTACAAAATTTTTTCGCTTACTGCAGCACAAAACATTGCGGCAAGTGATGATTATGATAAAGCCAAGCTATATGATTCATTTGAAAAAGCAGATATTAAAGAGCGTATTCTAAAAATGGATAATCAAGAGAACTCTTATCTTTACAAAGACTTAGAAGAATCCGGAATAGAGATTTCAGGTGGTGAAGCTCAAAAGCTTGCACTTGCAAGAGCTCTATATAAAGACGCCCCAATAGTAATTTTAGATGAGCCTACTGCTTCAATGGATCCGATTGCTGAAAGTTCTATGTATTCAAAATTCAATTCTTTTGTAGAAAATAAAACTGCTATCTACATATCGCATAGACTATCAAGCTGTGCATTCTGTGACAATATTGCCGTATTTGATAAAGCAGAACTTGTAGAAACAGGAACACATAATGATTTATTAAAATTGAATGGCAAATATGCAAAATTATGGAATGCTCAAGCCGAATATTACTTAAATTAAAAGGATGATGAAAACAATGTTAACAAAAAAGGTATTACCACTTAATACTGATCCCTTTATAAAAACTTATCCTTATAACGCATTTTATCTTGGTATTTTGGAAGCTAATGGATTTGATATTAGTGAAACATTAATAAACGAATTCTTTCATTTACATTATTATAGTTATAAAGGTGGACACATTGATTTTTGTGGAAGTGGATATGTAGAAAAACATAGATTCATTACTAAACACAATATTAAATTAAAAACTGTTAGTATTGGTCAAATAAAAAACAAAATTGATAACAACTTCTATTTGATGGTTAATTTAAATGAAAAATATTTAGGTATATCAGAAATACAATGGGATAGGGACCGATGTCATGATTGGTTGGTTTACGGATATGATGATTTTATGAATGAATTTTATTGCTGTGGATACATAAATAAAAAAGGTATTGGAGAGTATTATGGGACAATAAAAGTTAAATATTATAATCTTATTGCCTCTATAAAAAAAGTTCCTAAATCATTCACACGATTTAGACCTCGTAAATTACAAAATCACTCATTAAAAATCAATCCCACTTATTCAGAAAAATACATTTCAAATAAAAAACTATTAAAAAGATTAAAACAATTTTATAATCCTAAGTTAGTATCATTTCACCATAGATTATTCGTACATAATGATGCAAACGGCATTAACCTATATATTAAATCATTTAAAAGGGAACATATAAATATATATGACAATAATGAAAGTCCTAGCAACGATAAATTATATTTACAAGAAATCAGAAATTTATATGAACATAAAAAAATAATTAAACTGGTTTTAGAGCGAATAGGATGCTGCCAAGACATAATAGAAGAACAAAACCAATTAGTGAATAAGGCATATAACAATTTGATTTTTTGTGCTAAATATAATGTAAAACCACAACAAATTTTAATTAATCGTATATATAATAAAATGATATATATTGAAAAAAAGCAACAAGTAATTATAAATAAAGTAGTTGAATTATAACTTAAAATTATATTGCAACTTGAATTTATGTAACTATATGCTCTGATTAATAATATTCATTATCAATACTGCTCGTAATGATTAATCCAAAATTATATAGTACCGAATTTAAATAATTGAAATATGAAATTCGAGTTAAACAATATTATTACTTTTAATAAATGATTTATTTATCTTTTTTACATTTATGCTTTTTTAACTAACAATTTTACATTAATCAGTTAAATTTAATTATTAACTAGATATAATTAGCAATAGAATTCAATCATATCTAATCAAGGAGTTTAAAACATGATTAATTTAATTACTATTCGCAAAGAAAATTATGGCTGTTTGATATATATTAAAGCTAAAAAAATGTATTATCTTATTGAAGATAAAAATTTATCAGAACATTTTTACAATATTGAAAAATCTAAAAAAAGCAAAACTATTGTATTAGATTATTTACGATTAAATAACTTGTTATCAGAAAACGAAAAATTCTATTTCGTTGATAATACATTTACTGATGTTCAAATTGTTCCATTAGAAGCATATTTTGATTTCACAACTAAATGTAATCTAAAATGCACCTACTGTTATAATAGAGAATTTCATTATAATAACGATACTTTAAATAATTCAACCATTGTTAGAATTTTGAATGATCTTTATGATTTAGGGGTGATGAGAGTTCATTTGGCAGGAGGAGAACCTTTGATAGATGAAAGTAAACTATTCGAATATGTTTCTTTTTGTGATTCTCATGATATGATCCTTTCAATGGCAACAAATGGAACACTTATTAATGACAATAATAGCAAGCAATTATTATCATATAATTTGTTATCTATTAGCGTTAGCTTAGACAGTTACAACGAAAAAAATAATGATGAATTACGTGGATCGGGCAGTTTTAAGAAAGCTGTAAACGGAATTAAACTTCTTGTGAAAAATAAAAAGATCCTAAATAGTAATACAGAAATATGTATCAAGCCTGTATTTTTCCCAAATACAACGATTGAGGAATTAGAAAAAGATATACTTCTAGCTATTGATTTGGGGGTTGATAAAATAAAATTTTCGAATCCAGAAAGGTCAATATATCATGAGCAAGGATATTACTTTAATAATAAAGTTTCTCATTATGATTTAATTAAGGAATTGCTAATCCTCAAAGAAAGGTATATGCATTTAATTAAAATTGATATAATAAACAATCCTACAAATCATTGTTTAAATGTTGGTTTACCAAACAGAATGGGCTGCATCGGTGCACAAGAACTCTTGACAATAAATCCTAATGGCATTATCACTCCTTGTCTAATGAATAAGAAAAATCTAGGAAACTATTGTAATTACAAATCATTAAAAGATTTTATTATCAACTCTGAGGAATTAATTAACTACATAAATGAAATACAATCGAACAAAGAATGTAGTGAATGTAAGATTAAAACTCAATGTAGAGGTGGTTGTCAAGTTAGAAAATATGTCGAAAAAATTCCATTTTCTAAAAGTGATCCATATTGTCCAAAATTAATAAAAAACAATAAAAAATATGTTTTTCAAAACATGAAACACAAACCCATTTATGTGTTTCATTCATTATGAGGTGATTATATGAAAGGAAAAATAATATCTATATCAGGAATTGATGGTGCTGGAAAAACAACACAATTAAATATGTTGATATCTTATTACAAAAAACAAGGCAAAAAGACGGCTTCAATATTCGATTTAAGTGATAACGAGAATTACGACTGTATAAAGGAAATCAAAGAGTATTATAATTATTTTGAAAGTTTCGATGTTATATATACAAGATTCTATTTACGTTCAAAACACACACAGGAGTTAATAGATAAATTATTATACAGTAAAAATGCTTTTTTTAAAACAGCAGATGCATATCAGTTGTTTTTATCCTGTAAAAGAGATGCTGAATTATGGTTTAAAGAAGTCATAATACCACTATACAATAAAGGAAAAATTTTTTTATTTGATAGATATTTTTATGATGAAATATTTTATAGGAGTTTATATCATTTGAATATAAATCAACTGACTCAAGAATATGAAAAAACAATAATACCACCCGCTGATCATTCCTTTTATTTGCATTTATCTATTGATGAAATTGTTAAAAGGAATAAAAATAGAAGCGATGCAAAGACATCATTATTTAGTAACAATGATAAAATAGCAGAATTATATGAAAAGTTAGAAACTAACAGTAATAAATTTAATTTAGTAAAAATTGAAGGGAAAAATAGTAAAAATCAAGTACTTAGTAGTATTTTGAAATATTTAGAGTAATATGAATAAAATCATAATAATGAGGCATTTCCAATCAATTGCCAATTGTAATTCTATAATTCAAGGAAATATAGTGGATTTATCAATACACGAAAATATTGATAATTTTAATTTTTTACATTTATGTAAAAACGATTTCAGCGAGATTGATGAAATTATTTGCAGTCCATTAAAAAGAACCGTTGAAACGGGAAACCTTATTTCACGAACATTTAATTTAAAACTTACTTCAAACAAATTATTAGAAGAGGTTAATTGTGGAACAATTGCTGCAATGAATCATAATTATTTAAGAGAATATAATCATAACTATTATGAATTATGGAATAAGAGAGCAGAGCTAGATAAAATTTTGGATTCAGAGAAAAGCGTTGTGATCCAAGCAAGAGTACTGCTATTCCTATTCGAATTCTATGAAAAAAGTTTTAATGACAAACTCGTAGTTACGCATGCAATTATAATGAGAACAATTGTAAATCTGTTTTATAAATCGTCTCAGTTTTCATCTGTTGATATTTCACATAATAATTATTTTATACTACATGATCCATGGAAAAACATAGACAATACGACATTAATTAAAAATAAGTCAAAATATGTAGTAAAAGTTAGTACAAATGAACATGATTATATTATAAAAAGAACACATTATAATTATAAATCCATGAACATAATAAGCGGATATTTAATACAAAAATTTCTATCATTAAAATTTAAAAATGTTCCAGAACTATATAATTATGAATTCTATTATGATAGTAAAGAAATTTATATACAAAAAATTGAAGAATACATATCAGGTGATTCTTTAAACTATCAAGAATTAAATCCAATTCAAAAAACAAATTTACTGAATGAATTTCACAATATGATTTCAATAGATACAAAAGATATACGAAGACCTCCTATTTCATTAGGCTTGTATTTGAAATTATTTCAAAATAAAATTAATAAGCATAATCATTTTGATAAAATATTTGCAAAATACATAGACATAAAAAATATAAATAAAAAAATACTTGAACCAACAAATATTGTATATATGGATCCTCATAAAAAAAATATAATTTTTCAAAACAATAAACCATTTTTGGTTGATTTTGATAATGTAGTTACAGCTAGTATAGAATTTCAGATAGGATGTTTGCTTTCATGCTATATATTATTTGAAATTGGTAAATTATCAGATTTAGATCAAGAAATTAGAAATTTCATAAAAAAATATTCAGATATAGATGTTAAATTAATAATAAATTCCATGATGATACGAAGTGCTATTGGTATTTTATATTATTATATAAACAATAAAGAGTTATCATTAGAACAAAAAGAAATTGTGCAAAAATACAAAAATGTTTTTTTCGAAGGAGAACGAATATTAAATGATAAAAATAGGACTGATAAGCTATTATTCTGATTTTGAAAAATACCCTAATAAATATGCATTAGGAACATTGAGAATAGCCTCAAAACTATCATCGTTAAATGCTTTATCTGTAAAAATTATAACCATTAATTGTGATGATTTTAATATTGATGATTATAAATTCAGTTTTAATGATCTGGATATTATAGGATTTGGTTTATATAATTGGACAGTTGATATAAGTTCAGAATTAAGAAATAAATATATAGATTCAACGACAGAAGTGATATTGGGTGGTCCGAGCGCTAATTATTTAAATCCTAAACAATGGCAAAACAATGAAATAATCATCCTTGGTGAGGGAGAACACCAAATATATAATTTAATTAAAAATAAATACCACCTAAAAGATAAAATAAGTTTTTCAAATGACAATAAAATTGAAGATATAACTCTATTTGAAGAATCAATAATAAATACTATTCCTTTATACGATAAAAGAGTGATATCAGATATTGGATTAAAAAATATACATGAATTCACATGGTTTGAAACAACACGAGGATGTCCATATAATTGTGCTTTCTGCGGACATAAAACGAGAAACAATGTTGCTTGTTTCCCAATAGAATTCACAAAAAAAGAAATCCAAAATATAGGCGAGAATAAAATAAAAAAAGTCTTCATAGTTGATCCTGTTTTAGGAGGAAGTAAAAAAAGAGGAAAAGAAATTTTAAAAATGTTCAATAAATATTCACCAATTTCCAAATTAATTATTTACTTAAGAACAGAAACCTTAGATAGTGAATATATGAATATTATTGCAAATAGTAATATTAGCGAAATAAGAATAGGCATCCAAACTTTAAATCCAAATGTTCCAGGCTATATAAGGAGTAATTCTTTAAAAGCAATATTTCAATACTTACCCTTACTAAAAGAATATATGATTTCCTGGAGAGCAGAATTAATTATTGGTTTGCCCGGAGATAATTTTGATGGCTTTATCAAAACATTAAAAAAGATTATAGACGAAATACATCCTACTTATTTATGTGCCTATAGATTAACAATAATTCAAGGAACAAAAATGTATGAATTGTTGCATGAAAAAGGCAACAATGAAACCCTCTGGATCGAAAAAGATGAGAAAAACAGAATTACCTGTTCTTCGACATTTTCCTCAGAAGAGTTAACAAAAATGATGATTTTTGGAAATGCAATTACTGCGTTGTATAACCTCAATGTATATATATATAATGGAAAGGCAATAAATCTTATTAGGAATTTTGACGATATATACAATTTTGTAATTATGCATTTAAATACTATTGATTTTTCAGATAGTTCAAATGTAAATAAATACAAATATAGTTATTTTGAAAAAAAGTGGAAAAAAAGTAATATCGAATTAGATAAATGAAGGTTATAAATATGCATACTTTAGAAATTGATGAATCTACAAATGAAATATATATAAATCATTGCAAAAAAACTTTGAAAAAACACAAGAAATATATTATTTGGGGAACAGGCCAAGGTGCGGAAAAATTAATTGAATTCATTGAATTACAAAACTTATTACCCATAGAAATAGTTTTTGTTGATAATAACAAGCTGAAAACAGGAAATTTATTTCTTGATAAGTATAAAATTTATTCACCTGATTATCTTAGTGATTATTCCTCTGAAAATTCAATGCTTATTATTACTTGTGCTGACTGTGATAGTGTTTTTGAACAAGCTAAAGATTTATTCTGTGGAAATATAATTGTCATGGATTTTGCATGGATGGACTTCAAAAATAATTTTAATGATTTCTTTACTTCAAGAAAACACGATTTTGAAAAATCTTTTAATTTATTAGCAGATGATCTATCAAAAAGAACATTTTCATGCTTAATAAATTATAAAATTTCAAGAAATCCTATATGGTTAAAAAAAATATCACTAGAGTATAAAAAAAAGTATTTTGATGAAACTGTTATCAATTTAAATAATAATGAAACATTTATTGATTGTGGCTCCTTTATTGGGGAAACAGTGCTGGATTTTGTAGATAAGGTTAGTGAATATAATAGAATTATTTGCATCGAACCTGATAATTGTAATTTTATTAAACTGCTGAAAAATTTTAATGAAAACGATGTAAAAAATTGTGTTTCATATAATGTAGCATTGTCTAATGTTGAATCAATTGATTCATTTTCAAGTGGTCTTAATTATTCATCAAATCAAAAACTAAATGATAATGGCAATTGTTTAGTTAAAACATGCAAATTAGATAATTTATTGAATCAAATCAATGTTAGCTTTATAAAAATGGATGTTGAAGGTAGCGAAATACAGGCACTAGAAGGAGCACAAGAAACAATCAAAAGGAATAGTCCCAAACTAGCTATTTGTGCATATCATAAATGGTCTGATTTCATCGAAATTCCACAATTTATTAAATCAATCAATATTAAATATAAAATATACATGCGACATTATAGTAGTGGTACAGAATTTGAAACTATTATTTACGCAAAAATATGAAAGGCAAATTAAATGAAAATTGCTGCAATGATTCCTATAAAAACAAATAATGAACGTTTAAAGGGTAAAAACACTAAAGAATTTTTTGACGGAACACCTTTAATCCATTTTATACAAAAAGCATTATTAATGTCTTCTCATATAGATGACATATATGTTTTTTGTAGCGATGAGAGAATAAAAAAATACTTATTACCAAATGTCATTTTTTTAAAAAGATCAAAAGAATTGGATCGTGACTCAGCAACACCACAAATGATTATGGATGAATTTATAGATAAAATAGACGCTGATATATATTGTATATCACATGCAACTGCCCCTTTTACTAATTCAAAAAAAATTGATCTTTGTATTGAAAAAGTTAATAATGGTGAATATTCATCTGCCTTTATTGGTTACAACTTATGCTCGCTATTATGGAAAGATGGACAGCCATTAAACTTTAATAACAGTAATATATCTAGAACTCAGGATTTAGAAAAAATATATATGGAAGTTTCTTCTTCTTATATATTTAAAAAAGATTTGTATAAAAAATTCAAATGCAGAACATATATAAATCCATATATTTGTGAAGCATCAAAAATAGAAGCTATAGATATTGATACAATGGAGGATTTTATAATTGCTAACGCGGTATACAAATACCAAAAAGAGACAAATGGAAAAAAAATATAAAAATATTTTTTGCAAAAATAGCATATCCATACATAATACAGATTTTAATCTATATTCGTTACTTTACAATGAAGTATATAAAGTAAAAGAAAAAAGCATTCACTATACTATTAAATTACTACTCGATTATTTATTTTTTAAATATGTAAAAGTTTCAAAAACAAATAACAATTCAAACTTACTACTAATTTCTTATTATCATGGTAATGATAAAAGAGATAACCAATGGGATTATATAAAAACTATTTTTGATAACGACAATTATGATGAAATGATTGTAGAATTCAAAAAACACAGTAAGATTGATATTAATCTTATTAAAAAAAATCTTAAAATTTTATCTTCGAATTTGAAAAAATTCAAAGAAGTTACCACTTTAAAAGACAAAATTTTTTTCGCAGTAAAATTATCATATTTGACTGAATTGGAAAAAAATCTGGACATTTTTCCTTATAATTATAGAGTGGGTATATGTTTTTACGATTCAGGTTTTTTTGAAAACCTTATAGTTCCATATTTACGATACATTCATAAAATAAAAATGGTCACTTTTCAGTATGGTCAACCAATATTTTACTCCTCAAATAGCAATTTAAGAAATCAAAGTCAAATAATTAATTTTAAAAGTGATTTGTATTTAGCAAAAAATAACTTTACAAAAAAACAACTTACTAATTACGGAATCGATGGAGATAGTATAGTAATTGTAGGTAGCCATTACAAAACAAACTGCAAGAAAGAAAGGCTATTAGTTAAAACAAATTACACATTCGGCATATTCTTAGATTGTGTAACTCACGAATTTTCAGAGGAATCTAATAATAAAATGATATTATTAGCTGATGAAATTTGTAAATTAACTGGGTATAAATGTATTATAAAGCCACACCCTCTAGATAAAAAGAAATATAAGTATAATAAAAATCACTGTGTTTTTATATATGAATCATCATATGATTTTGATGAAATTTCTCAAAATATTGATTTTGCAATAATACATTCGAGTTCTATAGTACTAGATTTAATTGCAAAAAAAATTAAAATATTTGAGTATGCACTTAATTTAGCACCTATTATATTAAATAACTCTTTTGACGTTTTTTCAAACCTTGATGATTTTTTAGATTTATTAGATAAATGGAATAATTTAAAATATTCCGAAAAAAACAATTATTTTACAAACAAAATAAAAGAATATATAATCCCTACAAATTTTGAAGAAAAAACAAGGAAAACAATTCATGAATTGCTATAATGTGTTAGACTGCACTTTAAGAGATGGCGCTTATCAATATGATAAAAATTTTTCTATGAACTTTAATCAACAAATTTATAAAGCATTGGGCAATAGCAACATAGAATATATAGAAATAGGTTTTTTACAAAACGAATCAAATCATAAAAACAATGTTTTTATAAATGAGCGTGACAAAAAGATTGAAGAAATAACATCATACAAAAAAAGCCAAAAAATAACTGTACTCGCTGATTTCTCAAGATATAGTTTTGATAATTTAGGTCCTTGTAACAAGAAAGGAATTGAAGTAATTCGTTTGTGTTTTTACAGGCATGAATTAAACTTGATTCCAAATGTAATAGAGCAAATTTTAGATTTAGAATATGAAGTATTCTTGCAGCCTGTTGACATTTTATCATATGAACAATCAGAATTATCAGTACTATTATCTATAGCAAATAAAACTAAAATTAACTGTCTTTCAATAGTGGATACCTTTGGTTCAATGAATACTTGGGATTTGAGAAAAATACTATACAGTTTTGAAGAAATCTTAAATAAAAATATAATGATTGGTTTACATACGCATAATAATAGTTTACAATCATTTGAACTGATGAAGGAAATGAGAAACTGTATTAATTATGGTAGAAAAATTGTTGTTGATTGTACACTATCTGGAATTGGACGAGGTGCTGGTAATTTACCAACTGAAATCTGTACAAATTATTTAAACAAATATTCTGACGCTAATTATAATATTATTGAAATATTAGAGGTAATATACCGTTACAATAGTATATTCGGTAGATCTGGATATAATTTAAAAAGTTTTATTTCATCAACATTTAATGCTCATATAAACACAATAGATTACATATTAACTAAGGTTTCTTGCATTAATGATTTGATTAAAGTGTTAAACAGTTTAGATGATTTGTCAAAGAAAAGATATGTTTATGACAATATTGATAAAACAATAAATAAAATATTTAACTTGACATTTTAGTGAAAAAATATATAATAATATTAATTAATAGAATATTTGTAAATGCTATGATGAGAAATAGTAGATGAATTTAACTTTTTTACAGAGAATAGACATATGCTGAGAGTCTAGAAAAAGATATTCATTGAACCTATCTTTGAGCAGTAGTCAAACGGCTAAAAGCCTATTAAGACTTATCGGAGTCCTACCGTTATAGAGGAAATACATTGATTGATGTATTAAAAGAGCAGTTTATCTGAATTTAGGTGGTACCGCGGTTATAAATCGTCCTAGACTAATAAATTAGTCTAGGATTTTATTTTTTATAGGAGGAAAATTATGAAAGTATCAAAAATTATTGGCGAAAGGTTTAGAGAAAATCCATCTGACAGCAATACTATTAGTTATAATTTATTAATAAGAGGTGGGTACATCAAGCAAATGTCGAGTGGTATTTTTTCAAACTATTATCCACTAGTACGAATTACCAAAAAAATTGAAACTATTTTATGCAAATATATGGATAAACTAGACGGACAGGAAGTAAAACTACCAGTTGTTATGCCTGCTGATTTATGGAAAAAATCCGATAGATATTATAGTATTGGAGAAGAATTAGTCCGATTCAAAGACAGAAACAATACAGATATGGTATTGGGTATGACTCACGAAGAAGCAGCAGTGCATTTAGTTAAGGATTTTGGAAAAAATCCTAATGTCTATCCTTTTATGATTTATCAAATACAAACTAAATTTAGAGATGAAGCGCGACCGCGAGCAGGATTAATACGAGTAAAAGAGTTCTGTATGAAGGATGCTTACTCATTCCATTTAACAGAAGAAAATCTAAACGAATACTACTATAAATGTTTAGATGTTTATAATCGAATTTTTGATGAGGTTGGATTATCCGATGTTATATGTGTTGAATCCGATTCTGGTATGATGGGTGGTAAAGTATCTCACGAATTTATGTATCTTACAGATATAGGTGAGGACACAATTGCTATATGTTCAGAATGTGATTATAAATCAAATGTTGAAACAGCGCCTTGTAATTATGTAAAAAGCATATTAAGTGAAACACAAGAGAAATTAGTGAAAATCAGCACACCAAATTTGCGTTCAATAGATGATTTGCATAATGTATTGGGTTATAGTGAACGAAGAATTTGTAAAGCCGTAGTTTACAGTAGAACAAGCAGCAATAATTATATAATTGTTTTCATTCGAGGAGATATGACTGTAAATGAAACTAAACTGAGAAATTTAGTTGAAGAAGATATTATTCCGGCAAATCTAAATTATTCTAATGATTTAACAGCAGGATTTATCGGGCCGGTAGGATTAGATACTGACAAATTTGAAATATACTATGACAAATCATTGGAATATGAACGGAACTTAGTGTGTGGTGCAAATTCTATTGATGAACACTATATAGGATTGAATATTAATAGAGATGTTAATAAAGTTAATTATATTGATGTGGCTAAAATTAACGAAGATTGCTTATGCCCAAAATGCAACAAAAATAGAATTGAACTGAAAAATGGTATAGAAGTTGGAAATATATTTCAATTAGGAAATAAATATACCGAGAAAATGAATATGACAACAACTATCGGCCAAAACAGTTTTAATCCAATAATGGGATGCTATGGTATAGGCGTAGGTCGTCTGGTTGCTTCTATATGTGAAGAACACCACGATGAACACGGTCCAATATGGCCACTCACAATATCACCATGGGATTTGCAGCTATGCTGCCTGAGATCTGATATTAATGAAGTAAAAGAATTTGCAGATAACCTATATTCTGAATTGCAATCATATGATTATGATATTCTATATGACGACAGAGAAATTCGTGCAGGACAAATGTTTTCAGATGCAGATTTATTTGGAATGAAAATTAGGATAATTGTTAGTCCGAAAACGGTCGAACAAAACAGTGTTGAAATTCTTATTAGAGAAGAAAACACCAGACTTATTGTTAACAGAAACAACATATTTGAAACATTAAAAGAATTAACAAATGAATAAACCAATAATGCCTAGTTAGATATAGTACACTTATCATTTATGTATAAAGTAGCGAATAAACGACGAAAGTTTATTCGCTCTTTTATTATATCTTCAGTAAAGAATAAACCCCAGTTAAAACATAGGGAATAAAAACATTGTAGAACTCAATATATAAGGGTAAATATTATATAGTGTTTGTTTCAAAGTATAAAAATGGTATCGACATCTCTACTCTATACAATATAAACAATTTATGCATTTTTCACTATTAAGCTTTTCTTCCCCATCCACTGATATAGCAGATAGCTAGATTCATTAAATACAATTTGATTGGTAATCCACTGTCCAAGCCATTAATTTGCAATACACCTATCGTATTAAAATGTTTACATTGTAAACTTAATACATAATAAGTCGTTTAGAGAATAATGTAAAGTACAAAAAACTCTTTATAATTTGTGAAAAAAAGTGCAAATGTATATTCTAATAGTGTTATATATGTTAATAAAATTACCATATAATATAGATTTATTAATAAAATATAGATAATATACTTCCCCATAAAAATCATATATGAATTATTAATCAACACTATTAAAGGGTTTCTAAAAATTGTATCAATTTTGTTTAATAATATAATAAAGGAGAGATACTATGGAATTTAATATTTTACAAAATGTGTTATATGAAATAACTCAAAAAAATAATATTGATTTCAATGATTATGATAAATATTCTAAATATAATTATCATAAAATTGACTTATTAATGCTTAATTATTTTTATAATTATGATAATAAATTAAAAAATTTGCTACTATCAGAATTTAATTCTGAATGTAACAATTATCTAAATTATAGAATTATTTTAAATGATTTGACAAGGGTTTTTAATCAAAACAATATTAAATTTATTTTAATTAAAGGAATGTCCCTCAATTCAATTTATCCATTTCCTGTAATTAGAAAGTTTAAAGATATAGACCTAATTATAGATTTCGCACAAATTTCTTTAGCGGAAAAAATACTAAAAAAAGAAGGCTATACGCAAGGATATTATTTTAAAAATATTGATAAAATAGAACCAGCAAAAAAAAGTGATATTATATTCAGCAAAATGTACAAACATGAAACCGTTAATATGGTTAAATTGTTAAATGGTATACCAATAAATATAGATTTGAATTTTTTATTTCAATGGAAAGGATTTGAAAATAATCAAATACCATTTAACGAACTAATAAAAAATTCTCATCTCGACAAAAATTTGAATTGTAGAATACTTAATAGAGTATTTATGTTCCTTCATTTGTGTTGCCATTATTATAATGAGACGACAAGATTTGTATTTTCAGATTATGTACTTGGTGAACCGACCAACGAATTAAAACTATTTAGAATAATTGATATTATGTTGCTTTTATCAAGTATGAATCATATTGAAAAATCAAAAATTATAGAATATTCTGAAAAATATGTAATAAAAAATCAAATTATTTATTGTTTAAAAACAATTAATGCTTTTTCAAGTTTTTTAGTTGATGATGACTTGCAAAAATACTGCGATGATAATAATACAATAGAAAATAATTTAGATGTTTATATGACAAAGAGTGGCAAACTAAAGACCTGGCCAATCAACATATACCAGAGAGCATTTGATTTCGACTTAAAAAATAATGCAATTAAACATATGGAATTCATAGAATAAAATTAAAAAACAATGTAAAATAAAGAGATAGTGTGAATAATCACACTAAACCGATTATATTGCCCCAAAAATTTGCCTATGGCATAATTTTGAGATGACTAAATCCGCATCACGCCTTGTCTGACTACGACAAGGGTAATCGTGATTTTTATACTTCTATTTGTAGTCAGAAAGGCTATGTGAATTAATATGAATAATAACAAAGAATATATTTGTTTAATTGGTGAAACGGCAACCGCAATAAAAAGAATTGATCATGATATTTACAACTTAATTGAACAAATGAGGCCTATTGATGTACATATTCCTGCAATAATTAACAAAAATGTATTAGAAAAAATAGGTTATTTTGATTCATTTCCTCACCAAATAATCGGAATAAAACCTTTAAAAGAACAAAATAAATATGATAATATGTTATTGACTCCTTCAGCGTGTTTGCATTTTTATCCAATATTTGGAGATCGGCAAATAGATAGTGGAGTTTTTACAACCAGGGCTAGGGTATATCGGAATGAAGAAAAACAAACTGACGGACAAACAAGATTGATTGATTTTACAGTTCGTGAAATTGTTGTTGTTGGTACTGTTGATGATGTAATGAGTAAATTAAATAATATAGGGAGCTTAATTGTTGAATACGGTAATAGTATCGGATTAAATATAAAACTTGAAGCTGCATCTGATCCGTTTTATCCAAGCAGAGAAAATACTATAAAAAAGAAATTGCAACTGATTAACAAGCAAAAGATGGAAATGATTATTAATTTGAATGGTGAAAAATTATCAATAGGTTCAATTAATTATCATGGATTTCACTTTAGTAAGGCATTTCAATTTGATAGAAATAATACAATTGTTACTGGTTGTATAGGAGTAGGTTTGGAACGTTGGATATCTTCTTTAACCAATAATAAAGTACAAGAATTATTAGAAAGGGATAATAAAAATAGAGTATGAAAGAAAATATCGAGAAATATTTGGTCAATGAATTAAAAAAATATCTGCAATTAAATTCTAATATCACATCAAATCAAAATTTATTTGACATAGGATTAGATTCGCTTTCTTTAATAAGTTTAATAATCGATATTGAAAACAGTTATAAATTTGAATTTGATGATTCTGATATGGTTTTAGAAAAATTCTCAACAATTGAATCTATAATTAAACTAGTTGATGGCTATTTATAATAGCATTTTATAAAAATCCTTTATGCTTTTTACATGAAGGATTTTTATATTTTAACCAATATGTATATTTTCTTAACGAATATGAATTTACTATTTAATATTTTTCCATAATTTGATATAATATTATCAAATTATAAATATTTATGGTGAAATATGAGAATATTAGTTTGTGATGATGAGCAAAGATATTGCCAGATAGTAAAAGAATATATTTTATCAAATTTTGATGAAAACTCTGAAGGAGTAATTGATACTTTTAATTCTGCTAAAGAGTTAGTTGCATTCTGCCTAAAAAATGAACCGGATATCTTGTTCCTCGATATTGAACTCGGTGATATGAATGGTATTGAATTAGCTTAGTATTTACGCAGCGAGTTTCCTACTCTGATAATCGTTTACATTACTAATCATCCCGATTATGTATTTTCCTGTTTTGAAACAGAGCCTTTAAACTTTTTGAGAAAGCCCATAGATAAAATTGAATTCAATAAAACATTTCAAAGAATTGTCAAAAAATATACTGAAATACATAAATGTATCCCGATAAAATGGCAAAATGACTCAGTTAATCTTGAAATCAAAGATATATGCTATATTGAAGGATATAACAGACATCTGGTATTCCATTTATATAACGGAGAAAGTTATGAAGTAGTAGGAAAGCTTGACGAAATGTATAACTTCCTTAAAGTACACGGATTTGTAAAATCCCATCAGGGCTTTGTTGTTAATATGCTGCATATCAAAGATTTTGGTGAAAGTGAAATACGAATGAAAAATGGTGTAGTTGTATTAATGAGTGTACGCAAAAGGCTAAAAACTAAAGAAGCATATTCCGATTATATTAACAGGAGATTTTAATGGCAGTAAAATACATAGCACTTATCTTCGGAACTATTTTTGAAATGTATTCAACCAATATGTTTATATATACATTTTCAAATAAAAAACAAATTAAAAAATCTAATCTAATAATAGCATATTCATTAATTTTAATATTTCAGACATTAGCATCATTAATTACTCAAGGTACAATTCTACTGATATGCTCATTTATAACGGCTTTTACAATTTGTCAAATCTATAATTCTAAACAATATATTAAAATGATTTTGTCAATTACAATTATAATAATTAATATTGCCTCCGAAATGATTGTAAGTGGCTTATTGATGTTGACGAAAACTATTAATTTTGATGAAATTAATTCGGATCCACAGCTATTTGCTTTAGGAACATTAATATCAAAATTTATTATGTTCCTATTAGTACTAATTGTTCATTTTAGTAAAAGGAAATTAAATATTGAAAATGTTGGAATAAAACACCTTATCATTTTAAGCATACTGCCTTTTACAACATTATCAATGTTAATAATTATGTACCAAGTAATGTTTGTAATTAACAACCCGAAACTAAAATTAATGTTTATCATATCAAGCATTTTTCTTATTTTTTCAAATATTATTACTTTTAGTGTTATTAATCGACAAAATTTGTTAGCGAAAGCTGAATATGAATTAAAACTATTAAAAGATAATATTAGTGAGCAAACAAAGCATTACGCAGATCTTCAAGCATCACATGAAGAAATAAGACAAATTCGTCATAATATGAGAAGTATCTGTATAGGTGCAATAGCAGAACTAGAAGTCGGAAAAATAGAAAATGCTATTAACCAATTACAGAGCAACATTGATATTATAGAAAAATCAAGTAAAGTTATTGATACCGGTCACCCATCAATCGATTCAATAATTGAGAATAAACTAAACAAATGCGATGAATTAAATATTAATGCAAATCTATCATATCAATATAAAGAGCCTATCACTATCAATGAAATTGAAATAGCGGTAATAATCGGAAACATACTTGATAATTCAATTGAGGCTTGTCAAAAAGTTACTGATACTAATAAAGATATTTGGGGTTCAATTACAGTTGATAAACAAAATATTATAATAAACATAAAAAATACTGCTGTTAGCTCTAACAACCTAAAAACTTCTAAAACAGACAAAAAAGCTCATGGTTATGGATTGAAAAGTATATCTCATATCGCAAAAAAATATAATGGATATGCTAAATTTTCTTTTACGGATAATATTTTCACATCATACATAATATTAGAAAACTAACACTTTCGTATTTTTAATCAACGAAGTTACATAAGACTATAAAATTTATTAATTCAAGCACTATTGTATAGATAGTGCTTTTTATTTTGGAGAAATTACTAATGATTGAAACTTTAGCAAAAAAGATTACAAATAAATTTATTGAAAATAGAATAATCAATTCAGAAGATAATGAAATATATAATTACTGTTTTGAAACAACAATCGTATCCTTAATTAGCCATTTTACTTTATTAATATTATCTATACTGTTCAATGAATTTATCTGTTCCATGTTTTTTCTCATATCTTTTTCAGTTTTCAGAAAAATCTGCGGTGGATATCATGCTGATAATTATATCAAATGTTCAATCATGTCTTTATCAAGTTATTTAGCTCTGATTTTAATAATAAAAAAATTTAATATAGTTTTTAGTTCAAATTTTTATATATTTTTAATTGGATTAATTATCATCTTTCTTTTATCTCCTATACAAGATAAAAACAAGCCATTCACTGAAAAACAATATAAAAGATTTAAAATAATAAGTAAGAGCCTTGCAGCTATACTAATAATTTCATTTATGATTTTAAAATTATGTGAAATACAAGATTTATTCATAAATAAATATTGTTTTTCCCTTTGCTATGGGATTGATTTAGTTGCATTTTCATTACTTATCAGTAAAATAGAAAGGAGATTTAAAAATGCAAAAAATTAAAAATTTCATCATGAAATTCGGAAGTTCTTTTGCTGCTTTAGCATTAATAATCGGCATATCAACTTCAAATTCTGCGTGTGGGATGATTTTCCATCAGGCAAAAGAACCTGAAGCAATGAACAAATTCAAATTTTAAAAAATATGGAGAGGGTCCACAAAACCTTCTCCGTATTCTTTTATTAACCAATGTAGTTATATACTGAACGGTAATATATAAACAATACTCAATAAACAACTATAAAAATCCATTCTGAACTATCCATTAATGATGTCATTTACTGAAATCTTGAACTTTTCTGAAATACCAATAAGTTCATCAAGCTCTATGAATCTCTTTTTTGATAGTATTGAATCTAGGCTCTGATTATCTATATCAATATACTTTGCAAAATCAAACAAACTTTTTCCACTATCCCTTATAAATTTATTAATAGAATTAATAATATTTTCTTGAAAACTGGTTTTAACCTTTCTAATTGAACGATATGTAATTTTGGTATCATTATTTTGCAATATGTTCTGCCTTAATCTATCTAATACATTATTTTCATCTATAAGTCCCTGTCTTTCCAATTCAGACAACAAATCCTGTTCAGTGAATTTGCTATCCAACAGGAATTCTATGCTAATACCATAAATTCTTGAAATCAATATAAGAATATCACACGGTATATCTGTTGCTGTTTTTTCAAAGGAAACATACTTATATGATGATATGTTTAAAAAAGATGATATTTCTTTTTCTGTTAAGCCTAATGTTTCACGAAGAAACTTTATTTTTTGATTCATAATTAAACCTCATAACTTGATTATATATTATCAAAATAATGACTATCTGTCAATATTTGACAAACAGGCAATTAAATAAAACTCTTAAATTGTCTATACTATATATGTATTGAAAAGAGGTGCTGATTATGGAAACAAATTATTACAGACAAGTCATTAAAGAATATCGCAAATCGCAAAAACTTTCACAAGAAAAGTTTGCAGAATTACTAGACTGTGACACAACATATATAAGCCATATTGAAAATGGAAAAAGAGAACCCAGCATCGACTTTTTCATAAAATTCTCAAATTTATCGGGAATATCTTTAGATTATATGCTTTGCTGTGAAACACAAATTGGCGCTCAAATTAAACTTAACGAAATTTCCGAAAGAGCAATGAGATTGTTACCTAAAGACAGACAATTTACTTTTAAAACGATGGATCATTTCTTAGACCGTTTTGAACATGATAGCAAAAAATAATACCAAAATTAAAAATTTCTAATACATTGTAAGACAAAGACGCAATAATGTTATTATAATTTAGCATTTACAATAGTAAGATAATATAATTATTTATAAGAATCGTAAACATAATCTTCAATAATGTTTATATTTTTTTAGTTATTTTAACACTATTGTATTTTTACTTAACGCTTTCGCAGTTTTGCTTATCGTTTTAGAACAGCAAATCTATGCTTATTTTCATGTGTAGATTTGCTGTTTTTATTTTATCTTATTATTTAAATATAATTTGTAGAAAGAGTGTATTCGTACACTCTTTTTTTCGTTTCTGGCAGCAGTCAATTGCAAAATATCCATAGCCTTCGATTTTTAACAACATTTTAAAAATCGGAGGAAATATGAAAAAGATATTAGAAATTTATGATATCAGTGATGACTATCGTGATTATCAAGGAAATCCATATATTGTAGTTTTAAATCCACTATTCGAAATTGACAAAGATACTGCTAAAAAAATATTAAGTTCTCAATATACAGTTTTAACAAGCAATGAATGGTTGGATTATAAAAATACAATAACTGCTTTTAATAATAATGATGCAAAACATCGTATGAGAAAAGAAAAGCCAATTGAATATTCATCATCAAATAAACTAATGCAAATTAACTCAACCGAAATTAGTTTTGATGATAATTCAAATGTTACAAAAGCAATCAATATGCTCTCTCCCCAACCAAAAAGCAGATTTATAAAATACTATATTGATGGAAAGACATATAAAGAAATTGCTATGGAAGAAGGCAAACATATCTCTACAATTCACGAATCTGTAGAGGGAGCAAAGAAAAAATTTTTAAAATATTTGAATTTTTTTGAAAATACCCCCGAAAAATAGACCCCCGAATTTTCTATTTTATGAAAGGACTTTTTCTTTTCATAAAACTGAATACCAATATCATAAATACTTTGGTTTGTATGAGGGGTGTGAAATCGTCTCAGCAGAAAGTATTACTGCGCCAGGATCTGTTATAGGGAGCGAACAACAGTAATATCTTTTCTCTTGCGGTGGTGCGAAAGAGATTGCAATGAAAGTACAAACTTATAATGATACTTCCGCTATGGCAGCGGGCCGCTTGGATGGGGCTGGTGAGATTCCAATGAGGATTACCAAAATCCGTTTATGATATTCCTTTAAATCGGGACAGGAATAAATGATTTAAACTACAGTTTTGCATTTTATATAAGCAAAATTGAATTACTGCTATTTTATTACATTATATATATTATTCTATTAAATACGGAGGCGATGTATATGTTCACAGGACAAAAACATAAAGAAAGATTTTTGAATGAGATTGGAACACTAAAGCAATCAAATTCGTATTTCAATAGGAAATTCTTATCAGCCTTATATACAATAACAAGTGATGACTTTTTATGGGAAACTTCAAAAAATTCCATAAAATATAATTACATAGATTTTAATCAAATAAACATAAAAGGCATTAGTGTTAATTCTCATCAATTATGGCAATTTGCTAAAAGTATGGTTTTAGGTGACGAAGTACTGCTTGAAGATATAATTGATAAAGAATTGTACAGTGATAAGAATTTCAAAATAATTATTGATGCAATAAAAATAGCAAGAAAAGGATTAAATTTAAATTAAGCAAAGTAAAAAAGGCAACTGATTCAAATCAGTTGCCTTTTACTTTTAGGAGGTGTTTTACAATAAACGAATTTTTAAGACTTGAAAGAGAAGCAAAGATATACAAAGAACGATATCCAAAAGGAACAAGAATCGAACTTTTGTCAATGAATGATTCACAGGCTGTTTCACCCGGTACAAGAGGAACAGTAGATCATGTTGATGATCTTGGTACAATTCATATGAACTGGGATAACGGCAGAACGCTTGGAATTTGTCCTCAGGAAGACAGTTTCAGAAAACTTACCGAACAGGAAATTGCAGAAGAAAACAATGCCATCTGCGTTGAAGAATCTATGGAAGAACTGATTGAAGAATCAGAACCAACAATGAGTATGTGAGGTGAAACGGAAGAAGAAATAACGATGGGCAGTAATGCCCTATGTCAATTAAATATTTAGATATGTTTTCAGGTATCGGAGGTTTCCGTTCAGGACTGGAAGCTGTCGGGGGATTTGAATGCATCGGCTATTGTGAAATCGACCAGTATGCTCGGCGAGCGTATGAGGCGATGTACGATACGAAAGGAGAGATGTATTTTGAAGATGCAACAAAAATCAATCCCGATGACTTACCCGATATCGACCTTATTTGCGGCGGTTTTCCCTGCCAAGCATTTTCAATCGCAGGCAGAAGAAACGGATTTAATGATACAAGAGGAACGCTGTTCTTCGAGATTGCCCGAATTGCTGCCGTTAAAAAACCCGCTCTTTTGTTCCTTGAAAATGTTCCCGGACTGCTTAACCATGACAAAGGCAGGACATTTGCGACCATCCTCAATGCGTTGGATAAAATCGGGTATGATGTCTCATGGACAGTGCTTAACAGCGCAAACTTTGGAGTTCCCCAAGCCAGAAAAAGAGTGTATATTACAGGATTTCTTAGAGGAAAATGTGCCGGCGAAGTATTCACTTTCCCCGATACAAATCCAAAGACTATTGTCAGACGAGTGCCGGGAAGTGAAGGTCAAAGAGTATACGCAGCCGATGGAGTCGGAATAACCCTTACTGCATCAGGCGGCGGAGGAAGCTCAGGACTCTATTTAATTCCATTGCCTGTTAAATCAAATACAAAAGACGGTTATCAGTTTGCATTTCCAAATGACAGTATTGATATATCGTATCTGACTATGAATTCAAGACGAGGCAGAGTCGGTGCTGAGCTTGCACATACGCTGACAACGAACAGCACACAAGTCTTTTATTTTATAGATATGAATCCGAATGCAAAGATTACCGAGCTTGCAAGGTGTATCACTGCAAGGCATAATGCAGGAGTCAGCAATCATAAATGCGAGCATTCTGCCGTTATGGTGATACTCAAGGAATTTACAGCGGATGAATTGCTTGAAATCGGTGACGCATTCAATAACCACTGGACGATTGAGAATCCAAATAAAGATACAGTTACGGCTATGATTATAACCGATGAAAGCGGCAATTTCTTTGTCGGATATATCAGACGATTAACTCCGAGAGAATGTTTCAGACTGCAAGGGTTTACAGATAAACAATTTGATAAAGTCAAAGCAATCGGCATGTCCGATGCAAGATTATATAAAATGGCGGGTAATGCGGTTAGCGTTCCTGTCATTTCTGCTTTAGGTGAACAATTAAAAAGAATTTACTACGGGAACGATTTTATAAAAAGCAATGATATTTATTGAGTTATTTTTCAATATATGATAAAATATTTTTGTGATGAAATATCGGAGGTAGTAATATGCCGGATAGTGAAAACATTGAACTTTTTGAAAATAAAAAAATACGAACTGCTTGGGATAATGAAAAAGAAGAATGGTATTTTTCTATTGTTGATGTAATACTGGTTTTAACAGACCAATTAGACTATGACCACGCAAAAAATTATTGGAAAGTTTTGAAACACCGTCTTATAAAAGAAGGCAATGAGTCGGTTACATCTTGTAACCAACTGAAATTGAAATCACCTAAAGACGGAAAAAGATATAAAACCGATGTTGCAGATACCGAACAACTTTTAAGAATTATTCAGTCTGTTCCGTCAAAAAAAGCTGAACCTTTTAAAATGTGGCTCGCACAGGTTGGCAGAGAAAGAATTGAAGAAACGATTGATCCTGAACTCAGTATTGACAGAGCAGTAGAAACCTATCAGAAGAAAGGTTACAGCGAGGAATGGATACATCAAAGAGTATTATCTATTCGTGTACGAAACGAATTAACTGCCGAATGGCAAAAACGAGGTGTACAGCAAGGTGCTGAATATGCAATTCTTACTGATGAAATCACAAAAGCATGGTCAGGAATGTCAACACGCAAGTACAAAAATTTTAAAGGATTAAAAAAAGAAAATTTGCGTGACAATATGAGCACAACAGAACTTATACTCAATATGCTTGCTGAAACTGCTACAAGGGAAATATCTGAAAGCGAAGAACCCGAAACCTTTGACGAAAGCAAAAGCATCGCAGGTCGTGGCGGAAAAATCGCAGGTGATGCACGCAAATCTATTGAAGCTCAGACAGGCAAATCCGTTATTACCTCAAAAAATGCCGTGCAGCTGAATGAGGTTGTAGTAAAAACCATTGAAGATGTTTCAGACAAAAATGAATAATTAATTTTTTCAAAGCACTTATCAGAAATGATAGGTGCTTATTTTTTATCCAAAGGAGATGATGAAAATGGTAATGAAAAAAATTATGCTGATTGAAATATCAGCAGAAAACACAGATGACCCATCAAAACAATATTATGCAGATATATATCTGCCGGCAAGTGTTTACGAAATTGATGATGCAGTTGATAAGTGCAGAGGTTATCTTGTGAAAACAGATATGATGCCACTGAGCATTTCCGAATGTGAAAGAGTTCCTTTGTTAAGTCAATTGCGATTTGATGGTGTAACCATATATGAGTTGAATTACCTCGCAAAGCAAATTAGTGAATTTGACAATACACAGCTTGCAGCGTATAATGCCCTGCTCCCTCTTGTTGTAGGAGAGTATTATGAGAGTGATTTTATAAGCATAAAGGACCTTATAAATCTGACCTACAGTTTGGATGATTATCCGGTCGCATCAAATATTTTCAATGACACAGAGTTGGGTGAAATGCTCATTGACAACGGAATGTTTGAGGGAATTGAAAATCTGTCAGATGAAATGATTGAATTCCTTGATGCTGAAAAAATAGGTGAAGCTCATCGTACAGAAGAAAACGGTGTGTATGTAAATGGTTGTTATATTTCAAGAGCAGGTTTTGAACTTAAAGAAGTATTTAACGGTGAAAGTTTACCTGATAATGCGGTTGATAATTATCTGTTCAGGCTTGATATTGCAGATGATGGACTCCTTCAGAACTGGATTACTGTTCCACTAAATGAAAATTCAGAGCGATTTTTCAATTTGACAAATGTAACGGAATTTAAATTGATAGACTTTGAATCTGCAATACCGCAGATATCAAAATATGCAGATGGGATGCATAACAAGATAACCCTTGATGAATTGCAGAGAATCAATGAGCTTGCTAAAGGTTTTCTTTTTCTTGATGAAATACAGTCAATCAAATTCAAGGCAGCGTTATTTTATGAGGGTATTGAAACGCTTGAAGATATGGATAAGATTGAATCCATTTTAAAAAATGTTGACTCATATAACCTTAAATATTTCAATGTGTACCCTTCCGATTTTGCAAAGGATTATCTGAACCAATATCTTGACGAAACCTTTCCGAAAGAATATTTGGAATTGATTAATACGAATGCACTTGGTGACAGACTTATGGATGAACTGCAGGGCGGTTATACACCATACGGCATATTGCTGAAAAGCAGTAACGAACAGATACTCGGCAATGAGAGTAAGCATGAATTTATGCTTGCTGATTTTTTATCTAAGCACGTTCTTTTTACAGAGGACAGGCTGAAAGCGGAAGAAATACCCGAAGGTCTGTATAAATACGAATTCAGATCAGGTGCGGAATATATCTATGCTACACTTGAAGAAAAGGTAGGCGTTGATTTCTCAGGTACAATATTGTCTAAAGAGCCGTTTGATTTAGGCGAAGATGAATATATCGATCTTGAAAAAGAGATTGACGGTATCCCCGATTTTCTCGATGTTGAAATGAGTATCAAAGATTTTATCAACTCAGATTTCGACCCTGAAGAAAATGAGGATTTCGAAGAATCAGAAGAACAGTCAGGAGATATGGGTTTATGTCAATAGAAATTGTAACTACTGACGATTTGCGCAAGATGAATGATAAGGAAGGACTCATTCTTCAAGGATGCGGTGGTGAACTTCAGGATTGGATTGATGGAATCAATGATATGCTGACCGAAAGCGGAATCCTCCTGAACGGCTCGAAATTTGAAAAGGTGTATGCCTTTAAAAATGATAATCTTACAAATCTGCTTTATCCTTTTGATGATGTCGAACTAAGTATGGGCAAACTTGCAATGTGGCGAATCGCTACCCATTCACAGTTATACGGCACTTGGTTATCTGATTATGTACCGAATTATCTTGGTGGATTTATTGCGGAAAAACAAAAGCCCGATTGCGAGTTAATCGGACAAGACGGAAATTATTCCGATATAGACATAACCCCGATACAGGGTCAGCAAATGCTGTAATATCGGGGTATTTACGAAAAT
>CANQXE010000019.1 GCA_947627725.1 uncultured Clostridia bacterium | reverse complement strand
AATCTTGCACAAATTACTGACAGTGATAATACTTACTCATATACCTATGATGAAAGCGGTATCAGAACATCAAAAACCGTTAATGGTTTTACTACATATTACAACACAAATGATGGTGTAATTCTATCCCAAACTGACGGAACAAATACAATGTATTTTCAGTATGATACTAAAGGAACACCTCTTGGTTTTATCTATAACGATATTCAGTATTTCTATATTACAAACCAAATGGGTGATATTATTGCAATTACAGATACTGAAGGCACAATTGTAGGAAACTATGAATATGATGCTTGGGGTACTGTAACTCTTTCTGATTCTGCACTTGCAGAATTGAATCCTATTCGTTATCGTGGCTATTACTACGACACCGAAACAGGATACTATTATCTTCAGTCACGCTATTATGATACAAGTATTTGCAGATTTATTAATTCTGATATACCCGAAATTGCACAAAGAAGTAAAAACATATATATTGGTAAAAATTTATTTGCATATTGCTACAATAACTCTGTAAATAATTGTGATACGATAGGATATTGGGGTTCTGATGTTCATTTTGGGTGGAATAGTAACTCAAGTAACCATTATTACCGTACTTATAGTATAGGTAATGGGAATTTTTACTATGGCACATATTATTGGGCATGCAAATCTAATTATTCCTCTTATTTTGCGTACAATATTGGTTACTGGTGCAATGATGTAGATAAAACATACAGTCCAGCGAATCTAAAAAATAACGATTGGCATTTCAATTCAAATTGGGGAAAAAAAGGAAAAACTGATTCTAGAATAACTCATAAGAATAAAATGTTAAATAATGCTAAAAAATATTTAAAAAGAGCAAATAACAAGAAAATAAAAAAAGTGTATTATAAAGATGATTTGCGTATAGCTCTTAAATACATAGGCTATGCCTTGCATCCTACACAAGATAGATATGCACATATATATAATAAAAAAAATAAATTTTCAAGTTATAGTATCGGGAATGGAAAATACTCTCATGTAGGTGTACCAAATGTAGATAATGCTAAAATACGAGGTTCTGATGTATATGATACAGGAAATGAAACAATAAGCATTCTTAAATCATTATATAAAAGCTATCCAATTCTAAGATTAAAAAATGTATATGTTTCATTATAGAATATAGGAGAAACACTATGATTTTGATACTATCAATGGCAATTAGAGTAATAATACTCATATCCCCATTCGTTATATTTTTATTTCTATTGGCGAAAAAAAGATTTAATTTATTCAGCATATTAATAGTAATTTTATTATTATGTAATTCAATTTTTATGTTGTTTTCTAATATTAATCAAAAAAATATTATAGACATGAATTCATTAGATATAAATAAAATTGCAAAAGTTTTTGCCGATATAGATATTAACGAAAGCAAAACCAATCAAGAGAATATATACATATATGACCAAGAAAATGAATTTAATGAAATTGCTGAATTTAAAGATATTACTTATAGAAAATATTATGTAAGCAACGATATTAACAATGCATATAAGGAGATTGTTACAGATTCAGCTATACTGAAAGAAATGCCACAACTTATTCAAAATGATTCTGGAATTAGTTTTTTTTCTTCAGATTTAAAACGCAAAATGAGTTTGTGGAACTTGTTGTATAACAGTTCAATATATAATGGATGTATTGTTATTGAATATTCAGATGAAATTTATTATATGGAATACGAAGTAGAATTGAGTGGTGAAAAATCCAATGCTATTGCTTTTTTCGAGCAAATATTATACAGATTGAATTTTGATCATAAAATAGATGTAATGAAATTGTTTGAAAATCCAGTTGTATAATATCAAATTGTACGAATGATTTAAAGCAATAAAATTCATCACAATGCCACCACAGCAAGGATACATATTCATATACCTATGATGAAAATGGCATAAGAACATCAAAAACCGTAAACGGTGTTACAACATACTACAATACAAAAGACGGTGTAATCCTGTCACAGACAGATGGAACAAACACAATGTATTTCCAGTATGACACCAACGGCATACCCCTTGGCTTTATTTTAAATGGAGCTCAGTATTTATACTTGACAAATCAGATGGGCGATGTTATATCCATAACAGATGCTCAAGGTAATGAACTTGTACAGTATGAATATGATGAATGGGGTGCAATCGGCTCTATAACAACCACAAATAATACTGAAGATGAAAATACGCTTGCGAACGTTAATCCACTTCGTTATCGTGGTTATTACTATGATGCAGAAACAGGATATTACTATCTCCAGTCCCGCTATTATGACCCATCCATTTGCAGATTTATTAATGCGGATGATTATCAAGAAGTCTATAGATGCAAATCTATAGTTGATGGACTTAATCTTTTTGTATACTGTTATAACATACCTTTAAATTCAAAAGATTCATCTGGATATGGTAAAGAATGGATTGGATTTATTGTTTATTCAAAGCCAGGTTCCGATTTTAAGAAACAAGCAAATTATATGAAAAATAAAATGAAAGGTTACAATACAGCAACATTCTATTGTATTAGTGCAAAAGATTTTATTGATGCTTGGAATAGTTTCGCAAAAAACTATAAATTAAAGGATTTATTTTTATATGTTCATGGAGGTATTGGAAAATTATATTTTAAAAATTGTCAAATTTATAAAAATCTTCCAAAAGGTGTTAATAGAAGAAAAAAATATAGTGAAAGAAGTTATACCTTTTCAAAACTCAATAATTTAAATATAACAGGAAAAATATATTTAAATTCATGTCATGGTGGAACCAGCAAAGGCGTAAGTGAATCAGTTGCTTCTATACTCGCAAAAAAAGCGCCCAGTAAAACAGTTCGAGCTGTGGTTAATGGAAAGGTATATTATCCGGGATATGATAAAGTTGTTTTATCGGGTAATCCTTACACAAAAGAAAAAGGTGCTTATTGGGCGGATTTCAATTATCATTATGTTAATCGAGAAAAGAAAAAATTAGTCTGTATATCAAATAAAAAGGGGAAATGGTCTTTATGACAAAAAAGAAGCTTTTAATTATAATTATTACTTTTTTAGCCGCAACTGTTTTAATTTCGTTAGTTCTAATTTTGAAAACTTATACTGTTTTTCCGAGTTTAATTGAAGAATATAGTTTTGAAGAAACTCTTTTTGAAAAAGAGGGCTATTGTTATTTTTTTGTACAGAGCGACAAGCATTATTGCTTTAACGGGAATGGTTTAGAAGAATTAAAAACATATGCTCCAAAATGCAATGTTTTAGAATTGGATACTGATAACTACAATTATATTGTCGCAGTAAATTGTAAAATTAATTCAATAAGGTACAGTTACAAAACTGCGTATAAAACTATGTCATTAGGTATAGATACTTATATAGCAGATGCGGATTTAACAAAGACACACGATAATACTGTAAGAATTTATAAAATGAAAAATGTAAATATTGATTATGATTATGAAAAATATGGTCCAATAGGAACGAATTTTGAATCATGAACTATTAATTTGTTCTATATAACACAGATATAGTTATGTGTATTGACTAAACAAACGGGGGTAATGACCTCACTTAACTTAAGTTTGCAAAATTGTAAAATAATATCAGAACATCAAAAAATGTAAACGGTGTTACAACATGCTACAATACAAAAGACGGTGTAATTCTGTCGCAGACAGACGGCACAAACACAATGTATTTTCAGTATGATACAAGCGGCACACCTTTAGGATTCATCTATAACGGTACGCAGTAATTTGTATTTGACAAATCAAATGGGCGATGTTATCAGTATCACAGATGCTCAAGGTAATGAGCTTGTACAGTATGAGTACGACGAATGGGGCAAAAACATTTCAGTTGCAACAACAAACAGTACTGAAGAAGAGATAACAATAGCAAATGCTAATCCCCTGAGATACAGAGGATATTATTACGATACCGAAACAGGATATTACTATCTCCAGTCCCGCTACTATGACCCAAGCATTTGCAGATTCATTAATGCGGATATTCCTGAAATTGCTAATATATCAAAAGATATTCCTGTAGGCACAAACTCTTTTGCTTATTGTAATAATAATCCTGTTAATAATAGTGATAATTCTGGAAAAATTGCTGCAAATATTATTAGTGGTATTGTAGGTGGAATTATTTCTGCACTTTCAGAAATTGTGACACAAGCAATAATTCATTATTTTAAATATCATTCAATGCGCAAGTTTAAAATAATAACTAGAAGTTTAATAATCTCTGCAATACAAGGTATTGCTTCTGGTATTTTAATGTCGTCAAAATACAAAGTGATTGTACAAGCTGTTGGTTCTGGAGTTATTGCTGCGTTTGGCACTATCGTAAGAAATTATAAAAGTTCAAGTCTTGTAAAATTAGTTAAAAGCGCTTTGTCAGATTTTGCTTTTAGTGCAATACTTGGTTTGTTATGTGGTAATGGTGTTGGAGCTAAATTTTGGAATAAAGATTTTAAGTCAGTACTTGGTAAAGGGCAATTTGTTTATAAAAATGTTCGTCTTTCAAGCGGACAAAAAGGGCTTCTAATTACAAGTTCATTAAAACTTACAAAACCAGTAATCAAAGAATTTGCTGGAGCATTTTCAAAGTATATAGCTGCAACTATTGCAAGCTGTATACGTTCTATTAGAAAGGCAATATAATATGTTTGAATATTTTGTTATATTTTTAGTTTTTTCAATTATATCAATCATTTTTAGATTTATTATTGGTAATCCGATTAATTCATCAAGAATGCAGACGAAATATAAATTAAAATATATACCTAATGCTCTAAACATTATTTTGTTTTTTAACACATGTAAAAAACCTATTTCTATGCATATTATATTATTCCAGATACAAAACTATTTTATATTTTTATTTTTTATTTTATTTTCTTTTAGAAATCTTTATTACTATAAATTATACTTTAATGTTGAATGTTTTGCAGGTTTTATTATAATAATTTTACCTTTATTTCTTGAAAAAATAGCTGATATGATTCGAGGAGTAAAATGGAATACTGCTGATAACAAAGTTGAATTGTCATTTGAAGATTATCGAATTTCTTTTTTTTCAGAAAAGCAATCAATTTTTTTAAGTTTTGGAATTTATATAGGAAACAAACTTGTTTTTTTGGATAATGATAATATGATTGTAGGAGAAGGAACCATAGATTACAAAAAGAAAAAAATTTTTATTTCTAAAATTAATATCCCAATTCCATATTTAAAAAATACAGATAACATAATATATTTTTGTATAGCAAAACAAAAATAGAATTTTGTGATTTATCTTGAAAAATTTAATTGGGCATGAATTGGTTTCTGCCCAATATACTGAAATTTGATATGCAAAATTTGTTGAAATTGAAACAGGCACAGAGGCATATACAACCGTAACTGAAAATCATTTCGGAAATTCCTACACCTCTGTATCAAAGGATAAATCCGTAAACTATACCACAGGCAATAACACAATTGAATACAGCTATCAGACATCGGGTAGTGATGAAGATGAAAAGATTTCATCCGATTCTGTTAAAAACGGTGACACAACTGCGTTATCATCAGCTTATGAATATGATAATAATGGAAATGTAACTAAAAAAGCATTATCATATGGTGGAACAACACTTGACGTTATCAATAGTTATGATGATAAAGACAGAATTGTCGCAACAGGTTATGGAGAATACAATGAGTATTTCACATATGATAATGACAGTCAGATTATCCGAGTTGATAACAGCGTTGCCGAAGGTGTAAATTATACATCGGCTTATACTTATGACAGCAGAGGTAATATAACATCTAAGAATGTATACGATTATACCAGAGATAGTCTTGATAAGCTTACACCAAAAGTGACAACAACCTTTACGTATGCAAACAGCGGTTGGAAAGACCGGCTTATAGCCGTAAATGATGTTGAGCTTACATACGACGAAATCGGTAATGTCCTCACCTATGGCGACAGGGAATACACCTGGGAAAGCGGAAGAAACCTTGCGGGAATAACAGACGGCGACAACAGTTATTCATATACCTATGACGAGAATGGCATAAGAACATCAAAAACCGTAAACGGTGTTACAACATACTACAATACAAAAGACGGTGTAATCCTGTCACAGACAGACGGAACAAACACAATGTATTTTCAGTATGATACAAGCGGTGCGCCTATAGGATTTATCTACAACGGTACGCAATATCTGTATTTGACAAATCAAATGGGCGATGTTATCAGTATCACAGATGCACAAGGTAACGAGCTTGTACAGTATGAGTACGACGAACGGGGCAAAACTATTTCAGTTGCAACAACAAACAGTACTGAAGAAGAGATAACAATAGCAAATGCTAATCCCCTGAGATACAGAGGATATTATTACGATACCGAAACAGGATATTACTATCTCCAGTCCCGCTACTATGACCCAAGCATTTGCAGATTCATTAATGCGGATATTCCTGAAATTGCTAATATATCAAAAGATATTCCTGTAGGCACAAACTCTTTTGCTTATTGTAATAATAATCCTGTTAATAACAGCGACCCTAATGGTAAAATAACACTAGCAAATGCTATTGGCGCTTTGATCGGATTAGTAGTTGGGTTAGTTGGTGGATACTTCTTATCAGGATGGATTGCAGATAAGCTTGGTTTAAAGGGTACAAAAAGGAAAATTTTTATAGCAGGTATTACCGCAGTTATTACTGCATCTGCTGCGGCAATAGGGTATTTTATTGGTCCATATGCTGTAAAGTTAAGTCAAAAAAATAGCATCTTATGCTGTGCAGTTTATAAAAAACGGACGATTAGCTATAGGCCGATTATCAACAGTTGCTCGAAGAGTTTTAAAAATCGATTCCACTATAAGCAAATATTTAATAAAGAATGTAAGTAAATTAAAGTATTCTAAAACTGCTTTAAATCATTTGAGTTCTCGTCCTTATATGAAATCATCATTGGTTATACGAGAAATTATTAAAGCTGGTAAACCAGTTGCAGATTCTTCATTAAAGTATGGACTTAAATGGGTCGTTAGAGGTTCGTTTGGAGGAGTATATGGGACATATGAATTAGTAATTAATATTGCAACAAAAACAATTGTTCATTTCTTGTTTAGGAGGTGATTTTAAATTAAATTTTATGTTGAAAAATTTGATAACTTTGGTTTTGAAGGAATACCTCAATATATAGTAGACGAGCAATCATTTTCATATGAACCATGGGGAATATGTGATTTTTCTATAATGATTTTTAAAGGATATAATTCTTTAGATGTTAATTTGGATTCAGGTGCTGTCTTACATTTATCGGGATTGAATCCTATGGATAACTGGTACTATGAAAGTTTTAGTCCTCCGGCAGCTAAAAAAGGTCTTCTTAAATTAAAGCATAATGAAGATTTACTTAAGGGTACTGGTATAAATTATAAAGATAACTGGATTACAAAATTTGATAATATAAAAGGATGGGTTTATATTGGACCAAAATATTTTTCTGTAAATGATAATTGTCATTTTATAGAATTTGCTAACTATTCAATTGCGAAAATAAATAATGGTGATTTATCAGGAATATGGATAAAACCTGAATTTATTTAACATTGTGCAGGATAACTTTCTTTTACCGAACCTAATCAAAGAGGGGCGGGTTAACTTTATTTCCTCTCTTCTTTTAATCGAAAGGTAAAATCAGTTGAATTGTTACATATGACGAATGGGGCAAAACCATTTCAGTTGCAACAACAAACAGTACTGAAGAAGAGATAACAATAGCAAATGCTAATCCCCTGAGATACAGAGGATATTATTACGATACCGAAACAGGATATTACTATCTCCAAAGTCGTTATTATGACCCATCCATTTGCAGATTTATAAACGCAGATATTCCTGAAGTTTCAAAAGTAACAAAAGATATTTCTGTAGGCACAAACTCTTTTGCTTATTGTTGTAATAATCCTATAAGTAATATTGATACTAATGGTAAAGCAATAGGTACAATTATAATAAAAGCTTTAGCAAAAATAGCATTAGGTGTATTAGTACAGTATGCAGGAGATATAATATATAATATTTGTTCTGGAAAAGTTGGAAAAGCTGTGTTTAAACCATCGTCTTCTATAGGCGATTATATTTCTGCTGGCTTAACTGCTTTAATACCTGGAAATAAACTTGTAAGTAGCATTGCAAGAGCAACAGTTTCGTCTGCTATAAGTACATTTGAATACACAATAAAGAACAATAAAAGACTTCCCTTGAAGAAAATTATTAAAAAATTGTTTCAAAATGTAGCACTGGACATCTGCTGTTCTGTTATATCAAGCGCATTTGCAAAAAAATTGAGTTCTTTAAAACCTAAAAACTATTCTCAATTTGCACATTCAAAGTATTTAAAAAATGCAAAAATAACACCTGATCAGATTAGAAAAAGCATGAAAAGATTATCGAAACAAATAATGAAATCAATAGGTGTATTCGATTTCTTTGTCAATTCAGCAGCAAGTGCAGTTTCAAGAAAATTTTAGGAGATAATATTATGTATCTAGGTGGAATTTGGATAAAGGCTTTTGCACAAATTGTATTGTCACTAATTACTTTTCTGTGCGGATTAACAGCTTACAAAAAATTAAATTGGAAACTATTTGAATTGTATTTTGCAATTCTTTGTTCAGTTGTTTTGTTAGTTTTTGGATGTATTAATATTAACCATGCAATTAAACCAAATATACAACGAGTGAATGTAAACTATTCATATCAAAGCAGTAATGGTATTATATTTGGAAGAGAATTGCACTTTATAGATAAAGAAGGAAATGTGTATGATTTAACTATGGATCCTGTAACCAATCAAAAAATTTTCAAGGGAAAAGAATTTGAGAAAAATATTGTTTACACGGTAACATATGAAAAAAATTCAAATGCGATTGTAGAGATAAAGGAAAATTAATAAAAATGCAAAATTCAGTAAAATAATATTAATTATATTGGCATGGCAAAGGGGGATGATGTCCTTTCCCACTCTGCTTTAATTTGTAATGCAAACGAAGAAACAATCCATTATAAAGCGTGGTGTTTTGGGTTAATCAAAAAGCGGGTGCTGATTTCACCCCTTTTTTGAATTTAATGTGCAAAATTTGTTGAAACATAAAATATAATTAATATAAAAAGGCTGTAGAAATTAATATGGAAACAATATTTATAAATAAAATATTTGTAATAATATGTTGTTTAATTATTCTTATATTCAAAGTATTATATACCCTAACAATATTTTTTAAATGCAAATATGACAATAAAAGAATACGCAATGTGATAACATTTTTATCAATACTATTCCCTATAATTATAGGAATTATTTGTATTATAAAATATAAAAAAAGCACAAAAGACGCTTTTATTATTTTAATAACACTTATACTCTATTTGTTTTCAATAATTGCAGTTGGTGCTATACATAACAATAGTGTTCAAGAAAAATATTATGACAAGGAAGGAAAAGCTTATACTTATGCAAGTGATATAACTTTTACCGATACCGATGGCAATAAATATACTTTTGACTTTGAAAAAACAGGATATGATTATCTCTATATCAATGGCACAGATGAGCGTTTAGATGCTAATCTATGTTATCTTGACAGGAACGGGTATATTCACTATGATGATGATTTGTCAATAACAGCCAAGGACGAAACAAGTTGTGTTGACGAAGACGGCTCAATCTATTATCCTGCAAAATACACCACATTCAATAAAAACGGTTCAATAAATTATTCATTTGACAGCGGTAATTTCAAATATGACAGATTTGGTAATGCATACACCTATGATTATGTTCCTTACTATGATTCAAACGGAAACAAATATTTTTATTCATTTGATTCAAACACACAAAAGGGAACATATACTAATATTTCTACAAGGGAAACATTTGAAAATGAATACAGCTTTGTAAATGAAAACGGATATTTTGTATATGATAAAGAGCATAGCTTTAAAAATCAGAAAGATATTGAGAATGGCAAAACGTATAAGGACTCGTCAGGAAAAACATATTATTGGGCGTCAGGTGTATCTTGGGATAAAAATGGCAATTTGCTGAATAAATAACAAAAGACAGAAAATTTTTTATTTATAGAGTAATACCCGATACTTGAAAAACAGCTATAATATTACATGCAGTAAGTAATTTGATTTTTGCACTTGTTTATGATAAAGTATAGTTATCAGGCAAAGGAGGTAAAGCGATGATTGATTCAAGCGGATATGTAATGTCCGCCGACAAGCAGGTTGTCAGAATTGAAAATGGATTGGTTGTTGATGTTGATAAGCAATTTGCGCCCCTGCATTTTATCAACGGAAAAGATTTTACCTCTTGGCTTGAGGGTAGAGCGATTGATTCCCACAGAGCGAATTCCCGCCTTTTGAAAAAGGTTCTCAGACTTGCAAATCGTGATGACGCTAATACTGCTCTCGCTGTAAACGCCGTTACGATTACAGATAATTATTGGTTTAAAGCAGACGGCGAAAACTTAACTTGGACAGAAGTTAAATTTAATGAAAATGTATTTGATAATCTTGCCCTTAAAGGTGATCCTGATAGTTTTAGCCAAAAGCCTTCACGAACTCCCGAACTTACCAATATCGGCAGTTTTGAAAAGTGCTGGCGGTTAATTGACGGCGAGTGGTGGATGTATAAAAGCGGTAATGATAATCAGATTTTTTCCGAACTTTTTATTTATCATTTGGGCAAAAGGCTTGGTTTTAACATGGCGAAATATGAATATGATAACGGCTATGTTAAAACAAAGGATTTTACTGACGGAAAAGTGAATTTTGAGCCTATCGGTTCAGTAATGGGCGACAACGAGGATTACAGTGATAATTTTAATTATTTTATGACCCTGTCAAAGGATATTGCAGTTGACTATCTCAAAATGCTTTATCTTGATTCTATTTGCTATAATATGGATAGGCATACGAATAATTATGGATTACTTCGGAATATTGAAACGGGCAAAGTTATTTCTCTCGCACCGAATTATGATAATAATATTGCGTTGATTGCCAATGGCTATCCTAAGGATGTCAGCAGAGAAAAAGACGGCATTCTCCGGTTTTTCTTTGAATTTCTTGACAGTAACGGCACAGCAAGGAAGTTATTCAAAACAATAGATATTCCCGTTATAACAAAAGAAATGGTTGCTGAATGTATCAGTAAAATTCCCGTAAAGACTGAAAGTGGTTTTATTATTAAATTTGTTTTGAACGGACAAGAAAAAATTAAGAATATATAAGATTTGCCCCAGATTGATTTTTCAGTCGGGGGTATTTGCCAAACAAACCAGTAAAAATTTTATAGTCTACCCTTGACAATGGCACCGGCGGCGGCAAGGACTATTCATGATTTTTTGAGGGACACTAAAACAAAGCCTCAGGATTATGATATGATTTTAACAGGTGACCTTGGCTATACAGGCACAGAGCTTTTGTATGAAATTATGCAGAAGGAATACAAAATTAAGCTTGACGGTTATCACAAGGACTGCGGTCTGCTGATTTATAATTTAAAGGAGCAGGATGTTAATTCGGGCGGTTCGGGTTGCGGCTGCAGCGGCAGCGTGCTTTGCTCGCATATTATTAAAAATATGGAAAAAGGCAAGCTGAAAAAAGTTTTGTTTGTCGCCACAGGTGCGCTTATGTCGCCGACCTCGAATAAGCAGGGAAATCCTATTCCCGGTATCGCTCACGCCGTATTGCTTGAGGGGTGATAAAATGAAACATTTTAACAACCTCAAACTGGTATCTTCTTTCAGGGAAATATCAAATGTTCTTGATATTATTTCAGGAGTAATAAGAATTTTTGTGTTCGTTCTTATCATTTTACAGGGAATACTTTTAATTAAAGAAACAAAGAAAGACCTTCAGTAGCTTTTTGCTGAAGGTCTTTTTCAGATAAAAAACGGCTGATACTCAAAACTTAATCGAGTATCAGCCTTCTGATATTAGTAAAGTTTAAATATAAAAATGATCAATCCGTATAAAAACGATGACGCAATGCCGTATACTATTACAGGACCCGCGATGGTAAACATCTGTGACGCCGTACCTAAAATAAAGCCCTCGTGCTGAAATTCAAGTGCGGGGGATACTACTGAATTTGCAAAGCCTGTTATAGGTACGATTGTTCCCGCACCAGCGTGCCTTGCTATTTTGTCAAATACACCGATACCTGTCAGAATTGCAGTGATGATAATTAAAACCGATGAGGTCCCCGCCTGTACCTCTTTTTCACCAAGACCGGCATTTTTTAAAAGCTCGGTTATAAGTTGACCGAAGGTGCATATCAGTCCGCCGATTACAAATGCTTTTATACAGTTGAGAAATGTCGGGGAATTCGGACTTGCCTTGTCGGTCATTTTACTATAGTCGTCTTTGCTAATACTCATATGAATCACTCCTGTGGATATTGTTTACAATAATATAATAATTATACTCTTGACTTTTAGTTTTATATCTTGTAATATTAAAATATACTATTTGTAATTAGGAGGCAAAGCTATGCATCTAATTGAAGTGCGTGATGTTTATAAGATATATAATCCCGGAGAAAATCAGGTTAACGCTCTTGACGGAGTATCAATTACGATTGACGAGGGTGAATTTGTTGCAATTATCGGTCAGTCGGGTTCAGGTAAATCTACGCTTATGAATATGCTGGGTTTGCTTGACACACCGACAAGCGGAGAATATTACATTAACGGCAAGCTGGTTGACGATTTGACTGATGACCAGATGAGCGTTATCAGAAATGAACAAATCGGCTTTATATTCCAGGGATTTAATCTTATCCCGTCGCTTTCGGCTCTTGAAAATGTTGAGCTTCCGCTTGTTTACAGAGGAATGAAGAAGGATGAAAGACGGGCTATTTCCAAAGAAGCGCTTGAACGTGTAGGACTCGGTTCCCGTATGGAGCATCTGCCTGCTGAAATGTCGGGCGGTCAACAACAGCGTGTCGCAGTTGCGAGAGCCATTGCCGCAAGACCTCCCGTTATTCTTGCCGACGAGCCTACAGGTAATCTTGATACACGCTCCACAAAGGAGGTTATGGCTATTCTTCATACTCTTAAAAATGAAGGCAGAACAGTAATTGTTATTACTCATGACAATGAGATTGCTGAAGAGGCTGAAAGAGTCATACGTATCCGTGACGGTAAGGTCGTTGAGGACTATATTAATCCGGGATATGAAGATAAATACGGAAGAGAGTCTAAAAAAGATAACAAAAATCCTATTGATTTGGGATAAAAAATGACTGTAGAAAAGTGCCTGAAATTAAGAGAAAGGATAGGCTTGCAGTTAGATAAAAATCGAAATTGAGGATATTGAGATAAAGTATTGTGAAAACCATATAAAATCAATACTGTTGATTGAGGGGAATTAGTATGGCAAAATTTAATTTCTATCATTATGTTTGGATATTCATTGTAGGATGCTATTTAGGCTTCGGTGTTGAAACTCTATGGTGTTTGATTAAAAACGGATATATAGAAAGCAGAAAATCGCTTGTTTTGGGTCATCTCAGTATTGCATACGGAATGGGAGCTGTGTTGCTTACGCTATTGCTTGTGCATTTCCAAAAGTCCTCTTTATGGAAAATATTTTTGGTAGCGTTTGTAAGCGGAACAGTTGTGGAATATATCTGTTCTCTTGGTCAGGAAATTTGTTTTGGCTCCGTTGCTTGGGATTACAGCCATCTTCCGCTTAATATTAATGGAAGAGTATGTCTTTTATATTCAGTTTTCTGGGGAGTACTCGGACTTGTATGGGTTAAGCTCGTAATACCGTCAATGAGCCGTGCTTTTGATAAAATACATATTCCGTTTGATAAGGCAATTATATGGGTATTCATTCTGTTTTTTGTATTGGACGCGGTATTGTCAGCGTCGGCGGCAATACGTATGAACGAACGTGATAACGGAGAAAAACCAAGCAATCATTTTGAGCAGTTTCTTGATGTGCATTTTGATGATAATAAAATGCATGAAATCTATGCAAACTCAAAAAGTGTTGAACAAATGTAGAATGTTTGTATGTTTTTACAATATAATAAATGCTGATATTTTATTACCACCAATCATTAAAAATTCAAAGCTAATAATGAATTTATAAAAGGGACTGTTTTTACAGCCCCTTTTTCTTTCCTGTATTAATAATAAACTGATTTTTGCAATGAGGGCAGGTGACATTTATTTTGCCCTTATGCTTTGGAAGACGCAGAGTTTTTTTGCATTTTTTGCATTTTATAAATTTATGGGTCTTTCGCTGATTCCATTTATTTTTTTGAAACATTGCCTTTTGCTTAATTTTGCCGGTGAATTTCAGCCACGACTCGTTTTCACTCCTGCGCATTTCAATGTTTTTTGAAAATACACGATAGAGCGCAAAAATTAAAATTGCCGTTGACAATACAAGAAACGCGGCGTATGCAATCTTTGAATATCTGTAAACTGCATTTGCAAGAATCACGCTGATTAAATAGAAAATCAGTAGCGCGTTCCATAATTTGTCAATTCCGTATCTGCCAGTCATAAAACGCTGGAATTTGTATGCCAGATTTGTAAAAAATGCTTTCATAGTATCACCTATAATTCCTGTTTTTCTCCGCTGTTTTCACCGAAAATATTTGAGTTATCCTGCGGATAATCATATTGCTGTGCGTAATTGGTTGTCGGTTGTTCTGTGTACTGCCGCTGTTGCTGTCTGTAAGCAAACGAGAATACAAGTCTTAAAATCAGTCTGATGATAATTATAATCATCACAAATCTGAATATTCTGCCGACACAGCCTGTATTTCCTCTCCTGACGGTTGTATATGTTTCTCCTCGGTTTGAGTCGCTTTCATCAAAATCGCCGAAATCAAAAAATGAGGAAAACGGATTATAATCAAGCGGATTAATGCCCTGAGAGATATTCTCATATGCTTGTCTGTAAGTAACATTTGACGGGTCTTTAGCGTATGCCGTTCTTATATGATCCTCAGCTATGGAACGGTTGCCCAATGACATATTCGCGAGCGCGGACAAATAGTACCACCTTGCGTCTCTGTTTTCAATAGTATTCAAGAGATTAACCGCCTGGAGGTACTGACCGCTTCTTATAAACTGTGCTGCGGAGCTCAGATAATCGGGAGCAGAGGTGCTGTTTTGACGTGACTGACTGTAATAGCCGCCGTATGAATATTGATTTTGCTGAGCGGCAGAGCCGTTTTTAATCTGGTCATAGGCTGCGTTTATTTCAGCCATTTTTTTCTCTGCCTCTTTATCATTCGGATTGAGATCAGGGTGGTATTTTTTCGCAAGCCTTTTATATGCCTTTGTGCATTCCTCTTCACTTGCTCCGTCCGGTACTCCCAGAACCTTGTATGGATTAGTTATCATATTCTTCCTTTTTGAATAAAATTATATGCTATAATATAGTATAAATATTTTACAATATTATTAACAAATAAAGTATAGCTTTTTAATAAAAATATTGAAATTTTTTTCTCATTTTGTTACTATATATTAGTAGTATGATTGGAGGTACATATATGAATCCTATACTTTTAACATTAGGTGAAAGTATTGATAAAGTGTTTTACGGCTTTGATATGTGGGTTTTCCACTTTTTCGGCTCCATGCAGAATGCTTTTTTTACCTATCTTGCGAAATTTTTTACCACCTTTGGCGACGAGGCATTTACGATTCCGATAGTTATTTTAGGAATTGTGCTTTGCTTTTTTAAAAAAACAAGAAAATACGGCTTTACACTGATTTTTGCGATTGCGGTTGGTACAATAATTACAAATGTAGTTGTTAAACCTATGGCTCTGCGTATAAGACCGTATAACACCTTGCAGGAAAACGCGGATTATTTTAAATGGTATATTGGTGCCGGCTCGCTTTCCGAGGGCGATTATTCGTTCCCGTCAGGTCATACAACCGCCGCTACCGAGGTTGCTTTTGCGCTTTTATTCTGCTTTAAAAATGATAAGAAAAAGATTGGCTGGTTGTTCCCATGCATCGCCTTGTGTACAGCCGGCAGCCGTGTTTACTTAATGGTGCATTACGCGTCAGATGTTGTATGCGGTCTTATTGTCGGTCTGCTTTCAGCCGTTATTGGATATTTCTTAATGAAGCTTGTTATGATACTGTTTGATAAAACAAAGCTCGGCAATATTGACGCGGCAAAGCTGTTTAAAAAGATTACGGATAAAACAAACGGCAAGGCAGCGCCTGTTGTTATCGTTGTAGCGGTTCTTGGTATATTCCTTTACGCTTTTATTCCTTCACTTTCCGAGGGTGGAGAGGATACGCTGCGCTGTGCTTATAATGACGAATACAGATGTTATAATGCGGCAAGGCTTGACGAAGATTATCCGCCTATTAACGGAGAAAGATACTGCAAAATTCACTGGAAACAATTACAGGGAATTGAAGAATAAAAAATACATAACAGACATTTTGGGGACGGAGCTTTATGCTCTGTCCTTTTTATATTACAATATTGTAATGGAAAGGATATATACAATATGATAAAATGTTATGGGGTGGTATAATGAATATTTTTCTTTTGGAGGATGATGATGCAATCGGCATCGGTCTTACTTATTCGCTTGAAAATGAGGGCTACAAGGTAACTTTGGCAAAAACAGTCAGCGATGCGTTAAATATTATAAACAGGGAAAATTTTTCTCTTTATATTCTTGATTTAACTCTGCCTGACGGCAGCGGATATGACGTGTGCAAAAGGATTAAGGAAAAAGGCGATTTGCCCGTGATTTTTCTCACCGCCTTTGATGATGAGGTAAATGTTGTTATGGGCTTTGATTTGGGAGCCGATGATTATATATCAAAGCCGTTTCGTGTTAAGGAGCTTCTGCTCAGAATTAAGAGCGTTCTCAGGCGGTACAATAAAGAAACGGCTGACGCGACAGTTAAAATCAAGGATTTGATTATCAATACCAACGAGGCAAAGGTTTATAAAAACGGCAGAGAAATTATTCTTACCGCTATGGAATATAAACTGCTTCTGATACTGCTTAATAACCGCGGAAGTGTTCTTTCAAGAGGACAGCTTCTTGAAAATATATGGGACATTGAAGGCGATTTTGTTGAGGATAACACCCTCACCGTTTATATAAAAAGGCTTAGAGATAAAATTGAGGAGGACCCCGCGTTGCCTGTTTATATAAAAACAGTGCGCGGACTCGGGTATGTGATTGAAAATGACTGATAAAAATTTAAAAGGTATAGTTGCTTTTGGCATTGCGGTGACCGTTGTGCTGTCAGCCGTGTGCTTATATATTAAACCGATATGCGCGGTAATCTGTTTAACGCTCGGAGCAGCTTTAACAGGTGCTTTTATTTGTTTTACAAAGAGCAGATACAATAAGCTTAATGCGCTTAATAATTATCTTTCTCTTGTGTGCGCGGGCAATTTTGATTTGGATATTGCCGATAATACAGAGGGCGAACTTTCAATTTTAAAGAATAATCTTTACAAGGTTATAGTCCTTTTACGCTCACAAAATGAACTTCTTAAAAAGGACAAGGTTTACCTTGCGGATTCGCTTGCGGATATTTCCCATCAGCTTAAAACTCCTTTAACCTCAATGATGGTAATGACGGATTTGCTCAAAAATGAGGGTGATGCGGACAAGAAAAAGGAATTTATTGAAATAATGGAAAATCAGCTTGATAAAATGAAATGGCTGATTACAAATCTGCTGAAGCTTTCTAAGCTTGACGCAGGTACTGTTGAGTTTAAATATGAGGAATTTTCCGTTAAAAATTCTTTGTTGCAAAGTATAAAACCGTTTTTGCTTACAATGGATTTAAAGGGGATTTCGTATGTTGACTGCGCAGAGGATTTTACTGTGAACGGTGACAGTAAATGGACGGCGGAGGCATTTGAAAATATTATAAAAAACTGTATTGAGCATACGGATAATGGCGGAGAGCTGATTATTTCAACCGAGAATACCAATTTATATGATTCTGTTATCATCAGAGATAACGGATCCGGGATTGCAAAGGAGGATTTGCCTCATATATTTGAACGCTTTTATCACGGCAAAAATTCATCAAGCGACAGCGTAGGTATCGGTCTTGCGCTGGCAAAGGCGGTCTTTGAACGGGAAAACGGAAAAATAACCGTCACAAGCGAAATCGGCAAAGGCTCGCAGTTTGAAGTAAAATTTTATAAAGCAATAGTTTAATGCCTCTTTTCTTTTTACGAAGAATCAAAATTGTCATTTATTAAGATAAAAAAATTAAATTAAAAAATAACCTAAAACAGGTATAATATTTCAATTTACGCTGTACGCCGGAATGTGCATCAAATAATTTTGCTTTAAGGAGGAAAAGAAATGAATATTATGAAAATTCTTACGTTTCGCCACCTGAAATCAAATAAAAACAGAACAGTTATTACTGTTCTGGGTATCTTTATTTCTTCCTTTATGATAACGGTACTATTTGTTGGAGCGGCGTCGTATCTTAAATTTTCCGCTGAAACAGCAATACGAAACAATGGTCAATGGCATGCGGTATTCAGCGGTTTTCTTGGTACAGGCATAACTGAAGAACAGATTGAAATGCTCAAATCCGATGACCGAATTGAAAGAGTCGGCTGTTCAATAAGGTATGACAATAAAACAGACAGCTACAAAATCGAGAATGCGAAAAGTGACAGACTGGGTACAGGCACCTTTTTTGCGGCTGATGAAAACTGCGTCAGCCAGATGATTACGGGTGAGCTTGAGGGCAGTATTCCGAAAAACGAAAATGAAATCATAGTTAATAAGGAAATTATTGAGAAAAACGGTTTTGACTGGAAAATAGGCGATACCGTCAAGCTTTCCGTAGGCGCAAGAACAAGGAATATGTCCGATTACCATACTATTTTCAGTTTTTATCATAACGAATACCACACAAATGAGTTTTTTATACTTGACGGGACAAGAGAATTTAAAATTGTCGGAATACTCGGTGATAATCCTCCGACTTATTCAAAAGGCTCAATAATACGTGGCCTCGGTGAAAATGACAATGAAAATATAGCTTACATAGAGCTTAAAGATGTTAATTCCGAATCATACCAAACAATTAAAGAAATAGCAAAAACAATCGGCATAGATGTTAGTGAAAATGAATTATATAAATACGTTGGGGTAAATAATGACTATTTAGCCGCTCATTTTGCCTTTACCGGGAGCAGCAATCTTTCAAATGTTTTTTCGGCAGCAGTAATTATTCTTGTAATTATAATAGCGGCATCGGTCGTGCTTATATATAACGCCTTCGGTATGTCACTTTCGGAGAGGACACGCTATCTGGGTATGCTTTCCTCTGTCGGTGCAACGGGTAAGCAGATAAAAGCGTCGGTTTATTTTGAGGGACTTATGCTTGGCACAGCCGCGATTCCTGCCGGCATCGGCGCGGGTATTATCGGTGTTTTTATTATTTTAAAGTCGCTTAGCAGAAAAATCGTACAGTCACAAATTGTTCCAAATTCAGGTAACCTTAAAATGCAAATGGCAGTGCCGCTTTGGGCAGTTATATTTACAGTGATAATCAGCATTATAACTATTCTTGTTTCATCCGCAGTACCCGCAAAAAGAGCGTCAGCTATCACACCTATTGACGCGCTGAGGCAAACCAATGAAATAAAGGTGAATTTTAAAAGGTTAAAAACCTCGTTTGCTGTCAGAAAAATTTTCGGCTTTGAGGGCGTGCTTGCCGATAAAAATCTTAAGCGTAATTCAAGAAAAACAGGAGTTATTACCGTTTCAACAGCGCTGTCGGTCATACTGTTTTTGAGTGTAAACTATTTTTGTGAAATTTATACTCAATCAAATGATTTGTATTATAATTATGCCGATATACCTTATCAGGTTAATGTCGATATTCCGTCAAACGAATATGAGGGGGCGTATGACGCATCATATAGAGCGTTTGAAAATCTTAAGAATTCCATAAAGGAAATACCAAGCGTTAAAGACGTATACAGCACCTTTAATGACACCTATTGTTACAGTGAAAAAGCCGCGAATCCGAAAAAGGGGAATGACTATACATATGTAAATCAGGATTTGAGAAAGCCTGAAAATCTTACAGGCGCTTATAAAAATCTATGGAATGACGCGGAGCTTATTGTAAATTTTGTTGAAGATGATGATTTTAATGAATTTTGTAAAAAAAACGGTATTGAATATAAAGAATATTATGAAAAAAATTCAGCGGAAAATTCCGATATAAAATGTGTTGTTATGAACAATATCAGTCACAAAAGCACAGGTAATAAGGTCTTTACGGATAATTTTATAGGAGAAGAAATTTATAATGATTACAGTCTTTCTCCCGAATGTGATGAGGATGATAATATAATCGGCTGGACTGATTACGGTAATGAAACGCAAGAGCTTGAAACAAAGAAAATAATCGTAAATGATTTTGCTGAGTATGACGAAAATAATTATCTTTGCCGTCTTAATTCAGTCGGGACAATAAGCGCGTATGTTCCGATAAGTATGTTAAAATTTTTTTATACGGATGATATAGAAATGCCTATAACTCTTGGTGTAGTAACAGATAATCACGAATATGCCGCGCAGCAGATAGGAAATATTCTTGACGAGGAAAATTATACCGGTTCGCTTGTTTTGGATAAACAGAAATATCTTGAATCCGAGCAATCCAAAATTTTCGTGCTGAGAGTATTTGTTTACAGCTTTATTATACTGTTAACGCTTATAACGCTTGCAAACATAGTAAATACCATTTCAACAGATGTTGATTTAAGACAAAGAGAATTTGCTTGTTAAAATCAGTTGGCATAACGCAAAAGGGCTTTATAAAAATGATATGTCTTGAAAGTCTTTTCTATGGACTGAGAGCACTTATCTTTGCTATACCGTTAAGCGTGCTGATAAGCTATGCGCTTTATAAACGGATTGATTCTAATAAAATTGGGCTTGAGATTAATTATTTTATGTATTTTGCTGTAATTGCCGCCGTGTTTGCAGTGGTCGGTGTTGCGATGCTTTGTTCGGTATCAAAGCTGAAAAAAGCGTCGGTAATTGAAACCCTTAAAAAGGATATGTGCTGATAAATAAATTTCTAATGTGACAAAAGTGTAATTTAAAAGTCACCTGTGTGTAAGACAGGGCTGATATGATAACGGCAAAGAAAGGAGATAAATTATGAAAATTCTTGAAGTAAAAAATTTATCAAAAGTATACGGAAAGGGCGACACAATGGTAAAAGCCCTTGACAATGTTTCCTTCTCGGTAGAGCAGGGGGAATTTGTTGCCATTATCGGTCCGTCAGGCTCGGGCAAGTCCACACTTCTTCATATTTTAGGAGGTGTGGATACCGCAACAAGCGGTAGCGTTGTAATCAATAATACTGATATTTCAACGCTTGACGAAACGGCGCTCGCGATTTTCAGAAGACGGCAAATCGGTCTTGTTTATCAGTTTTACAATCTGATTCCGATTCTTACCGTTGAGGAAAATCTTACCTTGCCGCTCCTTCTTGACGGCAGAAAGCCTGACAAAAGGCAGATAAACAGCTTGGTGGAAAGGCTCGGACTTTCAAACCGTCTTACTCATTTGCCGAATCAGCTTTCGGGCGGTCAGCAGCAGAGGGTTTCTATCGGCAGAGCGCTTGTGAACAATCCCGCTCTTATGCTTGCGGATGAGCCGACAGGCAATCTTGACAGTGAAAACAGCAGGGAAATCGTTTCGCTTTTGAGGCACTTTAATAAGGAATACAATCAAACCGTTATAATAATTACCCATGATGAAAGGATTGCTCTGTCGGCAGACAGGGTAATATCAATAGAGGACGGTAAAATCAAAAGAGACGAGGTGAGGATGGGTTGAAAATAGTTAACAGATTAACCCTCCGCCACCTTAAAGAAAATAAAGGCAGAACGGTAATCACAACGCTTGGTATCTGCGTATCGGTCGCAATGATTACCGCCGTATTTGTTGCCGTGGCGTCGTTTCTCAATCTTTTCGGCGAGATTGAGTTGTTAGGCGGCGGCTATAAACACGCTTTGCTTGAGGTTAATCAGGAGCAGCTTACAGAGCTGAAATCTGATGAAAGAATTGAAAGGGTAGGAGTAAGAGTATCTCCCGACAGCAATTCGTATTCGCTTGAGAACGCAAAAACAAAATCGTCAGGTACAGGCGATATTTATTGCGGAGATTACACAAATCTTCAGCAGATGTTTACAGGGGAGTATGAGGGTACTGTTCCGAAAAATGAAAACGAGATTGCCGTAGAGCAAAGATTTATTGAAAAGAATGAGCTTGACTGGAAAGTAGGAGACACAGTAACCTTTCCGTTGGGCTACCGCTATGTTACTGATGAAGAAATCGGTGAAACAGTAGTGAATGGGAGCTATTACGGCGGTGAGCGGTTTGAGGTAACGGATGTCGGCGAATTTAAGATTACCGCAATTCTGCACAATAATCCTGCCACAATGGCTAATTATAGTATTGTAAGAGGCTTTGATTTATCAAAACTTAGTCTGTCAGACGGTCAGACGGTTACAGCCTCCATTGAGCTTAAGGAGGTAAATTATAAAGCTCTTGATGTTATCCGTGATATTATAAAGCAGTATGATATTCAAGATTACGATATAAATAATAATTATCTTGAAACAAAATTTGCGATTGACGAAAACAGCGTGCTGGCGAAATCCATTTTGCCTATGGCGGCAGTTGTTCTCATCATAATTTTAATTGCGTCGGTTGTGCTGATTTACAACGCTTTCGCAATGTCGCTTTCAGAACGTGTAAGGTATCTTGGAATGCTTGCGTCGGTCGGCGCAACAAAAAGGCAGAAAAAGTTGTCTGTTTATTATGAGGGGCTTATACTCGGCGCAATAGGTATTCCCGTCGGAATTTTAGCGGGTATTGTAGGAATCGGCATAACGCTTAAGGCTGTCGGGAAAAAAATTATTTCTACCGGAATGATACTCGGCGTCAGTGATTCGGGTATGAATATGGACGTTGTCGTTCCGCTTTGGGCAATAGTCGGTATAGTTATTTTCAGCGCATTTACGATATTCATTTCCTCGTTTATTCCGTCACGAAAGGCGTCAAAAATTACGCCTATTGACGCAATACGCCAGAGAAGTGAAATCAGAATTAAGGCAAAAAGACTGAAATCGCCTAAAATTGTCCGCGCGGTATTCGGATATGAGGGAGAGCTTGCCTACAAAAATCTTAAGCGAAACGGCAGGAAGTCAAGAGTAATTACCGCTTCAATCGCTCTTTCGGTAGTCCTGTTTTTAAGCGTAAACTATTTCTGTCAGGCTTTTGTACAGTCAATTAATTTGGAAACGGTTCCTTATCAGGTAGAGACAATTGTAAATTATAATGACAAGGATAAGTTTATCAGTCAGCTTGAAAACATTTCGGATATTGACAATTATTATTGTGCAACTAACGCGTATTTTGACCTTGATAAAAATGATGAGCCGTCTTTATCGAATCCCGATTTTCTGACAGGCAAATATCAGAAGCTCTTTAACTCCAAGGTGAATATGTTTGTAAACTATGTTGATGATAAGGACTTCAACAAGCTTTGCGAAGATAATGGTATTGATTATAACAAGTACTACGGTGATAACTTAAAGTGTGTTCTTATGAACAATATTGACCACAAGAATAATACATTAAAGGTTTATAACGAAAAACTGCTCGGCGAAAAAATATGGAGTGATGTTGAAATAACCGATTTTGTCAATTATGATAAGGATAATTATGTTTGCAACCTCAACGCGCAAAACTGTATTTCCGTTTATTTGCCGGCTTCAAACGCCTATTCGCATTTTGATAACGATGGTGACGGTTTTGTTGCTTACGTTATGGGTATTGAAACAGAACAGCACGAGAGAGTAACAGAGGAAATTCAGAATATATTTGATGAAAACGGTTATGAAAACACATATGTAAGCGATTTTGTGGAGACGTTTCAGGCAATGAACACGCTTGTATTTACTCTTGAGGTATTTGTTTACGGATTTATTGCCCTCATAACGCTTATTACAATCGCGAATATAATCAACACTATTTCAACAGGCATCGCAATGAGAAAAAAAGAATTTGCTATGCTTAAATCTGTGGGAACGTCACCGAAGGGCTTTAGGAAAATGGTGAGCCTTGAGAGCGCTTTTTACGGAATTAAAGCACTGATTTTTTCAATACCGATAAGCATTCTGATAAGCTTTGGAATGAACAGAATGCTTGCCAACAGCGCTATTCCGTTCAGTTTGAATTATGTTCTTTATGCGGCGGTAATTTTTGCTGTATTCATAATTATAGGTCTTTCCATGCTTTATTCGGTATCAAAACTCAAAGATGATTCCGTTGTTGAAACACTCAAGGAGGAAATAAATTAATTAACATAAAACGGCAGGCTTGATAAAAGCCCTGCCGTTTTTGTTGAATTAACCGAAATATTATTATATAATAAATATGAGGTGAGGGATTGTGCAAAGAGAAATTACCGAAAAATGTTCGCTTCTTGACGACAGCGGAAATGTTATGAATCCCGGTTGGTGCAGGCGCAATCTGTATGATTATAACATAGAAAAACATTCCGTAAGTATTATGAGACTTAAGGAATGGGATTTTTACCAGATAAGCAACGGTGAAATTATGGTGCAGATTAATTTCTTCAATATCTCGCTTGCCACCTGCGCAACCTTCGGTTTTGTTGATTTAAAAACAGGCAGAAAATTTGATACGATGAGCGTACAGCTTTTTACTCCTCACAAAAACAGATTGAATAAAAACGGCGACCGTGAAAATTATCTGTACTATAAGCACGGAAAAACCACAATTGAATTTGACGTTACCGAGGAGCGCCACCGTCTGAAATTTGAGGGCGTTTGCAAGGGAAAGAAAGTGTCCGCAGATTTTATATGCGAAAGATTACCGAATCACGAGAGCATAACAATAGCAATACCTTTTAAAGAAAAAGGACATTTTTTCTATACTAATAAAATCAACTGCCTTTCTACCGAGGGCTATGTACTGTACGGCGATGAAAGATTTGAATTTTCAAGGGATAATACATATACTGTACTTGATTGGGGCAGGGGAATATGGCCCTATAAAAATATGTGGTACTGGGCAAACGGCAGTACAAAAACAGACGGTAAACTCTTCGGCTTTGAGCTGACATGGGGCTTTGGCGATACCTCGAACGCGAGCGAAACCGCTTTGTTTTATGACGGTGTATGCCATAAAATTAGCAATGTTCACCTTGAAAATGACCCTGAAATTAACAATCGGTGGATGAGCGAATGGCATTTTATAAGCGATGACGGCAGGCTTGATTTGACGATGAGGCCGTTTTATGACCATTATTCAAATATGATGCCGTTAAATCTTTTCGGTATGAAGACGCATCAGGTTCATGGTTTGTGGAACGGCACTGTTATTCTTGATAACGGTACTAAGCTGAAAATTGAAAATATGTACGCCTTTTGTGAAAAGGTTTATAACAAGTGGTAAAAGAAAACTCATAGAACCCTATTTTGAGGATTCTATGAGTTTTTTACTTAGATAAACACTGTTATAACGTATCCCGCATAGCCCGTGAGCATCAGTATGCCCTGCCATCTTCTGAATTTCTGCGTTATTATTGCGGGGAATACGGCTATCGCAATTGCCGCAAGGCAGACAACCATATCAATTGTAACCGAAGATGCGGAAACCGCTAACGCACCCGTGCCTTTTCCCATTGAAACGAAGGAGCATATCGGCAGGATAAGCGTGAGGTCAATTATATTGGCGCCTAAGATATTTCCGACTGAAAGCGCGCCGACCTTTTTCCTGAGAGCTGTTATTGTCGTTACAAGCTCGGGAAGCGATGTTCCTATTGCGATTGCGATAACGCTGATAACCCTTTGCGGTATTCCGAGATTCTGGGCAATCAATGTGCCGTAGTCAACGAGCAGGTCGGCTCCTATTACAATGCCTGCGGCGCCGAGAACAAATGTGATAATATTTTTTACCCAGTCGCCTTTGCCCGCGCTTTCCTTTGTGGGTATTATACCGTCCTCCTCCTGGAGTCCTATGCTGTGAGGAGCCGGCTCAATCTGCGTCTGCTCTCTTTTCATTGAAATAAAGTTTTCTATAAAAAATGTAATAAAAATAATAATAAGAACACACAGTCCGATGGTTGAAAGCGAATAGTAGTCGTTAGTTTCTCCCTCAAAGGTAAGCGAGCGTTTTGCGGTAAATATACAGCCGAGCACGAGAGCGGCAGAGGCGAAAAACATCATAAGCGCCTTGGGAGTAAATTCCTTTCGTTTAACTGCGAATGGCATACATACAATGAATATTCCCATAATCATAGCGGTATTTGCCGTTACGGAGCCTATTGCGTTTCCCGCGGCCATATCAACGTTTCCCTTTGCGGTAGCTTGTATGCTTACTATCATCTCGGGCAATGTCGTAGCGATAGATACGATTGTTGCGCCGATTACGAATTTCGGTACTCCGAGTACCTCGGCAATCCAGCTTGCGCTGTCCACAAACCAGTCTCCTCCCTTGATTATAAGAACGAGACCGACAGCAAACAGAACATACATCATAACAGTTTCCATTTTTAACCACCTTTTTGATTGTTTATTTCCGTGATTTTGCAATACAAAATCTGTATTGTGTTAATAATAAAAATATGATACAATATTTTAAATTGCTTAGAGGAGTGATATTTTGACTGAAAATAAAAAGGACAGGCTCTGGATATTAGCGCCGGTTATTCTTGCCGTTGTTGTTTTAATAGCTTTTGCAGTAAGCGGCAATATTACTAAAAAATCAGATGAAAAAACGCCGACAGCGGAGACTTCGGTATCAGTTACCAATGAAGACGAAACAACCGCTCAGAAGAAAGCTGAAAATTCAAAGGTGACTCTTGTTGCGGTAGGTGATAATCTTATTCACAATACGCTTATTGCCGCCGGTGAGCAAGAGGACGGAACGCTTAATTATACTTCATTATATGCAAACATTAAGCCGGATATTGAAAAAGCAGATATAGCGGTAATTGACCAGGAAACGATTTTGGGAGGAGAATCCTTTGAATATACAGGTTATCCGATTTTCAATTCTCCGTGGGAGATAGGTGACGCCGCTATTGACGCTGGATTTGATATTTTTAACTGTGCAACTAATCACACAATGGACAAGGGTTGGGCAGGTATAGAAAAGGAAATTGAGTTTTTCTCCGGTAAAAGCAATGTCGTTCAGCTCGGTGTCAACGCGGATGAAGCGTCATATAACAAAATAACCTATTATGAAAAGAACGGTATAACCTTTTCACTATTAAATTATACCTACGGAACAAACGGTATTCCGCTGCCCGACGACAAGCCGTGGTGTGTAAATCTGCTTGATAAGGAAAAAGTAACTGCCGATATAAAAGAAGCAAGAAAGTATTCCGATGTTGTAATAGTATTTCCTCATTGGGGAAACGAAAACAGCCACGATGTTTCGGATTATCAAAAAGAATATACAAAACTGTTCTCCGACTTGGGCGTCGATATTGTTATAGGGTGCCACCCTCATGTCCTTCAGCCAGTTGAGTGGGTGACGAATGAAACTACCGGAAAGAAAATGATTGTTTACTATTCACTCGGCAATTTTATTTCCCACCAGATTGAGCTTGATCAGCTTTGCGGAGGCATTGCCCAGCTTACGATTGAAAAGAAGGGCGATGAAATTGAGATTTCAACCGCTAAGCTCGTTCCGATAGTCTGCCATTATAACAGGGGGGACGACGGTAAATTTAAGTTTGATGTCTACAAGCTCGGTGATTATACAAATGATTTGGCGTCCACTCACGTCCAGGAAGGCGGTACTGTGGAGTATTATACCAGTATGGTGGACGAGGTTATTGATAAACAGTTTATAAGTTTGACATAGAGTGTACCATAGTTGCGGTTATATGTCAATGTTGCACAAAAATATTTAACCTTTTTTTGCCGGCTCAATTATAATTAACAAACTTTTATAAAAAAGTTGACAAACGTCGATGCAGTCAAGTATAATGTCATTGTAGTAAGAACAAGGGCGTTCCGCTTAGGCGGAATGCCCTCTTTTTTATAGCAAATAATAAAGCAAGAAATTATTTAAGAGAGGAGTATTTACTATGAGTAAGTACACAAAGGAAGACATTCTTAAAAGCGCGGAAGAAAATTGCGTAGAATTTATCAGACTTCAGTTCACAGACGTTTTCGGTATAATGAAAAACGTTTCCATAACAAGCTCACAGCTTGAAAAAGCCCTTGATAACGAGTGTATGTTTGACGGCTCATCTATTGACGGCTTTGTTCGTATTGATGAATCTGATATGTATCTTCATCCCGACTATGACACATGGACGATTTTCCCTTGGAGAAAGCACCAGAACACCCAGACAGCCCGCCTTATCTGCTCAGTATATTGCGCGGACAATAAAACTCCGTTTCTCGGTGACCCGAGAAATGTACTTCAAAAGGTTGTTGACGAGGCAGCGGAAATGGGTTACACCTTTAACGTAGGTCCTGAGTGCGAATTCTTCCTCTTTAAGCTTGACGAGGACGGCAATCCGACAACAATCACAGGCGATGAGGGCGGTTACTTTGACCTTAACCCGATTGACCACGGCGAAAACTGCCGACGTGATATTTGCCTTGCTCTTGAGGAAATGGGTTATACAATTGAGGCGTCACACCACGAGGTTGCTGAAGGTCAGCACGAAATTGACTTTAAGTTTGACGAGGTTATGACAACCGCTGACCGTGTAATGACCTTTAAGCATGTTGTTAAGACATATGCAACAAAGCACGGTCTTCACGCAACATTTATGCCAAAGCCGATTTACGGTATCAACGGTTCAGGTATGCACACAAATATGTCGCTGATGACAAAGGATGCCGACGGTAAAACCGTAAATGCGTTCTATGACCCTGAAAGTCCTGACGGACTCAGCAAAATCGCACATAACTTTATTGCAGGTATCCTGGCTCATGTTAAAGGTCTTGCGGTATATTCAAATCCGACAGTTAATTCTTACAAGAGACTTGTTCCCGGCTACGAGGCTCCGACATATATTGTTTGGTCGGCATCTAACCGTTCATGTCTTGTACGTATTCCCGCAGCACGCGGAATGGGTACGCGTGTAGAGCTTCGCTGTCCTGACCCTGCTTGTAACCCATATCTTGAAATGGCGCTTTGCCTTGCGGCGGGACTTGACGGAATAAAGAAGGGTATGGAGCCTGCTCCTGCTGTTGATTATAATGTATTTGAGCTTTCCGATGAGGAGCTTGCGGAAAGAGGAATTGATTGTCTGCCCGGCTCACTTGAAGAGGCTATTAAGGCGTCAGAGGCTGATCCGTTTATCAAGGAGACAGTCGGCGACCACGTATTCAACGCTTACACTGAGGGTAAGAAAAACGAGTGGGATGATTACCGCACAAAGGTTTCTCAGTGGGAGATTGATGAGTATATCGTCAGATATTAATCTTTATGCATTACGGCTTTTTCTCTTGCTATGCGAAGCAGTAGAAAAAATAAAGGTATTTTCGGTTGCAATATGTGATTGTAAACAGTAGTTATTGATGTACTGTTTGGGTCGTAAACGAGATTTACTGAACTGCAAACATTAGCTAATGCTTTACTGTTGGAGTAAAAAGAATATAAAGAGTATTTATGTCACGTAGTGAATGGTCGTAAACGAGATTCAGTTGCGGTACAACTGTCGTTTAATTTTTCGGTTGCAATATGTGATTGTAAACAGTAGTTATTGATGTACTGTTTGGGTCGTAAACGAGATTCAGTTGCGGTGCCCCAAATTTCATTCGTGCAAACAAATATTTGCCCTCTGAAATTTTGACCGCTGCCAGCTCTTTTTACTCCCTTTATCTCGCACCGCGAGCGGTCGTAAACGAGCCCTCTCTTTGATGGCGCAAGCCATCTTTTATCAGCGTCTGCTGTTAGACGCAGGCGCTGATTTATTCAGGCACAATGGGGTGTCCGTAGTAATACGGGCGCCCTTTTTTATATTATCTCTGTTATTATGATTCTATAATTATAAAAGTATGGAGGAGGAATGACTATGACTATGGAATCAATTTTTGAAGCCATCGACGGCACTGTTTTCGGCGTATGGTTTCTAATCGGCGCTGTGTTGGTATTTTTTATGCAGTGCGGCTTTGCAATGGTTGAAAGCGGCTTCACCAGAGCAAAAAATGCTGGTAACATCATTATGAAAAATCTTATGGATTTCTGTATCGGCACGGTAATGTTTATACTTATAGGTTATGCGCTTATGTGCGGCGAGGATTATATCGCCGGCTTTATAGGACTGCCTAATATGGGTATCTTTACACATTACAATGAATTCGACTGGTCTAACTTTGTATTCAATCTCGTATTCTGCGCAACGGCGGCGACGATTGTTTCGGGCGCTATGGCGGAAAGAACAAAGTTTTCAGCCTACTGTATTTATTCAGCTATCATTTCGGCTGTTGTTTATCCCATTGAGGCAGGCTGGATTTGGAATCCGGACGGCAACGGCTGGCTTCAGAAGCTCGGCTTCCACGATTACGCAGGCTCCTGCGCTATTCATATGGTCGGCGGTATAGCTGCTCTTATCGGCGCAATCTTTCTCGGTCCGCGTATCGGCAAGTATGTCAAGGATAAAAAAACAGGAAAGAAAAAGGTTAAGGCTATACCCGGTCATTCGCTTACACTCGGTGCGCTCGGCGTATTTATTCTCTGGTTTGCATGGTACGGATTTAACGGTGCCGCCGCAACAGATGTCAGCACGCTTGCATCTATTCTTCTTACAACTACAGTATCTCCCGCAGTAGCAACTGTTACAACAATGATTTTCACTTGGGTAAAGGACGGCAAACCCGACGTATCAATGTCGCTTAACGCCTCGCTCGCGGGTCTTGTTGCGATTACCGCTCCCTGTGACGTAACAGATACACTCGGCGCGGGAATTATCGGTCTTGTTTCAGGTTTTCTTGTTGTTATTGTTGTTGAACTGCTTGATAAGAAGCTTCATATTGATGATCCTGTCGGCGCGGTCGCCGTTCATATGGCAAACGGTATCTGGGGAACAATCGCGGTTGGTCTTTTCGCAACAGAAAAAGCTCCCGGTTTTGCAGTTGCAGGCATTAAAGAAGGCTTGTTCTACGGCGGAGGTCTCAGCCAGCTTGGAATACAGCTTGTAGGCTTTGCTTCAGTTGCGGGCTGGGCAGCCGTTACAATGACAGTCGCTTTCTTTATCCTTAAAAAGACAGTCGGTCTCAGAGTTTCCGAGGAAGAGGAAATCAAGGGTCTTGACTCAACAGAGCATAATCTCCCGTCAGCATATGCGGACTTTATGCCTGCTGTAAGCTACGCAACATCTTCTTCAATTAAAGCGGCTGTTCCTGCGGCGTCTGTTGAAAAAGCGGTTCCTGTTGAAACATATACAACAAATACTGACGCTAAGCTCACTAAGATTGTTATGATATTCAATCCTGCTAAATTTGAAGAGATTAAAGAGTCAATGAACTCAATTGGTATAACAGGTATGACTGTTACAAATGTAATGGGTTGCGGTACTCAAAAGGGACACATAAGAAAATACCGTGGTGTTGAAATTGAGGAAATGAGCCTTAATCCTAAGATGAAGCTTGAAATGGTAGTTTCCGCCGTTCCGGTATCAAAGGTTATTGATACGGCTCGTGGAGTACTCTATACAGGCAATATCGGAGACGGTAAAATATTTGTCTATGATGTTGACGATGTTGTAAAAGTGCGCACAGGCGAGCACGGTTATGACGCGTTACAGGGTGAGGACGACGTTTAATTTCATCTGTTTAGTAAATTCTGACAAATCAGGCTCTGCCGTATTCTGCGGCAGAGCTATAATTTATAATTATACATTGATATACAGTAAAAATGGAATAAATATGCGAAAAATATAAAAATTTATGTTAAATTATACATAAATCCGCATAAAATGCTGAGTATTTTCTATACTCAGCATAATTGACTATTAATATATATTTAGTGTAAAATTTAATTAGCATTATATAAAATGTATTTATATATTAACTTTAAGGAGAATGATTATGCTTAGAGAGGGAGAAGTAAGAATTCCTTCCGGTTGTGCCATTGCCGCTATTATTGACAGAAAAGGCAAGCGCATAAACGGTTCGGAAATTATTAAGTCTATTGCTCTTATGCACGACCGTTCAAACGGCTTGGGCGGCGGTTTTGCCGCTTACGGAATTTATCCGGAGCATAAGGATGAATATGCTATTCATGTTTTCTTTGAAACAAATGACGCAAGAAAGCAGTGCGAGGACTTTTTGTTCAGACATTTTAATATTGACGTTGCTGAAAGAATACCAACAAAGCAGGTTGAAAGCATTGAAAGAGGTCCTGATATCTGGAGATATTTCGGTAAGGCAAACAGAGTGCGTATGAAGGACGCTCGTCTTGACGAGCAGGAGTATGTTGCTCAGTGCGTTACAAAAGTTAATAATGCCATTGACGGCGCATATATCTTTTCAAGCGGCAAGAATATGGGCTGCTTTAAGGCTGTCGGTTATCCTGAAGATGTCGGCGAATTCTATATGCTTGATCAGTATGAGGCTTACATATGGACCGCTCACGGACGTTTCCCGACAAATACACCGGGCTGGTGGGGCGGCTCTCATCCGTTTAATATTCTTGACTGGTCAATTGTCCATAACGGCGAAATTTCCTCTTACGACGCAAACCGCAGATATATTGAGCAGTTCGGCTATATCTGCACAATGCAGACGGATACGGAGGTTATTACATATTTATTTGACCATCTGCTTCGTCACCACAATCTGCCCATAGAGGTAGCTGCCGATGTTTTGACCGCTCCCGAGTGGGATGAAATTGACAGAATGGACGACGAGAAAAAGGAATATTTCACAAATCTTCGTTCTATTTATAACGGCGCTCTTGTAAACGGTCCGTTTTCCGTAATTTTAGGCTCAAACAAGGGACTTCTTGCTATCAACGACAGACTGAAGCTCCGTTCGTTAACCGCCGCGACTAAAGGCAACAGGGCATATTTTGCCTCGGAGGAATCGGCAATCAGAATTATTTGTCCCAATCCCGAAAAGGTATGGTCGGTTTCAGGCGCCGAGCCTGTATTTATTCCTCTTGAGATTGATGATGAGGAGGTTTATGACTGATGATTCATTTTATTCCGCGCAGATTTACTGTCGTTCGTGACAGAGAGCGCTGTATTGACTGCGGCTGTTGTGTTCGTCAGTGTTCCAATGAGTGTCATTATTTTGACGATGACGGCAAGACTGTTCTCTGCAATTCAAATAACTGTGTTGCGTGTCACCGCTGTGTTGACCTTTGTCCCACAGGCGCGCTGCGAATTGAAAAATATGTTTGTGAATACCGTGAGAATGCAAACTGGACACCTCAGTATCAGCAGGAAATCTGCCGACAGGCTGAAACAGGATCCGTGCTTCTCTCCGCAATGGGTAATCCTAAGCCTTACCCGATTTACTGGGATAAAATTTTACTTAATGCTTCACAGGTTACAAATCCGTCTATTGACCCGTTGCGTGAGCCTATGGAAATCCGTGCGATTCTCGGACGCAAGCCCGAAAAGCTTGAGGTTGAGAAAAAAGGCAAATCAATTACAAAAATGCCGCCGCAGGTTATGCTTGAAACACCGATTATGTTTTCTGCTATGAGCTTCGGCTCAATCTCAATGAATGCTCAGAAATCACTTGCCATGGCTGCAAGGGAGCTTGGAACGCTGTTTAATACGGGCGAGGGCGGACTTCACCCCGAGCTTGCGGAGTTCGGTGACTATGCCGTTGTTCAGGTAGCGTCGGGTCGTTTCGGCGTAAATAAGGGCTATCTTAATAATTCCAAATTTATTGAAATCAAAATCGGTCAGGGCGCTAAGCCAGGTATCGGCGGTCACCTTCCCGGTGAAAAGGTTAATGTGGAGGTATCGAATGCTCGTATGATTCCCGAGGGCTCCGACGCTATTTCACCTGCACCGCACCATGATATTTATTCTATCGAGGATCTCCGTCAGCTCATATGGTCATTAAAGCAGGCGACAGACAATAAAAAGCCCGTATCGGTTAAGATTGCGGCTGTACATAATGTTGCCGCTATTGTGTCAGGCTGTGCAAGAGCAGGCGCTGATATAGTTGTAATTGACGGTTTTAGAGGCGGAACAGGCGCCGCTCCCACAAGAATACGTGACAATGTGGGTATTCCTGTTGAGCTTGCGCTCGCGGCGGCGGACCAGAGGCTTCGTGACGAAGGTATCCGCTCAACTGTTTCTCTTGTAGCGGCTGGCTCTTTCCGTTGCTCGTCCGATATTGTCAAGGCTATTGCGCTCGGCGCGGATGCCTGCTATGTTGCTTCGGCACCGCTTATTGCAATGGGATGTCATATGTGCCAGACCTGTAATACGGGAAAATGCAACTGGGGTATAGCTACTCAGCGCCCCGAGCTTACAAGGCGTCTTAATCCCGAAATTTCCCATAAGAGAGTGATTAATCTCATTGACGCATGGAATCACGAAATAAAAGAGATTATGGGCGGTATGGGTATTAATTCAATTGATTCGTTAAGAGGCAACCGACTGATGCTGAGGGGTATCGGCTTGACTGAAAAAGAGCTTGAAATACTCGGCATTAAGCACGCCGGAGAATAAGGAGGTAGTTATTTATGAAAAAGGTATTCGCAAGAGAAGAGCTTTGCATAAACTGCCGCCTTTGCGAGGTTTACTGCAAAACAAATCATTCAAAATCAAAGGATGTAATAAAAGCATATAAGGTTGAAAATCCCGCTCCCGTCAGCCGTATCTCGGTTTACGGTGACAAGACGGCGTCAGTTGCCGTTAATTGCCGTCACTGCGACGATCCTGCCTGTGTTAAGGCATGCATTACGGGAGCAATGACAAAGGACAAGAAAACGGGAATTGTATCTGTAAATGAAAACAAGTGCATAGGATGTATGACCTGCCTTGCCGTTTGTCCCATCGGCTGCATAAAAACAGGAAATATTGCTTTTAAATGCGACTTGTGCGGCGGCGAGGAACCCGCCTGTGTTAAGAATTGTCCCAACAGGGCGCTGCTCTGGTTAGAGGCAGGAGGTGCTGAATAATGAGATATGTTATTATAGGCGCGTCTGCGGCGGGGCTTGCGGCGGCGGAGGCAGTCAGAAGGACTGACTCACAGGGTACGGTTACCGTGCTTACGGAGGAGGCGTATATGCCGTACTCACGTCCGTCAATCAGCTATTATTTAAAGGGAAAGGTCAAGGAGAGTGATATGGCTCTCCGCAAGCCGAATTTCTACAAAGAAAAGAAGATTGATATTGTAACCGATTCAAAGGTTACATCAATTGATACAAAGAAGAAAACGGTTAAGGTCGGCAGAAAAAGCTATCCTTACGACAAGCTGTGTCTTTGCACAGGCTCAAAGCCGTTTGTTCCGCCTATGGAAAATGTTGAGAAAAAATCAAATGCCCTGACATTCCTTGACCTGAAGGCTTCTAAAGACGTTAAAAAGCTTGCAAACAGTAAGACAAGGGCGGTAGTAATCGGCGCGGGACTTATAGGTATGAAGGCGGCGGAGGGACTTGTAAAAATCTGCAAAAGCGTTGATGTTGTAGAGCTTGCGCCGAGAGTTCTTCCGTCAATCCTTGACGCTGATTCCGCAAAGCAGGTTAAAAAGCACCTGGAGAATAACGGTATTAAATTTCATCTTGAAAATACTGTTGTTAAAGCAACGTCCAAAGGCAAGCAGATAACGGCAGTAACTCTCAAAAACGGCAAAAAGCTGCCGTGTGATTTGCTTATTCTTGCGGTCGGCGTAAGACCGCAGATTGACCTTGCGGAGAAAGCGGGGCTTGAGGTCAACAGAGGTATTGTTACAGATACACAGACAATGCAGACGAGCAATGAGGATATATATGCAGCAGGAGACTGCTGTGTGTCTGTTGATATGCTTGACGGCTCAAAGAGGATTATCGCTCTTTGGCCGAATGCCGTACAGCAGGGTAATGTCGCGGGCGCTCAAATGGCAGGGGAGGACGTTACTGTCGGCGGTACATATTCAGTAAACGCCATTGATTTTTTCGGTCTTAGAATATGCACCTGCGGTCTTATCAATGCCAAGGGTGAGCAGTACAGTGATAAAATCAGTAAAAACGGTGACAGCTATAAGCGTTTGGTCTTTGAGAAAGATAAGCTGGTCGGCTATGTACTCATAAATTCAAGCACTAACGCAGGTATTTATACTAATTTGATTTCAAACAGAGTTTCACTTGATACGCTTGAGGGCGATATTTTTGATGAACCGTCAATATTTATGTTTGACAGAAAAACAAGAATCGATAAGCTGAGAGGGGGAGTTCGGATATGATTATCGAAGCGGGACTTACCCGGTATGAAAAGGTAAATAATTTAATAAAAAAAGAGCTTTCCAACCGTAAAAAGGTTACCGTTAAAGACGTAAACGGTCAGCGGTACATCGGCTGCGCTTTGGATGAGGGCAAGACAATAGAGGTATACGGTACGCCGGGAAATGATATGGCCTGCTATCTTAACGGCGGAAGAGTAGTTGTATACGGCAACTGTCAGGACGCTGTTGGTAATACAATGAACGGCGGAGAAATTGTTGTTCACGGTCATTCGGGCGACGCAATGGGCTACGGTATGCGTGACGGTCAGATTTATATCAGGGATAATGTTGCGTGCCGCGGCGGTATTCATATGAAGGAGTTCCGCCGGATGCGCCCCGTGCTTGTTATCGGTAAAAAAGCAGGCTCATTTCTCGGCGAATATATGGCAGGGGGGACAATCGTTCTTTTAGGTCTTGACCTAAAAAGAGGCGAAAAGCTTTTCGGCACTCACTGCGCGTCAGGTATGCACGGCGGTAAAATTTTTGTAAGAGGTAATTTTCCAAAGGAAAATCTCAGCCCCAACATTAAGGTTACAACTCTCAATGATGACGATAAAAAAGAGCTTGAATCATATGTTAAAAAATATTGCAGGTATTTTGGCGCGGACTACGGTACGGTTATGTCAAAGCCGTTTAAGAAATTAGTACCTAAAACGACAAGACCGTACGCAAATCTTTATACTCCTAATTAGAGCAGGCGGGAATGATCCTGAATAGTTTTTAAACAAATTGTTTTTATGCTTTAGAGAGGGAACTTTTATGTTTGATAATCTTCACGAGGAATGCGGAGTATTCGGCATTTTTGAAAATAAAACAACCCATGTTGCTCATTCCGCGTATCTTGCCCTTTTTGCCTTACAGCACAGAGGGCAGGAAAGCTGCGGCATTGCGGTCAATGACGACGGCGTCTTTAGACATCACAGAGGAGACGGTCTTGTACCCGATGTCTTTACATCGTCTCGTCTGGAGCATCTCGGAACGGGAAATATGGCAATCGGTCATGTACGTTACTCTACAACCGGCGGTAAAAACGCCAATAACATTCAGCCGCTTGTTATCCGCCATATCAAGGGTAATCTTGCCGTCGCGCATAACGGCAACCTTGTAAATGCGCCTGAGCTCAGAAAGCAGTTTGAGCTTAAGGGAGGCATTTTTCACGGTACGTCCGATACAGAGTCGATTGCGTACTCAATAGTTTCTCAGCGCCTTACAAGTAAAAATACCGAAGAGGCGATTGAAAAGGTTATGTATTCCTTGAAAGGCGCATATTCCTGCGTGGTTATGACTGCCACAAAGCTAATTGCGTTTCGTGACCCGAACGGATTCAGACCGCTCTGTCTCGGCAAAACTCATGACGGAGCATATATTGTTGCGTCCGAGTCCTGTGCACTTGATACCTTGGGAGCAAAATTCATCCGAGATATTAAGCCGGGTGAAATTGTTGTTATCGGTACTGACGGCGTACGGTCAATAGAAACGCATTGCGGCAAGAAGGGCAATATATGCGTGTTTGAGTATATCTACTTTGCCCGTCCCGATTCTGTTATTGAAGGCTCGTCAGTTCAGCACGCAAGAATGAGAGCAGGAGCTTTTCTCGCTAAAGAGCATCCCGTTGACGCTGATATAGTTATAGGCGTTCCCGATTCGGGTCTTGACGCCGCACTTGGATATGCGTATGAAAGCGGTATACCGTACGGTGTCGGTTTTATAAAGAACAGATATATAGGCAGGAGCTTTATTCAGCCGTCTCAGGACCAGCGAGAGGATGCTGTAAGAATTAAGCTTAATGCAATAAAAGAAAATATCAACGGCAAACGTGTAATAATGATTGATGACTCAATTGTGCGCGGTACAACCTGCGCGAGAATTGTCAGACTTCTCCGTGAGGCTGGGGCAAAAGAGGTGCATATGCGTGTTTCCTCGCCCGCGTTTAAATATCCCTGCTTCTTCGGAACAGATGTTGACTCACAGGAAAATCTGATGGCATGCAGATTTGATACCGTTGAGGAAATTGCTCAGGAAATCGGTGTTGACAGTCTCGGTTATCTCTCTGTCGAGGCTACGAATAAGCTTGCTGAAAAATCAAAATGCGGATTTTGCAACGGCTGTTTTACAGGGCATTATCCCATTGAGGTTCCAAAGGAACAGCATAAGGATAAGTTTGAGGAAAAGCTTAATAATTTTTCTTCTTATTATCAGGTGCTTGATTAAATATAACTTAGGCAAGATGTCCCCGCCATGCCTTACCACATTGAATGACGGGGCAAGCCCCTTATTCAAATACAAGTCTTTTATTTCATCTATGTGAAATAAAAGACTTGCAATTTTTTTATCAGTAATGTATAATAGCAAACGCAATATGCAGATGTGTCCGAGCTGGCCGAAGGAGCACGATTGGAAATCGTGTAATGCTTTACCGAGTATTCAAGAGTTCGAATCTCTTCATCTGCGCCATTTGAAGGCAAAAATATTGCCTGCGAAAACCCCCGATTGTTCGGGGGTTTCTCAATTTGACAGAGCAATTTTATGAATAAATATTTACAATATAACAGGTGAGATGAATGGTCGAACTTATAAAACCTAAAAAATTGAATAAAGGTGATATCATTGCTACAGTCAGCCCATGCTGGGGCATTTCTGGAAATTCTGATGTTTTATGGAAATACAACATTGGGAAAATGCGTCTTGAAAGTTTAGGACTTCAGGTAGTATCCTCGCCAAATTCGCAGAAAGGTGAAGATTATTTAAAAAATAATCCGCAAGCAAGGGCAGAAGATTTGATGTGGGCATTTGAAAATCCAAATATAAAAGCAATTATTGCAAATATCGGAGGAAATGACAGTGAAAAAGTTCTGCCGTTTTTGGATGCCAAAACTATACAATATAACCCTAAAATATTTATTGGCTGTTCTGATGTTATGAATTTTCATTTGTTTTGTTATAAAGCGGGTCTGTCTACTTTTTACGGTCACAATTTATTACCTACGATTGCTGAAACTCCCCAATTTCACCCATACAGTCGGAAATGGTTAATAAAGGTTTTGTTTGATAATAGCGTTATAGGAGAAATTAAACCGTCAACAGAATATAGTTGTGATGAGAATAACTATTTTGATAAGAGTTATGCTAAAGTATACAAAAATGATAATGGCTTTTTATGGATTCAAGGTACGGGTAAATCAACAGGAAAGCTTTTTGGCGGACATACCGGATTAAAGAATTTTTCGTCACTGTCAAAATATGACTTTGAAAATGTGATTTTATTTCTCGAGGACATTCCCGAATTTTTTGCACCGAGTGATCTTGCTGATTTTTTGGATTGGCTTGGTAAAATTGGTGCACTTCAGGTGCTTAACGGATTGATTATTGGTAAATTATGCAGTGACGTTCCGTTTGACGAACATAAAAATGCTATGTTACAAATTGTTAATTATAAATATGGTATTGTCAATTTACCGATAGTTGCTAATATGAATTTCGGTCACACTTCACCGATTTTTATTTTACCTTACGGTGCAATGGCTGAAATAGATTGTGATAATAAAAAATTCAGCATTTTAGAAAACGGAGTGGTATAAGCACATTAAAATACTAATTATATTAATTAATCAGCCTGCGCATTTTTGACAAGGTGTTAAACCTGCGGCTATTGCACTGTCAAGAGAAACCTCATAGCTGTTCTTACCGCCGCATGTTGAACTTAAATGATATCTTTTGCCCGAAGGGGTTCGGTATACTGTTTCGCTGTATTCCTGAACTGTAGTATATTCAGTTGTAGTATGCTTTTTCGTTGTGGAGGCAGCAGTCCTTTTTTCTGTTGTTTCAGTTGTTCTTTCTGTTGTTGTAGCAGTTGTTGTTTCAGGGACAGCGGTTGTTGTAGTTGGTGCTTCGGTTGTAGCTTTAGTTGTTAATTTTGTTGTTGATTGTGCTGCTTGCTCTGTTGAAATAATACTTACTGCCGGTTCAGCATTATTTGAATCGTTATTATTTGAAAATAAGGCAATAATGGTTAAAATTACAAATATTGCTGTAACTGTAATTTTTGCCGCCTTGCTCCAATTTGTTTTTGACCACATCAAATATAATCCTATGGGGAAAAACAAAATTAAAAGTATTATAACGGCAAAATCGTTTATGGTATGTAATTTTGCTCCGCAATTTGAACAAACTTTAACTGACGAATCATTTTCCGTTTCGCATTTTTCACATTTTATCATTGATATATTCTCCTTTGTTTTAAATTTAATTTGATAATTCAAAATAAATAATTGTTCTATAAATAACAAATGTGATATATATCGTCAATGAAGAATGTCAAAATAAAGAAATATAGCGCAAAAATGATTAAATTTTACTAAATATATTAAAGATAAAGAAAAAAACAATGTTCAGAATCTAGAAAAAGTCCAGAAATCAAATTTCTACACGCCGGCAGACTTCGAGAAATGAAACTGAATTTACCTTTTGGCAATTCGTTGGCGTACAAAGGTACAGTAGAGTTGCAAAAGGTGAAAACCACCACATCTCAACTCATTTTTATCAATATGGCAGACATTTATCAAAATATATGTCAAAACCCTGCTTCAAAAAACAGAAACAGGGTTTTTCTATAAACTGAGGACACGATTAAAACTAAGCTTAGCTTATAAAAAGAAATGTAATTAAAATTATTCCATAAAACTTATATTTAATCTATCAGTATTAAAAGTATCATTTTTAATAGAAACTAATATGCTCTACCGTTATAAGTTTTATCGCCGTAAAATCTAATTGGTGTGGTACCACTTCCAGGAACTTGAGAAGCCGCCCAAACAGCTGCATCTCTGATATTTGCAGAATGTTTTCGTGCACTTGTTTCCGGCCAAAAAAAGCGGCAAAATTGATATGTTGGACTTGCATTTGCATCGGTTGACCAACCTAAAAAGGCACGTTTACTGTATGAACTGTTAATATTAAAAGCGTTAGCCCATGTAGAATTAGCTGCTGTTGAACAGGAATCTAAAAAAACTAAATGCCAATTACCTTTAACTTCAGAATAGTGCAGTAAATAATTTGTAGTGGTTCTCAAGTCTGTTGATGTACCGTGACAACGAATATATAAACCATATGCAGAGGAATCTTTTTGAACATAATTTAATAAGCTGTTTCGCATACTGCTGCCACTACCTATAAAAGTTACGGAATTGCTATAGCCAAGTTTAGGAAAAGCAGTTTTTGCTAAATCTGCACAAGCATTGGAATAGAGCATATCTTTGTCTACATAAGTTCCAGCATTATTGCCTGCTTTCACCATATCTCCACCTATTACCTCACCTGTTTCGGCATCAATGTGAACAAAATATATATCATCAATGCACACATTGTATGCAAGTCTTACAATATCGGCATTTTCATACAAAATTTCTTCTTCATTCCAAATGAAATTCGGCTTAACATACTTTTTCTCGCAACTTGTTATGTGATTGAAATCTTCTTTTAGATTTAATGCAATGCTTTTAGCTTCGTCTTCTGATATAATTGTTTTAGATGATTGAGGAGAATCATTGAATCTGTTAAATGTAACGATTTTATTGGTAATACCATCTATACGGACAGATAAAGAATCATAAATATTTCGGCACCCGTTTTCATCAATTTTTTCCCAATAATATACAATATCTCCGTTATCGTTATTATTTATATCAAGAGCATATGTTTCATCAATTTCGTATTCTTGCTTTAATGCTTCAATTATTTTATCATTGTCATTGTATGGTGACATAGTTGAAATATGATGGTTATCCGAATTTCTATCAAAATTAGAATAGGCAATTATATTCATATTTCTGTCATAGCTTACTATTGAACCGTTATCAAATTCTGTTTCATATTTAATATCGGGATTGTAATCATAGCAAACAGTATTAAAAGATTTGATATTGCTTGATGTCAGTGATAATTGTTTAAGAACACGATTATTATTAATTTTTAAAATAGTTTCTCTTGACATTGTTTGCTTTTTAATTGAATTGCTTTTAATACTGCTTTTGTTAATTTCCTCCAAATTTCCTGAAGCCAGTAATTCCTCGTATAATGATGAGTTTTTATTTGCTTCATTCTCAGCAAAAGCGGAAACAGCGGTCGAAGACATTAACATAATGGCAGCTAATAATACTGCAATCATTTTCTTTGCTTTTTTCATTTTTACCTTGTATGATATAGTTCAAGACTAAATCATACCCTTTCAAAAATATTTACGCTTATTCTTCAAATAGAAAAATAT